>MHHQ01000001.1 GCA_001817065.1 Candidatus Andersenbacteria bacterium RIFCSPHIGHO2_02_FULL_46_16
CTCCGCTTACGACCTCGGCTCTCCGTTGCTTCGTTGGGATGGGTTATATGTCGGTAGCATCAACGCCGAAGGCCACATTGTCCCAACTATTACCGGTAACTACGACCTGGGCTCTACCGCTCTTCATTGGAACTCCCTCTACGTCGACTCCATCACCGCTTACGGTGACATCACTCCTAGTACCGACAGCTCCTACGACCTTGGCTCCGATGCCACTCGATGGCTCAATGTCTTCTCTGATAGCGTAGAAACCACTACTTTAGTCATTGCCACCACCGGCTCCGCCCAAATCCCCGTCGGTACTGGCCCCACAGTTGATCTTTCAGGTGAAGTCGCTATCGACACCACAGCCGACCAGTTTGTTTTCTTTGGCGCCACCGCCAAACAAGTAATCACACCTAAAGAGTACAAGAGCGTAACTCTCGAAAGCCCGACCGATGCTGATAACTTTAACCTATTTAAAGCACCATATCCTCTGACCATCACAGATATCGAATGCGTCGTTGACCCCGCCGGTGCCGGAGAGTCCGCAGTCGTTGACGTCCAGGAGCGCGACGGGACAGGGGACAATCCCGCGACTGTTGATGCCACCATCACTTGCGATAACGACGGTGCCGCCGATGATGGCGCCCTCTCCAACGGCCCTATCGACTCCGGCGACTGGGTGTCATTAGATATCGGGACCGTAACCGGCACAGTCACACAATTGACTGTAACGGTGACTTATACGGCGGATGCACAATAAACCCGCACACCTATTTTTCTTTATGTATTACTTAAATATGTCAATAGACACAAAAGATTATCATTACCTCTTTAGTATTACTAATTACCTAAAACAGAGGTTTTTCGACGAAAAACCTCCTAAGAAAATTAGGTGTGCGGGTAAACCCAAAACACTACTTCTCTTTATAAAATAATTTCTTATGTATTACGTATATCTAATAAAAAGTGACAAGGATAAGGAACTATATACAGGTTCGACAAATAACCTGCGACGAAGGCTTTGGGAACACAACCATGGAAAAAATTTATCTACTAAGTATAGAGCTCCATTCAGCTTAGTCTATTATGAAGCCTACCTTGACGAAAGTGACGCTCGGCATCGTGAAAGTAGCTTAAAACTCCGTGGAAATGCTTTGTCTCAATTAAAACGCCGCATCGCCCAAAGCCTTCTAAGAAAAATAGGTGTGCGGGTAAAGTAATTTTCAATTTACAAATACCAATTTTCAAATAAACCTCCAATGACTCAATTTTCAAAAAAGCAGCCACAAAAACAATTTCGCTTCGAAGTGGATCAGTCTGGCAGAGTAGAGGAATTAAGACGTCCCACTATAATTGCCATCGCTAATAACGAATGTGCCTATGCTTTACTAATGCCGGCAAAAATGAAGCGGACACTTTACGAAATATACAGAACATATGGCAAGCCAAAAAGATTCGGAGTTGAGATTTTTTCCAAAGCCTTAATCTATACCATATCTCAATCATCATTGAATATGCATGAGTTAATTATTGATTTGGAATATCCAGGATACAACGAGTTTATCTCCCAATCCGTTTCTAGGCATTTCAGAAAAATATATATTTCATTTGCGTCAATCGGTAAAAGCTCTCCCGCTCACAAAAAAGCGTATTTCACCTATAAGACGCGTCTTGTACCGAACAGTGTCATTAATAAAAGCAATATAAGGCATATTTTAGCCATAAAAGACGGCCGGAGAACTGTTACACCGAGAGTTTACACGGATTCGCAGTCCAACCGGCCTGTCAAAAGAAAACATAACAGAAGAAAATAGCTATGTCAAGAAAACTTACAAGCCATAAAAACAACAAACCTGACGTTTCTCCCCTATGATTAGCTATCTTAAACAAAAAAACCCCCCGCTAACTGAGGTATATAAACCTCGGGCCGGGGATTTAATCTCATTATGCCAGCGCCGATTCATCTGTCAAGGTATTATTTGCATCAAAAAAAGGAAATCAGACTTTTCTGCTTCAATCAAAGAGCTATTAGAGGCAACTAAGAATGGCCCCAGAACTGTTACACCCCCGGACAGAGCCGGACGATTCGCAGCCCACATTGGACCATCTACTCGCCATCGAACCACCAAATAAAGTTATGTCAATCGCATTTTTCAACCTAAATTACTCACAAATCGCCAACAGGCTAAGTTCCAGCGTCTTAACCCTAAAGGGTAAGAAGAAATTTTGAACTTTTAGTTGTTATTTTTCATTTTTCTCTTAGCAATTTTCGTTAATCCTATGCCAAATCCTAAACAAATTCAAAACAATAAAACCGCAGCACCTGTCAATGTATTTATCGACGAGTCAGGCACATTGCCAGATCCAAAAGATAGATTGATAGTCATCAGCGCTGTAGGCATAAGAAACCTGAAGGAGGCTAATAATATCATTAGCCGGATTAAGTCTTCATTAAGGAAAACAAAGAAAAAAGAAATTAAAGAAATCAAGTTTTATTACGCTGGTCATAACACCAAAAGGCAATTTCTTTCTGGAATAGTTTCGGCCAACTTTGATATATTTTGCTTAATTGTAGATAAAAAGGGCAGAAAAATTGCAGACAGTCCCGTCAATTATGCCATTTTACTTACAGAAATAGTTAATGAAGCCGTTGCTTGGTATAAACCAATACCAATTAAAGTAACTTCTGATAGGCATTTTCAAAGTCTCTACCACCAAAAGGAGCTTAATAATTATCTAGGCAATAGCGTAGATAAAAAGACATCACAGACGATCAAACACGTTGATAGCCAGCAAAATAAGGTAGTCAACATAGCCGATATGGCGGCTGGAGCAATTCACTGGCAATACTCGGGTAAAAATTCTCAATATTATCGCTTAATTAAGGATAATATCATTTCCGAGAAGATTGTTAGCTGGCCAAGCTTAAAACAGAAATATATGACAAATAAAAAACTCACTCGAACCGATGCAAGCATCCATCCAAGTGAGATTACTTAATATGATAACGCTGCAGCACATTATGTCAAGAGTCATGATTACAACAGAAAAAACTAAAAATCTCCCGCCATGTGAGGTATATAAACCTCGGCCGGAGATCCATGACCAGTATAGCGCTTCAAACAGCTTTGCCAACACTTATCGGATAGGGGGTACAAATGGGGTTTTAAAGCCATTCTCTTTTTCTTCTAATTGTCTTAGGACCTCACAAAAAAATCTCCCGCCATGTGAGGTATATAAACCTCGGCCGGAGATCCATTACCAGTATAGTGCTTCAAACAGTTTTGTCAATACCTATCGGATAAGGGATACAAATAAGGGTTTAAAGCCATTTTCTATCAAGGAGCTATTAGAGGCAACTAAAAATGGCCCCAGAACTGTTACACCTCCGGACAAAGCCGGACGATTCGCAGACCACGCAGGCCATCTAATAAGAAGATTAGCTATGTTTAAAGAATTGTCGAGATTTATTTGGGTAAGCGCTCACCGGTTAAGGAAGGTTGTGTATGTCCCCCTGGCCAGAGGAGGCAAGGAGGGTTTTTCAACACTCAAAAATGATAACCAAAAACCCGCTTTCGCGGGCTTTGGGGCTGGTTCTCAACCAGTGCAGGTTTCGGGCTTGTCAGCCAATGTTGCTAGTCTAGCGTCAACTACATTACCTGTCAAGTCTAATTTTTCGTCACCACTAAGAAGTGGACGTGCGGGGATTTGCACCCAGGGAACCATGGCTGACAAACCCGATCCCACACTAAGTCACGCCCACTTCAAGGGTCAGTATAGCATGTCCTTATACACAAAATCCTCCGCCAAAGTGGAGTGTATAAACTCCTGGCCGAGGATGTACTCCAACATAACCAAACCAGTAAACGTGTCAGTGACAAAATTCTAAATCCTAACTATGCCAAATCCTAAACAAATCCTCAAGGCGAAACAACCCCCATTGTTTGCTTTTGTCGACGAAACGGGTATCACCAAAGACCCAAAACAACCCAAACTTGGCCTTGGTTTGTTAGTTATAGATCGTCAGCCTCTCGTTATTAATCAAGTCTTGCGAGAAGTATTTCTTTGTGCCGTTCATGACATGAAAGCCGTGGAGGAAAGATTTAAATTCAAATTTACATATATTACCCATAGCAGTCTGCCTTACTATAGAGCAATTATTGACATCCTTTCCCAATATAAAGATCACTGGCACTTCACTTCCATTCAAGCAAAGCGCAATCGTCAGCCCTTCTGGTCTCAATATCTGTTATTACTGACTAAATTACTTGGTTCCGCCGATCAACCATTAATTGTCCTCGCGGATCACTTGAATAAACCAAAAAGGTCAAAAGCAGGCCTTTCAAGCCTCCTCAACAACACTCCTAATTTAATCAATATTTTACAAATTGAAAGCCAAGGAAGCATTTTGCTTCAAGTTGCTGATGTTCTCTTAGGAGCCACTGCTTATATAAAAACTGCTGGTAAAGACCAACTGAAAAGAGAAATATCTCAACGAGCTGCGGAATTACTAAGAATAAAAACGGGAGCCGGTATAGATCCAATCTATGCGACTCCCAACATTTATAAGGATAACAATAAGTGAAGATATGTCAAGTCTTTATTTGCATAAAAAAACGAGGGATATTACCGAGGGACGAAACCCCATATAAATCCTAAATATGCCAAATCCTAAACAAATCCAAAATACTCGAACACTAAGTCTAAAAAACCCTAATGTCAAAATCCAAATGACAAATCAAATCCCAAATCCAAATGCCAAATTCGACTTGGAGGAGCGCACATCAAGGTTTGGTGAGGCTGTTATAGATTTTTCCCATTCCATCCCTTATTCGCCCATTAACAAGCCCCTCATCAGCCAAATAGTCCGCTCTGGCACAAGTATCGGCGCTAACTACATGGAAGCAGATTGCGCAGAATCCAAAAAGGATTTCCGTCACAAGATTGCCATCTGTAAGAAAGAGTCAAAAGAAACTTGCCATTGGTTACGTATGATCGCTAAGGCCAACCCAGCGCAAACCAAGGAATGTCGCATCCTCTGGCAGGAAGCCCGTGAATTCACCCTGATATTCTCCTCGATTATTAATTCACCCAAGAAATGATTTTTAATATGACAGCGGCAGGACTCATTCTAAACGTGCAAACCATACCTACTCTGCCGTCATTGGAGGCTTTGTCATTTGGCATTGAATTGCCTGCCGGCCGACTTATCCGTCATTTTATCTATCGTACCTTCAGTAAAGATGACGGCTTCAACGAACGTGGAAGCATAAGTACAGGCTATGCTATTTGGATTTTGGCATTTGTCATTGAATTGACATTTGGATTTTGACATTTGGATTTTATGAGCATTCTTCCCTTCAAAATAGATAAACGTGAATTGCTTAAGGTAGCGATATCATCGTTCTTAGCCTTCATCCTGACTTTCAGTCCCATTCTCCCTTCCTTCAAGCTCGAGCACTTCAAACTTCTCGGCGCCCTCACCTCCGAAGCCTCTTACATCACCTGGACCGGCGCCGGCAGCGATAACCGTTGGAGCAACCAGGAGAACTGGAACGAACATATCGTCCCGGGGGCTGACGACGTAGCTACATTTAATGGAACATCCATCAAGGACGTCCTCATAGAAAATGATATCAGTGTCGCCGGCATTCAAATTGACGAAGATTACAATGGTACGGTTACCCTTACCTCTACCCAGCGCATAACAGTCGGCACTGATGGTATCACCCAAAAAGGTGGTACCTTCGACGGTGGCCAAACACCTATGATAGTATATGGCTCTGTAAAGGTGATGGCAGGACACTTCATCGCCCCAAAACAAGACCTTGAAATAAAACAGCACCTGGCCGTCTTCACCGATCAATTTGACCACAACACCGGCACCATCTATTTCACCGGCGGCGACCAAGTTATCGTTGGCTCTGTCTCGCTTAATAATTTCATCAAACAAGTCACTGCTTACCATAATCTTCAACTGCAATCCGGCAGCCTCATAAACATTCAAGGTAAACTAACTCTTTCCGGCACTATCCTAGCTCCTCTCGACTTGCGCTCATCAATCGACGGCCAGCCCGCCTCAATTAACGCGCAAGGCGGTGCAGATGTATCATTCGTCGACGTCAAAGACATCATCAATATCGGTAATATAATCTCCTGCCCAGACACCTGCATCAATTCCGGCAACAATAACGGCTGGACGCTTCCGTCTCTGCCCGCTTCCATCGCTCCGTCTATAGACCAAGGCCTAGTGAGCGGCGTGATCGACAATGTGAAAAAAGTTGTCCCTGTAACCAACCTCCTACCCCCCATTAACGCTAAACCAAGCCAAGACCAGCCCTCTATCAGCCCGTCAATTAGCCCAGAACCAGGCTCTGAGCCATTACCTGAAACACCAGCCACAGAAGAACCTGTCACCGGTCCGCCTGCCCTCGGCAACCCTCCCCAGCTTTCCCCCTTGTCCGGTCTTTTCCCGGCCAAGCCTCTCGTAGTCGAAACAATCACCACCCCGGGCGAAGAAGGCGTCGTCTCGTTCGATGCCGATCAGGACCCAGCCTTCACCCTGGAATTCAAACCCGTGGACAAAGCCGTCATTTTCCAGCCTATCGATGCCGAAATAGTCTCCAAAGAGGACAATATAGAAGGTCGTACGATTCTCCCTTCAACCACCCCCGCTGCCTCACCCGACGCCGTAGAAACACCGAGCACCGGGAAAACACCTGGTGTTGACGGAGAAACACCAGGTGTTGAGGAGGTGCCAGCCTCACCCGGGAGCACTCCAGGAGGGTACGTCAGTACCTCTCCTGGAGTGAAGGAGGGTGAGGAGCCGTCCAGAGTGCCGGTTATTTCTCCCACTCCCGCTGTCGCCGGTAGCATCACAACAACGGCCGGGAACACACCTGGTGTTGACGGAGAAACACCGGGTGTGAAGGAGGCCGTCACCCCCTCCGCCTCTCCTTTCTCCTTCCTCCGCAACTTCTTCTTCGCCTCAGCTGATGCCGAAGAAACAACCCCTACCCCTTCACCGTCCGCTAGCCCCGCTACCGAACCCGTTGCCCAAACAATCGTTACAACCGCTGCACTTCTCGATCCCGATGGCGCCCTCACTTCCATCAAACCGATTATCCAAGAGGTAGACGGCACGACAACCATCAGTTTAGCCAAACCCGCCAGCAACTTCCGCCCTGGCAAATACACTCTCCAGGTCACTGTCACCCAAGACGGGTACATCTCTGAAGCGAAGCAAGACTTCACTTGGGGTGTCCTTGCCATGAATATTAACCAATCCACCTACCAAGTAGGGGAAACCGCCCAGCTAGGCTTTGGTGTTCTAGATAACTATGGCCGCACCATCTGCGACGCAGTGTTATCCCTGGATATAACCTCACCGAGTGGTCAGACCACTACCCTCCACACCCCCCAGGATATTCAAATATCTCCTGACTGCGGCGGTACCACCCACACCGTCCTCCCGGATTACCAGACCGCCTACATCCCGGACACAACCGGCACATATAACCTGCTCCTCACTGCCCAAACCAAGAACGGCACCCGTCGTATGCGTCAGCAGCTTGAAGCTACCTCTGACGCCCCCTTTGTTACCAAGCGTGAGTCCGCCACCCGTCTCTATCCTCCCACAGAGTATTCCATGTCCGTCACCCTCACTGCTAACCAACCTTTCACCGGCTCCATCGTCGAACCCGTTCCTCCCGACTTTGCTATCACGAACATCTCTAACAATGGTGAGCTAATTACTGAATATAAAGAAACACCGAGCACCGAGGATACCGCCGTCGTTGACACACCGGGCACCGGGAAAACACCTGGTGTTGACGGAGAAACACCGGGTGTGGAGGAGGCCGCCACTGCAGCCACACCGGGTGTGTCTGCCGGGCCGGACTCACCCGGTGTGGAAGTCGGGCCTACACCCGCCGTGGAGGTCAGGAATTCAAGCACCGGGAAAACACCTGGTGTTGACGGAGAAACACCAGGTGTTGAGGAGGTGCTCTCACCCGGTGTGGGGGATGAAGCCGCCCCCCAAGTTGCCCGCCAATACATCATCTGGCACGACATCACCCTCCAAGCCAACGACTCTCTTACCCTCACCTACACCTATGACGCCCCCGACATCAGCCCAGAATTTTACCTTCTCGGACCGCTACAGTTGATAGCAGCGAATGATAAATTAAGCGCGGCGGGCAACCAAAAAACCGCGCAGAGCGCAGTTTTTGGTGAGTCTAACTTGACGCACAACTCAGGCTTGTCAACCTATCAACAGTATAGCAGAGCAAATAAAAGTGAAACAGCAGTTTCTACTCCTGGGGTTACTGATTACTTTTCAAGCTTATCACTTGCGCTTGTGGGGATCTTGCCGACGATAGGTAGCGTGAAAGAAGATAGCCAAGCCCAAAAACATAGCTCCTACAGCCAGGTAAAGCAAGATGAGAACATTGTCGGGATTGATAGTTATCATAACTATGCTGGTAATATTACCAAACTTGCTACCCATAGCACAAGAGAAATCAGCAGACCGGTGGTACCTAGCCAAAGCGGGATCTCGCCCAGTAAGGCTTGCAGCACAGTCGCGCCAAATACTATCTGTCCAAGACCGATGAACACGTCGGCCAGTTTATCCAGTCTCTTTAATGTCCACTTCCAGTTCATGGCTAATTCCATTGTGTCACTATATCACAAAATTATTCCCACCGCTTGGGCGCAGGAAGGCGCGCCCAGTAACACACCGGATGTGTCCGGCACAATTTCTCCCTCTTACGAAAGGGGAGACCAAGAGGGGGTTTCGGAAGCGTCCCCGTCATCAGTCATTGAAAATTCAAATATTGAAAATTCTTTGGGCATTGGGCATTGGTCATTGGGCATTCCCGAGGACCAGGTCCTCTGGTCCGAGCCTCATGCCTGGCAGCTCGCCGCTGACGCTTCCCTTTACTGGATTGGCGCCTCCGGCGGCAGCAACAATACCGCCTCTAACTGGAGCACCACCAACCCCACCGACTGCACTGGCACCCCATCGGGCGCCGCTCCCGGCACCTCCGACATCATTATTTTTGACCCTGATTGCGACAACAACATGGCGCTGGACGTATCGGAAAGTGTCGCCGGCGTCAGTTTCGTCATTGACTATATCGGCACGGTTACTCAGGCTGCCAGCGTTACTCTTACCGTGGGCACAAGCGACTATATCCAGGCTGGCGGCACTTTCGTGGGCGGAGATTCTGCCATTACTTTTAACGACGCTTTTACGCAAAGTAATGGTGCTTTTACCGTTTCTTCGGGTACTACTACTTTTATTGGAAGCGTTACTATTTCCGGCGGCACCTTTAATCATAATAGCGGGACTATCGCGGTTACTGGTAGCAGCACCACCTGGAATGTTTCCACCTCTCTTACTGTCAATAACTTTACGATAAATAAAACAAGCTCCCTTTCTATCGCCACCGGCGACACTATTGTTGTTAATGGCACCACTACCCTAACAAATGGCATATTCGGCTCTATCGGCGGAAACGGCACCCTCAACGCTAAAGGCCCTATATCTGTCGCTGCTACCTTTGATGGATTTACTTACGGCACCAGCGTTTTTCTCATAGACGGCACGGGTGACCAAAGTTTTGTTATTCCTAATGGCGCCCAGCTTCCCATTATCACTTTAAACAACAGTCTAACCACCATTAGCTTTGCCGCTGGTGCCACCGCCACCATGGAAGGCTCTTTCACTCTCCAAGCAGGCACATTCACCGCCTCCTCCGGCACGACGCAGTTCGCAAGCAATGTCACCATAACCGGCGGCACCTTTAATCATAATAGCGGGACTATCGCGGTTACTGGTAGCAGCACCACCTGGGATGTTTCCACCTCTCTTACTGTCAATGATTTTACGGTGAGTAAGGGCAGTAGCGATACTTTAACTATTGCCGATAACGACACCATAGTTGTTAATGGCACCACTACTTTAACTGACGGTCTTATCAGTCAAACCACCATTCCCGCCGCAGGTTCTGTAGCAGCGCAGGGAGATGTTACGGTAGGTTCATTATTTGATGGCGGCACCGCCACTCTTACTTTCGCTGGCTCCGCCGCCCAAACCTACACCGACTCCGGCGGCAACGAACCCGACGGCGACATCACTATAAACAAACCATCCGGCACAGTCACCCTCGCCTCTGCCGCCGACTGGAACGTCGCTGGTCAAGACATCACCATCACCCAAGGCGTCCTAAACCTGGCCGGAAATGCGCTAAACATGGCCGCTGCAAGTCTCTTTACTATCGAGGCAGAAGGTACCCTGGCTCTGAACGGCACCGAAACCATCCCCACCATCGACACCAACAACGGTACCGTCATGTACAACGGAACAGGAGAGTACAACGGTCTTAAAGCCGGGGACTCTTACAACAACCTCATCATCAATAACGGCCTAACCGGTTATTGGAAGCTGGATGACGGTACCGGCACTACTACCGTCTCTGACTCCTCCGGTTACCGCTACGGTCTCACCACCACCAACGGCACCGCCTGGGAATCTGCCGCCAAACCATCTCTCCAATACTCTAACCCCTACACTTTAAGCTTTGACGGCTCTGATGACTACGCCATTGGCTCAGACTTCCTAGACGCATCAGACACCGCTGACCTCTCCATCTCCGGCTGGTTTAAGCGCTCTTCCTCGGATACCGACGACACTATCATCGCCAAGAAGAACAGCGACGAAGCCTCTGACCTCGGCTGGCTCCTCAAACTCAATGACACCTCTGACACCGTCAACTTCACCATCTCCGACGGTGCTAACCAGTACAATCTGGAATCTACCACCGCCTACACCTCCACCGGCTGGCACCACTTCACTGCCGTCTGGGATCAGGACTCTGCCGCTAATAGCGAGATCTTCCTGGACGGTCTGGATGACAACGCTACTGACACCGGCACCATCGCCAACATCGGTGATGCCAGCAATGCCGTTAACTTCACCCTCGGTGCCGAATCTGATGCCGGTGAGCCTTTCCACGGTTATCTGGATGACCTTAAGATATATAACCACGTCTTATCTGAACAAGAAATCAACTCCCTAGCCGCCGGCAGCATCAGCCCCACTGGCACTGGTCTCCAAATGCTCGACGCCAACCTCGACGTCAACGGTGATCTCACTCTCAACTCCGGTGAACTAGACGTCTCCAGTAGCAACTACACCATCAACGTTGCTGGAGCCTTCGAAAACAACGGCGCTCTCTTTAACCCCAGAACTAGTACCGTCACCCTCGACGGCACCACCGGTTCCCATGAACTCCAAAGCGGGGGACAGTCGTTCAATAACTTAACTGTCTCCGGCAATGGCGGTACCTGGACTCTCCAAGACGACCTCGACGTCAACGGCACCTATGCTCAATCCAACGGCACTCTAAACACTAACTCCACCGACAACTGGACCATCCATGCCAATGACTTTGATCAAACCGCTGGCACCTTCACTCCTAACACCTCTACCGTCGTCATCGACTCCGCTTCTAACCAAACCATCCAGGCTGCTAGTAGCCTCTACAATCTCCAAACCGAAGATCCCACTGAAACGAGTCTCGTCGGCTACTGGAAGTTCGACGAAGGCCAGGGCACCACTGCCGCCGACTCTAGTGGTAGTGGCAACACCGGTACTCTCACCAACGCTCCTAAGTGGACTACCACCGTAACGAGTACCATCTCCTACGACAACCCGTATTCCCTCGACTTTGATGGGACAAATGATTATCTGCAATCAGACTACAGGCTCTCGTCGCCATTTACACTGTCAGCGATGGTCTATTCACGTGACGTGACGAATATTAATACATGGTTTTATGATCATGGGACGTTTCTCAATTTTTACAATGAATCATCCCGCTTTAAAATTTGGGCTGGTTCAGAAATCTCCGGAACAATTCCCATTGCTAACAATACGTGGTATCACGTCGCAGTGACCTACGATGGCACAACGATTTCGCAGTACGTAGACGGAAGCCTTGACGTCGCAGCCGATAGGTCGCTAACTCTGGGGGCGGACTTTCGTCTCGGATACCATAGCATGGGAGGTAGATCGTGGGACGGCCACCTCGACGACGTCCGCATCTACTCCGCCGCCCTCTCTGCCCCTGAAATAGCTAATCTCTCCGACGGCCACTACGCCAACGGTGACTCCGGTACTGCCACCTTCACCCTCAATGCTAACCTGGACATTAATAACTCACTCACTCTCCAATCCGGTATCCTCGACGTCTCCGCCACCCCTTACAACATCACTCTCGCCCAAGACTGGAACAACTACTCTGGCGCCTCCGGCTTCACCGACCAGACCGGCACCGTCACCCTCGATGGCACCAACCAAACCATCCGTGGCACCACCACTTTCTACAACCTAACCGACCAGGAAACCTCCACCGACACCCTTACTTTCGAAACTGGTAAGACTCAAACCATCGCCGGTACTCTTAACTTTGACGGTGCTTCTTCTAATCTCCTCTCCCTCCGTTCTAGCGTCCCCACTACCCGTTACACCCTCGACGTCACCTCTCCCCAAACCCTCACCTACGTTAACGCTCAAGACTCCAACGCCTCTACCAGCGATATCACTTGCTTAACCGATACTTGCGTCAATGGCGGGAATAACGACAATGCGGAAGCCTCCCCCCATTGGGCCTTCTTCGCCTCCTTCCAGGCCGCCGTCTCCGGCTTCTGGAACATCGGCACCACCTGGGGCGGGGCTTGCAGTGGTTCCTGCACCGAAGGCACTGACTATCCCAGTTCTGTTAACACCGCCACTATTCCTACCTACAAAGTCACTCTCAATGGCACTGCCGCCGCCAGTAATCTAAGCGTCTCTTCCGGTGGCAGCTTAAACCTATCTGGTTACGACTTAACCGTCGCTAACGACTTCGTCCTTAACCCCGAAGGCACCCTCATCGCTCAAGGTAGCGAAACCATCCCCACCATCGACACCAACAATGGTACCGTCATGTACAACGGAACCGGAGAATACAACGGTCTTAAAGCCGGGGACTCTTACAACAACCTCATCATCAATAATGGTCTAGTTAGTTACTGGAAGTTTGATGATGGGACGGGGACTACCGTCTGGTCCGACTCCTCCGGTTACGGCAACCACGGCACCGGCGCTGGTGCCACTGGCGCTAACAACACTCCCCAGGCGAACGCTAACAACGCCGCCTCCCTGAACTTCTCCAATCCCTATGCCCTGGACTTTGATGGGACGGATGATTATATTACCGTTCCCGACAGTGATTCTCTAGACATCGGCACCAATGATATTACGGTGACTGCCTGGCTTAAAACATCCCAAACGTATGGTGGAGTCTTCCACAGCCTCGCTACTAGTAGTTGTTCAGCAAATCCTGGATTCAATGTCAGGCTTGTTTCAGGGAAGCTCGCGGGTTGTATTGCTAATTCAGGATCCAGTACTGATCAGGTTGTCTCCGGCTCTCTCGTCAATGATGGCAACTGGCACCACGCTGTCTGGGTGTTTGATCGCGACGATAAACTGTATGCCTTTAAAGATGGTGTAAAATACTCTGGACTAACTATCTCCTCAATAAATGGCACAGTGTCTAATAACGAAACTAAATATCTTGGCAGTCTCTCCGGACCAAGTACGTACTTCAACGGTCTCCTCGACGACGTCCGCATCTACAACCACGCTCTCACCGAACAAGAAATCAATACTCTAGCCGCAGGCAGCATCTCTCCCACTGGCACTGGTCTCCAAATGCTCGACGCTAACCTCGACGTCAACGGTGATCTCACTCTAAACTCCGGTGAACTCGACGTCTCCTCCGCCAACTACACCATCACTGTAGCAGGTAGCTTCGACAACAACGGCGCCCTCTTTAATCCCCGAACCAGCACCGTCACCCTCGACGGCACTTCCGGCTCCCACGAACTCCAAAGCGGGGGACAGTCCTTCAATAACCTCACTGTCTCCGGCAGTGGCGGTACCTGGACCCTCCAAGATGACCTCGACGTCAACGGCACCCTCGCCCAATCTAGCGGCACCTTAAACACTAACTCCACTGACAACTGGACCATCCATGCCAATGACTTTGATCAAACCGCTGGCACCTTCACTCCTAACACTTCTACCGTCGTCATCGACTCCGCCTCCAACCAAACCATCCAAGCCGCCTCCTCTCTCTACAACCTCCAAACCGAAGACCCCACCGAATCCAACCTCGTCGGTTACTGGAAGTTCGATGAAGGTCAGGGCACCACTGCCGCAGACTCTAGTGGTAGTGGCAACACCGGCACCCTCACTAACGCTCCCAAGTGGTCTACCACCGTCACCTCTACTATCTCCTACGACAATCCGTACTCCCTGGACTTTGATGGGACGGATGATTATGTGAATGTGGGAAGCATAGCTCCACAAAATGCGTTTACTATTTCCGTTTGGGCTAAAAGGGACACGGTTTCCAGCACCTACGACGTAATTTACTCAACTAATGCCAATTACGCAGGTTTGATAGTTTATGACAACGGCAGTATAGCTCTTTTGAATACAGACGGTTATGTCATTAAAACTTGGGTTAATGTCTGGACAGATAAGACAGAATGGCATCATATTACTTATACCCAGAGCGCTACGGGTGCTAGTTCTCCTGTTGAGTTATTTTTTGATGGAGTAAGTGTTGGTTCAGATACTGTTACTACTGAAACATTAGACAGTTTTACAATTGGTGAGTTTGTAACGTTATTTTCGGAAAGATACTTTGGTGGCACCCTCGACGACGTCCGCATCTACTCCGCCGCCCTCTCTGCCCCTGAAATAGCTAATCTCTCCGACGGCCACTACGCCAACGGTGACTCCGGTACTGCCACCTTCACCCTCAATGCTAACCTGGACATTAATAACTCACTCACTCTCCAATCCGGTATCCTCGACGTCTCCGCCACTCCTTACAACATCACTCTCGCCAAAGACTGGAACAATTATGGAGGAGCATCAAGCTTCACCGACCAGACCGGCACCGTCACCTTAGACGGAACCAGCCAAACCATCCGTGGCACCACCACCTTCAATAACTTAACTGACCAGGAAACCACTTCAGACACTCTGACCTTCGAAACAGGCAAAACTCAAACCATCGCCGGCACCCTCAACTTCGATGGCGCCATCTCCAACCTCCTCTCCCTCCGTTCTAGCGTCCCCACCACCCGCTACACCCTCGACGTCACCTCTCCCCAAACTCTTACCTACATTAACACTCAAGACTCTAACGCCTCCACCAGTGATATCACCTGTCTGGATACTACCTGTGTTAACGGGGGAAACAACGACAACGCCGAAAGCACTCCCCATTGGGTCTTCACCGCAGTCGCTGCTAGAAGTCGTATCATGATCATCTCCCTCCTCAACAACCTCAACCTTTCCCCCCTGTCCACCTCGGAGGTAGACAATGGGTAGGTAAACCCCCTTTACCCCTTGTACGTTCCTGGAACGTACATTGCCCCCACAACCCAAATTAACCACATGTACGTTCCTGGAACGTACAAAGGTAACATAGGTAATAAGATGCTGGTATAATTACATCAATATATGTATCGCAAATATCCAATTGAGTCCGGAGAGGTATATCATGTCATGAATAAAAGCAAAAGAAATGTTACTATTCAATCATGGTCGCTCTGAATGAAAAACCAATCAATGAGTGGATTAACAGGAATGTCATTACTCAACCTCAAGCAGATACTATACTGACTGACTTAAAAGAGAATAAAAAAGAAAACACCTCAAATAAGCTTAGCCTTTCCCTTTTGCCGAAAATGTATCTTCCGTGGGTGTATGCCTAAGATATGACAGACAATGCTTTATCATGGACTACCGTTGACATTGGCAGTGAACCACCCGCTGATTACTATTGTCCTACTCGCGATGTAGCCGATGGCCGATTACCAAAATTATTTGCCTTAGCTGTTCAAAATAGCCTTAGTGAGAATAAAGCCTCTCTTCTTACGGCTCTGGCTGCCGAGCTAACTGCCAACTGTTTCGATCATAATCTCGGTTCCTGGCGTGATATATTCGGCTGCTGGCTGTCGTTTCAATATGTAAATCAATCCCTTGCCATCGTCGTAGCCGATCGGGGGCAGGGGATACTTCAATCGTTGAAACATGTCGATGCTAATCTAAACTCGGACCATGATGCCTTAATTGTAGCTCTAACTAAACAAATAAGTGGTCGTTATCCCGAGCGTAGAGGTCGTGGGCTAAAATTCATCATGGCTTCACTCAACCAAGAATTTCCTCGGGCACGATTTATTATTCATACTGGAGAGACAAGATTTGATGCCGTATTTCCCCTTGGAAATACTGACCTAGCCTCACTTTTAACCAACCCAAATAAAACAGTGTTAGGCACTTATGCAAAACTTGTAATAGTCAGTAATGTCAAGTAAGGTACCCGTATGCGTATTGATATGAATCAATTTGGCCGATTTCTAATCTCTCGACCAGCCGGCCGCGAAGCCTTTCTGGCTGCCCGCGCCTATTCACTGCCCAAAAATACTAATGCAAAAATTGAGCTGGATTTCAGTCACGTAACTGTTCTCACCCCTTCCTGGATTGATGAGTTTATGCACGGCTTAGAGCAGGAGTACAAGCCTGATCAAATAAAAGTCTTACCCACCAATAACTCCAGCGTCACTTTAGCGTTAAAGGCTATCCGCAACTAACCAAACCACCGCAGGTTGACCCCCTATTATGTACACCCCCCGTAGTGTACATGTTCTACCCTTTGTACGTTCCTGGAACGTACATTGCCCCCACAACCCAAATTAACCACATGTACGTTCCTGGAACGTACAAAGGTAACATAGGTAATAAGATGCTGGTATAATTACATCAATATATGTATCGCAAATATCCAATTGATTCCGGAGAGGTATATCATGTCATGAATAAAAGCATCGCTGGCTTCAAGATTTTCAATAGTGTGCAGGATTACAACCGCATGATGCAGCTCATTAGATTTTTTTCTCTTCCAAAACCACCCGCCAAATTTTCCTTATTTATTAATCGGGATATCCGAGTGCGACAAATTGGTTTTGAATCCACCGTAGTAGAGATTTCTCAAACACAAAACAGTTCCATAAGACTTTTATCTTACTGTCTGATGCCCACGCACTTTCACCTTCTGGTTCAACAGTTGACTCCTAGTGGACTAACCAATCTTTTACGTAAGACACTGGATGGTTATAGCCACTATTTTAATACTAAGTATAAGCGCCTTGGTCCGCTTTGGACCGGACCATTCAAGAACGTTTTAATTGAAGACGATGAGCAGCTACTACACGTCACCAGGTATATTCATCTTAATCCCACCACCGCTGGTCTCGTTAAAAAACCGGAAGACTGGCCATACTCTTCTTACCGGGAATACATAACGCCGGATGAAGTTGAGCATCCTCTGACCAATCGAGCGGGGATTATCGACATGAAAGCCAGTGAGTATAAAGCATTCGTCAATAACCAAAA
Organism: Candidatus Andersenbacteria bacterium RIFCSPHIGHO2_02_FULL_46_16; assembly: GCA_001817065.1. Classification (GTDB taxonomy): domain Bacteria; phylum Patescibacteriota; class Andersenbacteria; order UBA10190; family UBA10190; genus UBA10190. The sequence continues at coordinate 17,510 of MHHQ01000001.1, forward strand.
AACTTACCAGCGCGAACTTGCCGTCATAAAAAAACAAATTCTGGAATAATCATCTCTACTAACCCTTTGTACGTTCCTGGAACGTACAAAGGGTTAGTGAGGTGGGAACTCTCTGCTCTGCTTGTGATATAATTTTGTTATGCTCGCTGATTGGATCTTAAAGATATTAGGTACTGATCCCTCTGAATTTCCTCGACCAGAAAATAAATGGCCAGTAATTTTCGCCGACCTGACAGACCTGCTCGTGCCAGTCGTCATTACAGGGCTTTTTATATTACCTTTACTAATTATCAAATTCCGGAAAAACCCCTTCACAGCCTTGAATGTTATTCTTGCTGTAATTATCGGCGCCCTACTGGCTTACGGCGCGTGGTGGCTCAACGAATGGTCGTACGGTTATGGTCAGGCCGTTATTTTCCGCGCCATCTATGAGTAACTTAATCAAGCAGCTAAACCGCCTCGCCGTCTATATCTTTGTTGTAGCAGGGCTACTGTTAGCCGCCTCTTCCCATGCCGAAATAGTCATCGGTCCGGGTGATCCGCCTTGTTTCGTTGATCCAACTCAACCGCAATGCCGTAAGCCGGTGCTTATCGTTCCTGGACTTGGCGCCTCCTACAATAAAAAACTGATGCTTAAAGACCAAGCCAGCGATAACTGGAAATTTGCGCCCAGCGTGGACTGGTTTGATTCCTTAATAACCAGATTGGAAAATGAAGGCTACGAAGAGGGCAAAGACTTGTTTATTGTTCACTACGACTGGCGCCAGCCTAACTTGTACTCCGCTATCCAATACCTTGTGCCCGCCATCAATCAAGCCAAACAGATATCAGGCGGCGATAAAGTGGACATTATCGCGCACAGCATGGGTGGGCTGGTCGCTCGAGCCTACGCCCAGAGTGAAAATCTGTATAACGAGGACGTAGACCAATTGATTTTTTTGGGGACACCAAATGCCGGTGCCGCGGGTGCATACATTGCCTGGGAGGGTGGAGATTTTCCTCCCACATGGGATTTTTGGACAAGACAATGGATTAGAAGAATAGAAGAGGCACTCAAAAAAACTCGATATCAACCAGACCTTAAACGCCCCCTCTCCTTCCGCGCCTTCTTCCCTTCGCTCAAAGATCTACTGCCAATCGAAGACTACCTCACCCAAGATGGTAATCCAATCGCGGTCGGGGACGTAACCGAGCAAAATGACTTCATGCAAAATCTGTCGGCCACCGAGTATCGCTTAGCCGAACGTGGAATAGAAGTCCACACTATCGCCGGTAACCAGCTTCAAACCATCGCCTCAATTCCGCTCAATCAAACTCGCACACCAGAAGACATTAACCTCCAACGCTGGCGCGACGGGCACGCCAATCCTGACCCTCCACAACCGAACTCCAGCCAAGGCGATCAAACCGTGCTCACGGAAAGCGTTCAAAGCATTTCCGCGAACAGTAATATTGTTCTCGACAATATCAGACACGAAGAGCTTCCCGGTGAAGCTCAAAATCATCTGGCCCAACTTCTCACGCAAAATCCTCAGGCTGATTTCATCCCCGCCATCTTGGCGCAGGCTGCCGTCGGCATCGACATTCTCTCGCCAGCCGTTCCCACAGTAACCGGACCGAACGGTGAAATACTCTCGCCTGATCAGAACACCTTCCCCAACGCTGACTACGACTGGGATCAAACGGATCCTGACGATACGATCAAATCCCTGACCATTACCGACCCACCTGATGGGGAATACACCGTCCAAGTTACCGGCACCGATGCCAGCCAGCCCTTCATGTCACGATTATTACCTTTCATTCCGTTCGCCTTAGCCGCGGACAGCGAATACACCATTGTTATTTCCTACGCTGACCAGGACGACACTGAATTTTTTGAGCAAACTCAACCCACGGAACCAGATCAAATTGACACCTACTACTTCACTATCGGCGCAGGCCAGTTTCAAATGGAAAAAATAGACATCAAAGAACTTCTCCAACAGCTCATCGCCCAAGCCAAACAAACCAAAAAAGATTGCCCGTTGAAAGGTTACCAACGCGCTAACATCACCCGGCCAGCCACGCACGCCCTAAGCGACCTAACCAACTATGAACAACGCTTAGCCAATAATCGCCAATCATCAGCCAGCCGGCAATTACGCTCCTTCTATCAGCACTTGGACGAAATCAACCGGGCGCTGCACTTCCTACCACAGCAGTCCAACTGCCAAAACTTAATTAACAACCTGATAGCTTTGCTGGATAAAATACGCGCCAATGCTCCGCGTTAACCATCCATACACACCAATACGTATATTTAATTAAGGTGAAATAGCATTGGTATATAAAGGTCAGCTTCTTTCTGTGTGTATAACTACCCTTCACCAAAAAAATGCGAAGTGCTACTTTCAGTACACGCATATCAACTTTTAAATTACTAAATATTATGTCACAAGAGCCATCGACTTCTTCAACTAAACCACAAAGTCCCACCACAGGAAAAATAAAACCGCACCGCCGCCGTCGTGGTGGAATCCTCAATTTTCTGCTTTTTGTTGGCATCATTGGTGCTGTCGCCTTATTCTTCTGGGCGGAACAGCAACGACGTGACGCTTTGAGCAAGTTGGAACAAACCGAACAGCAATTACAGGAAATTAAAGAATCAACCGAACGCAGTGGTCAGCAAGTAGCTGACGAGGTGTTAGGCAAAGTTCGGCAGCATATCAATTTACCCGAGGAACTTCAACCTACAGTAGCCACCATCATTGACGTTGATCGGCTCCGCGAAACCAGTGATTTCTATAAAGAAGCCAAAAACGGTGATCATCTTATCCTCACGGAAACTAGGGCTATCCTCTATAATCCTGACACAGACCGCATTGTTGACGTTGTGCCTGTGATGCTAAATCCCGAGGATGCAGCCGCACCAGCTGACGATACAGAAGGTGATACCACTGGCGCTGGTACCGATACGGGAACGAATACTGGTGCTAACACCACAGGCGGAGGAACGGGCCAGCAAGCTACTCCAGCCGCTGCCACTGCTAGCCCAGACGCACAAAACGCCCCCGCAAATCCCTAATTAAGACTACGTGTCAGGCGCACCTAGGCAACTAGCATCAGCTAAATAGAGTCAATAATAACATAGGCACTGCATACGCAATGCCTATGTTATTATATGATATTGGCTTAATTAACCAGAACAACAGGAAAAACCAAAAGTAGGCCACAAGCATGCTCATTATGGGTCTCAAGCGGCTTTTCCCACTGCGCAGAAAACCACCCCGCCGCAGGCGGGGCGGGGCTCCATAGACCATAAATGGGAAACACTAAATGAATGCCGTTTACATGCCAGATTTATCAGGTTACAGTGTTTATTCTGGTTCTTTTTAACGCACCTAGATAGTAAGAGATTAGGTATTGCTCATGACAAAATGTCAGGATGAAAGCTGCTCAGGACACATCGACTATTGGACATCTCACCAGATTGAAGTTAACTTCTTCTCACACAGGAAAGCCGTCATCTGTAACGTCTGCGGCATGGTCTATTGGCCCAATGGACGCGCCCTCTATTGTCCTAATCGCCCAGGAGCTGTCTACAAATCCAGCCTCGCTGGTCAACCCTTACGGCTAACGAAACTGCCAGGCCAACCAGTGTTAGGATAAAGCCTGTCGCTATTAACCTTGCGCCCCCCACCTATCTGTATAGGTGGTTTTTTTCGTCTCCGTACCTTATTAGACCCTCATTCCGCAACGTGTATTACTCATTGGTTTCATCCTATGGTTGCGACTGGAAAGTCAGTTATATCCTTCAACATGTATAACTTATGCGAAAAGTAAATATTCACCGGTTATTATCAAGCCAGGTATCCTCCCCCCGACTGCGTCCTCCCGAAGCCTTGTCCCAAAAGGATCCCTTTAGGAGCGAAGGCTGGGATAAAGAGGATTTAAGCGGGTTAGCGTTACAGTTACCCCTTGCTCCCTTTGTTCAGTGTAGTAATCGTTCACCGGTTAAGGGTGGATTACTAGGTTAAGCCATATTTAGAGCCAGAAAAAGAAGGTTTTCTTAAAAGTGAAAAATTATAACGTCTTATCTTAGCCAATAGTCTTTCTCGACCAGTGGGCAGTTACTCAGTCTGGTCGTAGAGTTGACTCCGAATCTATGAGCAGTTATTACAGAAACTGTTGTCTTTAGTACCGCCCACGTTATAACGTTAATGTATGCCAGGTAAGAGCATGATAATCAGCTTAGTTTTAACGGCGACCATATTTTTAGCGTTTATCAGTGCTTACCCCATTGATCGTGGCAGCGCGCTTCGCCCCCAAGCCATTCAGATGTTGCAAGAGAAAATAGGAGAGACCAGCCCGGATTCAAATCAAGCAGTTGAGGAGAGTGATAGCAATGCCACTGCCAGTGAGCCTGCACCTTCTCTTGATAACCCGCCTTCTGTCGCCGGTACCAGTAACAAGGCTGACTCCAACGTCAAGCAAGTCATCGAGAAGGATATAACCAGCGACTCAGTCAAAGTTAAAATTGAGCAAAAGGTCGACAGTAACCAGCCCGTTCGTAACAAAGTAAACGTCAAAATAGATACCGGACAGGATCCGCCCCTGGTCCAGATTAGCACCCAGCCAACCATAGTTAATTGCTCCGTTGATTCCTATGACTGTGCTGACTTTACCACCTGCCCTGCAGCTACTAATGTCTATAACGCCTGCTCCACCGATATTCACGAGCTCGATCCAGACAACAATGGCACCCCATGCGACGGCCTCTGTACCTCGAATTAACCCTTTGTACGTTCCAGGAACGTACAAAGGGTAACAAAGGGTAAAATCTGCTTTACCAATTAGTCCTATTTAGCCATGCCTTTGCTAAAAATTCGTCCCCGTCGTACCATCTGAAATATAATTATGGAATTAAATGAACCATGTCGTTAGCTTGCCCAAGCCACCTTACCTGCGATTATCGCGGTAACAATCGGTGGTCTGTTTTTCATCGCCGGGCAAAATATGCAAACGATCATCACTGCCAAACCAGACCGCGAGATTACGATGAGCGGCACTGGCACTGTTAAGATCGAACCTACCATCGCTCGCTTCACCATCAGCGTGGAAACTATTAAACCGCACCAGACTCCGAGGGAGCGCTTAGGCACCATCCAAAAATAACTTGGCTAGATCTCGTTCAATATGCGTCGAGATACGGCTTTTCCAATTGCCTGCCGGCCATAGCTTTCCTTGACCACCATAGCTTTAGCGAAGGTGGTAGCGACGGCTGGAGCGAACCAGGAGCCGTAGCCAAGCTACGGTGAGTGATTCGTGATTGCCTGCCGGCCGTAGCCTTGGCGAAGGCTGGAGGAAAAATCGTAGATTGGCGCATAGTGGGCGAGAAATGGTTAAGTTATTTACGGATGGTGACTTAGACAGTGCATAATCTAAGGGAGTGGCCAAATGCTAAGATCAGTTGAATGGATAGAAAAAAGAGATTTTTTGGAAAGTGTTGAACCAGTTCGCGTAACGGCCAACTTCATCAATGACGAGTGGCACTTTTACGAAAAGGAAATTTGGGACGTTCGCACGTTTCCTGTCCCGACCACGCCAAGCTTGCTTAACAACCTCGCTATTGTTCAGTCCTGCATCAAACAGTGTGAACAGCCACTAACCAAGCCCATATTGCTTATACCTTTACACTCAACCGGAAAAACATTAATTTAAGCAATGCACTACCTGCAGCCAGCTTTTCTCTCCTAAGCTCTATCCGGAGCTTTTTTCTTTGCTATAATAATCGCATGTCTTCTCTCGTCAGCCTTAATACCTTTGAATCGCTCCCAGAGTAGACCTTTAGACTGATAAATTTGTTATTTTACGCTTTTCGTTTTAATCCTTACGCTTTTTTAACGTGCCATCCCGCGTACAATCCGCTGCTCTCTCCGGCATTGAAGCCATTCCCGTTGATATCGAGGTGAATGTCTTACCCGGTTTACCGTCTTTTACTGTCGTCGGCATGACCGACAAGGCTATTCAGGAATCAAAAGAGCGTCTCACCAGCGCTCTGGTCAGTCTCAACTACACGCCGCCCCGGCGAAAAACTATTGTGTCTCTTGCTCCGGCCAGTCTAAAAAAGGAAGGATCACTATACGACCTGCCCATTACGCTGGCTTACTTAATCGCCAGTCAGCAAATAAAACCAACCACCCTTCTCTCTGTTATTCATTACCCATGGTTTGTTGGTGAGCTGGGTCTCGACGGTACCATACGTCCTGTCCGCGGTGTCCTACCTATCGTTCTCGCTGCTATTAAAAAAGGGGTACAAAATGTGTACATACCCTCTGCTAATGCCAGCGAGGTAGCTGCCGTGGCCGACCGTCTAAATATCTATCCGTTGGATTCTCTGCAACAACTCTTGTCTCATTTAACCGCTACCCTCGATCATCCATCAACACTTACCCCCCTTGCCCCTACGCCCTTTTTCCACCAGATCAATGAGCTGGATATAGACTTCGCGGATATAAAAGGGCAGGATCATGCCAAGCGCGCCTTATTGATTGCTGCCGCCAGCGGCCATAACGTTCTCATGATCGGCCCTCCCGGTACCGGCAAGACTATCCTAGCTCGGGCATTGGCAGGCATTCTGCCACCGCTATCTTTTGACGAATCTCTGACCGTTACCTCTCTTTACTCCGTGGCTGGTCTGCTGCCGTCTAATCATGGATTAATTAATAGACGACCTTTTCGCAGTCCTCATCATGGGGCCAGCAGTGTGGCCTTAGTGGGCGGGGGAGTCTACCCTAGACCCGGCGAAGTTAGTTTGGCCCATACCGGCGTGCTCTTTCTCGATGAATTACCCGAATTCTCTTCCCACGTTCTGGATCAACTGCGTCAGCCCATCGAGGACGGCACGATTACTGTCTCCCGCGCTGCTCACACCATTACTTTTCCTTCTCGTTCCCAATTAGTGGGTGCCATGAATCCGTGTAAATGTGGCTATGTTGGCAGTGATAAAAAGGCTTGCCAATGCACACCCGGTGACATCCTGCGCTACCAGCGCCGTGTATCCGGCCCGCTGCTTGATCGCTTTGACTTACATGTCTTGGTCTCCGATATTTCCGTGGATGAAATACTTGATACCAGGCCCACTGGCGCTACCTCCGCCGAATTGTCCCAACTTGCCCAAGCCGCCCGCCACTTTGCTTTGTCCCGTCAGCACAAAACCAATTCCGACCTGAATCTCAAAGAAGTAAGACAAATTTGTATTATCGATGAACAAAGCAGGAAATTACTGCGTCAGGCTGAAGATAAATTCCACCTCTCGCCTCGCGGTATTCACCGGTTGCTCAAGGTTTCCCGCACCATCGCTGATCTGGCCGGCGAAGAACACATCGAACCTAAACACATCGCCGAAGCTCTCCAATACCGCGAGCAATTACAGGTAGTCTTGCCAGACTTCGTTTGAACTGCCGGTCTGAGTCTGGTAAAAAATATACCCCCTTCCGGCCGCGCCCAGTAAAGCCCTTAGGCGAAGTTGGGACAAGGCCGCCCGCAGACGAACCTCGCCCATTATAAACTATATAAGTAACCTATTAATCACCGGTGGGGCGGGCCGCCTAACAGGGCGAGCTTCGCCTCGTGGCGAGAGGAGAGGTTGGGGTGGGTTTTGTAACGGTCTTCTTTATCCGGCGAAAATGTCTATTTTTACCAAACTCTCGTTAGCTAGAAGATGTTTGTATGATTTCACTCAAGACTTTGAACTTTGACTCTTGGATTTGATTTGGCATTTGAGTTTTGTCATTTGGATTTCTATAGATGTCACATTATGAAATGCCACTCTTAAATAAACGGGTGGCGGCGCGGGGGACCCCCACCGAGCGCCTGCAGGCTGCCCGCCTGGCAGGCCGAAGCCGTCGGGTGGGGGTGCAGCGCCGACAGGGCCCGTCACTATATTTGTGGCATTTCATAATGTGACTTCCATAGTTTCTATTTTCTTCTCTATATATCTCTTTTACCAATTACTTTTTCCTTTCCGTATTTCAACCCAATTTCTTGTGAATCTGCTACAATATATTTAATCCTATGTCGTATGTCCCCCCGGATCGTCTCCTTCGTGCTGTTCTTTACGGTGGCGGTGCCACCTTGCTTTTGCTAGATCTTTATTTTTTGATCGAAGCTGCTCTTACCCGCAACTACGTACCGCTCGTTCCGGTCATGGCTGGCATCTTTACCGCTGGCGGCTTGCTTCTAATTGTCTATGCCGAACAGCGCGCCCGTGAGGATGACAAAATAGCCCATCATCGCATTGCGCGCGTCTCTCATCAATTAACCGCTCCGCTCCAGTTACTGCAAGAAGACCTGTCTAATTTGCTGGTTAATTCCGATAATCTGCCATCAGATCAGCGTCTGCGGGTTAAGCAAATGGCTACTCGGTCTAAAGTAGTGCTGGACAACATTCGCGACGTCTTTTTAACTCTGCAAGCCCAGGAAGGAAAGATCTCTCAAGCTATCGAGGCCCAGGACATCTGTCCGCTCGTTGATCAACTGCGTCAGCAGATCGCGCCGCTTGCTTCTGCTCATAACGTCAATCTTCAATATAAGCCATTCTGTCCCAGCGCCACTGTTCGTGTGGATAAAAAACTCTTTCTCATTGCCTTAACGCACGTTATAGAAAACGCCGTTTATTACAGTCGCACCCCTGGTCATGTGACTGTCCATATAGTTCGCGGCAAAAAACATGTGCGCATTATCATCCAGGACAGGGGAATTGGTATCGCCCCCTCAGACGCAGACGCTGTCTTTAGACCCTGGGCTAGGGGAGAGCAATCCGCCCAATATGATCCGGATGGCATTGGTATCGGTTTGGCGTTAACCCGTCTCATCCTCAGGGAATTTGGCGGCTATATCTCCTGGACCAAAAAATCACCCGGCCTCGGCACAATTTTCACCATCCGTCTGCCGCTCTCACAAATCAAATAAACTTCAAAGCGCTGTTAAATCTTTCCCGCCGGCCTTGCCGTCAGACAGCAGACAAACTGCTTTCGTACCATTATATCAAATCACTCAAAGTCGCGAACCCAAGCACCGTCAGCATTTCCTCGCGATCCTCTACCTCGGTTGTTTGGCGTTAATAACCTATTTGACCTTTTCTACCACCCAATACATCTTACCTCCACGATGGGCCCCATATCCGATGTACTTTCCATCAGCGCTGAATTTGATTGAACTGTCAGCTATTTCATCATATGATTCGCCGCGTGTCGTATCACTTCCATCAGGATTTGCCACTACCACCACGGAACCATAAGATCCGTTTGGATCTGCACCTGGCGTCTTGCCCGTAATGTAGGCAACCTTATTACCGTCTGGGGAAAAATTAACATTACTTATCTTCGCGTTGTTTTGCGATGATTCGGTGATCGATTCATGATTATAAACCCGCCCTTGCGGATCAGTAATAATTAGTTGTCTTTCATTTTTGCGCAAACAGGGTTCGGTATGGCAGGCGTATACTGTTTTAATACTCGCCGTCTCCCCGCGCGATGATGTGACCGGCTGGTAAAATGGACGCGGATTTTCAGAGCTTTCCAGCGTAAAATCGTCAATTGAGTAATTTGTATTGCCATAAGTATTTACACCCTCAGGCAGAGGCGGCGACTTTATCAATGAATTACTCGTATCACCTCGAAGTTTTACATAATTGATTGATCCCGTCGCCATAATATCGCCCGATTTGCCCTTTTGTTCTTTTCCTGCCACAAATGCCAATTGTGAGCTGTCATTAGAAAACTTTAGGTTTGAAACTGCGGAAAAAGGTCCCACGGTCATGTTGTCTACATACACATAGCCACCTTTTGTGGTATACACCAGAAAAGCGACCCGGGTTCCGTCCGGGCTAAAAGCCAATCTTGTAACATCTCTCAATACAGGATGGTCTAAATAAGCGAAACCACCTTCTATACGGGCGTACTCGGTTTTATAAGCTATCTCCGTTGTTTTTAATAGGAAGGGCGCAGAACTATCGCTAATCTCTGTATTTACGGTATCACGAACGGTACCTGGCAAATTATTGGATACCGACCTTGAAGACAAAAAAACCGATAAAACAATCAGCACCCCTAGCAGCCCCAGTATCATTAAAATAATCTTTTTCATCGTCATTATTAGGAATTATGTCACAAATAGCCCCATATATAAACCGCTTCAGTATGCTCAAAATTCATACTATATCAAATCACTCAAAGTCGCGAAACCAAGCACCGTCAGCATTTCCTCCCGGCTCATGCCGCCATGCATACCGCGGTGCTTATTCTTTTCATGTCCAGGATATTGGTACCAAACAGAGTACCCCTCGTAGGGCAGCACTAATATATTGCCAATTCGCTTTCTGAATTGTGGGTGTTCGATGTTCGTCGCCCAGACGAGATTCAATGTCTTCAAGATGATTATTAATAATCATGGCGTTTCTGTCGTTGGGGCGCCATCGTATAGGATGTTAGAACTGTTTTTGAACAGTTATAATGATGCGACTATCTATATACCAGACCTTAAAACGGCGCATTTTAACGTGAACGTACTTGGAGCAACGGGAAAGACCGAGTAGCATAATGATATGGCTCAAGAGGAAACTATTTACGCTTTCATTGATAGCCAGAATCTCAATCTCGGAATACGAGACGCGGGCTGGCATTTGGACTTTACCCGCCTTCTAGTTTATTTACGGGACAAATACAAAGTGAAGAAAGCGTTTCTGTTTATTGGGTACGTAGCTGGTAATGAGGCGTTATATACTACTTTGCAAAAAGCTGGGTACATTGTTATCTTCAAGCCAACACTGGAATATAAGAAAGGCAAAGAAAGATTTACTAAAGGGAATGTAGATGCTGAATTGGTCCTCCACTCAATGATTGAATACCCGAACTATGACAAAGCTATAATCGTATCAGGTGATGGGGACTTTCACTGTTTGATTGAGTATTTGGATAATCAGAAAAAGCTAAAATACCTTCTTATTCCTAACCCCTTTAAGTATTCAGCATTACTAAGAAAGTTCCGTCCCTGCTTTATTTACGTTAATAAACTACAAAAGAAGCTGGAAAAACGGCTTAAATAAAAGCGAGCGGGAGTAACCTTCGGACGAACCTTAGGTGTGCCCACTCATCGTGATAGAGTCATTATGGGGCAAAAGAGGCTCTAAAGTCAATAGCATAGCATTGCCCATTTCTTTCTCCTTGTTGTTAAAGGACGACCCGTTCTTTTTAACGCCTTTACTCTCTACTAACTATGGCTTTGTCAATTTAAAAACCACCTCAAGTAAAAAGTGTGTTCTGAAAAAGTGCGCGCTATCATAGAGGACGTTAGAACTATTTTTAGCGGCTAAATAATGCGACTATCTATATACCAGACCTTAAAACGGCAAAATTTCACTATACTACCCCACCTGCCATCGCACTATTTCTGTATGTTTACCGTTGAGAATAGGACAGAATCCCTTGACGCTCACACAAGGAGAGCTATGCTTGCTGTACAACTGAATATCGTATCCAGAGTACGAGGATGCTAAGAGAACTGGCTCGACGCCTCGCCCGCAACCCTTAAGGAAACTTAGAATGGGTGCGAACTCCAGCCCTTATTGGGGTAGATACTTTGCAAACGTATATACCGCCTCAATGGGCGGTTGTTTTGTTCTTTTCAAAATCCAGGGAGTTTACTATGCTCTACCGCAAAGTGTGCCAATTAAATGCCGTTAAGAAGACTCGACACTCTTATTGTTCAGCATTTATCTGCCATCTAGCTGAACCAACAACTTTGTATAACTGGCTCGACTACGTTATCGCCGAGATACTCGACGATCTTAAACTCGACAAACCAGACAGGTTTGATCTTGCGATTAATGAGCAGCAGCCAAGCCAGTACACGAGTAAAAAGCATGCTCGCATCATCGTCCAAGACCGGGGGATTGGCATCGCCCCCTCAGACACGGATGCTGTTTTTCGGCCATGGGCTAGGGGAGAGCAATCCGCCCAATATGATCCGGATGGCATTGGAATCGGTTTGGCTCTAACCCGTCTCATTCTCAGGGAATTTGGCGGCTATATCTTCTGGACCAAAAAATCTCCGGGACTTGGCACTATCTTCACCATTCGCCTGCCGCTATTTCGCTCAACTGGCTCTTGAGTAGAGAACGGAGAACTGAGACGCTCAATAATCTCTACTAATACTATTCTCTCTTTTCTGTATTAACTAAAAGAATCGCGGCACCCATACTAGAGGCAGCCTGTTTCGAAACATAGGCCCGCAATCCGATTGTCGGCATATCAACAACGTATGCTAAAGAAGCGGGTACAAAACGGTCATTTTCTTGAGTTTCCCATTTTTGTAAACTTTCTTTATTCTTCTGCTTAAAGTTGTTTCTAAAATCAGTGTACTCAGGTACTTGAGCCAATATTGAATTAATAAACCCTTCATCGGTAAAGATAAATCCATTTTTTGGGGTCACTCTTTTTAGCTCAGAAAGAAGTGCGAAACCCCAGTGATTATAATTCTGAATAACATTATCACTTTCTATTCCAGTCATCCAGGCATTTGAATAGTTATCAGGCAAGGAATGTATCGCACTTAGAAACTCGGCTTGAATATATTTACATTTTAACTTTTCAGCTCCTTCTGCCGATTTTCGGTCTAAAGGGTGCTCAAACCAATCAATACCTTCAACACCAAGATCAATGCCGACATACTCCTTGATGCCCGCCCCTTTTAGGAGCCTCAGTTCGTGCTCAGTCGCCCTCAGCATAGTTGTGGAAGAACCAAGATCTATCACCCTTACTGTTCCACTTTGTCGGACAAGTTGCTGAAATACCCCATCAGGATCACGACCTTCCCCATCGTGAAATAAGTTAAATTTACCAGGAGTTGAAAAGGGTGTATTAGCTCTGGTGTTAACCTTAACCTCGCGACTTAAACGAGATATTTCCCCACCTGAGTATTTATGTATTATTAACCGCTCAGCTTCAGTAGGTTGCCTTCTTTCTGAAGAGCCTAATTCATTGGAACTCCCCGACTGTTCCCAAAATTTTGGTTCTTGCTCACCCATCATTATCATACTGACATTCTGCCTATTTATTACTAAGGGCGATTGATGGGAATCGAACCCACGTCGGCGGGACCACAACCCGCTGCTTTACCATTAAGCTACAATCGCCGTACCCGCTCTGTTTCCTGACAGAGCTTCGTCGAACAAACAATGCTATCTAAACGCAATATTTGTCCCGCAAAGCTCGCTCAGCCGACGAGCATGGTGTGAAGTTACAATCGCCATATATTCCCATTCTCCAATCCCAATTTTTAAATAATAACCAATATCTCCACTTTCAAAAAGTGCACCTTCTGCTCATTAGCTGAATATAATTTGCACTAATTATTGCTAAAAATCAATTATTCTCGTATGGTATGCTCAATATTAAGCCTTCCAATCGCTTAATAAGTTGAACATTAACCAGTCATTTGTAATTTGGATTTTGACATTTGATATTCAGCACCTGCCCCTGTAGCTTCCCCCTTCGCCTAATCACAGATTAGGCTTCGGAGGACAAGTAGCGCGTGAAAATACCTCTGCTTGCCCTGCGAAGCTTTGTCTGTAAGGCAAAGCGAAGTACGGGCCCCTGTAGCTCAACTGGATAGAGCGGCGGCGTTCTAAGCCGAAGGTTGCAAGTTCGAGTCTTGCCGGGGGCACCAGTAAGGAAAAGTCAAATTCCGTTGGCTCGCCTCGCTTTGCTCGGCGACCAAATTGTAAGGGATTTTGGGCGAAAAAATCAATTGGCGGTTTTGTAAAATGTGGTTCGAGCCGATATTTTTTAGAAATGTTGTTATTTCTTTTTTGTTTTCCGTTTCCACCAATTTTGCGGCTTGATTAAGGGATAAAACAAATTCACAAGCCGGTTCGAGCCAAGACAACCCTTTTTGTTCAAAGTCGCTAATTTTCTCTTGCAAACTAACTTTTTGCGATAACAATTCCTGCTTTTTGGCGGCGTATTCTTCTGTGGATAAAGCGTCTGCCAAATAGACATCGAGCAGTTTTGCCAACTTTATCTCCACTTGTTTTAACTGCTCTTTTAAACTTTCCACTTTTGAATGAGCTTGTTGTTCTGCTTGTTCCTGTTCGCTATCCAACGCCGCCAAAACTTTCTCGGTGTCTTGGCTCGACAAAGAAACTTTTTGAAGAAAAGATTTAATTTGCTCACTTAAAACTTCCTCTCGCAAATAATGCTTTTCTTGGCAAACTCCTTTTTTCTTGGTGCACCGATAATAATTGTGTCCTTTCTGGATTTCGGCGGTGATACTCGCCCCGCAGGAAGCGCATTTTAACAAGCCAAGAAAAGCAAAATTGTGTTTTCTGACTTCTTGCACTTTTCCTCGTTTATTCATTACTTCCTGGCACTTATCAAAAAGTTTCTTTGAAATTAATGGCTCGTGTTGTCCCTCAAAAATTTCCACACGATATTTCATAAGGCCAATATAGAAAATATTTTGTAGAATACTTTGCACATTACTCAACGCTATCTCTTTGCCGAGATTGCCGCGTAAACCATTTTCCTTGCACCAATTTGCGAGAGATTTCAAGGTATATTCGCCAGTGGCGTAAAGTTCAAAAAGTTTTTTCACTTTCGGGGCTTTACTTTTATCAATATCAATCATTCTCGTTTTGGAATTATTCAAATAACCCACTGGCGCCCAGCCGGGCCAAACGCCATTTCGTATTTTCTGCCGCAAACCTCGCTTCACATTCTCTCGCAAATTATCTACAAAATATTTTGATTGACCAAAAGCGATGCTCAGCATAAACAAACCCTGTGGCGTTGGCTCAAACCAAAAGGTGGGAAATTTGAGGGACTTAATCAAGCCGCGATCAACGAAATGGATTATCTTTCCGCCGTCTACAGAATTGCGTGCAAGGCGATCTGGGTGCCAAGAAATAATTCCATCTGCTTTTCCTCTCTCAATTAATGACAACATTTCTGCGAATTTCATTCGCCCGGGTTCTTTGGCAGTTTTTGCCTCGCACAGCGAGGCGACAATTTCAAGTTTTTCTTTGGCGGCAAATTCTTTTAGCTCAACTTGTTGAGCTTCAATTGAAAGAACTTGTCGGTCATCTTCTTCGGTGCTCTTGCGAGCATAGATAATATATTTCATATTTTCTCCTTTATTTAGTTAATAATTATTTGAAAATTTTTTTTACTTTGAATTAAATTCAAGACAAAACCGCCAATTGATTTTTTCGCCCAAAATCCCTTACAATTTGGTCGCCGAGCAAAGCGAGGCGAGCCAACGGAATTTGACTTTTCCTTACTGGTGCTCTATTCTTCTGAAAATAGTTCGAACGCATTTCGCCGCCTGCGGCGGCGACGGCAAGCCCCAAAAAATTTAAGCGGCTTCGCCGCAATCTTAAAAACTGCCAAAGAACCCGATAAAAATATCGAATCGAACCACATTTTGTAAAAGAAAATTTTGATTATTCATAATTAGCCCAAAGGTCGAAGTCGAAATATTAAGAAAAAAATAAATCATGATAAAAAATAAAATTATATTTAGCGCACTGCCTGTATTATTGGGCCTGCTTTTGACAAGTATGACTAAGGCGCAACTTAGCGAATATCCACAGATTACTGATCAATGGTGCGATGCTATGAACCGTTGTCCCTCCGGATTAGAATGTTATAGTTTTCCGGGCATCGGTTTAAGATGTGCCCAACCAAATCCTTGTAGTTATTTTAATTGTCTCCAAGGAACTCAATGTGGCATTGCGGAAAGTTACCCCGGTCAAATAATGTGTCAGTGTGTTGGTCCAGAATGTCCAGCTGTAAGTAATGCTGAAGAACCAGTATCGTATGATTTACAAACCCAAACTGTGATTTATACGGTAGGCCAAAGCGAACAACCGGTTTCGCACGATATATCTTTATGGAAAACTACTCCCGGCAATAAAGGCATATTAGAAACGATTTTTGCATCTGTCGAATATTCCAATGAATTGACCGTTAAAGAATCCAAATTATTCATGAAGACCCCTGTTGGTGAAAAACCAATTAATGTTATGCCCGAAGATGCAATTGCAGTTTCTGAAACACCCAACACCGAATTGATTAAAAAGATAGAACTAAAAGAAGAAGCACAAAAACCAATATATTCTGTTGAAGGAATCAAACGGGCCAAATTATTTTTCATAATCTCCGTATCAATGCAAATCGAAACCAAAATAAGTGCTGAATTTGGCAGTATCGTCTCAATAAAGAAACCTTGGTGGAGTTTTCTGACCCGATAGAATTTGCCGTCATAGAAAAACTTGGAATTGTCAAAGAACGTGGCGAGCCGCAAATTACGGGGGCTTGTTTTCGCCGCCGCAGGCGGCGAAATGCGTTCGAACTATTTTCAGAATAGAGCACCAATGGCGCATTACTAGCCATTGGTAAAGCAGCAATAAAACTGTATAAATTGACACTAGGCACGCGTAGGCTTAGTGTGAGATGTTGTTCATTTCACAACTAAGTTCGTGTTTAGGAGATAGGTTGATGGCAAAAAGCGAAGACCGCACGTGGGAAAATTTAGAGGATTTGTTGCGACATATTGCCCAAGACCACACAGTGAGCACAATCGGTCCCGGTAGTGTAACCGATGCTGATTCGCACCCAGACGACGTCGCATCTTTCTGGTCCATTGATGATCCTGGGGCTATAAATGGCCTCATCTATATGACAGTATTAGCTCAGAGAGAAGCTTTGCAAACAAAGAACCACCACCTTTTGCACGACGCTCGCCGACTATTTGTTGGCTTAGTACAACTCCAAGAGCTAATGCAAGTGTTCCATCAGCACCCCAGATCAAGCATTACTCGCATCGGAGAAGCACTTGGTGGTCTCAGCCGCAATGGCGTCTACTGCCGCATTTCTATGGTTGGACTCCGTCCAGAGGATATTTGTGATCCCGCCATGACCATGATGCCTTTAGTTCATAAAAGTAAGGCACTCGGTCCGATCGCGCAAAAAATCCTTTCCCTTTCTGTCCACCCTGAAGTTATACAGCGGGAACAGAATTAGCATTACCGCGCTTCCTCGCAAAGGAGACAAGCATGTTGATCACAAGCCTTAAGATTGGTGTCGGGACCATGTTCCTGTCAATAATTACGTTACTTTTGTTTGACCGTTTCGCCAGCCCTAAATTCCAGCCAAGAGAACGTGCCCAACTTGACTATATGAAAGGTGAGTTTGCCTTCGGTGCAACAGCCCTGTGTTTATGCCTGGCAGTACTCGTAGAGGGTTGGGTGCCCTACCTGACTATTGGTCTTATCCTTTTCTTCTACGGGTCACTAATCTTTCTTACGCACACACTGACAAGCAAACCTTAATCATTGACTATTAATTCACCCCTCGCAGACCGCCTCTCTGCCCGGGGTTTTTTATACAGCAGGTGTAGCAAAAGCTAAAAATCAAAGAAAGTAAGATTGACTGCAGTAGCTCCCTGGCCTACTGTAAAGGCTTGTTCATTTTACAAATTATTTGGAGGATACCGTTAGTCGCGTAGAGTAAGCAGACGATCATTCCGTGTACCCGCTGCGTTCACTTTTCACCACCGTGTTTTACCAGCGAAAAGGGGAGACAAAAGTGCTAGAAGAGATCTTAAAATTGGCTGCCATTGTTGTCGTCACTGCAATGTCCGTATTTCTGTATGTCTACCCAGACACAACACCTCTTACCATCTTCGGCTATTTCTATGGGATATTCTATCTTCTGTTTGGCCTTGCTTGCTTATACGGCACGTTCTCTATGACCACAGATTCATTATTCTTTTTCTGGGTTGCGATAGTGATGTTATTCAACAGCTGTCTGACTTTTTACCGCCTGCTATTGCGTCCACCGGATTAACCAATATGTCATGCAATAACCACACGCCAGCCGCTTACTGACCAAAATTTTACGCAAGTGGATGTCCATACCTGGCGTGGACGTAAGGGAATGATAGGAATAGTGTAAACAACCCTTCCTAACCACTAGGAGACAAAGAAATGGTCTATTACGTAATGAGTGTTGTGCTGTTATTATACGGACTGGCTTTGATTTGCAACCTGTTCGCCATGCTGGTTCTAAGACGTCAGAACTTCTTCACGAAGGTTAAGGAATTTATTAGAGGACCATCATACATTGTATGGGCTACGTGCTTTTTCTATTCAATGTACGTAACACCTACACAGAAGTACTGTTATTTTTCATCAGGCCTGATATTTCTTCTAATTGGTATCAGTTACCTCAAACGCGTTGCCCGTACTCACTATTATTCCCCACACCCCTAAACAAACCCCCCTCAGCTTTCTTTCCTGCCGGGGTTTTTTCTTATCGTTAACGGCTCATTGACAGTGTTATCTGCAATTACATATATCTATCTACAACGCTTGGATTTTATCCTTATCTTTGAGGGCTGGTCATCTTGTAATGTATTGTTTTAAACTTTGCGTTGTTATTTTACGTTTTTCGATTTACATTTTACTTTAGTATTTGTCTAGCCTGTCTGCCGTAGGTAGGGATTTCTTAAGTTTCTAATTTCTTATTTGTTGTAGGATAAATGCTTTAGGTCTTGATTATTTGATATTTGGATTTGATTTGGCATTTGGATTTTGTAATTTGGATTTATTATTACTCTTATGTCTCTCAAGAAAACCACCCAAGACCTGGTAGGGGAGCGCCCTACCCCAGAAGAGCTTAAAAAGCTTCCCCGCACGTCTCTCAACGTTGTCGTAGACAATGTCCGCAGTCTCGACAATGTCGGCATGATCTTTCGCCTGTGCGAGTTAGCCCGCGTTGATCATCTCTATTTAGCCGGCTACACCGGCTATCCGCAGGAAAAAAGGGACAGTCGCCCTCCTCAAATTATCGAGCGTCATAACCATCGCATTACTAAAACGGCCGTCTATGCCGTGCCGCATCAGCCCTGGACCCACATTGCTGACCCGGTCCCGACAGTCACGCAGCTCAAAGAAGAAAGCCACCAAATCATCTGCCTTGAGCAAACTAAGGAGAGCGTCCCTTACCATCAGGTACCGGCGTCAGATTACCGCCTGCCCATTACGTTAATTATCGGCCATGAACGGCTTGGCATCCGCGAAGAACTGATTAATTTAGCCGATCTAACTATAGAAATCCCTATTTTAGGTTTGGGTAACTCACATAACGTCGCTACTGCCTGCGGCATTGTCCTTTATCACATCCTAGCCAAAACAGGTAATATTTGATATAACTCAATCACATTTGAACGTTAAATCGTTTTTGTTATTTGGATTTTGACATTTGAAATTTAATGCATGCACCCGTAGCTCAATCGGATAGAGCGCCAGACTTCGGATCTGGAGGTTGCAAGTTCGAGTCTTGCCGGGTGCACAAAAAAACAAGCCAGATCAGCGCTAACAGTTGATTATTATCAAACTAACCGTTTTTGAGCCATCAGGCGAAAACCCGCCGTATTGGCGGGCGAGTCTTGCCGGGTGCACAATCAGGACAACTCGTCAGACAGATTAAACGCATCAAGCAATCCTGCCCTCTCACGCCCAGAACCGGGAATGGCTTAATGAGGAGGTATAAATTTTTAGAAATAAAGGCATATAGCCAGCCTCACTTTTTGGTGTACGATAAAACCATGCCACACTCCTTCGAAAACCCCTTCATACCAAAGC
>MHHQ01000002.1 GCA_001817065.1 Candidatus Andersenbacteria bacterium RIFCSPHIGHO2_02_FULL_46_16
TGTTGCATTCATAGTGTTTGTGTTTATGTGTAAACACTACAAATGTATCAAATCCTGCGTATTTAGGCTTGGGGATGAAGAATTAAGTGCGATTGGCCTGGCGCTGTGCCGGTTAAGTGGTCGGAGATTTCACGTCTGCCTAAGATTATCTGTGCTCTGGCAGCAGAGGTGTTTGATGGCCAGGAGTTCAAGGTGCGACTTATTCCGACCGATCAAGTGTTAATGGCAGAGTTTTATTGGCAAGGGGATGATGATCTGGGAATATGGGAGTTCCCATCAGTTATCGATTGCCTGGAAGTATGGAATCAGAATGGGGCTATCCCGATACTGCTGGGGGAATGGGATCTGGAGGAGGTATTCACGGATGAAATTTTAGACCGTCTTAAGCGTGCCGTAGCCCAAAAATAGAGTGTGCTAGAGCAATCGACACGATTGCTCTTTTTTTGACTAAGGAGAGAAGAGGAGCGAGTAAGTGCTAACAGCTGAAGGTTAATCCTCTACTGACACGGGGGGTTCGCCACCCGTCGGACCGTGTCGCCCTTGGCGAACCTCGCTGCGGCGGGCCTCGTCTGTAGGCGGGAGAGGTTTTTTACTAACATCCGGGAATCAAACCACCTTTATCTCCCTTAGTAGGTGGATATACGCACTTTTCCTTAACAACCATTGAGCGACTACAGGAGGGCGTCTTGCGTTTTTCGAATTGTCACGGTATAACTGTTTTAGCTTGAACCTTAGCTCCTTGATAGATTATTTAACATGGCAAATAGACATCTAAGTCGGTCCGTCGCACTGCAGAGTCTTTTTGAGTGGGATTTTCGAGGAAAAAAGAAAGGTCAACTCAAGAAGGTTACCGAGCATAATGTAGCCGAGTTTGCTCCCGGCATGGATGACGCCGGATTTGTGTATAGTTTAGTGATCGGGGTAAGTGAAAATCTGGATGAGATTGATGCCATGATCGTGGAATCGGCGCCCGATTGGCCAATTGAGCAGATTACCGTGGTAGACAGAAATGTCTTACGGTTAGGTATCTATGAGCTTAAGTTTGCTAAGGCTGATGATGTGCCGCCGAAAGTCGCGATTAATGAAGCAATTGAATTGGCGAAGACTTTTGGAGGAGTTAGTTCGGGCAAGTTCGTAAACGGGGTTTTAGGCACGATTTATAAGGAGATGGGGGAGCCACGCAAAAATGAATGAGGAGAAGTAAAACTAAAAGCTAAAAATGCAAGACAACAACGCAAAGTTTAAAACATCTATTTACATGACGACTGAGTCTGCTTGGTAGATTTTAGTTTTGATTTTTTATATTACGTTTTTCTTTTTGAAATTTAAGTCTGTCTACCATGAGTGACTTGTCTGCGCTGGAAAAAAAACTGGAGTGCAAATTTAAAAACATTGCGTTATTGCAGCAAGCGCTGGTTCATCGCTCCTATTTGAATGAACACAAAAGTTTTCCCTTAGACCACAATGAAAGATTGGAATTTTTAGGCGACGCAGTGCTGGAGCTGGCAGTAACAGATTACCTTTATTTAAATTATCCGTTGCCGGAAGGGGAACTAACTAATCTAAGAGCAGCGGTGGTAAAAGGGGAGATGCTGTCGAAGATTGCTAAAGAAGTCGGTATTGAAGAATATTTGCTCTTGTCCCGAGGTGAACAAAACGGCAGCGAGAAGGCGCGTAATTATATCCTGGCAAATGCGGTGGAGGCGGTAATTGGTGCAATTTATCTAGATCAAGGCTATCAGACTGCGGATGATTTTATCAGACGGGTAATTGTGGCGAAATTGCCCGCTGTATTGGAGAAAGGGGAGCACATAGATGCTAAAAGCAGATTTCAAGAATTGGCTCAGGAGAAATATCGAGTCACACCCACTTATGAAGTGCTAAGTGAGGACGGATTGGACCATGACAAGCATTTTGAAGTGGGAATTTTCTTAGGAAAGAAACAAATGGGTGTCGGGAAAGGCAGCAGTAAACACGAAGCGCAGCAGAAGGCAGCTCGTGAGGCATTAGAGAGGCTGGAGAAGAAGGAGTAATTGGGTGACTCTGCACCCAGTGATATTTTAATTTGGAGGATAACCAGCTAGGCTGTCGTATATGTCTATAGTCGCGCTTTGGATTGTAACAGTTCTGTTTTTTTCTTTAGGACTGATCGGTATTGTTGTGCCTGGCTTGCCCGGGGTGGGATTGGTTTTTATAGGAATATTGTTTTATGCGATGATGACGGACTTTGCGCAGATTAGCGTCGGGTTTCTGATTGGCAGCGGAGTAACGGCACTAGCTGCCTGGTTAGTGGAATATGCAGGCGCAATAATTGGGGCGAAAGCAGGAGGAGGCGGGAAATTTGCATTGCTCGGTACTATAGCGGGAGCTGTACTTGGCTTAATAGCTGGCGGTCCAGTGGGACTATTGGCTGGTGTTGTCTTAGGGGCAGGAATGGGAGCAATGTATGAAGGTAAAACTGCAGAGAAAGCCGGCAGGGCGGTATTGTTCTCTGTTGCGGGAATTATGGGGGCAAAGATAGTGCAAGCCGGTCTGACGGTGGGATTGATTCTGGTTTTCCTGTTAAAAATCGTTTTTTAGGCATTCGAAGCGAATTACAATCAGGTGTGGTTGGCAAGCTGGTGTGAAACGGTACATGAGGGCTGTGGATGAGCTGTGTATATAAATATGGAACGTGGCTGATGGCTATACAAAGGTTTAAACAGGTATTAATACGGATTATTAGCAGAGGAGAGTTCATAAGGCAGCAGAAAGACTCACAGGGATAATAAAGTGCAGGATCAGCGAATGAGCCAGTCTTCTAGAAAATACGGTGTCATTATTGGGCAAGTAATTGTGGGGCGATTTGAACACCGACCAGAGGGAAATGGCAGGAAAGGCCTAATAGAGGTTGACGTAAAGGCTGCTAGCTATTATTATTCGCTGCATGGTTAGAATAAGATTACAGCGCAGAGGAAAAAGAAATTATGCTACTTACCGGGTGGTGATAGCTGATCAGCGAGCCCCTATCAAGGGAAAGTTCATTGCTGACGTTGGTTTTTATAATCCACATACTAATGAGTTTAAAGTCGATGCTGAGGCAGTAAACAAATGGATTGGCAGCGGTGCGCAGCCAACCCCAACAATTCATAACTTGCTAATTGACAAGAAAATTATTAAAGGGAAGAAAGTTACCAGCTGGCGTCCGAAGAAGAAAGAAGGAGAAGAAGGGGAGCAGGCCAGTGCAGCAAGCAAAGGCGCGGAAACAGCAAAGGACAGCGAACCGGTAAAGGTAGCAGACACAGAAGTAAACCCAGCACAGGAAACTGACAAAAAAGCAGAGGTATAGCCGAGGCACTGCGTGTGGTGCTAAGCTAGGAATATGTCTTCATACATAGGACAGTCGCGACGACCTGCATTGACCACACTCGGCGTAAGCGCGCTGGTGTTGGCAATCGCACTCCCGTTCGTCGGGTGGTTCGGCGGCGATGCGTACGTGCAACATGCCATGGT
This sequence comes from Candidatus Andersenbacteria bacterium RIFCSPHIGHO2_02_FULL_46_16, assembly GCA_001817065.1. Taxonomy (GTDB): domain Bacteria; phylum Patescibacteriota; class Andersenbacteria; order UBA10190; family UBA10190; genus UBA10190. Next base: position 3,493 of record MHHQ01000002.1, read on the forward strand.
TACGGACACTGTGCCGCAGGATGCAATGGTGTTTGCATTCCTTGGTTGGCTCGCATCCATCGCTGCAGCAGTAGTTTTCGGTGTTACAGGAATGATTTTTCTCTGGTTCGCTCGTTCAAGAACTCGGCCATCTGTATAACCTTTTGCTGCAGTAATTCACTGGACCGCTGAACGATTTGACGTCGTCAGCGCCTACGTTTAGATAAGCGGCCTGACTAGTGTTGAAGGCCAAGTCTACAGGACAGGAACAGAAGCTGCCGGCAGCGGTTGAGCGTGGTATTGGCTGCGGAAGCGCACTGAAGAAGAAGCAGGAGACTATTTTCTCCCGCCATGCAATACAATAGACCGGTAATAACTTGCATTCTACGGGGCCTTGGTGGTAGTTTTAAAGTTATCCGATGTTTGATTTGAGCCATAGGTCGAAGGTTCTAATAGAAGATACGAGCATCGGTTGTACTATTTTAATCAGTTTAACTGACATTCACGAACTAAATTATGGCTGAAGAGCGACCGAGTCATGATCAGGAGTTCGTCGAGTACGTAGTCAAATCAATTGTGGATCACCCAGACGATGTCAAAGTGAATCGCACGGTTGATGAGATGGGCGTTTTGCTCACGTTAACCGTTAGTCCTGACGACATGGGTCAGGTGATTGGTCGACAGGGAGCAACGGCAAAATCAGTGCGCACTCTGTTGCGCGTGATTGGTGCTAAGAATAACGCTCGCGTGAACCTAAAGATCAATGAGCCGGAAGGCTCGGACAGGGGTTCCGCTCCCGCAGAAGCGACGAAGACTGAAGAGGTTAGCGAAGAAGCGCCAACGCAGTCCGTTGAAGAAGCAATCGACGACCTGAATCTGTAAGAAGAAAAAATTAAACAAACCCCGCTAATGTAGTGGGGTTTGTTTTTTTGATCCCACTGCGCAGAAAACCACCCCGCCGGTGGCGAGGGTGGTTGAATCAGCCGTCGCCAAGGCTTTGGCCGACAAGGAATGCTATAACCCCGCGCTGCCATTCAAAGCTTTGTGAGCAAGGGAGGGTAGCTCCGCCGATAGCGGAACAATTGGGGCAGATAGTTGTCTGCTACGTGGGATTTCGCCATCCCGCCTAGGGGTCGGGATGGGGCTCCATAATAAAGATTTACCGGCGATATATATCAATAACGTTTTCGTTGGTGAAAAAATATTTGGATTAGTATTATTCGTGATCAAAGGCCTAATTTAGAGGTAGCAGGAAATGAATGTACTCATAGAAAATATTCTGGAGGTTGATTTGTCGGTATCTTTTGTCAGGCAATGATATTATAATAAGGTAGCTATTAGCATATGTTAAAAATTCTTCTGTTTTGGAAAGAAATTAAAGAGAGAGGTCAAACACTAGTTGAGGTAATTGTTGCAATGTGTGTTTTAGCGGTGCTGGCATTGGGTATATCTGGAGCCGCCAGTCTGACAATGCGTGTGTCGCATGAATCGGAACGAAAAAATATCGCGCTAGGTATTGCTAATGAAGAGATGGAATTTGTTCGCTCAATAGCCTATAACGATGTTGGGTTTGATGCACCGCAAGACAACGACCCGTCAGGTATTCTTGGTTATAACGAGCAAGTAACACGCAACAGACAAACATACAGTATATCCCGTCGGATAGAGTACGTTGATGATCCGCTAACTGCCTTAGCTGATGATTTCAAAAAAGTGCAAATGCTAGTGTCTTGGTTAGCACCCAACTCTGTTACTAACCAAGCATCGCTGGTAACCTACATCAGTGAAGACGAGATATGTCCAGACCAGTTCTGCCCGCCAGGTCTTCGCTTTGATCGAGTGCTTTGCGAATGTGTGGAAGTCCATGAGCCCGAACTACCAGACTGCGTCGGCAGTGGTTTTTCGTGTTTGGCCACAGAAGATGAATGTATTGAGGCTGATGGTAGCTTACGGTCTAATTATGACTGTAGTACTGGTACTTGCTGTCAAGTGCCGGAACAATGTACTGATCAATCCAGATGGAATGCAACCACCGATACATACGATCCTTATTCTTGCGTACCTTTACCAAGTGATTGTGCAGGTTATCTGCGTGTCAACTTTCATTGTGACTCTGGTGTTTGCTGTCAACCGCCACTGGACTGTATGAGCGATATGTCGTCAAACATATGTATGGAGAGCGAGAGTGCTTGCGAAAGCGTAGAGGGTCAGGCTGTTCCGTTTACCTGTGCCAATGAAGGAGAATCTTGTTGTCGGATGCCGACCCAATGCGGTGCGTACCCATACCAGCTTGAACAGCATTGCAGGCCGACAGAGAGTGACTGTGCGGCTAATGGGGAAGTTCCTTATATCTACGGGAGCTGTGCTTTGCAGGGCGGCGGCGTCTGCTGCCAAACAATGGATCAGTGCGAAGCGGATTATGGTTATGACTGCATGAGCTCAGAGAGCGAATGTGCAAATATTGATGGGAGCGTGCGGTCAGACTTGGCCTGTGATCCCGGCATATGCTGTGTCCCTCCGCCACAATGTACTGATCAGGGGTACTGGGATGGTTATGCTTCGGCGGCCCACCATCGCAACTATTCTTGTGTACCCACCGAGAGCGACTGCCTTGGTGTCTTGTCTTTGGGATATGAATGTGATTCTGGAGTCTGCTGCAAGCCGCCGCCTGACTGTGAAAGCAATGGTTATAGTTGTCTTGGTAATGGACAAGCATGTTTTGCCCAACACGGTCTAATACGTAATGGTTATAGCTGCGCTGTGGCTAGTCAAATTTGCTGTGAAAGGCCAGAGCCCACACCGACAGGGGACCCACCAAGTATTTGCTCAGGTCCCATGATTTGCAGTGATGAATGTAACACATCGACCGACTGCCAGACTGACCGACCGAACACGGCTGGACCCTGTTATTTTAAGAATCTGCCGACGGGCAATCAGCAATGCGGCCGTGATATTTTTTCATGGGCATGTGTTGATAATCAATGGTCACTGCATTGTGCAGACAGTTATGGGCAAGAAGGTGAGTCTTGCACTAACGGCTGCAGCTGGGTGCCACCGACAGGTTGCACACAAAAACACTGTCCCGCTGACAGCACTTGTGACACGAATTGGGGAGGAAGAATGGATTTGTGCCGGCAGAATACCTCATTTATCAGCGGTGGCTGTGTCGATCAGACAGACCCAATGACAGGGCTGCATGAATGCATTGATACGTCTGATGGTACTTGTTATGGGGCTTTATGCGAGACATCACCACCACCATCACCATAGCTTTAATAATATGATGATTCACAAAAGCCGAGGCGGGATAATGGTATTGATAGTAATGTTGGTGGCCATATTAGCGATACTTTTGCCGGTGTGGTTAAGCGTCGCGGCTTTACAAAGAAAAGTGGTTGCGGATCAAGAGCAAGTGGAGCGCTCATCGCAAATAAGCGAGGCGGGGATACAGTACATTGTTTTTCTGCTCAATAATGAGGCTTGTACTATTGATGACCTAGTGGCAAACAGCCCGCTGGTACAAACAGTGACAGATGCGGACGGGGTAACCGAGATGGGACGTTATCAGCTTGATATCACGAATGCTGGTGATGGAGTTAATGTTGAAGCTCATGGGTATAGTCTAACTAAGCCGCGACGGTGTCAAAGAGCAATGGCTAACATAATACCGGCCTGGGCCTCTGTAGGCACGACTAAATACTACATAAACCGGCAAGATTTTTACCATAAAGCAAACTGTGCGGCGACTGTGCCTGCCGTAACTACTCTCAACTGTACGGGTTCATAGGCGTAATTTTTTATGACAAGAAAGTTTTATTGGCAAAAAGGATTAACACTAGCTGAGGTGCTAGTGGCCACGGCGATCGTTCTTTTCATGATAGGGGCTATTGCTACTTTAGTATCCACGGCATTTAGCGTATCCAGAAGAGAACGAGAGCAGAATACCACTACTGAAGAAGCCAGGAGGGTGTTAGACAGGGTGAGTGATGAACTTCGCGGTGCACAGAACATAGATTGGAACAGGAATGGACGCATAGACGACTATTATCGAAATGAATATTGGTTATTGTCAGGAGATCAGTATGAAATGGAGTTTTACGTATTTGACGATCGATTAGGCGAGACGGTGAAAGTTAGGTATTTCCTGGAAGACACATACCTTAAACGACAAGTCACGAGACTAGGGGGATCGTCATCTGGCTGTGAGCAAGAACCGGGACCAGGCCAGATGACGCTCCCCCCGACAGTGGTGGCTAGCGGCATTCGCAACCTTGAGCAAGATTTAGCTGATGGTGTTGTGGGAAACGAACCGAACAAAAAAGTTTTTTGTTATCTGCCCGATGAGGGCTCACTGGGCGGATGTTGTCTGCGTATGCCTATAGATTTACCGCCGACCGTAAAAAGGATCAGGATAAACTTCATGGTGGACGCGGACACACAGCAGGAGCCAAGCGAAGCTGTGGTGCGGACGGCGATTAGTCCTCGTGGTGGGATGATTGATTGGCCGCTCGACGGTAGCACTCCAGCTTGCAGGGATTGCGTGGATAATGATGGTGACGGACAAGTTGATACGGACGGTAGTGCTACAGGTTTGCCAGGAGAAGCTGTTGGCTGTAGCAATGCGGAGGATCAGGAAGAGACGGAGATTGGTTATGAGTGCGACGATAATGAAGATAATGATAATGATTTATTGATTGATTTTCGCGCCAACGGCAGTGGAGATCCGCAATGTTTGGTTTCGACTTCGCCTGAGGAAGACGGAACCGCTTGCAGTGATTATTTAGATAATGACGGCGATGGTAAGATTGATTTTGGGACTCAGCCGGACAATGATCCGGGCTGCGACAGTGAGCTGGACATTAGCGAGTTAGGAACGACTGACTGTGATGATGGTATAGATAATGATACGGATGGCCGGGTGGACTTTGGTACAGCACCAAATAAAGATCCAGGGTGTGATCAGCCGAGCGATGATAACGAGAGAGGCACCTTAGCCTGCGATAATGGCGTGGATGATGATACTGATGAGGGAATAGATTATCCGGGTGACGCGCAATGTTCATCGGTCGAGGATGATTCGGAATTGTAGAGAAGGCCAATCTATAAACTTGCCGGCAGGCTGGCTATTATTTTGATCCAAATTCGTGGTTCGCCGCAGGCGACCACACTCATTTGGGCTAAATAATAAAAAGCCCGTCACGATGGTGTGAGGGGCTTGGACATGAATGTTGTTGCAAAATTTAAATAGGGAATTCACGTACTCCTAGGAACTGATCACGGGCGGCGAGGAAACGGTAGTCCGGACACCACCCAGCACCCCAGTCACCCAGGTAGAGCTTGCGCCTTGCGTCCCAGTAGTCGAGATACGGGACGCTTCGGCGGCCGCGCGGGTCCACGCAGATGGAACCAAGGGCCACACAGGAGCTTATTCCTTGTACATCTGGATATTTTTCGCCAAAGGCGCATAGTTCCCAGGATTGATCTTGCTCGACGTGAAGATTAAGACGACGACGCATTTCCCAAATCGCAGCTTCGCTAAAAATCCTTCTGGAAGGTGCATAGAGGACTAGCTTGGCATCAATAGTGACGGGAGCGTCTTCAATGCAGAGACTAGAAGCAGTGAGGTGAGGATCGATGTGGTCGTATCGCCCGGCAGCGATAGCGGCGGAAAAGCTGTGGAATGAGGTATGGACCGGCCACCAGGCGAAGCCTTTGTGGAATTCAAATTTTGAACCTGGCGGGATAATGTTCGGATTGACACCCAGGTCCTGGGCTGCCCACATATGACAATTGTCGCGGTCTCTAAGCAGTTCCTTGATCAATTCTTCGTTTGGATGTTCCGAGCATTGTTCTCTGATAAGCTGGCCTCGTAAGCATGATACGCCGTCAAGGAAGTTTGCTAATTCAAGTCGATGGTCATCAACAAAGGGCTTTTTTTCTACTTGAGATAACAATTCAACATATTGAGGGTCTTGTGTGTACATGAAAAGAACTCCTTGGGGTAATTGGTTGTCCGATGATAAGTCAGGTAACTTGGTAAGACCAAAAGCCACAATCCCCACCTTAATGGGCGGGGCTTGAAGTTTTAGCACGCTTGAGACACTATGTCAAAATGCGATTTAATATACTGACAATTTTCCCGGAGCTGTTTGATTCCTGGCAGAAAGCCAGTATTTTGCATCGGGCGAATGAGGAGGAATTAATAGGGATCGGGATCCATAATATTCGAGACTTTACGGAAGACAAACACCGGACGGTGGACGATACGCCTTACGGGGGAGGGGCGGGGATGGTACTAAAGATTGAGCCAATCGCTGCAGCGATTGGCTCAATCAAATCCCAAATCCCAAATCCCAAATCCCAAACAAATTCAAATGACCAAATGACCAAAACACGACGACGGGTTGTGGTGTTGAGTGCTAGAGGAGAGCAGTTTACGCAAGCGAAGGCGGAGGAGTGGACGAAGTTGGACGAATTGGTTTTGATCTGCGGAAGGTACGAAGGAATAGATCAGAGGGTAGCTGATTATCTGGCGGATGAAGAAATCTCAATTGGGCCTTATGTATTAAATGGGGGAGAGGTGGCGGCAATGGTTGTGATTGAGGCAGTGGCCAGATTGTTGCCTGGAGTGCTGGGCAACGAGGAGTCGTTGAAAGAAGAAAGCTATACAGATAAATCCAAAATCCAAAATCCTCCCGCCTCGGGCGGGACCTCGCCTGATGGCGGTGGAAATAACAAATCAATGACAAATGATAAAATCCAAACCCTAGAATATCCGCAGTATACGAAACCGGCGGAATATAACGGATGGAAGGTGCCGGAGGTGCTGCTATCCGGGAATCATGAAGAGATTCGAAAATGGAGAGAGGGACAAAAGAAAAAATCCGCACGGTGAGGCACGGATTTGTAATAGAGAACAAGGGTGACCAAATAGCGATCATCCCTGAGTTGCTGGAATGGAGCCGGCAATGGTGGGGGACTCTTCGGCCTCTGATTGGACTTGCTGCAAAGCTTTATGTTGTATATCGGCAACTAACGTCACATGGGTTAGAAGCGAAAACGTAGTTGGTAACAACGGATTAACGAATGAGATGTAGCCTGTTGCGTCATGGTGAGGAAGCTCACAATAACACACTGGAATTGTTTCTCCCGCTACATCCGTGAAGTACATATGCGTGTTATCCGCGGTGACTTTCCAGTCGCAGGGAAGACCAGAGTGCAAACGACACTTACGGCGGAAAAATCCAGCATTCACTTCCAGAACCATAGTGGCGTCTAACATGGGTTGGCTTCTTGGATGAACGTGAATGTGGCCGGATTTGTCTTTGCCAATGAGGAATTGGGAACGACGCGTGAGGTGAATGATAGGTCCAATAAGCAGACAGGCTAATGACACACCACAGCCAATGATTAACGCATTTACCGATATAGTTAGAAGGAGAAACATCCTTAGAAGGAGAAACATAAAGATCCCGGTAACAAAGAAGAATCCTGCCATAAATGTGCAACGGAACCAATTGGTGGCTTTATGGACTTTGAATAGTTCAACACAATTCGGACAATGGTGGTCGTACAACATGCCTGTCTCCTTTCGGGAGAATTGAGTAGATTGGGAAGGGTGCAGAACTGGACTATTATGAATGTCATTGACTAATATGTCAAATGAATTCTTTGTAACTTGCTCACTGGTCGAGGAAGACTATTGGCTAAGATAAGACGTTATAATTTTTCACTTTTAAGAAAACCTTCTTTTTCTGGCTCTAAATATGGCTTAACCTAGTAATCCACCCTTAACCGGTGAGCAGTTACAATTCTTTGGGGATTGCTTTGCTGTTGAATGAACTAACTAATGCAAAGAGATAAACGAAAAGTAACAATTTAAAACTAAAACCACAGCAGGTGATGAGCACAAAATATTTGCCGTTGAATTGTACGGTATTGTTTTACCTGCCCGTCCGTAATTCTGCCTGACGTCTGCCAGTCGGCAAGCAGGGCAAGTAGGAGTTGCGAAGGGGGGCGTTTTTCTTTCGCTTTTTCGTTTGGCTAATTACTGGTTGCTGATTACAGATTACTGGTTACTGGTGCCTAGTTAATTTACTGATTCCTAATTACTGATTACTATACACATATGAATCTGCCATTATTTTTGATACCTATCTTGGTCGGGTTGTCGACGCAGCTGGTAAAACCGCTGTTCAATAAAAACTGGTATACGCAGCGCGGGAGAGGCGAAAAATTACCCCGATACGGAGGAATGCCGAGTGCGCATACGGCGTTTGCCTTTTCGTTGTTAACGATGGTGGGACTGGTGGATGGAATAAACAGTGTGAGTTTTGCGATTATGGTGTCATTAGCGATTTTTGTCATTGATGACGCACTGCGGATGCGGGTATTTTTGGGCAGCCATGGCTTTGCCCTGCATGAGCTGGTAATACGGCTGCCGGCCGAAGACCAGAAAAGATATCCGTATTTAGAGACACAATTGGGTCACAAGCCCCTGGAGGTGACAGTCGGGGCCATAATTGGAATCGTGGCTACGTGGCTGATAATGTGGCTATTGCCCGTTTGCTGCAATTTAGTCTATTAGAGTAATTGGTTGCTAAGGCACCCTAAATAAATAACTTAACTAAGCATAAATAATTAAGATAACTTCGCTAGCGTGAGTGTTTACTAATTGGCTGCTTGACATTGCTGAACAGACAATTATAGTAATAGCTATAATCCTTAAGGATTGAGTGGTATTGAATAATAAATATTAAATCTCGTCGCGTTTAAAAAAGAGTGAGTTGGACGAGAGCTCCCTCTTTTTTGGTCGCAACGGAAAGTACTTCGTCAACTGAATAAGAATAAAAGAATTAATTGCAAAACTCTGTGCGATTGCAAATCCTTAAACCAAAGTGGTTTAAGGTATTAGGCATCTGTTAGATGCTTAATTGAACGATGTTGCTTTTAGCAACAAAGATAACGTCTTACCGTGAATACGTTGAGTTTCACGGTCTATACTAAGAGTTTGATCCTGGCTCAGGGTGAACGCTGGCAGCGTGGATAAGGCATGCAAGTCGAATGGCCGTGTCTCGATGGACTCGATACGCGGAATTTCAAATTTCAAAGCTCAAATGTCAAATCAATAACAAATGTCCAATGACTAAATTACAACGATTAATTTTTGTCATTTTGATTTTGGATTTGATTGGTCATTTGGATTTTGTCATTTGGATTTCTCGTATCGAGCATAGCGAGATGCGGCCATGGCAAACGGGTTAGTAACACGTAGGTAACCTACCCGAAAGCGGGGGATAACCCACCGAAAGGTGGAATAATACCCCATGTGCTGGCACATGAGTTTTGTTCTTGAATAAATATGGAAATTAGTTCTGATACGAGATTGACCTTTTTTACACACTTGGCTGGTTGGTGAGGGGAAAGATAGGTCTGTGAAAAAGGAAGTAGGTTTAATGTCTAATAGCGTCAGACAGAAAACCGACCACACAAATTGCGATGTGTGTGCGCTTGTATCAGAACTCTTATACACGAGGAGGACATCGCTGGTGTTGTGGGTTATCGAGTTTGTCTTTAAAAGCAGACTCCATCGTGCCAAGATAACACCACACCCAGCGATGTCCATTATTTATTAAAATTTCAAGAATGAAACTCTTGTGCCAGTAAAGATTTATCGCTTTCGGAAGGGCCTGCGGCCTATCAGCTTGTTGGTGGGGTAAAAGCCTACCAAGGCTACGACGGGTAGGGGGTGTGAGAGCATGACCCCCAACATTGGAACTGCGACACTGTCCAAACACCTACGGGTGGCTGCAGTCGAGAATCTTCGGCAATGCACGAAAGTGCGACCGAGCGACGCTGCGTGCAGGAAGAAGGCCTTCGGGTTGTAAACTGCTGTCGTGTGGGAAGAATTACCGATGCTTCGCATCGGGAATTTCAAAGCTCAAATATCAAATGTCAAATCAATGACCGAATGATTAAATGACAAAAACAGGATTTACTTTCCTCTCTTTTGTCATTTGGATTTTGGATTTGATTTGTCATTTGGATTTTGTCATTTGGATTTTCCGCTGCGGGGCGTCGGCCTGACGGTACCACACAAGAAAGGGGCACCTAATCTCGTGCCAGCAGGTGCGGTAATACGAGAGCCCCAAGCGTTACCCGGATTTATTGGGCGTAAAGCGTCCGCAGGCGGAGTGGTGCGTCTACTGTTAAATCTTAGGGCTCAACCCTAAATACGCGGTAGATACGGCCATTCTAGAGGCAGAGAGAGGTAAGTGGAACTCCTGGTGGAGCGGTGAAATGCGTTGATATCAGGGGGAACACCAATTGCGAAGGCAGCTTACTGGCTCTGTCCTGACGCTCAGGGACGACAGCGTAGGGAGTGAACGGGATTAATACCGTTGCTGCCGCAACGGAAATCCCAATGACCAAATCCCAATGACCAATCAAATCCCAAATTCAAAATCCCAAAATTTTGAACGAAGATTTGTCTGGTCTTTGTAAATTGGCTATTGGATGTTGCGTTGTGGCAGTAACGGCCGGCTGGGTATGCCGGAATAGTCCCCCCGAGATTGCTTATATGCGATTGGTCGGGGAAAAACTTGGCTATATGCTGGGACGGCTGGAGTACTTAAGGAGAAATCCGACAAGTGTTTCGCTATGTGGCGAAGCCAGCTAATCAGCAGGGAAGAATCTATAAATGGAGATAAGTAATGCAAAACTTTAAGCTGGTTTATCAGTCCAGGGTAGGAGGTACTTACCTTGGAGAGTTTTCTGAATTATTTTCCGCAGACGATGTGGAGACAGCGAAGAAAATAGCTGCTGAAATCATCGCTGAAAAGAGAAAGGAATATCCAGATTGTCGCCACATAGTGACCGATCTTCTGATGGTTATTCCTTTTCAGGAATAGATTCCCCTCAACGACTACACGCCAAGCCGTTAGTATAATTTTGGAATTGAGTGAAATGACAGCGGTCAAAGTAACCCGTCTTTTTATCTAACGTGATGATATAGTCTGAACCCCGCAGCGATGTGGGGAGTGCGATAGAAATGTTCGCGCCGGTAGCAGGTTTGTGATTTCGAATTTTGAGCATTGTGTTTTATTTGGGATTTGGTGCTTGAGGTTTGGAATTTTCAAATTTGTTACTAGTAACAAATTTGTAGATACCCCGGTAATCTACGCCGTAAACTATGCCAACTAGGCATTGGGAGTATCGACCCTCTCAGTGTCGAAGCTAACGCGTTAAGTTGGCCGCCTGGGTAGTACGAGCGCAAGCTTAAAACTCAAAGGAATAGACGGGAGCCCGCACAAGCGGTGGAGCGTGTGGTTTAATTCGATGCTAAGCGAGGAACCTTACCAGGGCTTGAAATCTAGCTGTGGTCTGCCGGAAACGGTGGACGTCTTCGAGATTGCTAGACAGGTGCTGCATGGTTGCCGTCAGCTCGTGCCGTAAGGTGTTCCCTTCAGTGGGGTAACGAGCGCAACCCTCGTCGTATGTTATATGTCATGCGAGACTGCCGTGGCTAACACGGAGGAAGGTGAGGATGACGTCAAATCAGCATGGTCCTTTGACGCCCTGGGCGACACACGCGCTACAATGGCTGGGACAGCGAGCTTTGTGCTAACCCGCGAGGGGGAGCGAATCTCTAAACCCAGTCTCAGTTCGGATTGAAGTCTGAAACTCGACTTCATGAAGTTGGAATCGCTAGTAACCGCAGATCAGCCACGCTGCGGTGAATACGTTCTCGGGCTTTGTACTCGGATGCCTTGCAGCTGCATCCGCCAGTCCGTGTAAATCGGATCGTAGGTCAACAGAACTTACGAAATGAAATCGCAGTATCAAACGGTGACGTTTGGTATGAATGGCGAAAGTAATGCATACCAGCTTGAATACTCATACAGGCTATTGCTCAGCGACGACCCATCGAGTACATGGGGAAGTCCTCTGTTAAATTGGGGCAGTAGTGATCGGAGTATCGAAGATGGCATGAAAAGGTGAATACAGTCATCAAGGGAGATCTTGTATAATATTTTTGTATTTCGGTGTGAACTAACACCGTGAGCACAAAAATAAAGGAGCATGAGCAATCAGGCACCGATGTTATACGAGAAGTCTGCAGAGTTCGTAGTACCCGTCCCTATAAGGGACGAGGCTTGTCTCGAATAGAGACGGCCGATCGGCGGCGCAATCCAAATTGCGCAGAGCCGATAGGGAAGGAACAAACTCATGTTTCTGCTCTTCCACCAGATTATGTTGCTGGATTCATTGACGGCGAAGGATCTTTTTCTGTCTGTATTAACAGGCAGAAAACAACCCGAAGCGGCATTGAAATCAGACCTGAATTTGCGATTGAATTAAGAGCTGATGACCGTGAAATCCTGGAACGGATTATGGTCACGGTTGGCTGCGGAAAATTATACGATTGTTTATATGAACGATATGGATGGTTTCCGCACGTGAAATATCGCATTTCCAGCTACAAGCTCTTGGTTAATTATTTGATCCCTTTTTTGGACCAACATCCACTTCAAGTAAAAAAGGCTGAAACTTATCGCCTTTTTCGAGAGATAGTTTTGATGGTTTACAGAAAAGAACATCTGACAACCAAGGGATTAAAAAGAATTGTAGAATTAAGGAAACAAATCAGGAAATTTGGGAAGAAACAGAAGATGGGAACCGCCAGGATACGGGAAAACCGTTCGTCCGGTGGTGTGAGGCGCAACACTTGACATTTTATTTTGTTAATGTTGTGACGTCAAAACCGCCCGTCAACTCAGAAAAGCTGACAGTACCCGAAGACCCCGCATTAGCGGGGGCCACGGTAAGGTCAGTGATTAGGAGTAAGTCGTAACAAGGCATCGCTAGGGGAACCTGGTGATGGATCACCTCCTTTCTAGGGAGAAAATGTCAGTGCCTAGCACTGACTAGGTCGGAGTCATTTCATGTTTTTGACATAAATGACAGGCTACTTGTTTAAAAGTATCGGAAGGCATCTCTTCCGATTGAAACATGTGAGATGCGCAAATAGACGTTTATATTTGCAATCGCATAGAGAGTTGCATACAAACGAAATGACCAATGACCAAACCCCAATGACCAATCAAGTCCAAATGACTAAACGTCAAAGACATGATACATAGTTGGGGTTTTTGTGTGTTTGCAAAAATGGGTCAGACACGGTTAAATAGCTTAGACGGGTAGTAAGGAGAGAGGGGTGTGTAGCTTCCCACTTCGCTCCTTGTTTCTCTCGGAGCTATGCGGGACGAGTATACGTTAAACAACGTACCTCTCGCCCAGCGTAGCTCTGCTGGAAAGCAGAGCGTAGTTGGGGTGCGTAGCTCAGTTGGTTAGAGCACTACACTGATAATGTAGAGGTCGGAAGTTCGAGTCTTCCCGCACCCACCAATAAAAAAGCACAATCGGGGAGGATTGTGCGG
>MHHQ01000003.1 GCA_001817065.1 Candidatus Andersenbacteria bacterium RIFCSPHIGHO2_02_FULL_46_16
TGTTGTCATTGCAGTCGGATTGGGAGAGGAAAGCAGATTAGCGGCTTGATTTAAGGATTTTACGAACTCACGAGCCGGTTCGAGCCGAGATAACCCTTTTGTCTCAAAATCGGTAATTTTCTCACTCAACGACATTTTTTGAGACAGCAAACTTTGTTTTTTGGCGGCGTATTCTTCTGTGGATAAAGCGTCTGCTAATATAGACATCGAGGAGTTTCGCTAACTTTGTTTCCACGCTTGCTAATTGCTCTTTCAAAACACTAACCTCACTTTGTGCGTCCTCTCGCGCTTTATCTTGCTCTGTGTCCAACGCCGCCAAAACTTTCTCGGTGTCTTGGCTCGACAAAGAAACTTTTTGAAGATAAGAAGTGATTTGCTCGGTTAGTGCTTCCTCGCGGAGATAATGCTTTTCTTGGCATAAACCCTTTTTCTTGGTGCAACGATAATAGTTGTGGCCTTTCTGTTTTTCGGCGGTGATACTCGCTCCACACGAAGCGCATTTCAAAAGGCCAAGAAAAGCAAAATTGTTTTTATGTACTTCGTGAACTCTGCCACGCTTCGCCATCACTTCTTGGCAAGAATCAAAAAGTTTCTTTGAGATTAACGGCTCGTGTTGTCCCTCATAAATTTCCCCACCATATTTCATGAGTCCTATGTAGAAAATATTTTGTAGGATACTCTGCACGTTACTCAACGCTATCTCTTTGCCGAGATTACCGCACAAGTCATGTTCTCTGCACCAATTTGCGAGAGAATGAAGCGTATATGCTCCGGTGGCATACATTTCAAAAATCTTCCTCACTTTTGGGGCTTTCTCGCTATCAACATCAATACCTCGTGCCTTGGGATTATTCGCATATCCCACCGGAGCCCAGCCGGGCCAAACGCCATTCCTGATTTTTTGCCGCAATCCTCGTTTCACATTTTCTCGCAAAATATCTACAAAATATTTTGATTGGCTGAAAGCAATATTCAGCATAAACAATCCTTGTGGTGTTGGCTCAAACCAGAATGTCGGAAATTTAAGGGACTTAATCAAGCCGCGATCTACAAGGTGAATTATTTTACCTCCGTCCACACTATTTCTCGCTAATCTGTCGGGGTGCCACGAAATACCGCACGAATTCCTGACGTAAATCGTATAGCGCCCAAGAAAAAACCGCGTAAGTAGTTTGTCTTACACGGTAATAGTTATAGAACGCAGGCTTCTGCTATAGTGATCGCTATTTTTGACATTGAACCTTTCAATTCATCTGCCAGTGATGGTTCAAGTTCCTCTGCCTCAACGATCAATTTATCCAACGATTCCAGATATTGCCGCAACTTAGCCGCGTCATATGGTAACTGTTGTGTTTTAGAATGTAACTGCCCAACTGCCCCAAAAGAGGCGCATTTTATCCTGTCCACCAAATCCTGCCCGTCCTTTTTTTTAGCCAGACGCGCTAATGCCTTAGATAAATCATTCATGTCGTTTATCCTCATTTTTGTATAATTCCGCGAAGACAGCCCTTAATGCCCATCTCCTGATAGCGTTGCGATTTTCACGCGGTCCAGCAATCTTGCTCCACCAAGAAACATCGCGTCCAGCTTTTTTCTCTGCTCTTGCCAGGACGCGCAGTTTGTCGCACAAGGCATTGTGAGTAATGCGCCTGTCGTGATCTAATCTTTGGTGCAGATCACGATATTCTTCTGCGTCTAAACGATTTACCTGGATCTGTGCTACCCTCTCATGCCTTAAAACGCTATCGAAATAGCCATGGGCTCCATTCTGAACTTCACCAAACAATTCTGTTAGTAACTCATCACCTTCCGCTGAAGTACGAAGATCCTCCAGTGAAACGTCAGGACTCGGATCTTTCTCTAATGATTGCAAGACTGGTGACCCTTCAAATGACATATCATTAGACTAGCACGTTATTTTATCTTTTACAGAGAACAAAAGTCGCTGCATATCAATATCATAAATCATTCAATGTGGCAATACTTTTACCAACCGTACCTTTGTCAAAGGAGATTTACACCAACTTATTCATTAAATATAAACATTATGGACGAATAATAATACGCTGTAAATAGCCATTATAGTAAACATAAGACAAATAATGTTTAATACTATTGACAAAATTACCAGTCACGATATACTACTAAGTTACTTTTGTTCCTTAGAAACCAGCCTTTTTCGCCTAATTTGTGAAGAGGAGAGGCGTCACAACAATAAAGCTCCGGTGGTCCTATTGCTTGTTCAGTAGTGCACTTCCTGTGTCTTGCGTTATAACGCTTGTCGCGTGAATCTACTGCATCACACGATACATCAAGCCGTTTTATTCTGCGTGCAGAATCCAATTGCTTACTCCTCATCACGTATTAGGCGAAAAAATGAGTCGCACATTTGAACATAACGGGTCTTGCCCCGATTGATCAGTGTGTGACTCCCTTGTTATTATTCTTTATCGTCAATAGAGGGTCCTGTGCTTAGTTGATTCAACATGCTCTACGGCAATTAATTTGCTTTGCATGCTGCGTCTAACACAGGAACCCCTATTCCTCATCTCGATTCTCTTCATACTGGGTCCTGACTTGGTGAAACAACATTTTCTGCCCCTAGCATGTTGTCACAACCAATTTCAGGACCCTTTTTCTTTTTTTACGTTTTTCAGTTAATTATCATGTCAGTCTAGTTACTCTGTTTGGATAATTTCTAACGATGCCCGTTGTCAGCTACCTGCCTTGCATTTTTCAGCAAATAAATTACAATATTTAGTTCTTTACTTTCTTGCCTTATCACTAGGTATACATTTTAAAGCCCACCTTACGCAGGCGTGTTTCAAAATGTGCGCCTCGTGCGCACAGTGTTCTTCTCTAAGTCCGGCTCTCTACGAGAGCTCGGATACAATTGAGCCCCGTCTTGAAGGAGCGGGGCGCATCCTGGGACATACGACCTTTCTATGCTTGCATAGAAAACCCCAGGAGAGTGCTAACGATCGTTGAACAGTTGCAGCGTTCATTAATACTCTCTTGGGTTTTATTATGAAACTAAGTGGCTATCGTACAAATAATCTGGACATTATGGTTTTAAAATTGCTGCTCATTGGCCATGGGGAATTAAAAGTTTTTGTAGGTTGCTCTGAATCTTCTTGTCAACTACGATTAGGACAATGAAGATACAAAAACAACAGTCAATCACTGTTAACAAGTACCGCACTCATAATTGCGGTGAGCTTTCAGTTAAAGAGGCCGATACAACGGTTCGCTTAAGTGGTTGGGTACACACCCGGCGTGACCATGGCGGTCTGATATTTATTGACCTTCGTGATAAGTGGGGGATAGTCCAGCTCACTTTTCATCCTGATTACCCTGAACCGTTCAAAGCCGCAGACGTATTACGCAGCGAGGACGTCGTTTGTGTTACTGGCAGTGTCATTGCTCGGCCCTCAGACATGGTCAATAAAAACATAGCGACCGGTGAAATAGAAATCAGAGTGGAAACGATGGAAGTGCTTAGTAAGTCCCAAACCCCTCCTTTTCCCATAGCTAAAGATGACGACATCAATGAAGAACTGCGCTTGCGCTATCGCTTTCTAGATTTGCGCCATCCTCGTTTACAAAAGATTCTGCATACACGTCATCGGTTTATTCAATATATTCGCAACTACTTATCTGATCATGCCTTCACCGAAGTACAAACTCCCATTCTGGCCAACTCTTCACCAGAAGGGGCACGCGACTTTCTTGTGCCTAGCCGTCTCTATCCCGGTCAATTTTATGCTTTGCCTCAGGCACCGCAACAATTTAAACAATTGCTTATGGTTGGCGGCCTGGATCGTTATTTTCAAATTGCCCCTTGCTTCCGCGACGAAGACCCCCGCGCCGATCGTTCCGCTGGTGATTTTTACCAGATTGATTTAGAAATGAGTTTTGTTGAGCAGGAAGACATTTTCCAGGTAGTAGAAAAGCTCATGATTAAATTAACCAAGGAGTTTAGCGCCAAACAAATTATTACTAAACCCTTCCCTCGCTTGCCGTGGCGTGAAGCTATGGCCAAATATGGTTCAGACAAACCAGACTTACGCTTCGATCTTTTTATTCACGACGTCTCAGCGATTGTTGCTGATAGCCAATTCAAAGTTTTTTCGGCCGCCCTGAAGGAGGGCGGGATAGTGCATGCCCTGCATGTACCAGGGGGTGCTAAATTTACCCGCAAGGAAATCGACGAACTCACCGAGATTGCCACTAATGCAGGCGCATCTGGCTTAGCTTATATTCTAGTTAAAGATGTCCCAACTTCTCCTATCATTAAATACTTAGGGGACGATATAACAGTCCAGGTCATCAAGCATTTAAATGCTCAACCCGGTGACGCTATATTTTTTGGTGCTGGGGAATTTATGCCCGTGTCCACCACATTAGGAGTTGTTCGCAACGCCGCCGCCGCGAAATTAAATTTGAAAGATCCAGCTAAAACCGCCTGGGTCTGGATTACTGATTTTCCCATGTACGAATTTAATGTCGAAGAAAACAAAATCGACTTCTCGCATAATCCATTTTCCATGCCGCAGGGCGGGCTCGAGGCTCTAGACGCACCAGACCCTACGACTATTCTGGCTTATCAGTACGATTTAGTTTTAAACGGCTACGAAATTAGTTCTGGAGCCATCCGCAATCATCACCCCGATATCATGTATAAAGCTTTTGCTCTCGCTGGTTATTCTAAGCAAGAGGTGGATAAAAGATTCGGCGGTATGATTCGTGCCTTTTCTTATGGAGCGCCCCCACATGGCGGCATCGCTCCCGGACTTGATCGTCTGCTCTTCCTGTTGCTTGACCTGCCCAGCATTCGTGACATTTATGCCTTCCCTAAAGATAGTAAAGCTAAAGATTTGATGATGAATGCGCCATCACCGGTAACGCCCCAACAACTGAAGGACCTGCATATCACGCTTGACCTCGACACCTAATCAAAAAGCGGTCATACTAACCAACATGAATATTCAGCCACCAGTCGTGGAAGAACCTTCCGAATTACCAGCTAAATCTAAAAAAAGTAAGCAGCTCGCTTTCTTTGCAGCTCTACTGGTATTTGGACTAGGTATATTTATTGGCCGGTATCTCATTCCAGCGGGGGAGCTAAAGGCATTTGATGCTCTGCAATTTGTCTCTGTCGAACAGGGGCAAAGACAACTCGTTTTCCCTACCTTCTGGGAAGCCTGGGATAAACTGCACGCTAATTTCATCGGTGATGTCGATGACAAAAAGCTTTATTACGGCGCGGTGGCCGGCATGGTCCGGTCAGCCGGAGATCCTTACACGGTCTTTGCACCTCCGGCAGATACGAAGCAATTTGAAGAAACAATCGAAGGTAGCTTTGGTGGAGTCGGTGTTGAAATCGGTGTAAAAAATGGCGCAGTCGTAGTTATTTCCCCTTTGGACGGATCGCCCGCTAAGAAAGCTGGTATCCTGGAAGGTGACCTGATTTTGAGTGTAGATAAAAAACCGCTCTCCGCTGAAACTACTCTCGACGAAGTAGTCCAAAGCATCCGCGGTGAAAATGGTCAACCGGTGGAAATTACGGTATTGCATGAAGGCGAAACGGAACCAAAGGATATCACCGTCACCCGCGATACCATAGCTATTGAAAGTGTCCGGCTTGATGTAATCGATAATATTGCCTATGTCAGCATCAAGAACTTTAATAGTGATACAGCCAAACGTTTTAATGACATTGCCCGGCAAATCAAA
This sequence comes from Candidatus Andersenbacteria bacterium RIFCSPHIGHO2_02_FULL_46_16, assembly GCA_001817065.1. Taxonomy (GTDB): domain Bacteria; phylum Patescibacteriota; class Andersenbacteria; order UBA10190; family UBA10190; genus UBA10190. Next base: position 5,737 of record MHHQ01000003.1, read on the forward strand.
TCCGATCAGGTGAAAGGTATAATTCTCGATGTACGAGGCAATCCTGGCGGTTTTCTCCAGTCCGCCGTCGATATTGCTTCTCGCTTTATACCCAAAGGACAAGTGGTCGTAGCCGAGAAAGGACACAAGGACAAGGATTACAACGCTTCCGGGAATACCATACTGTCTGGTATTCCCACTGTTATCCTGGTTAATGGCGGCAGCGCGTCAGCCTCTGAAATATTAGCTGGTGCCTTGAATGACCAGCTATCCACGCCAGTGATCGGGACTCAAACATTCGGCAAAGGGTCTGTACAGGAATTCATTAAACTATCCGACGGCTCTAGTCTGCGCGTGACCATTGCCAAATGGTATACACCCAAAGGGCGATCTATTAACGAAGAGGGGATCACGCCAAGCATCCCAGTTGAATTAGATCGCAGCACTGAAGCTGACGAACAATTAAATCGCGCACTTGAAGAAATTAAAAAACTTGCCCAATAATTCAGCCTCACCCCGACAGGTTGAATTAATAGTTTCTGGCCGTGTGCAAGGCGTTAGCTTTCGTTTGTCTGTCCAGCGCTGGTCTCGCGATCTTGGCATTTCCGGTTTTGTGACTAATCAATCCGATGGCACCGTCTATATTCTAGCCCAAGGCCCATCCTCGCAACTGGAACAGCTTATACAAAAATGTTATGCTGGCCCCGAGCACGCCCACGTTAATCAGGTCACCACCAACATTCTCCCCATTACGAAGCAGTATCAGTCATTCAGTATAAAACATGAAAAGTGCTCTCGTTCATCAGAAACATTAAGCCATGTCTAAAAAAGTAAAAATCATCTTACTTGAGGATGTCCCTAATATTGGCCGAGCAGGGGATATTGTGGCAGTGACTGAAGGATATGCCAGAAACATGCTTATTCCGCAAACCAAAGCCGCCCTAGCTACCACCCAAAGCGAGAAAACACTGCAAGAAAAAAAAATGCGCGCCGCAAAAATATCTCAGACCCAACTAGCGATCCTGCAATCCCAGGCAGATAGTCTTATGAATACCGAGCTTTTTATTACTGCCCGTCTGAAGGATGGCGAGCAGATCTATGGCCAGATCAAGCCTGCCCAAATCATCAAAGCCCTTAATGAACAGGCGCACTTAAACTTGACTGCCAAGTCCATTAGCCTCGCTGAGCCAATAACTTCAATTGGTACCTTTGATACCACTGTAAATTTGTCGCCGGACGTGGAAACTGTCATCAAGGTTACTGTCATAGCGAACCCCAAAACCAAGCCCGCCTCAGTTGACGAAGATGACTAACGATACTAAAAGCGTGCCTCCTAAAAGACCAAAATACATCTTTGTTACTGGTGGCGTCTTGTCTGGTTTAGGTAAAGGCATCACTGCTGCCTCCATTGGCAATATTCTAAAAGAGCGTGGTTTGTCGGTTAACATGCAAAAATTTGATCAGTATATCAACGTTGATGCAGGCACCTTAAATCCCGGCGAGCACGGCGAAGTGTTTGTCACTGACGATGGAGCGGAATGTGATCTTGATCTCGGCCACTATGAACGTTTTTTGGATCAAAACTTAACTGCTGACTCATCGATCATGACTGGTAATATCTACCAGTCGCTTATTGCTCGCGAGCGCGCGGGCGCTTATTTAGGGAAAACTGTCCAAGTTATTCCGCACGTTACTAATGCTGTAAAAAATCATGCTCGCCAGGCTGCCACTAAAAACAATTACGATGTTCATATCGTAGAAATTGGTGGAACGGTAGGGGACGATGAAGGCTTTCACTTCATCGAAGCTGCGCGTCAAATGATGATGGACGAAGGCCGCAAGAACGTATTATATGTTCATGTAGTTTTTCTGCCTTTCTTAAAAGCCTCTGATGAAGTGAAAACTAAACCGGCACAAAATAGTGTCCGTGACCTGCGCAGTATTGGCATCCAGCCTGATGTTTTGATCGCCCGCACCGACCATCCGGTTAAAAATGACATTGTCGATAAACTATCCCTCTATACCAATGTCGAGCCAGAAGCTATTTTGCCGTTACTAACTGTGCCGAGCGTATACGAAGTCCCCATGCTGATGGAAAAACATAATCTGCACAAAGTCATTGCTAAAAAACTTGGTCTCAGATTATCAGCACGCACCAATACCCGTTGGCCTAAGTTAGTGAAAAAAATTAAACAAACCAAGCCCGAGGTCACAATTGCGCTAGTGGGTAAATACACTTCGATGCTGGATACATATGCGAGTGTCATTGAATCGCTCAAGGCAGCTGCTTGGCAGTCAGATTATAATCTCAATCTTCGCTGGGTTGATGCTGGAGAAATTGAAACTAATAGCGCTGCCACATTCTTAGCTGATGTATCTGGCATTGTTGTTCCGGGTGGTTTTGGGCAGCGTGGCATCGAAGGCAAGATTCAAGCTATAAAATATGCGCGCGTAAATAAAGTGCCGTATCTCGGTTTATGCCTGGGGATGCAATTGGCTGTCGTTGAATTCGCCCGGCATGTCGCTGGCATCGAACACGCTACGAGCCAAGAGTTTGCTGCGGAAAACGAACAGTGGACCGCCCGGCCTGACCTCTCTGCTTCTCGTTCATGGGTGATTCATCTGATGGAAAACCAGAAGAATATTACCAATAAAGGTGGCACTATGCGCCTGGGTGGTTGGGATTGTGTCTTGGCTGACGATACGTTTTCCCAAGCTGCCTACGGCACTAAACAGATTCGCGAACGGCATCGGCATCGTTACGAATTTAACAATAAATATCGTGAGCAGCTAGCCAAAGCCGGACTTGTTATTGCTGGCACAACCCCTGATGATCAACTGGTGGAAATTGTCGAAATCAAAGAGCACCCCTGGTTTGTCGGCGTCCAATATCATGCTGAATTCACTTCTCGTCCTATCTCCGGCCATCCGCTCTTTAATGCCTTTATCAGCGCAGCCATCAAAAACAAAACAGCCTAACTTGCTTAATTTGGGCTTGCTCGCGCTGCTGCGCCGAATAATTTTATCGCCGCAAATTTTCTTCAGTTTTCTTCAACGATACGACAGTCGTGTATTTCAATTTGCCGGTAAAGGTCCGCTTTTTTCTTTTTATAAAATTCACAATTCCTGAAATCCCCGCATACAGTGTATCGTCGCCGCCAACCTTAACATTGTCCCCGGCAGTATAATGGCTTCCCCTTTGTCGAATGATTATTTGTCCAGCTTCCGCTCCCTGGCCGCTATAAATTTTCACGCCTAAACGTTTGCTTTCTGATTCTCGACCTAATTGGGTCGATCCTCCCGCTTTTTTATGCGCCATAGTTTTTTAGCAAAATTATTTTCTAGTTAAATCCTACTTCTTTTGCCAGACCGTAATTTCCCTGGCTACGATAGCGTCTGGCCTAGCATAAATTATCCCCTTTGCCTTCTTGCCAAACTGCTTGAAACTATAGCCTATAGTTTCAACCTCGTCAATAAACTCCCTAGGGAATAGCGTGAGTGACCCCTGCTTGCGATCCTGATTAACAATGGCTGGTAAAATAATAACAATCCACCCATTCTGTTTTAATATGGGCTTTATGTTTATAAATAACTTCCTGTACAAAACTATTAACGTATGGTGATGCTTTAGTGCCTCAGTTGTGGATTGGGGAGCCAGCTGTGGTGGTCCCAGATAGGGCTCCGTTACAATAGCGTCACATTCCTTAATTTCATTAGATGGAAAGCTTTGGCTAACATCGTGTATAAAGATTTTAGGCGCTAACTGAATATTCACTGGAAAATTATCAGCAATCCATTGTAAGTTAGCAGTACAAGCATAAACCATTCGTTCACTGATATCAGAACCAATCATCTTGTGTCCCATCAGCCATCCTTCCTGGAGCAGCGTACCCATTCCGCAGAATGGATCATAAATGGTCAAGCATTCAGAGGTATTAGGTATCAAATTAAGCATTATCTGGGCTAACTTTGGCGGCAGTAATCCAACCTTCGCATCGCGCTCTGGACGGCTTGTGTCACGTTTTTCATACGCTTGAATGTCCTGTACCTGTTCTGTTCTCGCGATGTAATAATCATCATTATCGCTCCATATTGTCAGTTCTGCGTTTGGTAGTTTATATAAACTATTAAACAGTACTTGCGCTGCATTCAGCCGTTCTGTCCTGCCTTGCGGCACCACATAATTTAGTTTTATCCCGACTTGGCGGCTCAACTTTTTCAGATCTTTTGCTAATCTCACTAAATTTATCTGGGGCAGATTAAACTTACTCAAACCGACCATCATCTTTTTATCAGTAGGGGGGAGAGTTTCGGACATAGCCTGAGCGTCCCAGATCTTCTTTTGCTGACCGACAACTTTACCTATTCGATCCACCCCTCCCAATTGATCGATGAAGTGATTCTTCAATTCTTTCTTACTCTCGATCATTACATAGCGCTCATGCGAGCTCACCGTCCGATAGGGGACAGTGTTCCGGGCGAGCACATTAAACAGCTCTAATCGCGAAAGTTCTGTGTTGGTGCCGAGCCAAAAAACATATTTATGCATAGTTGATTGTTTTGCGTAAATTGTATACTAAAACTAATGGACTTATCTACTTATTGGGCATTTTGGCAAAGGCATAAAGAAAAAAGCGGACAACTGCTACTACTACTAATATTTTTCATTGGCGGATGGTACTTGGGACAGGTTACCTCACCTTATTACCAAGCCAGTCCTATAGTCTTTGAGGATAACGCCTGCGAGCGTGCTTCCGGCACGGTGGAGGATCTCAATGCACTCGTCACTACTAATAACACCCCACCGAACTCTACCGATGAAGCTGTTACTAGTGCTAACTCAGACAGTGAGAATTCCATCGCTGCTAATTCTCCCGCCGCGTCGCCGCAAATCGCGGGCTCCACGGTCGACACACCATCAAATACCAAAAAATTTGTTGGTAGCATAAACTCCAACTTATTTCACGATCCAAGCTGTTCAGCGGCTAAGAACATTAAAGAATCCAACCAAATATGGTTTGCCTCGGTCGAAGAAGCACAGCAGGCAGGTTATACGCCGAGTAAATGTACTGAAGAGAAACTAGGGTTATAAAAAAATACCAAGACAATAGCCGTAGCATCGTAAAGACATACGGTTATAGAAAGTCCGTCCCGCTCAAGTAGTGTGCAGTAGCACCCTTTGAGGTTCTAAGAACAAATAGATGCACGAACATCACAGGGAATGCTAACTATAGATGTCACATTATGAAATGCCACTCTTAAATAAACGGGTGGCGGCGCGGGGGACCCCCAC
>MHHQ01000004.1:0-8096 GCA_001817065.1 Candidatus Andersenbacteria bacterium RIFCSPHIGHO2_02_FULL_46_16
ATTAAAGAGCACAAACATCGGATGTGCTTGTGCTCTTAGTTTAGCGCTTTTCTGTGGGAAGAAGGGAGTTACTTTAGATCAGTTGAAGAGGAGAAACTGTTAGCAACCGAGAATATTGATAGACTATATAACTTACTGGGAGAGCACTTTGCCTATCATCTCGGTGTATATTTTGGAGCAGATTATATAGCGTCAAAATATCCTGACGGTCGATATAATCATTTGTTGGATATTTTAACGAAGGCTCGTGAATATAATGAGGACATCTACCCAGTTTTTGAGCAATGGTTGGCCAAACAACGAGAGCCAATATCTTTCTTGACGATGCAGGAGACTAGGAAATTTATTGAATCGGGGGATTTGCCACCGGCTGTCGAAATTGAACAGCGGAAGGTTATTGCATTTGTATATAGAAACGAAGGCGGTCATAGCTATATATCAAGTGGTGAACAAGCAAGGAGGGATGCAAAAAAATTAGAGAAGATTGCGGGCAGTAACCTTAATACGACACATAAGGTAATTAAAGGAGTTACTGTTAACAGAGGTACTTACACAGGTAAAGTGCGAGTAGTCAAAGATTTTAGAGAGTTTAAGAAAATTAAGCCCGGCGAAGTTGTGGTGACCACGACTACCAGACCTGATTATAACCAATACATAATGAAGGCAGGCGCAATTGTGGGTGACGAACGTTCTTTGATGAGTCACACAGCGATTGTGGCTAGAGAGTTTAAGATACCTTGCATAGTTGGGACTAAAGTAGCCACTCAAGTTTTAAAAGATGGGGACATGGTTAAAGTAGATGCGGGTAAGGGCGAAGTCACGAAATTATGAGAGAGATAGGTTTAATAAGACATGGAGCTAAGTTTGAAGGTGGTAAGAAGAGGGTTCCTCTGGAAGAATCTGGCTTAACGGCAGAGCAACAAGAACGCTGGGCGGAGGCAGTTGAGAGGTTGGACATACAAAATGATCCAGAATTAAGTTATGATAGCGTGCCGCAGATTGAGAAACTGGCAGCCAGACTCAACGAGTCATTGCCCGAAAGAGCCACAGTGTTATTTTTGAGTTCTGATTATCCGAGAACAAAACTGACAGCTGATCTATTATCCAGTTCATTAATTGGTGAAGTTCAGAAAGCTGGTAAAGACGTAGGGGTTGGTTTTGTTTGGGAGCCGAAAGAAGAAGCAGCAAAGCCGGGCAGCGTGAGTAAGCTGCCACAAGGTACGCCTGAGATAATGGAAGCCATGAAGGAGGTTGCGGAGCGTGACTATCCCGATGACGAGAGTTTGAAAGAGTATTTCATCAGTAACGACGGAAGTATCACTCACCCGAAGGAAGATGAACTAGTTATGAAGGCAGTTAACGAACAGATTAGTGATAAAGATTCTTTTATTGGCAAGCGGGTAGCTCTGTTAAAAGAGCAAGTTGAAAACTTGAAAGCGAAGTTTCCATCTGGTGATCGTCCAGTATATGTTTACGGAATTGGTCATCATGGAAGTCTAATAGCTCTTGATGTCGCTTATAATGGTCGGGATAAATACGATTCGGTTGATGAAATTCCAAAACCATTATCATTGTGGAAGGTGAATTTGGAGAAAATATAATAGACTTAAGTTATACAGACAGGTCGTTTCGAGAGCGTTATCGTCGATAACGTTGAGTAGCTCAAAAATATCTTCAGAGTAAATTCTCAGTAATTCTTGGACTGTGGGAGCGAACAATCCGTCCTAAATGATCCCGTTTTACAATAATTCGCCTTTTTCTTGGCTTCGGAACCGGTATCCGCAGTGTGGCTTCTAAAAGTCGTATTACGTCCTGCGAGTGCCGACTTTGAGTGACATGGCAATAATGTACGGCGGGATAGGCGTGACGTCAAAATTTATTGTTGATTAAAAAACGGTGGCTGACCCCATTACCCCGGTGGCTGACCCCATTACCATCCATTACCATTACCCTAGACAGAGGCGAATGAGGCAGGGTATTGACGCGCGGATGTTTCTGGTTATACTAGAGACATAAACAAAAAAGGTTGAAAACCGACCTTCTTGGCGGGTTTCCCTTTACTGGGATAGATCTTTCCTCCTCGCATTCTGCGAGGTGGTTTTGTTTTAGAGCTCGGTAATCAGGCCGCGGCGCTTCAGACGTCTGACCATGTCCTTGGCCCATTCGTTGTCTTCAGAAGCGTCTCTTACTAATCCGCATATAGCATCAACTAAACGGATAAAGGCGTTGTTTTCCTCTTTCCTAACACCTTGTACTTTTGTTGGTTTTTTGAGAGATGGTTTGAGCTGACGCTTGAAGGCGGGAATCTGCCCCTTCGGCAAGCCATCAACGTAGACCACGACACGATCTGGCCGACGCTGACGTAAGGCATCGGCGGTAGCCGTTGCCGTAAACTCCATGTACTTTTTGAGCTTGGGGAACTTCTTGAAGAAGATTTTGTTTTTGAGTTTATCGAGGTTACTAACGCGCTCAATGTAATCGCGGCGGTAGCGGTAATCAGCACGGTGCCACTTGCGATTATCTTTTTTACTTTCCTGCTCGATCTGCTCAAGCTCTTTGGTTAGAGCATCCCGCTCTGAGCTGACTACTAAGACGCTGACAACAAAAAACAGGGCCTTCACGTCTTGGCCTGATTCATCAACGTAGGCGAATAGTGTTGCCATGCATTAACGCTATCACTGTCGTTGTACGCTGCCAATTTTGGGAGATCAGTTTTGCGGTGTCGTGGTTGAGAAAATGGGGTCAGCCACCATTTTTCTGCGTAGGCTCAAACAGTTGCCAGAACGCCCACTCTCATTTAATATAGGCAAACATAGCAGATTACCATGATCATGTATGAAGCAAAATTCTATGAGGTGTCAGTACTGCGGACAAGTTAAAGTTCGTTCCGACGGCTGCCCCGTCAAGTATAAAAAGTGTCATGGCTAGTGATATTTCCACAACGACAGAACCCTCACTCGACGAGTGGCGACGTCTCTATCAGGCTGCACAAGATTTTAGAAACTTGGCTCCCTGGAACTGGATGAGCGAAGCGCATCTGTTCAGCATCGCCACTTCAGACATGCCTGAAATAGGGTATTGTAGTATTCAAGGAGCTTTGGGTGAACACCTCGCGCTTGCGGTATATCGTGGACCACGTGGACTGGCAGGCCTGAATGCCGTCCGTAGAATGAAAGGCCCTGACCTTCTCGATATGTTGCTCGTCAATGACATGCTTATGGCCTCTTTTGAAGACCATGAGTACCTTGAGCAGTCGGATCGCAACCTCATCAAAAAACTCGGGCTCTCGTTTCGCGGAGCAAAAGAATGGCCACTTATCCGTAGCTACCAGCCTCGTTACGCTCCTTGGTATCTCACCGCACATGAAGCCAGGTTTCTCACTGATGCTCTGCAACAAGCCATTGTCATCGCGCAAGAGTGTCACCGCGACCCAGCCTTTCTTCTGACACCAAAAAGACGGCAAATATTGCTCCGGACAAAAGATGAAAACAACAAATGGCATGATATGGAAGTCACATTATGAAATGCCACAAATATAGTGACGGGCCCTGTCGGCGCTGCACCCCCACCCGACGGCTTCGGCCTGCCAGGCGGGCAGCCTGCAGGCGCTCGGTGGGGGTCCCCCGCGCCGCCGCCCGTTTATTTAAGAGTGGCATTTCATAATGTGACATCTATACATGGCAAACACCCCAACGGTGGTTGGTAAGCAACGTCGAGGATATAAAACTCCAATCCCCTGATCCAAAACTAATGACACTGCTTAAGCAAGACAACGTCTGCCCCTTAAGCGTGGAAGTAGACATAGCTCCCGCCTTTGGCTTTGGATTAATCACTGACAAAAAAGGGCAACGGCCAGGAGTACCCTATTTACTCTTGGCCGCTGAAAATCAAACAGGTTTTGTGGTTGGTCAGCACCTCGCTTACTACGAAGAAATGTACCACCACTTGTCCGACATAATGGAACGCATCCTTCTTGAATCTCCCATGCACCTACCGCATCAATTCCTCATCAAACAGGAAATAACGAGAAGGAACTTACAGCCCCTTGCTCGTTCACTCAACATCAAAATTAAAAAGACCAGCCGCTTGACCGCCATTGCTGAAGCGCGCCGAGCGCTGAGTCGTTTCACATCACGCACAGTAAGTTAGTATTAAGTTATGATAGGGGATCTTCCACTGTGGCTATGATAGTTTAGTACGTTATACTTTTTCACATGCAACCAGAGAATTCCGGTCAAACTAGAGAGGTGCATGCATTGCGCGGCGTAGCGACGCCACGAAAAAATCTTGAGCAGTATTTTCATTTTTCGGAATTTAGGCCGGGTCAGGAGGAGATAATTACCAGTATTTTGTCCGGCCGTGATGTGATCGCGATTCTGCCGACTGGCGGCGGAAAATCCCTGTGTTATCAATTGCCGGCCGTTATGAGTGAAAAGCTGACCGTGGTAGTGTCGCCGCTGATTGCTTTAATGAAAGACCAGGTGGACGCTTTGGAAGTGCGCGGAATTCGGGCTACTTATATCAATGCCTCCTTGGACAGAGATGAGGTGGCTAAGCGTTTGCGTGATGTATCTGGCGGGGCGGTACGGATTTTGTACATTGCCCCGGAGCGGTTTGCGTCTGCAGGCTTCCGGCGTTTGTTTGAGGAGTGGGATGTCGGTTTATTTGCCGTAGACGAAGCGCACTGCGTTTCCCAATGGGGGCATGATTTTAGGCCGGATTATCGGTTACTCGCCACTAATATTGCCAAGCTGCCGCAGCGGCCGGTAGTAGCCGCGTTTACGGCCACGGCTACGCAGGAAGTAAAGCAGGATATTGTACAAGGATTGGGACTAATGAATCCGGAGGTGCATGTACGCGGGTTTGATCGCCCGAATTTGTATTTTTTCGCGCGGGCGAAGCTAAAACAACAGGAACGTTTGGCAGAAGTAGTCCGTTTGGTAAAATCCATGCCTGGCGCCGGCATCGTCTATGCACTAACACGTAAGGAAACCGAAGAGATAGCTGCGTACCTGCGTCAGCACAGTATAGCGGCGGCTTCTTACCATGCGGGTCTTGATAGCAGTGACCGCACGCGTGTGCAAGAACGATTTATGGAAAATGAATTCAGGGTGGTGGTTGCGACGGTGGCTTTTGGCATGGGTATTGATAAAGCGGATATCAGGTTTGTCATTCACGCCGGTATGCCCGCGACGTTAGAAGGATATTACCAGGAAGCTGGTCGAGCCGGACGGGATGGGGAAAAAGCATATTGTGTCTTATTACATAGCGGCAAAGACACTTCGTTGCATCATTTCTTTATTAACAAAAGCCGGACTGATATGCACCAGAGCGGTAAAAGCCGTGACGAGATTGCCCGTGCTTTGGACATTAAATACCGGCAGTTACGGTCCATGGGGTCGTATCTGGAGGCGAGTGGCTGCCGGCGGCGCGTGATTCTGGAATATTTCGGAGATCCGGCTGCGGCGGATATGACGGATTCGTGTCAGGGATGCGATACTTGTTTGCAGTATCAATGGCAACCGATGTCGGCGGGTATATTCCAGGCAAAAAAAGCCACTGATAGCAACGGGTTAACGGATACGATCGGAGAAACGGTCAAGCTGTATCAATCTGGCGCTGCCCCGTCGGGCATAGCTAAAATCCGGTCTTTAGGTGTGAGTACGGTATTGGGACATCTCTTGACGTGGTATGTGCAGGGCGGAGATTTCCGCATAGCAGAACATCTTACCGTAGAGCAGGAGCGGCTTATTCTGGCGGCTATGGCTCGCTGTGAGGACTACACGCGCCTGGGACACATTAAGGCGAATCTTCCAGAGCAGATAAGTTATGAGCACATACGCATGGTGATAGCCAAAATCAAACGTATGCGACTGTGATTCACTTAGTAAATTTAGAGATAAGACCGTTGAGAGCGTTTAAGGCATTAGTGACCATTTGCTCGTTTTCCAGGGGTATTTTCAGGTATGGCTTGCCGGTTTTAGCGTCTTTGGCTGTGAAGGAGGAAATTAACTTTTCCGATTTTTGCTGATCAGACAATGTTTCGGCGAGGTTTTTGAAGAGGTTGGCTGCTGCGGTGTTTAAGTCTGGTGTTAGAGGGAGTTGTCGTTTCGCGTGTGAGGATTGGGTCACTGGGGTGACAGCGTTCTGCTTTGTTGCGAGAGGTTCGCTTTGATGAGTGACGTGCTCGACCTGACCCATAAAACGTTTGAACTTATCCTCGCCCATGAATATTTTATCTTCTCCGCCGTCGAGGGCGCCAGCGAAAAGAGATGATTTGAACTTAAGTACGTCAATCATGCGTTGTTCGATGCTGTCTTTGGAGATGAGGTTGATGACGTTAACATTTTGTTTTTGCCCGTGGCGGTGGATGCGTCCAATTCGCTGTTCTAATACGGCCGGGTTCCAGGGCAGGTCGAGATTGATGACGGTGGAAGCTGATTGCAGGTTGAGTCCAACACCGCCGGCGTCTGTTGATAGAAAGACCAGACACGCTGGGTTATTGTGGAAATCATCCAGCAGTCCTTTACGTTTGCTGCTGGGGATACCGCCATGCAGGTGGGCAAATCCAATGTGTTGGCTGTTGAGTTCCTGTTCGACCAAGCTGGTCATCCGTTGCCACTGGCTGAAGACAACAACTTTGTTGCCACGCGTGGCCAGGGCATTGTCGAGGAGGCTCATCAGCTCTTCGATTTTGGTATCGAAGCGTGTGGTTTGATCTAAAATATATGTGCTATCGGCCACCATGCGCATGCAATTAAGCGCGATCAGCAGCCGCTGGCGGTCTTTTTCGTCAAGAAACCCGAAGCGTTTCCATTTGCTAACCAGCCGCGAGACCATGACGGCATACTCCTCATGGATGACGGTCTGTTCGGCAGTGAGCGGAACAAGGATTTGTTTATCGGTACGGCTGGGAAGCTGCTTTAAGACAGTCTGTTTCGTGCGGCGGATGACGATGTCACTTAGCACTTTTTGGATTTGGTTAAGATTATGATACCCGACTACTTTTCCGGCTTCGTTGCGTATCTCGTGGTTGGCAAGGAATTTGTACAACGGCCCGAGCTTGAACGGATCAATGAACTGGATAATCGAGTAGAGCTCTTCCAGTTTATTCTCAATGGGAGTTCCGGTGAGCACAATGGCATATTTAGAGGCAATTTTTTTAACTGCCTGGGCGGTTTTGGTCTGCCAGTTTTTAATCCTTTGCGCTTCGTCCAGAATAACGAGATCAAAATCAGCTTTATTAATAGCCGCGATGTCGGCGCCAACAACGTTGTAACTGATGATGAAATAGCCATAGCTTCCGTATGTTCGGTGGCGTGTTAAGGCATCTCCTTCCAGCACGACAGCCTCTTTACCACAGAAACGTTTTATTTCAGCCTGCCATTGGTACTTCAGCGAGGTTGGGCAGACGACGAGCACGTTGCTGACACCGAATTCTTTTTGAAACAATTCGGCAGCGCCGATGGCTTGAATGGTTTTGCCCAAGCCCATGTCGTCGGCAATAAGGCTGCGCCCGGCCTTAGCGGCAAAAAGGACACCGTCTTTTTGGAACGGGTAGAGCGGGGTGGTGATAAGCTTGTCAAAGTATTTTTTGCGCTGGTTGATGTTACGGGTTATGAGTGCCTGGCGGGTGTGGCCGTCACGGATAGTGGCGATAAAATCAACGACATCTTTGTAGCAGCGAAAATCCGGGCTAATGCGTTGGGCGCGAAGTAAGAATTTGTCGATGTGTTTGAAGGCGGTAGGGTGCAGACGGAGTTCGTCATCGCAATATTGTTTGGCGAGCGCTTGATAGGTGGTCGCACGTTCGGTACCGATGCGTAGGCGCACCTCTCGTTCGGAGCCGTACTTGAGATATAGGGAGGAGTAGGCGGGTAGATATACTGATTGCAGTAGCGGGGCTAACTTTTTGTTCTGCTCAATCGAATGAAGTACCGCCTCAATATGTTTACAGGTACCGAGCAGATTAGTTTTTAAATCAGGGCAGGTGCAGAAATTTGGTCCGGGTTTCTTACTGCGCAATGCTACCTTGTAGGCAGTGTCACTCGAGAGATTTTTGACCATATAGTCGGCAAATACGGGATGATCGCCTT
>MHHQ01000004.1:8130-18565 GCA_001817065.1 Candidatus Andersenbacteria bacterium RIFCSPHIGHO2_02_FULL_46_16
TGGTCTGGTTTCTTATGAAAAGAGACCTGGGTAGCGGGCGCAGTCTTTCGTTTCGTTGTGGCGCGTTGGTGGGTGGCGGTCATGACTATTGATCAATTATTTTTGAGACCAGTGACGGGGATACAGTCCAATCATAGTGGTCGGCGGTGTGGACGGTGACTGTCTTACGATTGAGTCGGATAACTTTTCCGCTGATTCGTTCATCGTTGTGCGTGAACGTTACTCGGTCACCAACGCTGAATTGGCTAATGGCCTTAAGCTGTTTGATTTTGGCAAACAGCTTAAGCCGCTCGATAACCTTACGGTGGAGAACTCTCATCTCCTGCTCGTTTAGTTCATCCAGCGCCTGGTCGAGGATGATTAATTGTTTAGTGTCAATGGTTTCAGGCATACATTGATTATTTTCTCAATGTTTTTATGGTAGAAGCATCTGTGGATCATATCAAGGGGGGTCGTAAAGGTCGTAAAGTCGTAAAGGGGTCAAGTACAATTACCCAACACGTGGTCTCCCGCGGGGATTCAGTGTTGGTTCTAGGTTGAGTGCTTTCGCTGTTTTGTGTATCCATCCTTCATCACCGTATGGTCGACCTCTTGTAATTGCATAACGAATTACTGCAACCTCTTCCTTCGGCTGTGGCTGGTTAATCCAAGCCATATGACTTCTCCACGGGTTCCGCTTCGCTCCACCCGTGGAGAAGTCATTCTTTGGATAGCAGAAATGGCTTTGATTTCAGTGAGGGGTTTTCTGTTCAGGTTTCAGGTAATGAAGATGAAACGCAACTCACGGTAAGCTTCCGTGATAAAAAGTGGCAGGTTTCACCACGAGTAATTCAAGAAATTATTAATGAGCGGGATACGCTTAATGAGTTAATTTGTACAAATAACAGGTGATTTTGAGTGAATAATCCGGCCTAATCCATCACGTTCAGTAATAAACCGTCTTTTTCTCGGCTTTGGAATTGGTATCCGCAACGTCGCTTCTAAAAAGTCGTATTACGTCCTGCGAGTTCCGACTTTAAGACTCATATCCCCACTGTAGTCGGCAAGGCTGGTTCGTCAAATTAGTTTATAAAACTGTAACGAGCAATAATTTTAATTTGACAATGATTTGGGCTTAGAATAAACTCGAAATTACTAATGCAAATATCCATCACAACTTCATATAACAGGTGCGCTATGCCGAAACGTGCATGGCATTTTGGCGTACGTGCGGTATTCCGCTGGAAGTTGATGGAAGTATCTTTATAGGCATATAAAATAAGATTCTTCAATGAGCTCCCAGCGAATAACCGGGAGCTCTTCGTTCTTGGGTGTTCTTTTCAGTGTAAATAGGAGAAGAATCTAATGAGCGTGTCTAACGTCACGGTGAACAGTTTTGCGGAAGAAGCGCAAATGGTAGTACAAATCGCTGCTAATCTGGGCGAATACCGCCAGAAAAGCCAGTGGGAAAAGTTCGAACGGGCTTTAATGGCGATGGGAATGGAATCCAGGGAAGTGGCACAACATTGGCAGGAGATAATTCCGACCAAAGCAACAAACGGCTTCGGCAATGGTCAAGGTGTCATCGACTGGAACAAGATCCAATGCAATACGGATCTGGCCAGTCGTCTCGGTATTATTCTGGACAGCAACAAACGTCCCCGTAACCTACTCTTGTACCGTCTAATGGAACTTCACTTTCCAGATTTCTTCGAGGTTCAAGTCAGCGGTACCATCCACATGGGAGGAATTGCTAGTAAAGGTAATCCACCGCAGCGGCGCCTCGTGCAATTTCCGAAGCAGCCGGTCGGTGCGGCGGCCAATGGAAAGGTTGGTTCTTTGTCGGTCCACCGCGTTTTGCGCGGATTTGAACCCGAGCAATTTCCCGAGCGTGTGTTGCGCGCGGCTGAACCATTATGCTTAGCCTTGGATAAAGACATAGGTCTTCAGCTAGCGGAACTGATGATTGGCTGCAAAATGGAGATACCGAAATTCAAAATGGCGCAGCAATTGGCGCGGGTAATCAGCGCGAGTTCAGGTGGCGATCCACTGACTCTGGTGGGAGCGTTTTGTCCAGATTATACCTACGAAAAGACGAACGACCCTCACTTGCCCTATCGTTATACGTTTGAAGGTGTGGGCGATGG
This sequence comes from Candidatus Andersenbacteria bacterium RIFCSPHIGHO2_02_FULL_46_16, assembly GCA_001817065.1. Lineage (GTDB taxonomy): Bacteria > Patescibacteriota > Andersenbacteria > UBA10190 > UBA10190 > UBA10190. The sequence goes on from MHHQ01000004.1 coordinate 10,257, forward strand.
CGTAGGTTTGGTGGCGCAACAGTTCGTGCGGATTGTACCTGCGATCTCGGCCTTTTTCCGAGAGCGTGGTATTGAACACCGCATCGTGCTCGGAATCGGTGATTTTGAAGCTGATTCTGAAGAAGTTTTGCGCCAGGTTGGTTTGTCTCGGGCAGAATTTCTATGCCGCTGTCAGTGTTCGTTGGACAAATTTGCGTTAGCCGTACCGCGCGAGCTGCCCTTGGAATTGGAGATGTTTGGCGAGCAGCGAAGCAAGGGACGTCTGCGGCCATACGCCGAGCAGGTAGTTGCCGAAATGTCAAATGGACGGTTTGGACGGATGGCAGAACTCCATGATGGGTTAAAGGAAATCTTGGCGCGCATTCCCGGCCAATACCGGACGTTCTATGAACGTTGGTACGGGCGGTCAATGGCTGATCTGGAAGTGAACCAAATTGTTTACCAACAGGGAGCCGAGTACGCCGCTGTCGCGCGCATTTACCAGGAAGACTTCGGTGACAACATTGTCATGCTGGCGGGGGACCGGCCGGAGATGCATCGCTTCAACGCGTTTTACTGTCTGTTTCCAACCTTGTGTGCCAAGCGAGCCTATTAGATTACTCCTTTCTGCAAAGTGCTGTTGTGCGACCCACAAACACAACAGCACTTTTTTCTTACTTTCCATTATCATTAATAAAACAACTTATGAAACAAGCACTAGCCGAGGCACAATTTTTTACCATTCCGGGAGGTACGCAGGGTTGGTTGTATCCAGCTGGCCCGGGTAACGCTTTTAGTATCGCAGTTGTCACGATGGATGGCGTTTATCCCCAAAGAGGTTGGTCCATTAATGATGTTTGTACAGAAACCATGTATGTGCAAACGGGTCGGCTCAAAGTGGAAATAGAAGAAGAAACGTTTGTGCTTAAAAAGGGGGATGTGTTAAGTATCCTTCCCCGCAAAAAATACCGGGTACGCGGCAAAGCTGCCACAATTGACGTGATCACGCCGGCCTGGAATAAAAAACAAAACCATATTATTTAAGGATTAAAGATGAAAACCGCTAATTTACTAATTGATGCGCGGGGCCCCCAGATTCAACACCGTTCAGGGCTGACCGCGTCCGACACGTTCATTTATTTAGCTATCGAGGGCGAAAAACCCAAAGTCTTTTTTGACGCGCGGGAATTTGCCGTGATGCGCGCGAAGTTAACCAAGCTCAAAAATGGCGTGCAGGTGGAACAACTGGAGCGTTATCTTAAAAAAACATTCAAAGGGAAGGGTGATCCACTTGTGGCAATAGCAATAGTTATCTTAAAAGAAAAAGGTGTTCAAAGAGTGCTAGTGTCCGCGGAACTGTCTTGGCTGGCAGCGAAACAACTCACGGCCGCTGGGATGAAACTAGCACCTTATGACTATGCTGGGGAACGGGAATGCAAGACTAAAAGTGAAATACGGCAAATGGTCGCAGCGCAGCGTGTCAATGAAACAGCCTTCGAGTTAATTTGGCAGATACTGGCCGCCAGTACGGTGCGGGGAAAGGAGATTCTATATAATAAACAAGTTTTAACGAGCGAATTCTTAAAAGCGGAAATCAGACGGCACTTTCTGGCTCAAGGTTATAATTGCCCAGATGGTCTTATCGTGGCATCAGGGGAACAAACCGCGCAACCGCATAACGAAGGTAGCGGCCGGTTACTGGCGAATAAATTTATTATTATTGATATCTTTCCGCGGTCAGAACAGACAGGATATTTTGCCGATATGACCAGGACTTTTGTCAAAGGCCAACCGACAAAGAAAATGAGGGGACTTTTTACGGCAGTTGAAAAAGTGCAACGGCAAGTGGCAGACGAAATAACGATCGGCCAACCATGCGCGCTGGTCCACCAAACGGCTGTACAGGCTTTTGAAAAATTAGGGTATGAAACATCTTTTGAGCGAGGATTTATGCACGGAACAGGGCACGGGCTTGGTTTACAAGTGCATGAAGAACCGCGGCTGAACGCCAGTTCTAGTCGAAAAATAGAACCGGGGATGGTAGTTACGGTTGAGCCAGGTTTGTATTACCCTCGTTTAGGAGGAGCACGTATTGAAGATGTAATTGTGTTTCACCCGAATGGCCGCAAGGAAAATATCACCAAGTTTGATAAGCCTTACATTATTCCTTAGGGGTTTATTTAAAAGGATTATCCTTTTGTTATAGTAACAAATTGTTGTTATCGCGGCTTCGGGACCGGTATCCGCAGCGTCGCTTCTAATCTAGCGGGAGCTCCACGGGCGTAAGCCCGTGGGTGAGAGCCGCTCCGGCCGTAGCCGGACAGACTTTAGCCTGCTCTGTTGTGATGAGTACCACGGGCGTAAGCCCGTGGGTGTCTATTCAATGCGATTGCCCTGGTATTAATGGGCTTAATTAAGCTAATATCAGGTATGAATCGGGGAGACGGAAAATACCGTGGCCTGGTCAGGGATTAATGTTGTGTTTAATACCTGGCATCATACACCTTCCTGGTATTAGATACCTTAGATACGAGTTAATATAAGTAAACTCACAGCTCGGTTAGTAGAAAATAACCGTGAAAATACCTCAAATTATCTATATATTCACGGTTATTATTGACATAATCGTTAAGAATGGAGTATAATACGGTTACAAACAATATGGCACGCATACCACAAACATTGGCAATGATTCAATCACTGCGCGATAGATATTATCGTGTCCTGCCAGGCAAAGAGTCATTGATAAAGATGATTACAGAAGCGGAAATTCCAGAGCATGTATATAATTCAAATGCCATTGAAAACAGCACTCTTACCTTAGAGGAAACAGAGAAAATCCTGCTCCAAATTGACCTTGACAGGTTTGTCAGTGAACGCGAAATTTTTGAAGCGAAAAATCTCGCTCGAGTCGTTGCCTATACCGAAACCAAGGCAAAAGAAGCGGAAATTTCACTTGAGATTATGCTGCTACTCCACAAAATGCTGATTGGTAATATCCGTGAAGATATTGCCGGTCGTTTTAGGCAAGACAACGAGTGGGTGCGGGTGGGAACGCATATCGGCGCAAGTCCGAAAGACGTTAAACGTTTGCTTACCGACATGCTGACCGAATATCACGCCAGCGCCAGCGAGCACATCGTCAAACGCGTAGCGCGTTTTCATTTAACTTTTGAAAACATACATCCGTTTATTGATGGTAACGGAAGAATCGGCCGCGCACTCAATAATTACGCTTTTATTCGTGAGGGGTATGTGCCCGTTAATATCGCTTTTGTAAACCGAGCGCGATATTACGATGCGTTCAAGGAGTTTGAGGATTCCGGCCAGACCGCTGTGATGGAAGAAACTATCGGCCGCGCACTGACCGCAAGTTATCACAAACGGCTCGCATATTTAGAAGGAAAACGTATCATCACCCTGGCAGATTATGCGAAGGAAACGAAACAGTCACACCCAAATCTTATAAACAAAGCGCACCGCCAAACCATTCCTGCGTTTACCGAAAAAGGAGTGTGGAAGATTGGCGTATGATCCAAATGGACACAAGAGATTTAGAGTATGTCTAATACCGGATATTAAAATCTTACTGTTTATATGTCAATTTTCAATAACGAATGTTAAATAATGGTGGCATATTCCATTTACCCATTCATAGTTGTACTTGACCCCTTTAATCACACCCTTTAATCACAGGTTTAATCAATATCAGCATAGATTATATATCTTATGCATAGATATAAGCTTCTATTGCATAGATAATTAATATATGATAGGATACAGAAATGGAAGAAAATTTGCTCAAAATTAGCGAGGCTGCCGAGCTTTTAGGCGTTTCTATAGATACGCTTCGTCGTTGGGATGAAAGCGGAAAGTTAGTTGCGATTAAAAAGGAAGGCGGTACGCATCGTTTTTATCGAGAGAAAGATATAGAGATTTTTTCGAGTGATCTTTTTAAGCTTGCGTCTGATTGGATTAGGCAGGGGACTGAATTTCCTGGCACTTTTTATTGCCCCACGAGTGCGGAGTTTCAGGCTAGGCTGATAAAAATGGAGCGGTTACTTATGGAAAAGGCAGGTTTTGAAGAATTATACTCATTAATTGTTTTGGTTGCAGGGGAGATCGGTGATAATTCATTCGCGCACAACTTGGGGAAATGGCCGGATACTCCGGGAATCTTTTTCGGTTATGATATACCAAAAAGCACAATTGTTCTGGCAGATCGAGGACTAGGTATTTTAGAAACACTGCGCCGCGTCCGTCCGGATTTATCCACATATGTTAAGGCGGTTGAAGTGGCGTTTACTGAATTTGTGTCCGGTCGAGCACCGGAAAAGCGTGGCAACGGCTTGAAATTGGTTAGAGAAGTGGTACTAACTAAGCCGATAGACCTGTTTTTCACCAGCGGCGATGCGGAAGTATATCTCAAGGGCGCGAAGAAATTATTCCGGGTTACCCGTGGCTCGAATGTGGTACGCGGTTGCATGGCAAAAATTAATTTTTAGCAAAATCAAATAAAAATATGAAAATAAAATTAGAAAAATTCGGTACCACCCTGATCTCCCGCGAATTAGGCAGTGAAGCATTTAAAGCGTTTCAGCCGACGTTGATAGAACTGCCGTCAAACGAAGAATTAGAAATTGATTTTTCTGGCGTATTGACATTGTCGCCCTCATGGACGGACGAGTTTTTAAGTCCTCTCCTGGAGCGATTAGGCGAGCGGTTGGTATTGTTGTCTTCTGATAATCTTTCGGTGCAAGCAACTCTAAAGATTATCCAAGAGGCAAATAAACGCGCGTTTAAATTCAAATAGATTCTAACATCCGATGTTTGAATAAGCTTCTTGTACCAGGTGCAATAGTCGTTTATCTTTATGTTAGATGAGTGCTCTCAAGACATTAGACAGTTTACCCGAAGCGCAGCAGAAGGCGCTGGCGGTAATCCTGCGGATGAAGAAACCGGCGTTCCGGACGTCAGGGGTAATACCCAAAACAGACAAAGCTGTGAATGGCCAATCTGTGGGTGGTGTACTCGGATCACTGTTTCGTAATGGTTACTTGCAGCGATTACAAGGGGGTCGGGATAAACTCTGGAAGCTGTCAGAGGAAGCAGAAAAGGTGCGGAGCAAAGTTCAGCAGCAGCTTGGTGAAGTTAAGCAATACTGGTCTTGAATATGAGCAACGCTGTCTCAAACAGTTGTTACCGGATCGTGCTTGGTCGCGGTAGCGTCCACGTGGAGGAAGGAGAGCCAACAGATAAGGAAATTGAGGCGGCTGGAGATGCGTGGATACAACAACAAGCTCATATTGGAAGAGGAAAATAATTATGGTAAATAAGTCATTAAATAGTAATTTACACAAAGCCAACAAGGCAAAAAAAGACGAGTTTTATACCCAACTTATTGATATTGAAAAAGAACTAAAGCACTACAAAGAACAGTTTCGCGGCAAGGTTGTTTATTGTAATTGTGATGATCCCTTTGAAAGTAATTTTTTCAAATATTTTGCCGCTAACTTTAATGCGCTTGGTCTCAAAAAATTAATCACCACCAGTTATGCAAAGTCACCAATTGCCGGAGGACAGTTGCCGCTCTTTGAAGTTAAAGGCTTAAAATCGAAAGGCAAAGAGCCATTTAAGATCGAGCTCAATGAAGTGCAGGACACCGATGCAGATGGCGCAGTGGGGCTTACGGATGTGAGGTGGCTCTTGAAAAACGATTCTAATATAGCCACCACACTTAAGGGTAACGGAGATTTTCGCAGTGAGGAGTGCGTGAAGTTGCTCAAAGAGGCGGATATAGTGGTAACTAACCCGCCGTTTTCCCTCTTTCGTGAGTATGTCGCGCAACTAGTGGAATATGACAAGAAGTTTTTGATTCTAGGCGACCAAAATGCAGTAACCTATAAAGAAACCTTCGGTTTTATCAAAGAAAATAAATTATGGCATGGCTACGATAATGGTGGTACAAAATGGTTTCAGGTTCCTAATGATTATGACATTGAAACAGAGTCAAGAATAAAAATTGAAAACGGCACAAAGTTTTTCAGTATGGGTAGAATTGTATGGTATACAAACCTCGACACTACAAAACGTCATGAAAAAATAGAGTTATATAAGAAATATACGCCAGAAGAATTTCCTAAATACGATAACTACGACGTTATAAATGTTGATAAGGTAGCTGATATACCAATGGATTATGAGGGCGTAATGGGCGTACCGATTACGTTTGTTGATAAATATAGCCCAGCGCAGTTTAAAATATTGGGCGTTGCCAATTCTGCAAGGTGGATCGGTTATGAATGTTTTACTTTAATTGAAGGTAAGAAAATATTTAATCGAATTTTAATTAAAAATAAAAAAGTCAAAAAATGATATGAAAATTGATTTACATAAAATTTCTGTGCGTGAAGTATTTGATGGCTACAAAGACAGCGCCGAAGAAGGCGTAGTGGCTTACGGCGGTAAGCTAGACATTCGACCAAAATACCAGCGGGAATTTGTCTACAAGCCTGAGCAACGCGATGCGGTTATGCATACTGTCCAACATCAATTTCCGCTCAATGTCATATATTGGATAGAAAATAGTGCGGGGAATTACGAGTTGCTTGATGGCCAACAACGTACATTAAGCATTTGTCAGTACGTGAGCGGTGACTATTCCATTCATGACCGCTATTTCCATAATCTCACCAAGGGAGAAAAAGACCAGATACTCGATTATGAGCTCATGATCTACTTTTGTGACGGCACTGATAAGGAGCGCATTGAATGGTTTGAAGTTATAAATACGGCTGGTGAAAAACTTACCCCACAAGAGTTGCTGAATGCCGTCTACACCGGACCGTGGCTTTCTGACGCAAAACTCAAATTCAGTAAAACGGGCTGTGTAGCGTATCATTTGGCAAACGACGGCGGAGCGTTAGTCAGCGGTTCGCCAATTCGGCAAGAGTATCTGGAAACCGCGCTGTTGTGGATTAACAATGGTGATGTGGCCGGCTACATGGCCAAGCACCAGCATGACAAAAGTGCTGACGAGCTTTGGGATTATTTCCAAAATGTGATTGCATGGGTGAGGAAGACATTTACGGGTTACCGGAAGGAAATGAGTAGCGTTGCGTGGGGCGAGCTATATAACCAATTTAACAATGCAAAACTGAATGCTGTTAAATTGGAAACCAAGATCAAAGAGCTGATGCAGGACGAAGACGTTACTAAAAAATCCGGAATTTATCCGTACGTGCTTACGGGACAAGAAAAACACCTCTCAATTCGCGCCTTTACCGACAAAATGAAGCGTGAGGCGTATGAAAGACAATCTGGTATTTGCCCATTTTGCAAAAAGCAGAGAAAAGAGAAAAAACAATGGGATATTTCAGAGATGGAAGCTGATCATATAACGCCTTGGCACGATGGTGGAAAAACGGTTGCAGAGAATTGCCAAATGCTGTGTAAGGAACACAATCGCACTAAATCTGGAAAATAAAATTATGAACGATATTATATGTCCAAATTGTAAAATTGCCTTTAAAGTCGATGAGGCTGGTTTTGCCGATATTCTTAAACAAGTTCGAGATCATCAGTTTGACGAAGAATTGCGAAAACGATTAAATATTGCCGAAAAAGATAAAGAAAATGCTGTCAAACTCGCCGAGGCTAAAATTACAAATACATTACAAAAGGACCTTGCAAGGAAGGAGACTGAACTAGCTGAAATAAAGGCTAAAAAAGACCGCGAGTTTGCTGAGCTTACCGCTAAGAAGGAATCTGAACTAGCCGAAATGAAATCAAAAATCAATAATGTAGAGCTTGAGAAAAAACTTGCCATCACCGAAGCGGTTAACAAAATTGAAAAAGAGCGCGACGAACTTGCCGGCGAGCTGAAAAGCAAAGATACCGAGAAACGATTACTCGAGACGGCGTTAAATGAAAAATACGCCACTGAGCTCAAGACCAGGGACGACATCATTAAGATGAAAGATGAAGAAATTGCTCTTCGTAAAGATATGAAGGTCAGGCTTTCAACAAAAATGGTAGGAGAAACACTCGAACAGCACTGCGAGACCGAGTTTAACAAGCTTCGCGCAACTGGATTTAAAAATGCATATTTCGAAAAAGACAACGACGCAAAGAGTGGTAGCAAAGGTGACTACATATACCGCGAAACTGATGAAGCTGGGAACGAAATCATATCTATCATGTTCGAAATGAAAAACGAAGGCGACGAAACCGCAACCAAGAAAAAAAATGAAGACTTTTTACGCGAACTTGATAAAGATCGCGCCGAGAAAAAGTGTGAGTACGCCGTTCTCGTTACGCTTTTGGAAGCT
>MHHQ01000005.1 GCA_001817065.1 Candidatus Andersenbacteria bacterium RIFCSPHIGHO2_02_FULL_46_16
CTTCATCTGCGGTAGCGCTAGCATCTGTCAGAAGGTCTAATAGGATTTGTCCGGCGGCTGAACGCTTAGTGGAATCGGCGGTTAGCGTGACATTTGGGCTAGTGAATTCATAAACGGCCTGGCGGACCATGTCGAGGCGAAGACCAAGACGCGAGGCAAGAAACGTAGTGACGACGGCATCTTCTTCCCGCAACAAACTAAGCAAGAGATGTTCAGTACCGACATAGTTGTGATTCATGATTCTAGCTTCTTCCATGGCACGTTCAATGACTTTTTTGGCGCGCGGGGTTTGAGGTAATTTTTTATACTTGACGGTTACCGATTGATTATCGATGGCAAGTATTTTTTCCAGGTCGGGGATAGCTGCTTGGGGATCAATGTTTAAGCGGCGCAACACAGCACAAGAACTACCATCATTGAGCTTAAGTATTCCGAGCAGGATGTGGGCAGGTTCGATAAAGTCTTGATGTAATCGCTTAGCCTCTTGGTTGGCCAAGTACATAACTCTTTGAGCACGTTCGGTAAATCTTTCATACATAACACGTTCCTTTGTGAAAAGAGCAGTGAATACTAGAGAAATGGGCGAATCCGAGCTACAGTTGAAAATATGACAACACCACCGGAAATACAAGGAGTGCTAAGAAAATTACGCGAAGCGCAATTTGCAGCTTTTGTGGTGGGCGGGAGTGTGCGGGATTTATTGTTGAAGAAGAAGCCGAAGGACTGGGATATAGCGACTAATGCTAACCCGCAGGATATTCAAAAGATATTTCCCAAAAATTTTTATAACAACGACTTTGGCACGGTAACGGTTATAACTAACGCCGAGGACGAAACGGTTAAAGAAATTGAGATTACGACTTACCGGACAGAAGCGGGGTATAGCGATCAGCGTCATCCGGATAAAATTGGCCGCGCCAAAACGATTGAAGAGGATTTGGCCAGACGGGATTTTACAGTTAATGCCTTAGCTTTGACGGAAGAAAAGGATACGGCTGATAATCACAAAGACAAAGTGACTGTGGAGGGAATGAACATTATCGATCCGTTTGGAGGGCTGAAAGATTTGGATGCGAAATTAATTCGAGCAGTCGGCAAGCCCAGCGAGCGGTTTGCGGAAGATGCTTTGCGACTGATGCGGACGGTTAGACTAGCCGCGCAACTTGATTTTGATATTGAAGAGGAAACGCTGCGGGACTTGAAGGCTTACGCGACGGCGATTGATATGGTGGCGAAGGAAAGAATAAGGGATGAGATAGTAAAGATTGTTATGAGCGATAGTCCGGAGCGGGGAATCAGACTCATGGAAGAGACCGGGTTGTTGGCTCTTACTATGCCGGAATTGTGTGAAGGGGTTGGGGTTGATCAGAATAAACACCATACATTAACGGTGTATGAGCATAACCTGAAATCACTACAATATGCGGCTAAGTATGATTACGAGCTGACTATTCGGCTAGCCGCATTGCTGCACGATATCGGCAAACCCAGAACACGCCGCCGCAAAGATGATGACTATACTTTTTATGGGCATGAGGTTGTCGGAGCCAAAATGACAGATCAGATTCTGCGACGACTAAAATTTAGAAACGAGAGTAGAGAAAAGGTGACACATTTGGTGCGACGCCACATGTTTTATTACGATGTGGGCAAGGTGACGGAAGCCGGAGCGAGGCGACTGCTGCGCCGGGTCGGCAAGGAGCATTTTGATGATTTAATTAAATTGAGAATCGCTGAACGGAAAGGATCTGGTGTGCCAAAAGCCGAGCCATACCGTTTGCGTCACTTGCAGTTTTTAGTGGAAAAAGCCGCGCAAGAACCAATTACGACAAGTCAGTTGGCAATCAATGGGAATGATTTGATTGAGAAGTTAGGCATGAAGCCCGGACCGAAGATTGGCGGGGTCTTGAATGCACTGCTGGCACAAGTGCTGGATGATGCGTCGAAAAATAAAGCAGAGTACTTAATGGCGGAAGCTAAGATACTAAAAAATAAAAACCCGGACGAGTTGAAAGCAATGGGGGAGGCGGCTAAAGACGAGGCGGAAAAGAAACGAGAGGATGATATCAAGCGGAAGTATCACGTATAAGAGCTGCTTGGCTCGATATCTTTGGGGGCAAGGACGATAACCTAACGCTTGGCTGTTTATGGTAGAGTAAGATTGTTATGACATTCGGAAGTTTCATAATTGGATTAGTTTTATTTGGGATTGGTTTTACCATGTTGTGGAAACGCCAAATGTGGCATGAGTATTTGGGGGACTTAGGTATGTATTTTGATAAACCGGGATCGAGCTGGCTGACTTGGGAAATGGTCGGGTCAGTGCTGATGTTCGCGGGATTTATGTATGGAGTCGGTTTATTTCAAGCGTTTGTGACAAAGTTGCTGCAAGGATTTTTCTTCCCGACAATCGGAATGTAAGTAAGACTTCATTATTGCTTGTTTACCCGGAATATTTCACTGGTACCAGCGGGTTAACTCGGATGATGAAATCCTAACAGTTTGACAAAGAAGGGTGGGATAGTTACTAATGGGATTACGTATTTTATAATTTGTTCTGGGTTTAGCCAGGATGATTAGTAGATGATAAATCCTGGGCCTGTAGCTTAGTGGTAGAGCACCCGGTTTGCATCCGGGATATAGGAGTTCGATTCTCCTCAGGTCCACACTCCGCTCCCTGCTTACGCAGTGAGCTTCGCGTGGCAGGCCACTATATAACAAACATTCTGACTTTTGAGAAAGAAAAGCGGAGTGTACCCAGCGAAGCCTGCCCGAAGGGCGCGGCGAAGTTGGGCTACAATAATGTTTATGTACTACATCTACATCCTCAGAATGGAAAATAACAAGCTGTACGCTGGCCATACATACGACCTGCAAAAGAGCCTAGCTGAACATAATAGGGGTGGAGTGTCGGCAACACAAAACAATCGTCCGGTGCGGCTAGTTTTATACGCTGCTTTCGAAACAGACGAAAATGCGAGGCAATTCGAGAAGTACCTAAAAGCTCTTCGGGTAAAGCTTTTAGGAATAAGCGACTTATTTAAGACGTCTGCTACTCCTGCAATCCCTGTCGATCCCTTGAGTAAAAAGTTCCAATTGTTTATCATGTAGTCCGACAAGATTGTTTGGGGTACATAGTGATGCGGGGGTGTTTCTCTTAACATAAGTGACAGTGTCTATAGAATAGGTGGGTAGGCTGGAGCGTTGGTCGAGGTGCGACATAGTTCTTTTTATTAAGAATAGGGGAGTTGGACAATGGCTGTAATCGAGGTTTTTGGCATATCGGGAGACAACAAGAGCAAGCTGGAGATAACCACAGAATTTCCGGTGGAACGCAGACAAACAATTATTGTGGCAGTGGATCCGACAAGCTTGCTTGATGTCATGCATCTGGCATGGGGAAGAAAAGTTTATCAGTCAAAATGGCGATTTGAGAATCAAGTCCACGATTTATTTTTCGTCATACCAAGAATGCTGAAGGGACGGCTGCATGTAATGGAAATGACGAAAGACTGGAAATCAACATCGCCAGAGTCGGAAAGCTTGTATCCATGGTGGGAAAATATACCGCTGGCTGGCGTGGATCTAATTTGTCAGATACATCCGCAAGGCTGTTCTTCCTACCATTATCACGAGCCAGAGGAAGGCATTGCGATAGCAGAGACATATTGGCCAGTAATAAATGATGGATATACGATGCTGCGGGTGAACGGACAAAAGCTTCAACCATTGCAGACGCGGCGCGATATTTTACCCAACCAAGAGCATCAGTTAATTAGACATCAACCGGGATTTTCTATTCATTTGTTGATGATGAATAGTCGAAAACATCGGTTCCCATCTAGGGACGGACATTGCCCTTGCCAACCCTGACGCATGGCGTGATCTATAACCTCACCTTAGTGAAATTTCGCTAAGGTTTTTTATTGATTAATATTGGTTATAATAAAGAATATAATTAAATTGATGATGGCACCTGCTTCAGCTTCAAATATGGTAAACCGTAAAAGATCCTGGAAGATGGAAAGAGCGAGTGTATGGCTTTCCGGAAAACAAAGAAAGCGAAGCAATAAATATTCAAAGCAAGACACTAAAGGCAAGCCGGCCAAACATTCACGAAAGGGGATGTGGGTAGGTGGTTACAGACGCAAGGACGGCGGGCAAGTAAATGGATATTACCGGACAAACGGACAATACTTTTGGCGGCGAAAAAAACAGTGATAACGACGATGAGGCAGCGGTATATTTTTGACAGAGGGCAGCTAAAAACGATATAATAAGAGAGATGATAAGGTATTTTGTGAGAGGAGGTGAGCAGCTTAAATTATGTTAACAACTCTCTTGGCGCAAGCACCCGGCCCTGTACTTGGGGTGAGTGATACTGTGAGTCCATTGTCTTACAGTGACGCAATTTTTGGTTCGTTGCTAGGTTTGTGGTCGCAGTTTGCGATCTTTTTACCCAATCTGATTGCCGCATTGATCGTTTTCTTTGTCGGCTGGGCAATTGCCGTAGCAGCCGGGCGAATTGTGGAGAAGCTGCTCGTAGTATTACGAATTAATGCTGCCTTTGAAAATATCAAAGGATTAAACAGTGCAGTACAAAGAGCTGGCTTGAAAATTAATGTGCCGTTGCTGTTAGGCGAGATAGTGAAATGGTTCCTGATCATTGTTACGCTCCTGGCGGCAACCGATATTCTAGGCCTGAATGAGATATCAAGCTTCTTAACGTCGGTGTTGCTTTACATCCCGAACGTGGTAGTAGCAGCGTTGATTTTGATCATCGCGGTGGTGCTGGCAAACTTTGTCTATCGGACAGTGGTAGCAAGTATTACAGCGGCCGGATTTGGCAGCGCGCATATGATCGCAGCAGTGAGCAAATGGGCCATCATAGTATTCGCTATCCTGGCAGCATTAACGCAACTGAATGTAGCGACCACCTTAATACAGACAATAGTGACAGCATTATTCGCAATGCTAGCACTAGCTGGCGGTTTAGCCTTTGGCTTAGGAGGACGCGACTTAGCCGCAAAGTGGCTAAAGAAGATGGAAGTCGACTTAACCGGAAGAATCAAATAATAACGGTTAATAATAGCCAAAAACGACTCCAAGCAGTAGGGAGTCGTTTTTGATAGAGGGAGCAAAGCATGAGCCCCGATGACGATGCTTAGAGGCCGGAGAGCGGTTAGATTAATCACGGCGTTAGATTAATCACGGTTGACAAGCTTTTGAGTTATTCTTATACTCGTAAACGATGATGCAGAGTCAAATATCTGCAAGAACCCACGAAGCGGTGCGCTAGAGCATGAAGCTTTAGCCCACATAACCGCTTCCTCTGGAGCGGTTTTGGGTTGATGTGATTACCGTTGTCCGTCCACTTAGATGGTTAAGGTGGATTGGTTTGGTTGATATGGTATGGACTTTGACAACGGAATAAGAGAATTACCGAGTGCACTTTAGATAAAGTGCACTTCCATGAACTATAACGAGTTCATGAAATCACACATTGCAATCCCGCTTAACTAAATAGTTAAGAGGGAGAACTTCATGCTTGAACGCAAGCATGAATCGATTAGCGATCATGCATCGCTAGTCAAACACTAGTGCTTGCACTAGTTAAGTGTTTATACACCGTTAAGAGTATATAGTGGATGCCTTGGCAATGGACGACGAAGAAGGACGCGGCCGGCTGCGATAAGCCTCGGGGAGGTGCTGAGCAACCTTTGATCCGGGGATGTCCGAATGGGGAAACCCCTACCGTATCATAGCGGTAGATCCAACGTTTTACGTTTGGAGGTTAACCTGGTGAACTGAAACATCTTAGTAACCAGAGGAAAAGAAAAGAAGGTGCATTATTTCATAACTAACAAATCCAAAATTCAAATTTCAATGTCTATATGGCTTTGGGATTTGGATATTTGGGTTTTAGGTTATCGAAGATAGTGTGCATATTCCCCTAGTAGTGGCGAGCGAAAGGGGACCAGTCCAAACCTAGCCGTGTCTCACTGTGTTCGAACACGAAATGTCAAATTTCAAAGCTCAAATGTCAAATCAATGACAAATGTCCAATGACTAAATTACTTCGATTAATTTTGGTCATTTGGATTTAGGAATTGATTGGTCATTGGGATTTTGTCATTTGGATTTTTCGTATCGAGCATAGCGAGATGCGGCTGGGGGTTGTAGGTTTCTTACGTCGGTTTATCCGGAACATAATATGCGTTGTCTAGTAGAAGGCGGCTGGAATGCCCCACCAAAGAGCGTAAAAGTCGCGTAAACAAAAGATTCACGCATTATGTTGGTAAGAGACCTGAGTAGGGCAGGACACGTGAAATCCTGTTTGAACCCGGGAGGACTACAAAAGTACCAGTGCTTGCACTGGTATCTCCCAAGACTAAATACGACCATTGACCGATAGTGAACTAGTACCGTGAGGGAAAGGTGAAAAGCACCCCGGTGAGGGGAATGAAATAGACCTGAAACTATATACTTACAAAGAGTAGGAGCCTAGCCGTGTCTCACTGTGTTCGATACGGAAGTTCAAATTTCAAAGCTCAAATGTCAATTCAATGAAAGATATCCAATGACTAAATTATTACGATAAATTTTTGTTATTTGGATTTTTGGACTTGATTGGTCATTTGGATTTTGGATTTGATTTTTCGTATCGAGCGTAGCGAGACGCGGCTGGGTGACTGCGTGCTTTTTGCAGAACGAGCCACCGAGTTCGATGTACGTTGCTTTAAGCTTAAGTCCGATACCGGACGGAGGCATAGCGAAAGCGAGTATGAATAATGCGTACATCATCACTTCTGTGATGATGTCTGTAGCGTGCACGAGACCCGAAACCAGGTGATCTACCTATGAGCAGGGTGAAGCGACTGTAACAGGTCGTGGAAGCCCGAACCCGTCGGCTGTGCAATACCGTGGGATGACTTGTGGGTAGAGGTGAAATTCCAATCGAACCTGGAAATAGCTGGTTCTCCTCGAAATAGCTTTAGGGCTAGCCTTGTGTATTAACGTTGAGTGGTAGAGCACTGCTAGGGCTCTTCGGGCTTTACGCTCGAGACCCTCGCAAACTCCGAATGCTTGACGCAGAAACACAGGAGTCAGAACGTGGGGGCTAAGCTCCACGCTCAAAAGGGAAACAGCCCAGATCGCAGCTTAAGGTCCCAAAATTCTATCTTAGTGGTAAAGGTGGTGGCGTTGCTTAAACAGCGAGGCAGTTGGCTTAGAAGCAGCCATCTGTTAAAGAAAGCGTAACAGCTCACTCGTCAAGCGACGCTGCGCCGAAGATTCAACGGGGCTCAAGATAGATACCGAAAGCGCGGATGCTGATGCCTTGCGTTGGGAATGACCAAGCACCAATGACCAATGACCAATCAATGACCAAGCACCAATGACCAATGACGACATGTAGTCGTTTTGGACATTTGGTAATTGGGACCTGCCTGACGGCAGGCAAGTTTGTTTGGGATTTGGGATTTGGAAATTGGTATTTCCGACGCAAAGCGTCGGCGTGGTAGAGGAGCGTTTCGTCCGTCCGCCCGTAAAAGGGCGTGACATTGGCATTGAAGCTTTACTGTAAGGTAAGGTGGAGCGGACGAAAGTGAGAATGGTGGCATGAGTAGCACGAAACAAGGTGAGAACCCTTGTCACCGAAAACCCGAGGTTTCCTGGGCAATGTCGATCATCCCAGGGTTAGCCGGGCCTAAGGCGAGGCCGAAAGGCGTAGTCGATGGACAGCAGGTTGATATTCCTGCGCCGGTTAGATAGTTGATAGGGTGTGACGGAATGTCTGAATTTGCCAGGGGATATGACTTTCCCTGCGCAGTAAATGTAGTTGAAACTTCTAGGCAAATCCGGAGGTTCGTCCCGCTCTGCGGGACAACAGCGAATTACTGCGGGAGCGTGCGGCCGCAAGGCCAAACCTCTGCAGAGAACGACGTTTCCCGGAAAAGCATCATATCATTGTCTATTTAGCCGTCCGTACCGCAAACCAACACAGGTGGGTAGGTGTAAACGCACTAAGGTGATCGGGATAACCCTCGTTAAGGAACTCGGCAATACAGTGTCCGTACGTTCGCAATAAGGACTGCCCATACACTAGGCATAGCCACGAAGTGGCTGTGCACATTTTCTCTTTAAGAGAAAATGTGATGCCTAATAGGTGTGTGGGCCACAGCAAACGACCCCTGGCGACTGTTTACCAAAAACACAGGTCCCTGCTAACTCGCAAGAGGATGTATAGGGGCTGACGCCTGGCCAGTGCTGGAACGTTAATGTTCGCCGTGAAAGCGGTGAACCCAAGCGCCAGTGAACGCCGGCGATAACTATTAAGATTAGTAGTTGTAAAATTTGGCCATATGCTGGAAAACCTGAAGTATCCTAGACTACGCAAATAATGATATAATACGAACAGTTATCAATAGATTGTTCGTGTTACATTCTTTATGCGTAACAATGTACTAGGTGCAGGCAATCAGCAGGAAAGTTCGACTGTAGAAATAATCCCCCTTGATACCGGATGGTACCTGGCGGGTTTTGCTGACGGTGAAGGAAGCTTCAATGTTTCGACTGTAAATCGTAATCATGACTTTAAGACTGGTTGGAAAATTGTGCTGACATTTAATGTGTGTCAGCGCGATCACACAATCTTACGATTATTCCAAGAAACACTATGCTGCGGTACCCTTAGGGACCGCGGTGATGGAGTGGGATATTATGATGTTCGTCGCCTAGATGAAATAGTTAATATTGTTATTCCATTTTTTGAGCGTTTTTCACTTCGTTCAGCATCTAAGAGAAAACAATTTGAGGTGTTTAGTAAAGTTGCTTATTTGATGAAAAATAAGGCCCACTTTACTCATAGTGGATTGAAAAATAGTCTTGAATTGCGAGAAACAATCCATGTAGCACGTAAGCGCAAATATACTTCAAAACAAATACTTAGTTTATTTCGCAGTCGAAATCCTCAGAGACTATACGCCAAATCGTGAATTCCTGTTGGATTCACGGATGATATAGTCCGACCCCTGTGGCGACACAGGGAAGTGGGTAGAAATAACCCACTCATCCCAATTACTTACACACCTGGTGTGTAAGTAAGGGAAAGTAACAAAAGTGAATCGTCCTATGGTAGCGAAATTCCTAGAAGACTGGGACCATTAACTACAGCTTAAGTGCTGGAGAATAATGGAAAATTCCGCTGTATGCGGGAAAATCCGGTAGAATCTGGAGCTACTTACTGCACGCATCTATTCATTTCTTCCTTGTCTGGTAAATGATATAATGAGTGTATGAGTAAAAATGCTTCCAGTGATTTCAATGAAAATTGGAAGCCGGACAATCCGCAGGAAACGTTAAACGAGGAGAACTACTATTACTCCGGATTCTTCGCGGCTGAAATGTCATGCTCTGTCATTAAAGCCGCAAATTATAATCCGGTGGGACATTACTACTTTGCAGTTGATATTACTGTTTCAAATGCAGATAAATCTCTGCTTGAGACCATTAACTTAGTAGTGATGCAAGGTGGTGGAATAATTAGTCCGATTAAAGGGGGATTTAATCTTAGCGCACGTGGAAAGAAGCGTGTGCGAAATGTTTTAGATTTCATTGATCGGTATCCAATTATTGCTGGTGATTTAGCAAGAGACCGCATTGCACTTATGCAAGAAGCACTCACATATCTAGAGATGCATCGTGGTCCAAGCGAGCACCAGGCAAAAATTGAAGCGATGGACGACATACGAATGAAACTAAGAGTTATAAAAGAAACTGGAATAGCTTCAAAGTCGTATCGTCGATTACATGCCCGTAAGGATATCATCGGATATTTTCTCGCTGGTGTGCTGGATGGTGACGGCTCTTTTGGATTTAAAAAGAGTGGAGATCGCCAGCAGCCTTTTCTCGCTATAGCTATGAAAGACCAGAAAATAATCGAGCTATTAAGAGATTTTATCCAGTATGGAAATATTCGACGGAGAGGAGATGGTATGTACCATTACGAAATAAACCACCAAAAAGTTCTTCAAGTTGCTTGCTCGTTATTTCTCACAAAATATCCGTTATGCCATAAGAGGCAGCGTGAGAGATTGCAGCAAGTTCAACGGATCCTCAACGACTATACGCGGAGCCGCGACAATCACTATCGTGATTGCGCGGGTGATATAGTCTGAACTCTATGGCGACATAGAGAGCTTGAAACATACAAGCCACTCCATTTGTGAAATTAAGTGGAGTCATCTACTTGTGACTGACAAAAGCATATGTAGAAAAAGTAACAGAATGTGTCTGGTGAGAACTCGCCAGCTCTAGCACGTGAGTGCTGGAAACGAATCCGGCTTATAACGGTGAAACCCTGACAGCTGCTTGGCAGCGACGGGCAATACCGTGGGAAGTTATCCATCTACTTCGGTGGATTGACCCCGTAACGACTTGTCTAAAGATTTGGACTGATAGAGAGGATGATATGATACTAAAATCTCTATAATACGCCGGCCCCTCACTTTTAAAAGTGAGGATGAAGATATAGTCTATGCCACTTCGATAAGAAGTGGGTAATGAACATGAAGTTCAGACCCGCACGAATGGCGTCACGACTGGGGGACTGTCTCAACGAGGGACCCGGTGAAATTGCAATGTCGGTAAAGATGCCGCCACCCTGCGGCAAGACGGAAAGACCCCGTGCAGCTTCACTATAGCTTGGTATTGATGTGTTGAGTCATTCGCTCAGCATAGGTGGGAGACTTTGAAGCCTTGGCTTTGGCCGAGGTGGAGTCGACAGTGAGATACCACCCTAATGAGTTAACGCATCTAACGGCGTTAGGTGAACCCCTAACCCGGACAGTGCCTGGCGGGTAGTTTATCTGGGGCGGATTCCTCCCAAATTGTAACGGAGGAGCCTAAAGGTCGACTAGGTCCGGATGGAAATCGGACCGATAGTGTAAAGGCATAAGTCGGCTTTACTGCAAGACGGACATGTCGCGCAGTCACGAAAGTGGAGCTTAATGAACCGACCGTTCTTTAGTAGTAGAGCGGAAGATTATCGGATAAAAGTTACGCCGGGGATAACAGGCTTATAGCGCCCAATAGTCCACATAGACGGCGCTGTTTGGCACCTTAATTCGGGGTGCGTGTTAAATACAGATTTAACACATGGCCTGGTTGTGTAACCGTCAATAAATAATATACATAAGAAATTCAGCTCATAACGGTGAATACCCATGAGTGCGCTTGAATGCTATTTATTTAGTATTTTTGCAGGCACATGGGCGACGCCGTGGGAAGTCTGAACCAGCGCTAAGCGCTGGAATGACCAAACACCAATGACCAATGACCATTTAATGACCAATTTCTTAATGACCAATGACGACGAGACGTCGTTTTGGACATTTGATAATTGGGATTTGATTGGGATTTGGGATTTGGACATTGGGATTTCCGCGCCTAAGGCGCGGTGATGACCCCGTAACGACTGACCCGAAAGGGAAGATTGTTGATCTTAACAACAATAATACGCTGACGCGCCACACTAATTATTAGTGTCGGCGATGAAGGAATAGTCTGTTCTTACTGGTAACAGTAAGCTAACACAAAACGATGTCGGCTCATCTCATCCTGGGGCTGAAGCAGGTCCCAAGGGTTTGGCTGTTCGCCAATTAAAGAGGTACGTGAGCTGGGTTCAAACCGTACGGTCAAGCTGACCGCGGCGGCCTAGTTGAGCAATCAACTTGGAAAAAGCTAACTAATATCGATGAAATCCTAATAATATGCACTTAACCTGTCGTGTGTTAGGATAATATCGAGGGAAGTTGGTTTGCTAATAGAGCTTTATGCATAAACTGTCAATCGCTCAGAGAGCATATATAGCTGGGTTTCTTGATGGTGATGGTAGTATCTATGTTCGGTTGAAACCGAATAAGACATATCATTACTTTTATCAAGTTGCCCCGAATATTGTTTTCTTTCAGTCAAAGAAGGAAAGAAGAGTCCTTGAATACCTACAACGCATAACTGGTGCAGGTTATTTAAGAGACAGAAAAGACAATATTGTTGAGTACACAATCGGTGATGTCGAGTCTATCAAATCACTGATTAAAGCAACTCTTCCATATTTGTATCTCAAAAAGCGTCAAGCAAAGCTTATGCTAAAAATTCTTCGCAAGAAGCAGTCTATCAAAACTGCAGCTCAATTTATTGAGTTGGCGTTTTTGATCGACCAGTTTGGGCAACTAAACTATTCGAAGCGAAGAGTAAATATAGGCACTTCTGTTGGAAGAGCCTTAAAAGCTGAAGGCAAATTAACCCCGTAGAGACTTACTCCACTTATAACAAGTGAGAGAGATAGCAAGGTTTGTAGAATAAAATCTTGAATTGCTATCATACGTTGGCCCCCGACAAATCGTCGGGTGATTATATAGTCCATGCTTCTAGTAATAGAAGGAAATAACAGCGCAAGACAGGTTGGACCCTATCTGTCGCAGGCGTGGAAACGTGAGGAGCGTCCTTCCTAGTAAGCCCGTATAAGGGCATTGCTACTTCAGGGAGTAATCCCTGTTGAAAATTCGGCTAATAACGATGAAACCCTCTTGTTCATAATTTGTTCTCTAAAAGTGATATAATTATGAGCATGGGCAATATCGTGGGAAGTCTGAACCAGCGCTAAGCGCTGGAATGACCAAGCACCAATGACCAATGACCATTTAATGACCATTTTCTTAATGACCAATGACGACGAGACGTCGTGTTGGACATCTTAAGTAATTGGGCCGCCCATTAGGGCGAGCTTCGCCTGAAGGCGAGATTTGATTGGGATTTGGGATTTGGACATTGGGATTTCCGCGCCAAAGGCGCGGTTATGACCCCGTAACGACTGAGTATACTCATATTTATATGGGTATATGATATGGTGTGCAGGTTTTGACTGACACGCTAGCACCATAAGACGCCGACCCCCGCCGATGGCGGGGTGAAGATATAGTCTACACACACAGAAATGTGCGAAACATGTGACGAGAGGACCGGAAGGGACCAACCTCTGGTGTACCAGTTGTCCAGTTCTTGGGCATCGCTGGGTAGCTAAGTTGGGCTGGTGATAAGCGCTGAAAGCATCTAAGCGCGAAGCCCACTCCGAGATTACGTTTCGATAAGAGACTCCTGGAAGATTACCAGGTCGCCCATTAGGGCGAACTATGTCCGCAAGGACATGGTTGATAGGTGGTAGGTGTACGCACGGTAACGTGTTTAGCCGAGCCATACTAATTAGTCCAGTTGTATAAACTTATTAATGCTTGTGTTTCTTTTGAGACACGAGCGTGTTTGACTAGTGATGTGTGATCGTTTGAGGTAATTCTTTTACAGCCCAGTAAGCTTGGTGCTTTAGCGATGGGGATACACCTGTTCCCATTCCGAACACAGAAGTTAAGCCCATCAGCGCCGATGGTAGTTAGGAGTGATACCCTGGCAAGAGTAGGCCAGTGCCAAGCTTTCTGAGCTGTATAAACAAAAGGCCGCGAGCGACAAGATACGCGCCGGTTTTTATAAGCAGAATCAATCCCTAGTAGTTAGGCATGACGATCTGCTTTTTTGTGTTGGTAAAAGGTCTGTGCGATGTAGTGCTAATATTTACAAAATCCTTTAAGATTGGTACGCTGCCGGAACTGATGAATACTGGTGCAGCGACGATGCTGACCTTTAACAGCAAGGCCCTATAATAAAATAGGGGATTAGGAGACGTGGCAGAGCGGACGAATGCGCCGCACTCGAAATGCGGTAAGTCTTAACGGGCTTCGGAGGTTCGAATCCTCCCGTCTCCGCAGCGAATGTTTTTATCGGTATACCTCAATATATAGCTATATTGAGTGTTGTTATCGCCAGACCGCGAGGCTTCAATATGCGCTCATTAGAAAATTCATGGTGTACAATAGAACCATGTCGATGGAACACCCTCCTTTTCAGGAATCAAAAGTTGAAAAAGAGAAAATATTGGATCTCAATATCGTCTCTTTGAACCACTGCGAAACGATAGACAATGCCCTATCACGCATTAATGAGGCGGCCAGTGAGGGTAAAGTAGACGCCGTCATGCTTGGTGAATATGATTTAAGAGTTGAGGATACACTGGCTGGCTTAGACCAAATCAAAGTAGCTGCACAGCAAAGAAGTACCGACATTATAATAGCTCCTGATAATCAATCCGGCAAAAGAATGCCCTGGGGCGAGTTAAAGAAAGAATTACAAGCCCATGGCATTGCCGTCGAGAAAACTGATATGCCCGATGATCACATTCCTGAAACTGTCGGTCTGTATGTTAGCAAAACAGGTAATACGTATGCTTTTCCCAAAACATGGCATTTAGAGCAGGTTCATCGGCCATTACACAAAATTCCTAACACTAACATTGGTGTGACGATTTGTGGTGAAATTAATTTCATAAAGCCGGAAGATTTAGAAGGGGTGAATATTCTTTTTAATCCTTCCCGCGAAGGAGATGACCCTTATTTGAAATTTAGGATGTTATATCGCCACGGCTCACAATCTCTAACCAAAGAAAATATTGCCAGTATTTTACTAGAGGATCCTTACTACGAGAACTTACTGGACGATGAACAAAACTCTCCCAATAATCTTAACTACGATGCAAAGTATGACTCGCACGAAGCCAGAGAGCATAGGTTTAATAGGGCTGCTGAGGAACACCTTAGGGCAGGAGCTGATCCAAATAATTCTATTTATATCGAAAACATTGAAACAGCATTAAGGGAACAGAATATTCCGGTGGTGCGTTGTGACGGTACGCGCAGTACAGGCGTCCTTAATCATTTGCCCAACATGATTATCCGTGGATTAGAATATCGAGAAAAATACACGAGATATAATCTGGTCATGGAAAAATAAGTAACGTAATGTATTTACCCAACACTGACGCGCTTGTATTTGATGACCATATAGATAATAGTGGGGTTTATATAAACATTAGGTTTGATACTTTCCAAGTAAAAAATACTAAAGGATGCCTGGAAACAATGAAGCATCTATTGAAAATCCGGTTTTTGAAATGAGTTCATCTCGTGGCTTTCATTGCCCAAACGTATTTATCGGATAGCCTGGTTTATTCCACTGCACTCGAAATGCGGTAAGTCTTAACGGGCTTCGGAGGTTCGAATCCTCCCGTCTCCGCCTTCGTTGCGCCGTAGCTGGGCATCGGTGGACATAATGCTGCTTCGTTTATTTTACGATAGTCTTGTTATGGAGCATTAAGGTACTGAACGAGCACATAATAGAAAAGTTTTGACTGTTAATACTTAGTCTAAGACAATATATTTATTGCTATGGGTAATCCCTTCGAAAATCGTTTTACGTTTCCACCCGATGAAGACCCCGAGGAAACGTCCAATACTGACGGCGCCTCTGCTTCGGACAACATGCCTTTTCGTCCAACACCTGAGCAGGCGGGCAACGTTGTGGACGAGAGTATTCCTGAAGCTTTACCGGTTGAGGATACTAATGGGGATCCTGATATTTTTCGTCAGAACACAGAAAACACTTTTAATAATTACCGCCAACACTTTGAAAATCATTCCTCCTTTTCAGATTTTAAACATCTTCAAGAGAAACAAATGGATTTATTGCGCCAGTTAAGTAGTACTCCATCCTCCGCAATGGACCCAAAGTTGAAGGCAGAGAAGCAGGCAGTTGACGAGAAGCTTGGACAACTCCACAAGCAAATCGAATCTGATATTTTGGGAAAGCGTGAATCATCCGAAAAACCCTCAGAAGCGGCAAAATACGAACAGAAACCTTTTATCGGCTACCGAGCGCCTGAAGCAACGCTAGCAGGTTATGAAGGGATTAAGGAGCAGGTTGTAGGGAAAATAGAATCAGCTACTGCCCAAATGGAAGATGCTGGACTTACCGAGGATGCTGACTATTTCAGAAATCTAACTAAACAAATTCGGAAAACAAAAAAGCCTATATCACGGATGTCCCTATGGTACTTTGATAAACGGTTTAAGAGTGGTGGCGGCAGGATATTTAACACAGAAGGTGAGGATGTGCTTCGATACCTCAAACCAAAAGAGCTTGTTAAGCCTCAAAAAGAAGATGACCTTACAGACCATATCGTCCTTCCCAACTACAAGCCCAGCACTGAAGCACAGCGAATTTTATTGAAAAGCCTAGGTATTGAGCGACCTTCTGTGGCAAAAAAAGAACATTTTAGTACAGCCACTACAACCGTTCGGGGACATTATGAGCAGCTTGGCCACGTTGATGATCCCGGCGTTGTGTACTTCCATTTCTTGGGGACACCCGATAAAAACCGGAAATAATGCGTGATACTCCCGAAACAGCAGGCTTTGCATCAAGTAGCTGGGAGGCTAACGAAGCTGAGCCATTACAAAAACACGAAATAGCGATAGATCGGGATGTTGGTACCACAGTTGCAGAGAGAGCAGACTGGCTGGCTGGTGTTTGGGATGTTGATGACTATGAAGATGGTCAAAACCAGAGGCAGATGTTGGAAGACTGGAAATCTGACCTGCCAGAATATAAAGAGTTTAT
Source organism: Candidatus Andersenbacteria bacterium RIFCSPHIGHO2_02_FULL_46_16 (assembly GCA_001817065.1). GTDB lineage: Bacteria > Patescibacteriota > Andersenbacteria > UBA10190 > UBA10190 > UBA10190. The sequence goes on from MHHQ01000005.1 coordinate 16,564, forward strand.
TGAGCAGTTTCCGTTTAGCGAGGATATACCAGACATCATTAATAATACCTACGCGCGAGGTGAGACAGGCCACCTCCATAAAATGCAGGATTTATGCAAGGCGGTGTTAGAACGCTATGGTAGCGAAAAAGGCAGCGAGGGATGGAATGAATTGCCTGAGGAAAATAAACAGTATGTGCGTATGGCTGAAATGACCATCTTGATGATAGATACCCGAAAGCTAGAACGGGATGTTGAAGCTGGTAAAGGCAATCCAAAATCAGCTGTTGGGCTTATTAACAAACTTCAACGGTATCGGGAGAGCAATGATGTGCCGCAGAATTATAAAGAAAGGGTGATTGACCCTGCGCTAAAAATATTTAATAAAGAACGAGAACCAGAGCAGCAGAAAAAACGTCCCACTCCACAGCAACAGAAGCAAATGGAAGAAGTGCTCAAAGAAATGATGAAGAGAAAGGGACAAGAACACGAACAACCAGCTAACACTACCCGTCCTGATGCAGCAGTAGACGAAGACGTAATTGACACCAAGTTTAATTCAGAAACGGGTGCTTATGAACCCATTGGTGATGAATATACTATTCCTGAAGCAGCGCCAGGTGAGCCCAAACGCTTAACTTATGAACCAAACATACCATCTTCAGATACTGGAGATGGTTCTCCCTCTGTCGGTCCAGAGACTCCTTCATCACCAGCGGGTGGAGGGGGCGGAATGGAAGGAGGATCAGTAGGTGGTGGTATGGGAGGCGGGGCAGGCGGGTAAGACTTCTGTTGTCTATAATTTTATAGTTCAGACTACAAAGACATAGTAAATATTGAGCTATAGTAATACAGTCATTTCTTTATAAAACGCCACTATTCGGCTTTATTTAATGATTTGGCGATAGTTTAATCAGCCGGAAAGTGTTAATATTGGACAAAATGGTTTAATTGCGTTATATTCAATCACTTATGGGAAAGCTTAAGATCAGATCAAAAAACAACATTAAGATAGTCGATTTATTGCAGGATTTGCGGCTATCGGAGAGTGAGCTTTTCCGGATACTGAAAGAAATTAATGTCCGAATGGAGGAGGGACAGAAGAACTTAGATCAGCAAGAGGCAGCGAGTGTCAGACGGTTTTTGAACGAACAAAGACGCAGAGCCGAATTAAAAAGTCTGCAGATTGGTCTGCCATCGATCATCAAGGTGCAAGCGTTAGCGAAAAGGTTAGAATTGCCGGTCGGCGAAGTGTTATCAATCTTGCTGCGGAACGGGGTCATGGCCACACTGAACGATGATTTGGATTATGACACCGCAGCGATTATTGCGGCTGATTTAGGCTATAGCACAAAGGAAGACGTGGAAGAACTGGAGAAGGACTTTTTAACACCAGAAAAACTGGATGAAATTTTGAAGAAGGAAAAGACGGAAGAACAGGTGGCACGGCCGCCGGTGGTAACAATTATGGGCCACGTGGACCACGGTAAAACCACACTGCTTGATGCGATTAGATCTACCCATGTGGCTAAAGGAGAAGCCGGCGGAATTACTCAAGCGATTAGCAGCTATCAGACGGATTATAAAGATCGCACGATTACTTTTGTTGACACACCAGGCCACGAGACGTTCAAATTCATGCGTAAGCGCGGAGCGTCACTGGCTGACATTGCTATCTTGGTGGTAGCGGCTGATGACGGCGTGAAGCCACAAACTAAAGAAGCAGTTAGTCATGCCCGGGAAGCTGATGTACCGATATTAGTAGCCATCAATAAGATAGATAAGGAAAGCGCCAATTTAGAAAAAGTGAAGAAGGAGTTGTCTGACTTAGGCCTGCAGCCCGAAGAATGGGGTGGTAAGACAGTAGTGGTGCCCGTATCCGCTTTGAAGAAAAAAGGGATTGATGAGTTGCTGGAGATGGTGCTACTGACAGCTGACATTGACCAACCGAAGGCTGTGGTGGATCGACCGGCTCTGGGCACGGTCATTGAAAGTCGTTTAGACAAGAACCTCGGACCACTGGCGACTGTCTTAATCCACACTGGTACTTTGCAGACCGGTGATTATGTGGTGGCCGGCAAGACTACCGGGCGCGTAAGAAAACTGATGGACTGGCGCAATAAATCCATCAGCAGCGCTGGACCGTCTACGCCGGTGACGATAATTGGTTTAAGCGACGTACCCAGCGCAGGGGATGTCGTACAGGTGGTGGAGGAAACAAGTGAGGCCAGAACTAAAGTAGCTTCACGCCGGGCACCGGTAAAGAAATTGACTAGCGGAGAGGATGACGGGCGACAGGTCTTGGCCTTAGTGATAATTGCAGATGCGCACGGATCATTAGAAGCGATCACTCAAACGGTGGAGGCAATGATGCCGCCGGATGTAAAATTATCGATTGTCAGGGCTGACGTGGGTACGGTCACCGATTCTGACGTGCTGACTGCGGCCGCGGGTGATGCCATTGTTTATGCATTTAATACCACGGTCAGCGGGATGTCACGAAAACTGGCGGACAAAGAGGGCGTGGAGATAAAAATGTTTGATGTGATTTATCATTTGTCGGAGGATGTGCGTTTAGAGATTGAAAAGCGGCTGCCGGTTGATATCGTGAGAAATGATTTAGGTAAACTCAAAGTGTTACGAGTATTTTTCTCGACACCAAAAAAGAAGATAGTGGGGGGCGAAGTCACGCAAGGAAAAGTCAAAGTAGGAGCGAGGGCAATTATTCGGCGTCCATCGCTGAGCAATAAAAAATCCCTCGTGGCCGCGAGAGGGAAAGATGAGAGCTTGATTGGCGAGGGGGAAATCAAGGAAATGCAGCGTGAGAAAACGGCGATTACAGCAGCGCAGCAGGGCGATCAAATCGGATTGACGATTGAAGGAAAAGGTAAGATTAAAGAAGGTGATATTTTGGATATCTACATAGAGGAGAAAGTCAGACGCCAGATGGAAGCGGACAAGCCTAAAAGACAAACTACTTAATATTCATTAATGAAGCTATGAATAGCCGAGGAAGACTAGACCAGTCACAACTCATCGGTGGCCTGCCGTTAGCTAAACCTTCTCATCGTATGGATCAGGTGAATGCCAACATCAAGAAACTGTTTGGGGAGATTCTCCTGACAGAGGCGGATTTGCCGGAGGGTGTGTTGGTCACAGTGACAGATGTGGACACAACCCCTAATTTGCGTTCGACACAAGTTTGGCTGTCAGTTTTGCCATCTAGCAGGGCAGTCGAAATAAAAAAAAAGATAAAACCGCAAATGTACGATTTACAGGGATCATTGAACCGGGCACTTGATATGCACCCGTTACCAAGAATTAAATTATTAATTGACCATGGAGCAGAACACGCAGAAAAGATTCAGCGCAAGCTGGACGAACTTAGTTAAACGACGAGAAGACTGGGAGGGGCAGTCTGGCTTGCTGGGAAATTTGGACCTAGTGGTGCATGACATTCATGTGAGCCTAAAAATGGCCAGGAGTGTTTTAATTGGCACTCACGAACATCCGGATGGGGATGCGTTAGGTTCAGCCTTGGCGCTAATGCATGTTTTACGGTTGCAGGGGAAGGAAGTGGCAGTATTTGCTCCTGATCCAGCACCAGAGATGTTTAAGTTTCTACCCGGGATTGAGCAGGTGGTGTATGGGGTACCGCCTGATCCGAGCCTATTTGACGTGGTGGTGCTACTGGATTCAACAACCACGGAGAGAGTGCGCCTGGACGGCTTGATTGAATCTCATCCGCTGACTATTTGTATCGATCATCACGTACACGATGCTTATCAATGCAAGCTGAATTTAATTGTGCCTGAGGCAGCGGCCACGGCGCATATCCTGACAGAATTTTTTAATAAAACAAATACACCGATTACGAAGGACGTAGCCACATGTTTGTTAACGGGGATATTTACGGACACCGGTTCCTTTATGCATGATTCAACCTCACCGGAGATTTTGAAATTAGCCGCAGCATTGATGGGTAAAGGGGCAAGGCTTTCCCATATTGCTCACGAAACTTACCAGAAGAAAGAGTTGCCGGGACTAAAGATATGGGGGAGGGCTTTGTCGCGCATAATGATGAATGAGAAGACTGGCGCTACTGTTTCAATAATTACCGCAGATGATCTGGCGGAATGCGGTGCAACGCTGGATGATTTATCAGGGGTAGTTAATATGCTGAACACACTGCCGGAAACAAAGTTTGCCTTATTGTTAACAGAATATGAAAAGGGAAAGATTAAAGGCAGTTTAAGATCTGAGCCGCATAAGGGCGTTGATGTGAGCGCCATAGCCAAGAAATTCGGCGGGGGAGGCCATAAACTAGCAGCCGGGTTTGAAGTAGTCGGTCATTTAGTAGAGAGTGATGGCCAGTGGCGAGTGGTCGCGCCATAAATAAAGCTTAATTAACAGAAAGAAAAATAATATGCCTAAGGCAGCAGTGAAGGATAAACCGGCAAACACACTACGCTTTTTAGTGTTTGGTGACGTGGTGGGTCGGCCGGGGAGAGAAGCTTTGAATTACACCCTCCCGTTACTGCGCGATGAGTTCCAACCTGACGCTGTGATAATAAATATCGAAAATATTGCGCACGGAGCCGGTTTTTCTCCGGAGACTTGGTTAGAGGCGAAAAAATGGCAGGCGAATGTTTATACATTAGGCGACCATGCGTGGGACAATGAAGCGAGCATACCTTTGTTAGAGAATAAGAAATTACCGATTGTGCGACCGGCCAATTACCCGGGACAAGTGCCAGGCAGCGGTTATTATCTTTTTACGCTGGGAGCTTTTGAGGTAGCAGTTATTAATCTGCAAGGTCAAGTCTTTTTCAAGAATCATCCTAAGAATCCTTTCCATGCGCTGGACGAATTATTGGTTTTACCAGACATAAAGCGAGCCAATATTGTGTTGATTGATTTTCACGCGGAAGCTACTTCTGAAGCGCGCGGATTTGGATGGTATGCAGACGGACGAGTGTCAGCGGTGTGGGGCAGCCATACCCACGTTCCCACTGCAGACGAGCAAATATTAGCGGCTGGCACTGGTTACATTACAGATGTAGGGATGGTAGGAAATCATAATTCGATTATTGGGGCAGATAAAGCCGGGCCCTTGAAGACATTCCTGAACCAAACAAAAGAGCGCTTCACATACCTAGATGAGGGGGTGTATGAGATTGGCGCGTTGCTACTTGATATCGATCCGAAAACTGGCCAGACAAGTCGTATTGCGCAGATTAGGAAAATAATGAATGATACAGACAGATAATAGCTTATTTGAGCTATTTATATGAGGAGGTGAGGTTAGATGGTAAATAAAGACGACCTAATTGAGAAGGTAACTAACAGAACCCGCTTAACACACAAAGATGTGGAAGAAGTGGTGAATGCTTTGTTGGAACAAATTATAGAGATTTTGTCGATGGGGGAGAAGGTAAATTTAACTGGTTTTGGTGCATTCGAGGTTAAAGACAGGAAAGGCAGAAAAGGGGTAGACCCGAGATCATTGCAACCGATGGAGATACCGACGGTTCGTGTGGCTAAGTTTCGAGCTGGCAAGACATTAAAGGAAAGCGTGAAATAAACGAAAAGCGAAAAAATCAAAACGTAAAATAGTAAACCGACCAAACTTATTTACATTAGCACTGATCTGCGATACTTTGTTTATCCAGTTTGTAAAAGTTTGTTATTTCTGGTAAATTTCTGCAACGCAGGTGCAGCGCGGGGTGTAGTGTAACGGTAGCACGAGTCCTTTGGGAGGATTTAGTCCGAGTTCAAATCTCGGCACCCCGACACTTCTTCGCTCTTCACTATTGCTTCGAGCTTCGAAGTGCAAGCACTTTTTTTGGAGAGCAAACATTAATTCGGCAGACCAGATACGAAGAAATGCCCTGCGAAGCCCGATGGGGCGAAGTGTTGGCTAGTCAGGGACAACGCATCTTAATTTGACTTAACTAAGTGAAGATAAAAAACAGCTCATCGTTTTGAAGAACAATTACTTCATTCTCCAGAGTCCTGCAAAAAATCCTGTCTGCTCTATAGAGGCTAAATTAGATGCGTTGACCCTGGTTGGCTAGTGACTTCTCTTTTCGCTTACGCTTCGAGCTTCGAAGTGCAAGCACTGCTTGAAAGCGTGACCCCATCTTTACCCACCGGGATCTAATCTTTGTTTACCTGGTGCATTAAGATGGGAATAAGAAAAAAGGGAAAGGCAAATCCCCGGCTGGATGCCGGGGATTATTTATTAATGAGAATTGATTATGTAGGAGGTGGAGCATAACCGCCATCACCGCCGCCGTCAGGCGCTGGAGCAGGTTCACCGCCACCACCGTCACCACCAGGGGGTGGGGCGAAATCACCACCACCGCCATCACCTTCACCACTATCAGCAGGCGGGGGAGGTGGATTGCCTTCACCATCATTCGGTGGCGGGGCAAAATTACCACCATTATCGGGAGGGGGTGGGGCTTGTTGGCCAGCTGGCGGGGGATTATATACGTCTCCACCGGGTGCTTCGTTGGTCGGGGGGGTGTAATAAGATCCAGTGCCGCTGTTAGGTGGGGGCTGGTTCATGGGTTGTGTGTAGGAAGGGTAATACGGTCCTGACGAATTTTGAGTCGGCATGGACTGGTAGACGCCAGGATTATAAACACCACCGGTGGATGATGGGGGACGATAACCGGAATCCATAGCGCCATCGGGGCGGTACGGGGCTCCCGGCATGTAAGCGCCAGGTTGTCCTGTACTGTAATTATTTTGATTGGGTATATAAGACGAGGCACGGAAATTCGTGTTAAAAGAACCGTCTGGATTATACATGGCGCCGGGACCGGGCACAGGCTGTCCTTGAGGATTTACCGGTACAGCATTACCTTGGAATATTTTGGGGGTGCCGTCAGAATTTATCTCACCGCGCTGCAGGGCTGCTTCATATTCTTTTTTCTCTTCACCAGTCATCTTGGCAGGATCAAAGCGACGCTCAACCGCCAGTCCTGGCGGTGGTGCTTGGAAGAGAAAGAAGTTGCTAGCCCTTTCGGCGGGTGGGATTTCGCGGAAGGCTTTTAAGCAGTCGGCAGGGTTGGTACAACCGTTGTGCCCAACATACTGGGCGGGTGTCTGGGGCAAAATATTATACACAGGCACCGGCGGACGGAAGGAAGTCATACCTGGAAAAACTGGCGGCCGTCCCTTTTCTTCGGGTTTAAAGCCCACGTTGACGGGTGGCTTGAGAGCATAACCGCTGGGTGAAGTATAGTTACTGCAATCATTGGAACTGCAATATTTTTCAATGGCATTAATGTCCCGAAGTCCCCCCGGGCCAGCGAACGGCAGTTCCTTTAGGCCTTCAGGCTTTTGCCAGCCTTCAGGATCTTTTAAGCCGAATCGTTCGTGAAAACCGGCAATGCGCTGCATTTGCGGTGGTAAGTAGTTATCGATATTGGCTAAGGCCGTGGCATCGTCCTTGAATTGGTCGCGCAGTTGGGCTTTGTATTGCTCAAGCGCAGCAATGTCATTAGGCGAAGGCTTAAAACGATATTCTAATTCTTTATACTTCGCGAACGCATTGGGACGATGTTGCTCCATAGCGCTTAATGTTTCGGGCGGAATGTAATCAGGCCGCATGGTTTGTTGCAGACGGTCTAGATTGACGGTGGCAACCCAATAGGGCAGCAAGTCAGGAGGGACCATGGTGACACCAGGGACAAAGGTAGCGCTGAATGATTCTAGTTTGGCTAATGTGGCATCATCTGGCCTGACCCCTTCAAAGCGGCTAAGCGAATTAACTTTGTCTAATTCAATAATGGATCTGATTTGCTGCGGATAAATAGTGGCGGCTGTTTCATCAAGGGCGCCTTTGATATCGGCTGGAGTGATATAGCCATTGGCCGCAAACTCTTCAAAAACATCTCGAACAGCTTGCCGGGTGTCTAGGCTGTAAATGTGGTCGGCCTGTTCCTGCTGCAGCACACCGATGCTTTTGAGGGATTGCAAGCCCTGTACGACACCGGCAGTAACGGCTGGTTTATCAAGTTTGTCGGCGGCTTGATCGACGCCGCTGGCTGCGGCTTGGCTTAAGGCGTTAAAATCAGTTTCGGCGTCTTCTGGAATAGTGGCGCTGTTTTGATCGATAGTGATCTGCAGGCCGGCGATTTGTTCTTCAAACTGGCGGGTGACTTCCTCATCTAGGTCGCGGTCAAATAGTTCATGCAGTGTATCCTCCACGCGCTGCACCGCCGCATTAGCAGCAGGGTGCTGGTCCTGGATTAATTGTTGGGCTTCAGCGGCGCGTTCGGTAACCCGGCGATAAGTACGTTCCGGTGCCCGACCGGGAGTAATGAGATTGAGAGAGCCGTCCCATATGTTCTCACCGAAAATTTCCAGACTATGAAGAAAACCACGACTGGTGCCTGGAGATGGCAAAGGGGGGGGCTGAACGTCAGCGGAAGAGTCGGAGGCTTTTTGCTGTAAGGCAGCGTCGGTTGGAGGAGGGACGGGGGCTAGAATCCGCTCGTCTTCGACAGTACCCAAAGCGGTGTATTGACCGACGAGCTGGCTAATGTCTAGACCAGTAGGGATTTGATCCGGTCCTATTTCCACTAATCCTTGTCCTTCAACGCCGATGAAATACTGCGTTTGGGTGGGCGCGTCGGGGTTGGGATATGCTTCGATCCAGCCGGTGATGACCAGGTCTGGATTTACTTCCTCGGCAGTAGTGGTCGCTTGTAAAACTTTTCCAGCGCCAGGAATGGCTGTAGGAAGGTTGTTATAATAAGGTCCCCAGTCGTAATAATTGGTTAATTGCGAATAGCTGGCGCTAACCGGCTGATATAAAAGCAGCCCAGTTATAATAACCGTGGCTGAAATAAAAAACGTGTGCCAAGAAAATCCCTTGGAAAGGTAGTGATACTTCATAGGATGAGTTAAATTGGTTAATTTACATGGTTATTATACGCTTGATCTATGATGACCTCAACGATGGCATTGGCGTTGATTTTATTAGCGGTGCTGATAGGTAGTTTTTATTATATTGTGCAGGCCGAAGGAGGATGGGGCGAGCTGCCAAGACTGATGGAAAGAGTAGGAATAAAGATTGATCAAATCCAAATGCCAAAATCCAAATTACCAATAGACGACGGTGCCAAGCTGCCATCAAGCCTACCTGAGGACTATGTTTCGGGTAAGTCTAGGTTTAGCCGGGGAATATGCGTGAAAGACAGCGACTGTTATGTTGGTGGATGCTCGGGAGAAGTATGCGGAAATGAAGAGGGGATGGGAACGACCTGTGAATATAGTGAGGATTTTCCAAGCGAAATAAAGTTTGAGTGTGCGTGTGTGGCCAAGGCGTGTGGATGGAGAACTAAATGACCAATGCTCAATGACCAATAACCAATGAATGCCCAAGCCCCAATTTCCAAATACGTTGCCTTATTGTTGTTTTTAGGAATTTTATACCTCGGCGCTGTAAACAGTAAAGAAGTTTTTGCGAGTGAGAAGATTGATAATTTTACAGTTAATATAGCGATTAATGAAGATGCGACGATTGATGTGGAAGAAACGATCCGGTATGACTTTGGCACTGACGAAAGACACGGAATTTACCGGGAGATTCCATATAAATACCAGGCGAGGGGAGGAAATTATTCGTTGGATATATCTGATCTTGATGTAACGATTGGTGACGAACAGGATTATGTGCCATTCGAGGTGTCCCGGGCTGGAGGAAATCTGGTAATCAAGATCGGCGATCCCGACGCTTATGTAACGGGAGTGAATACTTACACCATAAACTACAAGGTGGCAGGAGCGATGAACTTTTTTGAAAGCCATGACGAGTTGTACTGGAACGTCACAGGCAACGGCTGGGTGGTACCGATGCAAAACATAATAGCCCGCATCAAATTACCAGCCGAGGTGAGCCAGGATAATCTGCGGCTGGCGTGCTTTGCCGGAACGGTAGGCTCCACTGCATCGTGTAACGATTTATTTTATGCGGAGGATAACGTTAGGTCGGGCGAGGCTTTATTTTCGCAGGATAGTCTTAGCCAAGGAGAGGGATTGACGATAGTCGTAGGTGTGCCAAAAGGGTTGATAATTGCACCGACCTGGGCGGATAAGATGGTTAAAGTAACACGTGATAATTGGATAGTTGTTCTGCCCTTTATTTCGCTGGGAATTTTGTACTCGATTTGGCGTAAATACGGCCGTGATCCGAAAGGGCGCGGGGCTATCCCGGCGCAATATGATCCGCCAGAAGGTCTTTCACCGGCCCAGGCAGGAACAATTCTAGATGAACGAACCGATCAGACAGACCTAACCGCTGATATTGTCCATATGGCAGTGAATGGATATTTAAAGATCAGGCGAATAGAAGTAGACAAATTGTTCGGCAAGAATATTGATTATGAGTTAATCAAGGTGAAAGAAGCAGATAGGCTTTTGACTTCACCGGAGAAGGAGTTATATAAAAGTTTATTCGGGGAAAATAAGGAGCGGGTAAAAGTTTCTGACTTAAAAAATAAGTTTTATAAGGATTGGGAGAAGGTAAAAAAAGTGACATATGAATCGGTGGTGGAGCTGGGTTATTTCCCCCGTAATCCGAACACAGTCCGGGCAATTTATATATTGATAGGTATTGTGCTGGGCGGGGGAGTTAGCTTTTTGAGCGCATCATTGCTGGGATCGATCGGTGTCGTCAGTGCAATAATATCTGGTTTGGTAATAGTGATTTTTGGATTGCTGATGCCAGTTAAAACTATCAAAGGGGTATTAACTAAGGAATATATTTTAGGATTGAAGCGCTACATCTCTATTGCAGAGAAGGAAAGGATAAAATTCCATAACGCGCCGGAGAAAAATCCGGAGCTGTTCGATAGACTATTGCCCTTCGCCATGATGCTGGGCGTGGAGAAGGAATGGGCGAAACAGTTTGCCGATATTTATAAGCAATCGCCCAGCTGGTACGAAGGTCTGGCGGGTACACATTTTAATGCGGCGATATTAGCCTCCAGTTTGGGTGATTTTTCAACGACGGCGCAAAGCACGCTCACGAGCAGACCATCTTCCGCATCAGGTGGGGGCAGCGGCTTTTCCGGCGGGGGATCGGGAGGAGGGTTTGGAGGCGGGGGAGGAGGGAGCTGGTGATTATTAATTTTCAAAGGTCAATTTTCAAGGCTCAAATAATAACCAATCACGGACAAAATCCAAATGTTAAAGTTTAGAAATCCTAAATCCTAAACTGGAGAAATTCTAAATAAATTCGAAATTCTAAACTGACGAAATTTGAAACTGATTTAACTAAATAAGGAAGATTGGGTAATAAGGAATGCTCAAGAACTAAGCCGTTGCTTCCGCCTCCGCCAGTTGGCGGATGGCGGAGCTATGTAGGGCGAGGACAGAAATGTTATTTTATCAACAATAATGATTGCGGATCGTTACATTTGAAACAGTTGACGGCATGCTGCAAATTGTTTAAACAGTACGTACAAGCGGGTATCGTATAATGGCTATTACAACAGATTTCCAATCTGTGAACACGGGTTCGACTCCCGTTACCCGCTCCACGAAATTATTCTGTGTATGCTTGTGCTGGCATCTTCGGCTATCTTTCAGATATTTTGATTAGGAAAATGCAGCATCGCCTTTTTTAAATATGCCCAATTGCACAAAAAGGGGAGTAATAAGGTTAGGCTATTTATAACAAGTTGTACGTAGAGTGGAGTCCTGAAAGTATCAGGAATTTTTGAAGAAGCCGTTGGCAGTGCCGTAATTACCGCTAGGATGCTTAGAGGAAAGACAACGAACCAGAACAATCTACGCGGAATCCTTCCTGCCAAAATGATTGATCCTATGATTAAATAAATAACTCCGACCAACGCGTGAACAATAAAACCAAACTGGCTTATAAGAGCCAATATAGATAGAAGAAAGAAAAGAAAGATATCGAACATCCCCAGAAGGTAGCGCCACAGTGGATTCATGACACAATTGTACTACATAAAATAAAACATTTTTCCGGAGGAAATACAAACCAGCACAACAATGTATCTCTGCTTCCTTCGCCGTAGTTAATCCTCCTGTCTGACCTCACTTAAATTCAATTCTGGTATCCCGCTCCATTCTACACCCTCAGACGAAGAATGGCTCTGCATAGCTTTAGAGCGAAGCATGGGCTGTTCACAAACTTGCGTTCGTTTAACTATGACGGGCTACGAAGGGCAAGCCACTTCTTCGGAGCTACGAAGGGCAAGTAATTTCACCCAGCCAAAGGCGGTAGCAGATGGAGCGAGGCTCGATCAGCAGGTCGAGGTTCCCCCCGAAGTGCGATTTGCCCTGGGCGGCCCGCTCACGTAATAAACAACCCTGACGAAAGTCCAGGGTTATTTATTGTATACTCTTTTCCAATTGTTCAAGCTTTTTGCGTAAATTAGTGTTCACGGCAATATAGCCTCGTTTCTTTTTTTCCTTCTTAGTTTCCAAAACTTTTTCTGCATCAGTGAGACAATTTTTAAACCAATCAATCTTTTGTTTTACAAGTTCGAGCGCGTTTATATTTTTAGCGCATTCTCTTAAAGTTTCCAAAAATCTACCCATAACTTCTTCGTAACCCTCGACTGAATGTGTTTCTGGTGATGGTGTGCGGCCATAATATTCGTCGGTGACATGATACTCCCAATCAAATTCTAAATTTTCAAGACGTAAGTACTCTCTTAGATATTTCCCCTGTATAGCTTCGGAATAGGCTGCGAAGGCTTCGGCATCCACTTGTAATTGATGGTTTCCCGTTGCTTGGGAAAATTTTTCCAATTCTTCGGCCATTGTTTTTATGACGGGGATTACCCCTAAAAAATCATCGTCGGATTCATGCACTTTATAAAAACGTTGTATCTGGAGACGTATCATATTTGCAACGTCTGATAATCCTTCTATCCTGTTTTTATCTAGTGCAGAATCCTCAAATCCCTTTAACAACCCAATGAATTTTTCACTGTCTACTATATTAAGAATTATGTGCTTGCTGGTATCTTTCTCCCTTTCTTCCTCTGGTAGGGGCACAAATAGAGTTTCCCTTAAATCGAGTTCTAATCCAGTCTTTGCCAGAAAATCAGTATATTTTTCAGAAAGTGCTTCCATTTTTTTACTCACTGAGCTAAGAGCCTCAAAATCGTCATTACCATTCTCTCCTATCCGTTCCCATACATTAGCGTTGTCGTTCGCATTTTCAATATCGATAATGAAATCAGACAGTTGATCTTGAGGGAGGTTAACTTCATTTTCCTCGGGATTTCCGTAGTTAGATGGATTGAATCTTTCTCGCATTTTTTAACATTATTACAGACACGTTGGGAAATCAAAGTAAACCATTGGGAACAATATTTCCTCTATTTGCTAAAATCAGGCACAAAGAAAGTCGCCTGCATATTCATAACCGCAGTTCGGACGTCACTTAAGAAGGAGCTCCCTTTTTCGTTCCTCGCTACGCGCGGAGCTTCGAAGAGCAAGCCAATCTTTAGGTGCAGTAGTTTATCTTCTGTTAAGTTTTAGCGAAGAAATTTTTAGTGGAGAAAAAGTGGCTAGATTAATGTTGCGCAGTCTATTACCTGGTCCTATAATTGACGCGTATGAAGCGAAGTAAAACAACGAAAAAACGAGACGAGTACACGGTTGTATTGGAAGATATAAGGGATAACTTCCGTGCTTTTGGCGAAGCCTTGCAATTAGTAATTGATAAGGTGCAACAAATTGAAGCATTGCAACAAGGAACCGAAAACAAACTGCAGAAAATTGAAGCGTCACAACATGGAACAGAAACCAGGCTGGAAAAAATTGAGACGAGCGTTGATGTCATTAAAACAGAAGTGCGTCTGATCCGCCGTGATCAAGTCAGCCGGGATGAATTTGATTTACTAGAAAAACGGGTGTCGCGAATTGAGAAGAGGATGAGTGTACGGTAGTTTTCATGCCAGAGAATTTTGAGAGAATACGTAACTATAGTCTAACTTATACTGACTTGGAGGACAGGGTTGAAGCGATTGGGAGGAAGTCGGAAAAACTACAAAAGTGGTAAAAATATTAAAAAGTGATGCTAATGGTTTATTATTGCGGTTGAGCAATAAGCTGGTTAATTAATTAAGCTGTGAATTACGAAACTAAACCTACCCGTATTTTCCAGCCACGACTAAAACCATGCTGCTGATCCACGATCTCGGCAAAACTTTCTTCTGTCCCCTCAAGAGCAACCGCCTGGTTGACGATAGTGGCGGCATTAGACCATACAACAACGTCAGTGAGCTCAAGTGGTCAGAACATGAGCTTGAACATGGCAAGTTGGTCAAAGTCAAAGGTTTTCCCGGCTCTTTCAAGCTGATGCTGTTCCGCATCATGGTCTCTACCAACCGGACGGAATACATCGTTACCAACAACCTAACTCAAAACTCCCTGGCTGATGCTCAACAAGCGAGCGCCACCAGGTGGAAGATTGAGCAGCTTCATCGCGAGGAGAAACAGCTGACCGGTATTGAAAAGTGTCAGGCCAGAATTAACCGCTCTCAGCGTAATCATATTTGCCTGGCAATGTTGGCTTGGAGCGTGCTCACCCAAGCCGCCCACGCTGCCGGCAAAACCATCTACCAGCAGAAATTGTCGCCGTTGCAACGATTCGTGGTCAATCAGTGGCGGAATCCGGCGACAACATTTGTGTTGTAACGGGATTCTACAACTGAATATGTGGAGTGGTATGCGAAAGTCCTACTGGAAATAAGTCCGAACCCTGTCCACGAAGGAGCTCAATATATGAAGGAAGAAAGGTATCCATTTTCTCATCGTTCGCTAATGCTAGCTGCTCCTATCCCACAAAGTGACTTCAGTTGGCGGGCAACTTTTATAAGTTTGGTTTGTTCGAATGATCATTTTGACTTGTCCGTGATTTTACTTTTTTTGTGCACAGAAGACAATTTTTTATGCTATCATTAGCAACAAAGGAATTAATTGATTATTGATGATGCAGGATTTGATGAAGTGGGGGACAACTAATAATAAAAACCAGAGGTTCTTTAGGTTGGTTTGGGTGATTCTAGGAGCAGTGATGCTTTATGAGGTCTTTATTTATTCGGGTTTGGGATATTATCAATATCCTTATGTTCGCAGTGTGCCCCTGTGGTTAATGAAGCACGTATTGATCGTGGCGGGGGTAATCGGCTGGCTAGTACTGGTGGCGAAGGTGAATGTGGCGACAAGCGGCCGACGTTTAAGGAAGATACTGGCTAGCATTTTACTATTTATTGTAGGTGGAGCGATTTTTGCGTGGGTGGTTGAGATCGGTAAACCGGCTGGAGGATTTTTCTATAGTCCGCTTGATGAATCGTATACAGCGCCTTTTGCGTTTGTTTTGCTCTACATGCCGGTTGTACTAGTTTTTTTAACCGGCTTGCGGTTAATTACTAAGAAGGCTTCTGACAAAACGCTGACATTACTAGCAATTTTAGGCGGGATCGTCGCGGCAACATTGATCGCGCACGTCCTTTTCACCCAATGGATCTTGTCTGACATACCCCTAGACAAAGAATTTCTACGCGGTAAAGAAACGAGGGTAATTGGTAAGGGCTGGAAGGAAGCACCCGAGCAGTATGGCACACGCCTTTCCCCGCGGTTTGTTAGAACCGAACAGTTTCCCCAAGGTGACCGAGAGATAGAGTCCCTTCATCGAGCAGCGGAAAAATTGACAATTGATCAGTGGGGTGCGGTTTGCCAAAAAGTAAAGTGGGCGTCGTTAGGCCAAGGAATTTTGGGCAGCAAAGCAGCGAGTTCTTGCTGGTATGTCGGAGCAATAATCTATGAGGAACCTTTGTTTTGTGAAAAAACCACCGAGATGGTGGATGTTTGCCGGGCTGACTTGGCGTTACTGCTTGGGGATATTGCCGTGTGTAAGGGAGAGAAGGATTGTATGGGCAGAAATCCTGGTCTATTGAACCAAGAAGGCATGTCGTGCGAAAGCCTAATAACAGAAGAAGATAAGCAGGTGCCATTTTACACGGCGCTTGGTTTAACACCTTATGCGGAATGCCAACGTCGCACGCTGCAGGAGCAGCAGAAAACAATGACGTGGAGTGAAAATACATATAGGCTGGCGATGACAAAGCTAATTATTAATGAGTGGTATGCGGATACAGATAATCCCGACCAGTCATACGTTGAATTAAAAAACATCAGCAACAACACGATAGTGTTAAAAGATGTGGAGATTAATCGAATACCCCTGCCCGCGATGACGATGGCCCCAAATGAGATTGTTGTATTTTACGGCAGTGATCTGCGAAAACTAACTGTTGACTTGAGCCGTTTATTTCTGCCGATAGCTAATGAAATGAAACCATTATTAAGTCGCGAATTAGATCTATCAATTTTTGGAGGGCAAGGTTCTTATACTGATGTACCGGCCAACATGTCTACAGGGGCGGTAAATTTGCAGCCGTTAAGGGAAGGAAAGTATTACGATCACTGGCAAGAAGTGTACCAGCTAATGCCACCCACACCGGGGGAGGAGAATAATGTGATAAAGGCAATACCGCCGAGTCCAAGACCTAAGTCTACCCCCGGCGGCGTGGATATTCTTTTCCAGGGTATATAAAAAAGATACCGAAATTGACGCTGATATCGATCGAAGGGAATATCTTGGTGAGGATAACTGCAATCCCTGAGGTTTATAGGATCGGGTGCCGGAGAGGGTGAACGAAAAAGAAGCCACTGCGCAGTCACCCATGATGAAGCTCTAAACCCGTCCTAGCGATGCTGTTCTAGAAGGCTTGAGTAGTTAACAATTCTTGTTTAGTTATGCCCAATTTCGCGATTAGCTCTTGCATGCAAACTAATTTCTGGCGATGGATTTCTTCTCTTTTTAAACATGCTTGATAAACACTCTCGGGACCAAAGTCACAGCTGCCCGACACAATCTCGGGCATGAGCTGCTGCTCGACCAATTCTTCATACAAAGTCACAAGCTCCGCGGGATCAGACCTTTTTATTTGACGGAGTTCGGTTTGGCAGGCACTGCTGAGCTGTCCCGGTACAGGTTCTTGTGTTTCCTCAATAACGCCTTCACCCATGATCGGCTGCGGGGCGGCAAGCCTTTGAGAACGAATCAATACTAGCACCAGCACTAACAATGCCAGAGTGATAATGATTAAGGCCAGCAATAGAGGAGACTTTTGACTTGGGTTCTTCATGGATGGGAATATATTAATCATAACACTTGGCAATAAAAAGTTAAAAAGTACATAATCGGAGGATTACCCAGGTTAGCCAGGAAGAGCGTGTGATGGACACAGGGTTAGGTATATTATGGAAATAAGGTTAAATTTTAAATCTTTGTATATGGTAAATTGGCAACAAAATAAAAAAATCATTATTACGGGGATAATACTGGTAATAGCGGTAGGGTGGTATTTATATAAAACAAGTAACCCGCCGGTAATTCCGTTTATGCAGTCCCAAAGCTTCCAGGAAGACATGGTGGGCAGCGCAGAGGTGCCAGCTGTCGCCAGGAAGGGAAGTGCGGCTATGCCGGGGGCAGCGGGTAATAGTTTGACAGCACCACTGGCATATGATGCCGCTGGTGTCCCGGAGAGTTTGAGTGAGGTACCGACGGCCGATGCCCGGAAAGTCGTGCAATCCGGTACGCTTGATCTAGTGGTTAATAAGGCAGAGGAGGCGGCTACGCAAGCACAAGCGCTGGCCCAGCAGGCGGGCGGTTTCGTGGAGAGTTTGCAGATTTATGAAGTGGTAGATGGCCAAAAGAGCGGGTCGGTCATTATCCGAGTGCCGGCAAATAAATTCCGGGAAACGATGGATAGCCTGAAAGCTTTGGCGATCAATACCGAGAATGAAGTAGTAAATACACAGGACGTGACAGCACAATACGTGGATATTGAAGCCCGCTTAAAGAATATGCGAGCAGAAGAAGTGCAGTACTTGAGTATCATGGAAAGGGCAGTGAAGATTGAAGACGTTTTGAATGTTACGCAACGACTAAGCGACGTGAGGGGTAGAATTGAACAACTAGAAGCTCAGCTGAAGTTATTAAAGGCTGAGGTGGAGATGTCATCAATAGTGGTCAATCTGACAGCCGAAGGGGACATTGAAGTGTTTGGGATACACTGGCGGCCGTTGGTGGTAATACGTCAGGCATTTAGAGACATGCTGAAGTCCTTAGCTGCGTACGCCGACCAAATTATAAAGTTCGTGTTTGCCTTACCGGTAATATTATTATGGATCGCCACCTGGGGAGTTGGTCTGCTGATAGCATGGAAGGTGGGAAACAGGATTAAACAGCGCTGGTTTGATAAGGATACGAATATTCATTAGTCGACAGCGGGGCTACTAAAGAAGAAAAAAGCCCGGCATTGATAATAGCAGGGCTTGGTTAAAATCAGTAAGGATTGTGAGGGTTTTGCATGTTGTAGGGAATAGTGGTGCGTTCGCCACGAAAATTAATCATTAGATGAGGCGATTCCCGTTGACGCAGAGCGACTATGTAAATTGGCTCAGCACATTTTACAGGGTCAGTAACAGAAAAGTCGCAAGAGAATGGGCGATCGATCAGATGGCAAAGGGTTTCCACGTGGGAGACTAATACATAGCAAATCGGCTGCGCTGAGTTGATGTGCCGGTTCATCAATGCCGTAAGGAGCTGAAAGATACGTGCTCGAACATGCGCGCGTGTCTCAAAGATTTCAGGATCATCAAATTCCGCTGCCTTCCAGTAAGCTTTTTCAATAGCCAAGGGGTCAGTGAGTGAACGATACCCAGCGAAAATGCGTTGAGCGCGCTCTGGCTGATACTGCTGGACTGCAGCTAAGGCCGGTTCTTCTCCCAGTTTTGTTCCCATTAAAAAGGTATTTATGTATTGTCCTGACCCGACGGCTCGTACTTTAGGAGAGGTGTACAAATGGATGGGATACCCGGCAGAAAAATTTTGGATAGGATATGAGCTGCGATAGAGAGCGGCCTTGCCTTGAAAAGTGATGTCAGGCGGTATGTCAGTATATTCGGTATGACCGTGACGCAGGAAAACAGCGCGGAACAATTCTTGGTCTGGCATGGTAGGCCTTTCTCGAATAAGAGGTGGATTGGTAAGGTACTGAACAGAAAAGAGTACAGTGTTTTTAGCACGAAGTCAATAATAAATGGCGGAGTGTTTAGGCGGAGCTGAGAGGTGATGAGAGGGGAGACTAGATGGGCAGGTAAACAAATTTCGGGCAGACCGTGATATAATTAAGTTATGAAATACGGACGATACGGATGGCCCTATTTGTTTTTACGAGTAGGGTTAGGGTTAACTTTCTTATTTATCGGGGTTGATATTTTGCGTCATCCGACGGTGTGGATTGGTTATGTGCCGCGCGAGACAATGCTTGGGTTGGACAGCGAAACAATGTTACGAATCGGCGGATTTTTTGATATGATCGTTGGAACTCTATTAATAATAAAGGCTTGGCCTAGAGTAGCCGGTGCGTTGGCAACGCTTCATTTAATAGGGATATTTTCTTTGAATGGGATTGATGGTGTGCTGGCTAGGAATATTGGATTATTGGGGGCGGCTATAGCAGTACTGGTGTGGCCGAATAGTTATCGCCGTAGGCGATGGTGGTGGAGTAAGCGCAGGAGATGGCGAGGGACGGAAGATGAGGTTTAATTGGAGTGATAGAGGTAGCCTAACAACTAGCGCAGGACACAAACAAAGCCAAAAATGCATTAACTGCAACGGCCGAAATAAAAATTAAAACAGCCCCTCGGGGCTGTTTTTAGTACATGCTGAGAGGGTTAATGGGACGGCCCTGCTGACGAACTTCGAAGTGAAGATGAGGACCAGTCGATCGGCCGGTTGATCCAACCTTAGCGATAGTTTGACCTTGGTTGACGGACGCACCTTTAGAAACATAGATAGCTGAATTGTGAGCGTAGTAAGTGACTAATCCGCCACCATGGTTAATAATTACGAGGTTGCCATAACCGCCCAAGAAGCCAGTGAACTCAACCGTACCGGCGGCAGCGGCATAAATGGGCGGCAGTGATCGGTTGTCGATATCGATGCCAGTATGTCCCCAACGGAAATACTGGGAAATGTGCTTGGAAGAGGTAGGCCAGATGAATCCAGCAGAGGTGTCGCTGGAAGCGGGAGGTACAGGACCATCAGCCACATGCGTCTCGTCGGCGACGATACGAGGCGCAGAACGAGGAGCGATATAGCCGTCAGGGACGATTAGTTTTTGACCAACTGATAATTTACTAGTATCAGAGAGATCGTTGTATTGCGCGACATCTTTGGCATCCACATCATACTTATCGGCGATAGCCAGGAGCGTGTCACCAGAGTTAACAGTATGCAGGACGCCGGTTGTAGGTAAGATCGTCAGGTGGTCGCCGACATTAATAGTGTCTGAGCTAGACAATCCGTTAGCCCAGAGAATAGTGTTAGTACTGACATTGAATTGAGCAGCTATGCCAGCGATAGTGTCGCCAGGTTGGATGGTATAAATCTGTGATTTCTTGATGGCAACGGAGGTAGGCGGTGCTTCACTAGCCGGTTCTGGTACCACTGGATTTAATGGGGCAACTAAAACATTGCCGCCCAGAGTTTGGGAAAAAGTAACTTCCGGATCCTCACCGGTGATTAGATCAATGCCCGTATTAACATCTAAAGCTGCTAATCTAGCCCCCCCAATGCCGGGAGAGTCAGTACTGGCATAAGCAGAGGGATCAAGAGGTCCTTCGATGACTTCTTCGCCAGCGATGACGTTATATAACAAAGAGTTGCGGTCTGTAACCGCAGCCTGATTACTGTGCCACGCTGCGCCAATGATAAGCGCGAGAAACGACGCGTGGATGATATATTTCTTAATAAGAGGAACTGAGTCCTGGCCGCTCGATAGGGTTGGAGGCGGTTCCTCCGACACCTCTGTGAGGGACAGGTTAGATGGGGCGGGAGAAGATGTCTGGTCCCTAGTTCTCTTTGATTGTTGATGATTTAAAATGCCGGTTGCTTAAAAAGCCAAATTGTATGTCCGGCGTGTTTGTTTTACTACCCTGCTAGCAGGGATAAGATGGTATTGTAGTTAGAGTAATGCATGAGTCAACATTGACATTGTTAAATTAATATCATGTTATATACAGAGTAGCAGCAGTATGCCCCGGGAGTTGCTTGAACGGGCAAAGTGTCAGATTTTTTTGACATTCGTTCGTGTGGATAAATAGAAGAGAAGAGAGTGCGAAAGGTTAAGAAATAAGCAAATCATCAGAATAAATTTCACTTATATGATTAGATTAGAATAAAGAAATATATGAACATCTACGGTAATTTAACCGATATCAACTATTTAAAAAGCCGTTTAAAGCGAGCCGGTATTAAACCGCAACGATCTGCCGGACAAAACTTCTTAATTTGCCCGGAGGTAGTGGAGGCGACGGTGATGGCAATAACAGGCGGACCCAAAAAGATTACAGAATTAGGAGCTGGCGTGGGGACTTTGACCGTCGCCTTGTTAGCAGCTGGCTTTGCAGTGAAGGCAATTGAAAGAGAGCAACAATTGGCTAAGGCAATAACAAAAGAAGTTCCTAGCCCAGGCCGGGCTAATTTAAAATTAGAGACAGGTGATTTGCGAAAGGTTGATTGGCGCTGGAGTGAGGACGGATCAATAGAGCAAAAATTTCAATTGGTGGGAAACATTCCATATAATTTATCCGGCTTGATAATTCGTCGTCTCGTGCAATTGGAGCCACAACCGGAAAGGGTGGTGTTAATGGTGCAGTGGGAAGTAGGGGAGCGCATCGTTGCCCAACCGCCCAAGATGGGACTGCTTGGTTTAGCAGTTAGTTTATGGGGTAAGTCGGATATTATTGTTAGGGTTCCAGCGGATTGCTTCTGGCCTAAACCTAAAGTAGGGTCGTGCTTGATCATGCTATCTCCACATGGGGAGAGTAGGATAAAGACAGAGGAAAGAGAAAAGGTTATGGCAGTAGCTAAACCGTTTTTCATGGCTAAGCGGAAACAAATGGCTGGAGTATTAAAACAGAACTATAAACTGATGACTCGAGAGGAGGCAGAAATGACGCTTAAAAAAGCAAATATAAAAGGAACACAGAGACCGCAGGAAGTTGCTGTAGAGCAATGGCGAGCATTGGCGAGTGTGTTATGATTAGGAAGTAACAATATGATCGTTAAATTGTTTTAAGAACACTGGGGTGATGACGGACTAAATATGCCAAAGGTTATAATTATCATAATATTTGCAGTTTTGGTACTGGGCATTATATTGGGTGGGTCTTTTTTAGTGTGGCAACAATTTGGTGGATCTAATACGGCAGGAGAAACGCCGATCCAGGATAACACCGGCGCTTTGTTTGGCACATTACCGTCCGCGGAACAGACCCAGAACCAACCGACCGATGGAGCCTTACTTGATACGGGAGATAACGATCAAGACGGTTTAACAAATAGCGAGGAGCAGGTTTGGGGGACGGACATTAATAATCCCGATACCGATGGGGACGGTTATTTAGACGGAGAGGAAGTAGTGGCAAACCATGATCCAAATAAACCCGCACCGGATGATTTATTGGCGCCAACCCAGACTACCCAACTTACCGCAAACCAAGTACCAGCACCGCTGACTAATTTGACGACTGCCAGTATTGAACGATTCTTTGCAGACGATGTGGATTTATCCGGAGAACCAATAAATTTAACTACCGAGTATAACAACCAATACGCGGAGACTGATCGTTCCCCGGCAACCATGAGCGAATTTGCGGCAAGACAAGTCGTCATTACAAAATTACCCAGACCGCAGGATAGCGCGCTGCCTGAGACCAAAGAAACAACGCCGGCATTGGTTGAGCAATACCTAACAATTGCCAACAACCCCTCAGCGTTAGCTAATTCCAGTATTTATTCGGACGCACAGTTTGAGCTTTATCGAAACAACAACGCTGGCGCGATGAGCAATATTGCCAATACAGTAAGATCGTATCGAACAGGTTTACAAAATGCGTCGGTGCCGGCGATAGCAGCACCCGTCCATATTTTGCTATTAGGATATACAGAGCTGCTGACGAATACTTTTGAGAAAATAGCTTTATGGAACGAGGATCCGGTGACGTCGATGGTTGCATCAAGACAATTAGAGGCGATAGACAGAACATATTATCCAATTATTCAAAATGAACTGCAGCGCCTGGAGGCTTTGCAGTAGTGATAAGCTATGACAATTCCAGTTTGGGGGCTGCTCGGTGTTTTTACTTCGACATTTGTGGCGCCATTTGTAAGTGCTGTGGCACCAATCCCGCTCGCCCTACCGCAAACGGTTCGCTATGACGAATATATAGCCAATCAAATTGCCCGGGCGGAATTTTCTAGTGATCCACAACATTTATTATCAATATATAAGACAGCGGGTCAGGCGGAAGGACGGAAAGGAGAGCAAGGGCCCTTCATCACAGCTTTTATTTATAGCGGCAGTACTTGCAGCACTATTGGAGACGAGCAAAGTTATCGGATTGTACTACACAATATCGGCAATGAAACAGCTCAATC
The DNA here is from genome assembly GCA_001817065.1 of Candidatus Andersenbacteria bacterium RIFCSPHIGHO2_02_FULL_46_16. Lineage (GTDB taxonomy): Bacteria > Patescibacteriota > Andersenbacteria > UBA10190 > UBA10190 > UBA10190. The sequence goes on from MHHQ01000005.1 coordinate 40,127, forward strand.
GATATCGGTGCAGAATTTGTACCCGGAATACACTAGCTTACTGAGGGCTGAACCAGAAGCCGAACATGACTCTACACAAAGATTGTTGACGTGGGGGGGGCAAGAATTAGCTAGCGGCGGCACGCTTACTTTCTACTTCAGCGTTAAAACAGAACAAGCAGCCGCGGGTTATCTCGATAACCTAACAGTCTATTACGGAGGAGGGGATAACGGTATGAAAGTTACTATTGGCGAGCGGGCATTGTCGGGTGTTTGTACGGTAACAGACAGTATTAGAAGTTTTATAGCTGGCCGAGCGGCCCCTAAACCAGCGATTCTTTGTGATCCAGCAGAACAAGGATGCTCCTCGAATTATCAAGGAGTAGGGCTGGGCCCTAATTACCGACGAGCCTTGCAACCGGGGAATCAACCTACCATCTGCTCGCTACATGACAAACAACTACGGCAAGGCCAAGTGATACCGTGTAGAGATAATCTGCCGCAATTAGGCCCCATGTTTGCTGAGGCGATGGCTGATATTCTACCGGGGGAGTGCCGAACGTTAGAAGATAATCGTGTGGTTCAACCGGGTATGAACGATGCTTTGAATCGTCGAAGTAAACCGGCGGCTTATTACATGGGCCCATTAAATGGTGTCGCTGTATATGAGAGCGGCAATGACTTTAAAAGAGTGGTGCATGAGAATTCTTTACTAGGCATCAAGAATCTGGACGGGGTTCGTGATGTTTTAATGCCAGTGCATATAAGTAACTGGGGAGAATTTGTGAAGATAGCCCGTAATGTTTACTCGGGCAGCATGGATCCCGATGCAGCCGTGGCGGACATGCAAGGGAGAAAGGCTACATGGGAAAGTAATGTTCAGTCACAGCATTCCTCACTTAATACCGCCTATGCCGTAGTGCAGAACGCACGAAAAAATAATTTTAAAAGCATTCTGTGCGGTGGATCCAATTTGTCTGATGTAAATACATGTAAACTGCTGTCCAATGCGCAGAGTACCATTCGCGCTGCCTGTTGTGGTTTAGAGATTTTGCTGCAAACACGGGCAGATCTGGCTAAGGGTATTATCCCAGCTATACCTTATGACTGTCCCAAGGCCAGAGCGTTTGGAACCGGGGGTTTGGAAACCGGGTTACCGCAAGTATATGCGGCCTATGAAGAAAGCCTGAACAGCAGCTCTTTCCCGGCAGCTCAAAACAAGAGCTTGAATGATTATTCCCTAATGCTAGATAGCTGGGAAAGCAGATTCGTCCCGGCAATTGATAAATATAAGTCAGGCGACAAAGAAGCAATGGTTCAATTTATCAATAAGATGCAAGAAGATCAGGTGACAGTATTCGCGAATAGTCTAATGAAGGCTTATCGAGAACAGATGTTGGTTGATATTAATAATGACAATAAAATTCGTTTGGGTATCTATGAGGACAAATTAAATAAACCAAAGGAAATCGCTACTTCTTGCGCTAAAGAACTGCCCAACGAATATGATACACCGGACATCCGGTCGGTGGAATTAACGATGTGCGAAAACGGCACGCCATCACAACCAGTGGTCGCTGAGGTAAACTTGCGGGAAGAAACAAATGAAATTTATTCTCGCCAGCCGATTGCCCCGCCGCTGATTACTCAGGTACAGGTTACTATAGACCAACGGATGACTTTTGGTTCATCATGTTCCGGCCGGCCAGGGGACCCTTGGTGGGCAGCGGATTGTTCGTGTGATTGCGGTCAGGTTGTCCCGGTTTCCGAAGGCAGCTTACAGTTTTGCATGGCCGGACAGGGGTATTATACGGTGGGCGGTTTACCGCCACCGCCGGGATGGCCAAGACCAGATTACTTACCTCCCGGAATTCCAGAACCATACGTCTATAACAATGTGCCTAATAGCTTGGCAGGCTGGTGGCAAGCGATTAAATATTCAAGCCGACAGGGGCTGGTGGAATTTAGTATTAATAGAGTCGAAACGAAAAGCTTATCGCTGAAAAAGGCAACTGTGCTTTCATGGATTGGTGAAAAATTTGTACAACCCGTTATGGCTCAAGTGGGGATAACTTCTCCGTTGTCTTCACCGCCGATGCCACCCGATCCACCGCCACTAGATCCCCTAGAAACTTTGCCAGCCGGCACATGCGGTGACGGAACAATAGACGCAAATGAGAGTTGTGACGCAGCAGCAGTACCAAACGGATGTCCTGCAGATAGCATTTGCAGTCTTTGTATATGTACGATGGGTGCACCGTCAGTAACTCCTGTGTTTATTCCGACACAAGGAGTGTCTCCGGCGATGTCTCCAGTTAGTCCAGTACCTTCGGTCTCGCCAGCAGCATCAGCTTCTATACAGCCGACTATCACACCCAGTCCGTCTCCGCTGATTCCACCGACGGTCCCAATTGATCCAACACCGCCGATTACTCCGACAATCCCGCCCACTGTAACCCCAATGGTAACGTTAGAGCCACCCAGCTTAGCTCCGTCGACAGAAGCCTCTCCAGCTAGTCCGGCACCTACATTATCTCCGGCTGTTACACCAACAATAGCTATATCGCCAAGTCCGTCTCCACTGATTACACCGACGGTCCCAATTGATCCAACACCGCCGATTCCTCCGACAGTGCTGCCCACGGTAAGTCCAATGGCATCTAGGTCACCTTCACCACTAATTAGCCAGTCACCGTCGCCGAGCCCATCTTCTTTGATGTCTCCATCGCCATCTTTGCCCCCCTGCCCCTCCGCGAGCCCGCAACCTAGTGTCAACCCGTCACCCAATATTAGCCCCTCTCCCTCCTCATTGCCTTTACCATCCACCAGCATCCAATCACCATCTCCGGAAATTGTTAATCCAATTGTCTGGCATGATATCTGGGTAACTTCGAAGGCAGAATGCTTAGCTAATTTCCAAGGCTGTCATCATTTCAATCCGAGCGGTAGTTGTGTAGAAGAGCCGTCACCACCGCCACCTCCACCTCCCTCGCCGGAGATTTCTCCCTCATCACCACCTCCCTCGCCGTCAACAAAACAGAGCCCGCAGCCATCCCCTGTGGTTTCGCCAAAGCTGTGCGTGAACCCCGACGGAACAGTTGTTTATTATTAATTTTTCTGAGGTCACCTTGTTAGTTAAATAATATAAGATATAATAATTAAATAATCATTATGAATGAAACAACAGAAGGAAATAACCCGTATCAATCACCGGTAGGAGATCCATTAGACCAGCGTTCGCCGCTGGGGGAGGAGGTAGAGCGAACGGGTCTTCGAATAGCGGTGGTAGTAGCGGTAGTTATATTAGTACTATTTGGGTTGTATTGGGGTGGTAAATTGCTGTTAATGCCAGGAGAAAAGGAGACTCCTGGGGGGCAAGGTGGCGTAGAGGTTTCGGTGGGATCGAAATGCAGTGATCCAACTGTTTATACGGACATTAATGTGGCATTAAGTAACGCGGGAGCAGTGTGCAAGATAGATTTGAGCGGACAAAATTTACCGTCACTGCCTATTTCGATTGGCTATTTTTCAAACTTAGTAGAACTAGATGTAAGTAATAATGAAATCTCTTGGCTGCCATCGGAGATAGGGTGGCTACAAAAGTTAGAGAAATTTGATACCAGTAATAATAAACTGCCTTCTTTAGCGCTAGAAATAGGGTGGCTTCGCAAGTTGAAGGAATGGAATTTATCGAACAACCAACTCACTTGGTTACCAAGTGAAATTGGCTGGTTAGTAGAGATGGAGAATTTGAACTTGTCTAATAACCAACTTAGTGCTGTTCCAATAGATTTAGGTTGGATGGCTAAGATGCAAAAATTAGATTTGTCTGGCAACCCTCCGGAAGTGGCAGCGTCTGCCGACAGACTGAGGCCTTATATGGCCGGTGCAAATATTGTTTTACCGCAGTAGTTGTAAACCCCCACACCCTAGCCTAAAGGCCAGGGCTTTTTAGCGGAGCTAATATAAAAACCGTTCATCACCGGCCTTAAAGGCCGGCGCTTCTTGGGTGTGGGGGTAAAATTTGGCTGGCTCAATGTTCAACCTGGTGCATGTCAGGCGGTGTTGATTTAGCGATGGCTGGACAGTGAACAGATAGTCTTTGATTGCCATGCGCGATAGATTATACTGGAGCTTATTGATGGATAATCTTGTACTATGAATCCGATAAATAAAATGGGGTGGCGAGTAGTGGGGATGACGACAGTGGTTGTATTAGTTATAGCTGGGTTATATTGGGGAGGACAGAAATGGCTTAAAGGAGACGGTGATCAAACAACGACACCAGGCGGGTCTTTGTCTTTGGCCGATAAAACGCGAGATAGCGATGGCGATGGGATGGCCGATTTGTACGAAACAGCTTTCTATAGTACTAATCCCAATAGTGCTGATACAGACGGTGATGGAACGGGTGATCGGGACGAGGTGGTGGCTGGCCGAGATCCGCTGATTCCAGGTCCAAACGATGTCAGTAAGCCGGCAACGGGTGAGCAAATCACTCAAGTGGACACCTTTACCAAAAAATATTTGGCATCGTTGCCAGAGGATGTGCCGCGCGAACAGATTCTGGATCAAGTAAGAATAGAAGCGTTCGTCAATGCGAATAAGGGAGCATTGCTGCCACCGGTCACTATAACTACTTCATCGAATGAGGGAAAAGAGGCAGTGCAGGCTTACTTGGATGCCGTATCCAGCACACATAATAAAGAGTTGCGTATTGTTACGAGCGCAGATGTTGAGGCGGCATTCCGGCTGCTGATTAATACCCAAGACAAGCAGCCAATGCAGGGGATTGTTGATGTTTTACGAAAGAATGTAGTGATACTGCAAAAAGTCACAGCACCGAACGAGGTAGCAGGCTTGCACGAAAAGATGATCGCAGCGACAACCGCGCTCCAAATCAACAGCGAGGGATTACTTAATATTGACCAGGATTTTGTCGGCGGTTTGATTGCGGCGAAAAAAATCGAGGAACTAGGTGGGGTGTTTCAGGAGATGGCGACATCGGTTAAGGAATTGGAGACTAAGTATGGATTGGAATAAACGAAACATGCATAAAACACAGGGGACGAAACATGCACAAAGCACAGAACACAAAACCCAAACAAAGCACAAAACTAACAGACCAAACAAATATACCGGTAATTTTTAAGGAAGAATGGAAAATGGAAATAAGGAAACAAGAAAAAGAATATCGGAAAAAACTAAGCGTCGGGGCGCTAGTTTTGGGTTTAGTGGCTTTAAGCATGACGGCGGACGTACGTGATGCCTGGGCCGATCCGCATGGGATATTTTATACAGCAATCGGGCAACAACAATTGTTTTTTAACGTGTTAGCGGCACTGGATCAGGCCGACTATGTGGAAACAGCCTTTGATCGAGAAGCGCGCCGAAAAGCCCGGGAAGCAGTATCTGCCGAGCAGCCTTTTGCCAAAGAGACTGAGTCGGGCGGACGCTTTACAAAAGAAACAGAGGTGGCCAGCGATAGCGGATACTTAACACAGCCCGGCACACCGACATTGCTTAACCGAGCAGTGACTTTGGATGGAGCAGACCTGTACACTGATCAGCTAGTGCGGGAATTCGGGGCGGAATCGGCGAGGCGTAACGCGGCAGCGGAGCTGCTGCAGACACTGTGCGCATATGGGTTTGGTATTAAGGAATGTGATAATGAAATTAAACCAGGGCTAACACCTGAGCAGAGACAGGCCGAGGTCTTGGCTATGGAGCAGCGCCGGCGTGAAGCAGTAGTGGTAGATCCGTTGGAGTGGCAAGCTATGCCTGTTTTAAATGGTGTTTTAGCCGCATTGAATTCGGGAACAGAGGAGGATGAGACTGAACGAGCTTTAAGATGGGTATTTCAGATTAATGAACCATATGCTTTTTCAAACGAAGTGGCGTTATGGCGTCAGCAAATAAACCAACTACCCGAGTTGGAAAGACCAGCGCATCTGGCAACGCTGCAAGGGATGATTGATGAAGTGGCAACGCAATATATGCCAGATAAATCAGTGTCTTGGCCGTTTTTAGAAATTAAAACCGAGGCGGACGGAAGTGGCTCTTATAGACATCTTATATGGAACCCTATTAGCGCTTCTGATTGTTGGCCTAATAATAGGCGCACTGTCCCTTGTTTGGAATACAACTACGGCGAAGCATTGTCTCAGGCTGGTTTGCCCACAGACGTAGCGTCTTATGTGAAAAGAGTTAATGATGCCATTTTTAGCGATTCGTCAAGACTAAGCAATGTAGCTTCAGAAGCATTTAAAAGAGTGGAATATCAACAAGGTTTGATAGAAAATGAGGGTTTGTTGGCGGACGCGAACCTAAAAAGCAATCCACCTCCTTCTCCGTCGCCGGACGTAACGCCGTTATCAAGTTACGGGGAATTATCGTTGCTGATTAATAATCCGGTAGCAGCGCGGAAAGCTAGCGTTTATGGCATACCAAACGTACTGGGGCAACTAGCGACCAGCCAGCAAGCCAGTTCGTTAACAGGCTTGGATAATCCGGGAGGCGTGCAATTAGTGAAAAGAAGCGGCAGCAGCGGTACGCCGGGGAGCGGAGAGCCGGAATGCAGTAATGGAGTAAATGACGACGGTGATAATTATATTGATTACCCGCTGGATCCGGAATGTGCTAGTGCAACCGACACTTCAGAAAGCCAGTCGGGACCGCAAGCCGCGGCGAGCAACACCGGCCCGCAGGTGGCTGGAGCGCTGGATTTATTATTTAAGCCCAGTGAGAATTTCTTTGATAAAGATAAGGATCCGACCTCTCCGTCGGCTAATATAATTTCACCAATACTGGAGTTTGGCGCACGCCATGCCTTGCGGGTAATGACCGCTGGCAAGTGGCGGCCGGGGACAACTGCTGGTGTTACGTGCGGATTTACGTGTGATTAATGATTATGAGGATTATTAGAAACAATATTGCTCTACCCCCATACCAGACAATTTCATCAGTCAGGGCAGTGATGGGTGATGGGCTCTTTCATTCCTATAAGAAAGCCTCGTTTTTTAGCCTGTGGTATGGTGGTTTAATTGTTTTGATACTGGTTTGTTTGGTTGGTTTAAGACCAGCGTTAGCGCAGGAATTAGCACCGGTTGATCTTGATGTGCCTAGGTTGGCGCATGAGACGCAGAGTGAGCTTATTGCTCTGGGTTGCGAAGAAGTGGATCTTACAAACAAACAGGCTTTGCTAGCGGCCAGAGCGCAGAGCTGGCAACTAATAATACCGGTTGATGCTAATGGGAATAGCATGACGTTCTGTTCTATACAGGCAGTAGAAAAATTGCAGCCGTTGAGAGGAGGACAAGTTAAACAAGCCGCGACTGGTTGGCGTGAAGTATTAGGAAGAATTGGTCTTTTTGGTTTTGATGCCACTTCTTTTCTTCTAACGGGCTCGATTGGTTGGCTTTTTACTTTAGGTGCTCAAATAGGTGGTTCCGTGTTTAGTTACACTATTTTGCTTTTAACACCGTTGTTTCTTGTTTCTGAGCATATAACAAACAGTACTGTGAGAAGCCTCTGGCCGATAGTTCTGGGCATAGTTAATCTTGGATTTATGTTAGCTTTGGTTTTTATTGCACTGACAACAGTCTTACGGTTAGAGGTTGGCGGTGGAGTAAGGCGGTCACTGCCACGCTTGTTGCTAGCAGCGCTGTTAGTAAATTTTAGTTTAGTGATAGCCGGCGTAGTAATTGATTTTACACGATTGTTAATAAGGGTCTTGGCGGTTGTTTTCTCGGTGCCTGATCTTACTAGTGACTTGCCTGGTCTTTTAGAGCCAGCTGGTAATTTCGGTCCCATATATGAGGCATTGAAAACCGTGGGGCCGACGTGGTCATCATCAACTAATGCTCTTAGGGCTTTTATTGGTATGTTAATTGTCTGGATGGTGGCTAGCTCGGGGTTGGTGCTTTTGTTCAATTTGGCAATGCGGTACATAATGTTGCTTGGTTTGTTGATAGTTTCCCCGTTCGCCTATTTGTTTGTGGCTCTGCCAAATACAGCTAAATTGGCTGGTTTATGGTGGTCATCGTTTTTTAAATATGTTTTTTATGCGCCAGCAGCACTGTTGATATTGCTGCTAGTTGGGAAGATGAGTCAGATGTCTCTCCCCGGAATCACCGATGGGGTTGCAAGTGGTTTGGTAAGTGTAATGTTTTTGACCGTCGGTTTTATCGCGGCAGCTCGTGCCGGTAAGTATGCGGGCATTGCGGGATCAGCGGCGATGATTAGTTTTGCACAAAAAACGGGGCAAAAAGGGAGAAATTTGATGTATAGGGGAGCAAGGGGAATGGGTAGGGGATACATGGCAGCCACAGGGGCTCGAGCTGCCACTAAGTATGCTGGTGCGCAGATTGGTTTATTTGGCCGGACGGCCGGTAAAAACCTGTTGTCTTACATTCCTGGTGCGGGCAAAGCAGCAAAGACAAAGGGTGGCCCGATGGCCGATCGCTTGTTACCAAGTAAAGGTGAACGACAAGCTCGGGCTGCGGCAGTTACGGCGGCCAGGGCTGGTAATTATAATGACCCGTCTTTGGGATCATCTAGATTGGCAAACAGCGTTGTTGGCGCTCATTTAGCTAGGCAGGCAGGACCTCAGCTTGCAAATATGGGCGCAGTGGGTACCGCAAGCCAAATTAATGCGGCAGTTAAGAATAAAGAATTAGTTAGAAATTTGGACGATACACAAAGGGCTAATTTAGAAGCTCAAATATTAGTTAATACGTCTTTCAGTGTTGCCCCAGAAGAAAATGAGAAAGTACGGCAGAGGTTGATCAATGAGTTGAATAACACAATAAGAGACGTTGAATCAAAAGACTATAAAGCCTAATCTTGTGCAGATTGTTTAATATGGGTCTTGATTATAATAGTATACCGTCGGGATCGGTGGTAACCGTGTCGCAAGCCGAAGGAGAGCAATATGTGGCGGGATTGTTTGAATTGCCCCAGATAGCTCGACAAGCCATGGTGTCGACGCGAACAGGGGCGTTTGTGAGAGGCCTGACTAAGGCTTATGGGCTGGAACAGATTAAAGCGCCGATAATTGCATTGTCAATATTAAAAACAGGGATTGGCAAGATACCGCTTAGTGGGTTGGGGGCTTATTTATCTGGCCAACTAAGGCTTCCTAACGATAAAGCGCAAAGGATGGCGCGCGAGATAGAACAAGATTTATTTGAACCAGTTCGGCAGGAGCTGGAGGCGCATTGGGCGAAGCAGAAAAAAGAGGAACCGGGAAGGCAAGCACAGACGAAAGCGACAGAAGGAGGAGCAAGGAATGTGCTGAATCTTAAGATGGACAAAGCTCCGCCTAAGCCACCGTGGAGATAGTACACAAAACATTCACAAAACACAGTGCACAAAGCCCAAACAAAACACAAAAGACAAACTGATACAAACACGACGCACTTATCCTACCGTTACGGTTGAGAAGGGGAATGAAACATTCACAAAACACAGTGCACAAAGCCCAAACAAAACACAAAAGACAAACTGATACAAACACGACGCACTTATACTGCTATTACTTTTGAGAGTAAGGGCGAAACATTCCCAAAACATAGTACACAAAGCCCAAACAAAACACAGTACACAAACACGAATAAACAGCGCGGACAGACTCTAAATGAGATTTAATGACACGACATACAAGTCCATATCGTGATCTGGAGGAACGAACATTATTGTTTGCCAAAGAGGTATTAAGAATGTGTCAGTCTTTACCTAAAAGTACTATTAATAATAGGTTGATTGATCAACTGATTAGATCGGCCGGGTCAGTAGGGGCGAATTACCGAGAGGCAAACGACGCTATAAGCAAGAAGGATTTTGTTCATCGTTTACGTATTGCACGAAAGGAAGCAAAGGAAACGAGCTATTGGCTTGATTTGTTACGGGAGGTTAATGTGGAACTGGTGGATAAAATTTCAGTATTACAACAAGAGGCAATAGAGCTGAGAAATATCTTGTCTGCTATAATTCAGAAATGTGAGGTTAAGTCCCGTGAACGTGTTTGATAGGTTTGTAATATTGGATTTTGTTTGGGCTTTGTGTTTTGAGTTTTTATATAGTTTATAATATGCGATTTCAAGTTCCCCAATTCGTCGACATTGAAGATCGGATTATTGGTCCGCTGACGCTAAAGCAATTTGCTTTTTATCTGATTGCGGCCATGATCATTGGCATTTTATATGTCATGGTAAGTTTAGGCGTGCTGATCGTGTTGGCATTGCCGATTGCGGGGACAGCTTTGCTGTTTGCTCATGCGAGGTTTTATGGGCAGCCGTTCGGTCAGGTGCTGATTAATGGCATTAGCTATGCTATGGGGTCGAAGTTGTATTTATGGCGAAGAACTGACAAGGATAACAAGATAAAAATCAGCGGGTCGGAGTTTAGCGATGAAGCGGAAGTATATGGGGTTTCATCTATTGACTTGATGAGCCAAACTTTAAACACAGAAGGAAATGTCGTGGGAGCAGATTTAGAGGACCCGTTGCTCGAAGAACCGGAGGGGAGCAAGGATTGATTTTATACAAAGGGCAGGTTAGAAACATTCCCAAAGCACAGTGCACAAAACCCAAACAAAACACAACAACCTAAACCTTACAAACAATCGACGAAACTTATCCAAAACACAGTCTTTGCAAACTTAACAAACCATAACAAAGCGGTGACAAAATTTTACGAACAACGATAAAAACAGATAAAAACACAGGGTATGGAAGTCACATTATGAAATGCCACAAATATAGTGACGGGCCCTGTCGGCGCTGCACCCCCACCCGACGGCTTCGGTCTGCCAGGCGGGCAGCCTGCAGGCGCTCGGTGGGGGTCCCCCGCGCCGCCACCCGTTTATTTAAGAGTGGCATTTCATAATGTGACATCTATACAAACTTAATTCCAAAATATCCTCTTAAGGACCAATGAATGAACGAGATGGGGACCGTGGGAAGGAAAGGGAAGAAGTAGAAATACGGAGAAGGGGAGGCTTGCAACAAAAAGAATAGAAAGGGGCAGGGCGATAAGGTAAACTATTAAGTGATGTTAGAGAAGGACCAAAAAGGCAAATCCAGTCAGGAACTAGTGCAGATTACGGCGGTACGCGACGGAGTGGTGGTATTGGGGAATAATACCTTGCGGGCGACTTTGATCGTGTCTTCATTAAACTTCGCCTTAAAGTCTGAAGAGGAGCAAGATGCAATAATTTATGCCTTTCAAGGTTTTCTAAACTCACTGGATTTCCCGGTACAGATTTTAGTGATGTCGAGAAAGCTGGATATTACATCCTATTTAGAGGAGCTGGATTCTCGTAAAGAACGGCAAAAAAATGAACTGCTGCGCTTGCAGATGGCCGAATATATTAATTTTATTTCAGAATTGGTCAAGGGTGGTAATATTATGACCAAGACTTTTTTTGTCTCCGTTTCGTTTGCGATGGCGCAGAGCCGACAGTTGAACACGTTGGAAAAACTGGCCAAGACATGGCAAGGCATTGGAAAAGGCAATAAGCCATTTACTGACGTAGAGTTTGAGCATTACAAGAAGCAATTAATGCAACGGGTGGAGCAAGTAGCTGTTGGTTTAAGAGGAGTGGGTTTACGTGTGGCACCGCTACAGACGCAAGAAGTGCTGGAATTGTTTTACAGCATCCTAAATCCTGTTACGTCACGCAATTTACGTTTGCACAATGTAGCCAAACTGAGCGTAGAGGAAACCGGGGCACCAGACTTAGTGTCTAGCAACAGATCAGAGCAGCCGTGGGTGAGCAGGTAGAGTACAAAACGTAGACAAAGCACAGACAGGCACAAAGTCCAAACAAAGCACAAGCCGTACATGTTTTATAAACTGCCATTAATCGGTAAAACCGTACAAACGGGATAGATTAGGCATTAGAAAATAGAAATATAGTAACCAGTAATCCGTAACTTGAAAATGAGAATAAATAGGGTAGAGAGGGATGTTTATGGCTCGCTAGGGCTGGTTTTAATATATCTGTTATACTGTGGATATGCTGGGATTTAAAATTAAGAGGCAAACTAAGCAACAAAAGAAACCCGAGAAAGCCTTGCCTGAAGACCAGGCTAAGTTAAAGCAATGGCAGGAGGGAGTGGTGCGTTTGAAGGACATTCTAGCCCCAGCGGCTTTTTCAGTGTCCACTAAATATGTTGAGATAGACGGCAAGTTTGCCACGACGTTATTTGTGACGGCTTATCCGCGCTATCTGGAAACTAATTGGCTGTCACCAATAGTGAATTTTGATGTGGAGTTCGATATGGGGATGTTCGTTTATCCACAAGACTCCGCCACGATTTTAAGGCAATTGAAAAAACAGATCACCCAAGTGTCCGCTTCGATAATCATGCGGACGGAGAAAGGTAAAGTGAGGGATCCACAGTTAGAAACTGCCTACCGAGACATTGAAGAACTGCGGGACAGACTGGTGCAGGGAACGGAACGATTTTTTCAATTAAGTTTGTATCTGACGCTATATGCCGACAGTCAAGAAGAGTTAGAGGAAACTGTCGGACAGATTGAAGTGTTGTTAGAAGGCCGCCTGGTCTATATTAAGCCGGCTATATTCCAAATGAAGGAAGGATTCTTTTCGACCATTCCGCTGGGGCAGGACAAGCTGGCGAGAACTACCAACATGAGCTCATCGTCGCTATCAACAACCTTCCCTTTCGTGAGCTCCGACCTTTCTAGCAGTAATGGAATTTTGTTCGGTATTAATTTGCACAACAACAGCTTAATATTGTTTGATCGATTTAGTTTGGGCAATGCTAATATGGTGATCTTCGCTAAGTCTGGCGCGGGTAAATCGTACGCGGTTAAACTTGAGATATTGCGGCAATTGATGTTTGATACGGAAGTGATTGTAATTGATCCGGAAAAGGAATACCGTTATTTGTCTGACTCGGTGGGCGGGGCTTATCTGCGGATAGCCACAGCGTCCGACCACAGGATCAACCCATTTGATTTGCCGGAGTTGGGAGAGGAAGACGAGCCAGAAACGGTGCTGCGGGAGAATATAACTCGTTTAATTGGTTTGGTTTCGCTGATGGCCGGGGGGTTTTCGCCAGAGGAAAACTCGGTGGTAGATAAGGCTTTGTGGGAAACATATGCGCTGAAAGATATTACTAAAGGCATTAGATGGACAAAGCCTGAGGTGCCGACTTTGCAGGATTTTTATAATATTGTTGGCGACATGGAAGGCGGCGCTAATATTGCCTTGCGGATTGAGCGGTTTGTGGAAGGGACTTTTGCTGGGGTTTTTAACCGACCAACCAACATCGACTTGGATAATCAACTAGTAGTGTTCAATGTGCGTGATATGGAGGAGGAGCTGCGGCCGCTAGCTATGTATGTCGTCTTGGGGTTCATTTGGAACAAAGTACGTAGCTCGTTAAAGAAAAGAATACTGGTAGTGGACGAGGCGTGGGTGATGATGCAACACGAGGAGTCGGCTAAGTTTATGTTCTCCATCGCAAAACGGGCACGCAAATATTACTTAGGTGTAACGACGATTACGCAGGATATACAGGATTTTCTGGATTCTAAGTACGGTAAACCGATTGTCACAAACTCTTCTTTGCAGCTGCTACTGCGCCAGTCGCCAGCGGCGATCGATTTGTTGGCGGATGTGTTTTATCTGACCGACCACGAGAAGTTTAGATTATTGGAAAGTGATGTGGGAGAAGGTATTTTATTTGCCGGGCTGAAACATGTAGCGATTAAAGTAGTGGCCAGTTATGCGGAGGACCAGGTAATAACCAGCGATCCACAGCAGGTGCTGGCGATTGAGGCGGCGAAGAGAGAGATGGCGGCTAATTGATAATAGAGTAAGTACGTGTTATATGGTGTTTGACGCTGGCCAAGATGGAGGTAGGCAAGAAGAAAAACAAGGTTTACGTAATCAAGTCTCAGACACGAGAAGGAAAGTGCTGCAAAGAAAAGCTGAATTAGCTGCGCTTAAAACCGCAGAAAAGGTTTCGAGTAAAGCAACTGGGGTAGTGGGGAAACAAGCGGGTCGCGCAGGGGGAAAAGTAGCCGCTAAGACGGCAGGTGTTCCGGTCCAAGTTGGTGAAAAGGCATTAGCAGCGACAGGTGTCGGCGCGCCTGTTGCTGCCGCAATAATGGCTGCTCGACTAGTGGCGGAAAAAGGGGTAAGTGAAGCGACAGGGCAAATTGCTAAGCAGGCTTCCCGCCAATTGAGCAAAGCGCCGTTTAAACCATTAATAGCCGCACAAAAAAGACGCGTAAAAAAGGCCCAACAAAACGCGGGGGAAGCTGAAGAGGCTTTAGCGGAGTTTGGTGAAGATAGCGTAATGGACATTGTGGATGGAAAAATAAGGAAGGTTGTAGGAAAATTTGTTAGTATACCGGTGGAGGTCGCGTTTGGGTTGTTGTTGACGGTTTTTATGTTCCCATTTGTTATTTTGGCAGTGGGTATAGTATTAGCAATAGTTAATATAGAAAGGTTGATACCAATAATTAGGCTGATGTCGTCAATTATTTAACTTTTTGAGTAGTGAGCTAACCCAATGAAATATTTTTTACATAGCAAAATAAGAAGTGGAAAGGTTTTAATTATAACGTTTATACTATTCTATGGTTTAGGGTTGCCACATTCAGTTAAAGCACAGGCCGCGGTCCCTTGCCCTTGGGGCTTTTTGGAAGTGCTTGATGTAGACGGCGTTAGAGATATTTGCAGTATTATTGGTGGCAGCGGTGCTACGGCTACAACGGCAATTGGAAGATTGTTGAGTTGGGTGACGTTAAGCTTGACAGCGCTAGTGATGATGGCAGCAGCGGTTGGCATTGTGATAGGCGGTTATATATATATGACGGCGGGGGGCAGCGCGGATCGGGTGCAGCTGGCAAAAACTTGGATAATTGCTGCTTTACTGGGGATTACGATCGCTTTAACGGCTTTTGTGCTGCTGAATACAATTAGCACAACACTGGTTTGATTTCATTAAAGATGAATTTTTCTAGAGGGATGATTAGAAGTCTGGTTTTTTGTTATAGTAAGCAGGAGATGACTGAAGGTTTGCGCGATTAGACAAGTAACTATTGTCCAATGGAGAGCAGCGAGATCGTTTTTCCAGTAAATGGTATCGGCTAGGCCGAAGATAAGAATAGACAATAGGGCGAGGGTAAGGGTTTGTGTTTGGTAAGTGATCAAAAAATGATTGGTTTGTATTGGTGTGATTGAGTGTTGATTATGCCCACCGGTGATTTTTAGTACGCTACGCCAAGCATGAACGAGAATATAGGCATTGAGCAGGATAAAGCTGACTAAGCCCAACAAGCCGGTGTTAAGCCAGAAAGAGAGAAGCCAGTTGTGGGGATCTCGAAAGACAAATTCTGGTAGCGGGGATTCACATTTTTTTGTTGAAAGCTGACAGTTAGCGAATTGTGTAAAGCGTTCGTGCAGTTGGTTTTGGTAGGCCGGTTCGAAAGTACCCAGCCCGACGCCGAGAAGGGGGTGATCCTTTATCAGATCCACGCTGATGCTCCAAAGCTGTTGGCGAACAGACAATGAATTATGAGTATCCGAGGAGGAAAGGGGCTGCAGGAGATAGGTTAAGCGTCCCGTGGACGATAGATAACCAAGGGAGATAAACACGA
The DNA here is from genome assembly GCA_001817065.1 of Candidatus Andersenbacteria bacterium RIFCSPHIGHO2_02_FULL_46_16. Classification (GTDB taxonomy): domain Bacteria; phylum Patescibacteriota; class Andersenbacteria; order UBA10190; family UBA10190; genus UBA10190. The sequence goes on from MHHQ01000005.1 coordinate 55,748, forward strand.
GAGTAAGAACAGCCCCCCAGCGAAGGTAAAGAGGTCGACGAGTGGCGGTAGATGTTGAGGTTGGTTGAAAAAGGATTAAGCCGATAGAGACGGAAATAAAAGCGGCAGAAATACCAGCGACTGACTGCGTAGCGAGCAGGGCGGCAGCGAGGATGAGCGAAGAGGGGAGATAGAAAAGTCGTTGATGGCGGTTAAAGAACAACCAGACGGAGATAACAAGTAGCGGGACTAAATATAGTGCTAAAGAGTTTGGTACGTCATAAACACTCTTGATACGAGCAAGGTGATTTATTTGCGACAACCCAAGCAACGCGACAATATTACCGGACAGAACAAGTGATTGAATAATCAAGAAATAATAATTAGGTGAGAAAGTTTTGGCAGGAAGAGTTTTTGTTTCGGCAAAGGGGCTTCGAAGAGGTTCTGGGGCAGAGTCAGATGAAGGGAAGAAAGACTGGGCGGATATTATCAGCCAACCCAGCAGAAGGGGAACAATGATCCATCCTTTTAGTATGCCCAGACTGGTAAGGATGTGTGGCGAGATAATCGTGCTAACGATGGCCGAAAGGACAAAAAGAGCAATCAGCAGATGGAGGAATGACGGTAGGGCGCGCCAGATTATTGGCCACTGTCTGCGAATAGAAGGTTGAATAAAGGTAAAAAAGAAAACAGTTACAATAGACGCTTCCAGTAAATTGGTGGGAAGACTGAAGAAAGAAAACTGAATAAGATAGGTGGGCAATAAGGCTGTGAGTAAAACCAGCGCGCTGGACGGGCGAGACAAAGTTAACAGGGACAGCAGAAGAAGAGCAGGGACGATAAGAAAAACGATCATGGACGGGGGATGATTAAGGAAATAATAATTGCCACGGTGATCAGAAGGTGGGAGTACAGCCAACTATTGATAAATTGGGAGTGGATGAAGAGGGCTGTAAGACTATACAGTCCGGCCAGGGCGCGGGGATCGCGGTAAAGGAGTGAGCGCGTAATAAATAAACGAAGCAAATAAGACCAGGGCAGAAGGAAAAGGGAAAGACCGATCAGGCCGGTGGTGGCCCAGATAGTTAGTAAGCTGTTATCAGCTCCCGCGCGGGAGTGAATAGAGTAATTGGCCACAGTTTGCGCCTCGCCCGGGGCAAATTGATAGGCATTGTAACCAACCCCCAATAATGGATTATCCCGGACAATTTGCCAACCGTTGGCCAAGCTGGCGAGACGAAGCTCGACGGTGGGGTCGATGGTGAGAAGGCCAGACAAACGGGGACCAAGGGCAAAAATCATGATTGTACTGATAATTATTGCTAAACCAAGAACAGCGCTGATAGTGACGAGGCGGCGCCGGTTAGACTTAACTTCTTGCTGATAAAGAAACAGGGGGGAGAGGAGAATGGCCGCTGCGCCAGCAGCCACTTGGGTGCTGCGAGATTGGGTGGTAATAAGAGCTATTATTACTAGAATAAAACCCGGTAGGCGCCATGTTTTATTCTGCCAAAGAAGAATCATAGGGAGAGCCAGCACAAGAAATAAGCCAATAAAGTTGGGGTCTAGCCAGGTAGAAACTAAACGAAATTGATGCGGATCCCAACCCGCCCGGGCTAACAAAGAAAGGTCTGGGAAAAACGCCAGCTGCGCTAAACCGGTAGATACTAACAACAAAACAGTGAGGTTTAAACCATACCAGACAAAATGGTGGAGGGCGGGGCTCTTAAGCAAATAGATAAGGGCGGGTAAAAGCAATAAATTAGCGGATAAACGAAGCCAGTAGGAAAAGGCAACTAAAACGTTACTTAAACCAAGGTTGGGCGCGTGAAGGATAAGAGTAAAAAGTGACCAGATGATAAAGGGCGTGATCAGCCAGAGGATTACTCGGTTGAGTTGAGCTGACTGACTGCTTATTTTTTGTGCTGCCCGTTCGTCCAAGCGAGAGGTTGTGTTAGTAATTGATTGATGGTGGAGCTCGATGCTTGGAGGAAGTTTTCGGAATAGGCATGGTGGGCGGGAGATGTTAAGGTGAATGTTTTGATCAGCGGATCGAATATAAGTTTTTTTTATACCGACGATGAGCAAGAGAATAGCGACGGCCAAGTCACTGGGTAACAGTCCGCCACCTTGGCCCGGTAAGGGGAGACGAACCAACTGACCGGTTAAAAGAGAGAAGAATAACAAACCGATAGCTAAACGCGGTAACCGAATTAACCAAACAGCAAGAAGGGCCCCTAGTCCACCAATGGCGACAACAAGCGGTAAAGCCAACGAAGATAACGCTGAAAAAGCCATATCGGTTTAGAGTAGTGCTTGTGAAAGTAGTTGTCAGCTGATTTGTCGTAGAGATGTGTCTTGGCTGCTTGGTCGGACAGACTTGCACCTCGCTGATGAAGGACGCGCCAGGAGGGCAATAGATGAACTGACCAGCCGGCTAGCCAAGCGCGGCGGCATAGGTCAACGTCCTCCCAGTAAAGGAAAAAACTCGGATCAAATCCGGATAATTCCTCAAAGACAGAGCGTCGAATGAGCATGGCACCACCGCTAACCCAGCCGACAGCTTGTGGGTTGGAGGGCAAAGAAATAGGTGTAAGACGGCGGCTAAAGAGCGACCAAAGATTGACTGACTGGCCATAACACTTTGTTTCATAAACTTTGTTATGGTTATAGAGGAGGGGACCAACAACGCCTACTTTAGGATGGTTAGATAAGTAGCCCAACGGGAGTGTGAGAGAATTGGGGAGAAGAGCTGCGTCGGGATTAAGGAACAGGATAAACTCATTGGTTAGTTGTCTTGCGCCAACATTGGCAGCGGCGGCAAAACCAATATTATTCTTATTATTGTTTATAACCTGCTGATTGGTGACACCGTTTTGCTGCAAGCTGGCCAGGCACGCCTGCAACTGCGCGGCTGAGGTTTGAAAGGTTACCACGACAGCGCCGATGGACATAAGGTTGAGAAAATAGAAATTAAGAAACGATAATCAGTAATTAGAAAGCGGCATTGGAGCAGGACCAGTTGTTCGATTGATAGCGTCGCGAAGCGCCTGGATGACAACCGGATGTCGGCGACGCAGGCGGTGATAAGCATAGCGCAGACGGTTGGCAATCCACCAATAACACCGCCATGGCCAAAACGTTTCTCGCTCCAAGAACAAAGCGCCATTGCGAACAAGATAATAGGTTTTTTTTGTTGAGGCGGCGGAATCCGAGGACTCTTCGTCATGAATGACGGTAATATTAGAGGCAGTCCTGAGTGGCAGATGACGCCGCATGGTCTGCTGGCTAAACAAAACATCTTCCCAGTACATAAAATATTCAGAGGGTAAGCCATGATTGAGGAGTAATAGATTAAGGGGGGCGGAGAAACAGGCGCCATGAATGTAGGGGAGAGTAAAGAGATGCCGGTTTTGATGGGTCGGTAGGGCAATATTAGTCAAACGACACCGACCAGTGAGCAAGTTGACTTGTCCGCTTAATTGGGGCGGTTGGTTGGGCTGGTGGACAGTTAACCCGAGCAAAATGTTGTCTGGGTAGTCGCTCCACCACTGACGCAGCTTGGTAAAAGTATCCCTAGGAACAATAACGTCATTGTTTAAACAGGTAATGATGTCGGAGGGGGAAGCTTGGAGGGTAGAGATAACGCCCAGCCCCATATTTATTCCAGCAGCGTAACCGGCATTATTGGGCGGATTTAGTTGGACCAGCCGAGGATTAGTCTTGAGGGAAAGCCCGGTGGGGCCATGGTTAATAACTATAATAAAATCAGGCGGGTCGTTATTTTGTAAAAGCGACTGGACGGTCCGGTTAGTAGGGGCCGGGTCACCGTAGTGGACAGTAATTGCAAAATGTTTTTTTATTTGTGGATTCATTGTGGATAAATATGTGGAAAGGGCTCTATTTTTGTGGATAAGTATGGTAAAAACCATACCAAAAATGGCTATTTATAGCTATTTTGTATATTAATGGGAGACTATATTTGGGGCTGATTATTTTGGTTATTTGACGAATTATAAACAGTAGTCCGCTGTAGTAGATAAGCGCGTGCTTAAACCAATGTGAAAGTGAGTTCGTCTTGGGGACGGCAACAGAAGGGTGCTGGGACTGGAAAAGACGAAAACCATGCCCCGCGGCTTGCTGGCGATCCAATACACGCTGAGTTGAGTAGTAGTGGTAGTGGTGTCCGATAGCTTCTGGCAGCACGGATAGTTGCAAGTTTTTTTGGGCGGCCAAACGGCGGCCTAGATCAATATCTTCCCAACCATAGGAATTATATTGAGGACGGAAGGGAGGAGAGGGCAGGACTGATCGCTTGAGAGACAAATGGGAACCGTAAAAGTAATGGTTAGGATCAGCGACTGCTTGACCCAGCAAGGCATCAAAGTTGTTTTGACTGCCACCATGCGTCATCCATTCCATGAGCGGAGTAGGGTGAAGACGAGGATCCCACACCACAAATCCTAAGGCGGCAATCTGAGCGTCGGGATAATGGGAGTGGAAATTTAAGTGGGCCATTAGTGAACCTGGGCGCAAAACAATGTCAGCCCCGAGAAACAGCAAGAGACTTGAGCTACTTTGGGCTATGGCATGATTACGAGCAGTGCCGGCGCCGGCATGCGGAGAGGAAATGATTTGATAAGGCCAAGAGCTTGCGTGGCATAGACGACGAGCGGTTATTAATGATTCGTCGGTGGAGCCGTCATCTGACAAGACTGCGCTTATTTGCCAATGGCTGGGGATGGACTGGCCAAAGAGTGCAGGCAGGGTGAGGGGGAGCTGCTGGGCATTATTGAAGACGGGAATAATAACAGCGCAGTGTTGGTTTTGGTTATTCATTGCTAAATATTATAACAGCCTAAGTCACCGTAAATAAATAACTTAACCATCTCTCGCCCACTATGCACCAATCTGCGACTTTTTTTCAATCGCGAAACATTCAACGTAGTACTGCGCTTCGTATTTCGCTCAATCGAAAAAGTCGTATCTCGGCGCAGATTGAACGAGATCTGGCCAAGTTATTTATTTACGGCGCCTAAGAGGGTCAGCCTAATGGGGGTGGGACAGGATCAGTGGTACCCGCACGCAATAGACGAAAATGGGCGGGCGAGACGATATTGGCACTAAAAACTGCTACACCGTACACACCGGTGAGAAGAATAGCCCTAACTGCTACCGGTACAGTTGACGGCAAAAGATACAAAAAGACGCTGCAGCCAATAAATGTAAATAAGATTTTAAAGACCAGGCTGTAGGGTAGCGATAAACCAGTAGTGCGATGCACATACCAGGCAGCACTACCAGCGGCAATTAATTCAGTGGCGACAGTAGTCCACGCGGCGGCGGCGGCGCCATAGCGCGGTATTAGGAGCAGGTTGGCACAGGTATTAAAGACCGCTAGTGCTAAGTATAGCCGAAGGAGGAAGGATTGCCGTCCCAAGGCGACCAAAGCGAAACCAAACAGATTGCCAAAAAACATAATAACGAGAGCGAGGCTGAGGATTTGCAGAAGGGGTGCCGCAGCGATAAAAGTTGGCCCGGCAATTAATAATAGAATTGGCTGACTAAAATACAGCAGGACAAGCAAGGAATATAAGGAGAGGACGAGTAAAACTCGAAGGCCTTCGATGAGATATTGGTTGACATGGGGGAGGTCTTGCTGAGACAGTGCCGCAGTGATACGGGGCAACAATAAACCGCCGAACATAGCGGGGAAAAAGAGAGCACTTTCAATAATGCGATAAGCGGCGCCATACCAACCAATTTCCCAGGCGGGACGAAAAAAAGACAGGATCAGCATATCGATACGAAAATAAACAGCATTAACTAACAACATTGCTCCCAGTGGCCAAGATACGATGATGATTTTTTTCCACGCCGACCAGGCAAAAACAAGCCGCCAGGGCGTAACTGGAAGCAGCCAGTGGTGCAGCAGATAGGCTAAGGCGGTGCCAATAGTAAAGGCCATTATCATCGAACTGATGTTGGCGGCGGATGTGCTAAGCAAAAAAATACTGGCTATCTGAGCAAGCCGCCCGACCAGATCGCCTAAGGTAGCGCGCCATACTACCTGACGATGTTGATAAATTCCCAGCAATAACTGACTGAATGATTGGCAGGACAGGCCAAACGACATAATAATAAAGGGCAAGGCGTAGGGACGCAGGTTGGGGATAATAAGGGTAATGACGGTGGCAAGCAGAAAGACTGCACCAAGCAGCAGAAGGCGCAAGGAAAAGACTTGAGACAGGAGGACGGGGGATTGATGGGGTTGCTCGGCGACGGTTCTGGTGAGGGTTAGATAGAGGCCAAAGTCGGCGGCCAGCTGCACGAGAGCACCAATAGAGAGAAGAAGTACATATGAACCAAACTGGCTTGGTCCAAGCAGGCGAGTAATTAAAGCAGTAACAACAATACCGAGGAGTATGTTGATGAGTCGCCCGATAGTTGCGATGGTGGTATTAGTAAGAATAGATTGGGCCATGTCGCTGAGGGCGGAGATAGAGAATAGTAAGCCTTGAACAAGAGTTACTAAAGTCTATGCCGGGTCCGGGTGGTTTAGATGAAAACTGGCCGAACAACAACGCGTCTATTAGGCTCGTCACCCAAACTAGCGGTGGTAACGTCGGGACGAACAGACAGAGCTGTGTGAACAACGTGGCGATCGGTCGCGTTCATCGGCGGCAGAACGACGGCGCGACCAGTGCGTCCAGCTTTCTGCGCTGATTCCTCGGCCAGGCTCTGGATGCTTAATTCGTGAGAAGCTAAATAACCATTAACATCAACGGTGACATAAACTGGCTGGCGTAATTGACGGCGCATAATGGAGCGCAAAATATATGACAAGGCGTTTAAGTGGGCGCCTTTTAGCCCGATCAACAGACGACCCGACTGTTTGGCTTCGATATTGATATGAATTTGTTGACGAGGCAGACCGGCTTTGTCTTTAGTGAGTTTGCTGGCACAAGAAACCCGGGAGCCGGAAAAACTCATAACATCAAGTAGGTGCCTGACGTCTTCTTCAATTAAGGCGATGGTTTCGGGGTTGAGGTTGGTTTGAGTGGCAGTTGTGGGCATAAACATTACATTGCAACAGAGCTGGTTATATGTAAACGTTTTTTAAATACGTACTGCTGCACTATACCAAAAATTGTCGTGGCTACCCAGTATAGCGCTAAAGCGGCCGGTAGTTTCATAGAAATAAATACCGTCATGACCGGAAACATAAAGGCCATATTCTTTTGCATAGAGGCCATCATGGCCGCGCTTTGGTCGTCATTAGGGGCGGGGGGTGGGGTGGTGGGCGAGACAGACTTCATGAGGATAAACTGGCTGACTCCCGCGACGATGGCTAATAATAAACTGCTTTGGGCCAGGTTAATGGTCAGAAAATTAAAGTTAACACTCGATGGCGCAGGAACAAAAGCATAGAGGTATTGAAAAGTGTCGGGACTGATGCCAATAAGAAAAACCCGATAGAGCGCAATTAAGATAGGCAGCTGAATTAAAAGGGGTAAACAACCGCTGGCTGGGTTAATGCCGGCTTTCTTATAGAGCTGCATGGTGGCCTCGGCTTTTTTGGTCTGGTCGTGCGCGTGGTCCTTTTGTATTTTCTTTAGTTCCTTTTTAAGGTCAGCCATTTTAGTTTGGTTTTTTTGCATCTGCTTGGCCTGGTGAAGGGAGGGGGGGATAAGGATTAACCGCACAATAATAGTGACAATTAGAATACTGATACCAATCCCATGACCAGGCACCAGATCCGTAATGATCACTAACAAATTGAAGAGGGGGCGAAACAGCAGTTCTTGATAGACGAAAAAAAGAGGATTCATATATAGAGCTAATAAAGACTACGGTTTTACTTGAGGAACAGGGTCAGGGCCACCAGCGGTGAAGGGATGACAGCGAACGACGCGGCGGAGGGCTAACAATAGACCGGGCCAGCCGTGTTGATTGATAGCTTGGACTGCATACTCGGAGCAAGTAGGTGTGAAGCGGCATATGCCGTGCGGAAAAATTAGTTTAGTAAGGCTATGATCAGGAGAAACAGTGATTTGGTATAAACGAATAAGTCGTCCGATGAAGTATAGGACGAGGTTTGGCTTAGTGGACATAGAATAAGAGTATCGGTTATTGATGAAAGAGAAAACTAAGAGGGCGGGTACTCTAAAGTAAGGTCAGATGGAGGACTGAGACTGGCTATTTAACGATGCAACCAGGCTGTCTTTTAGCGGCGAAATAGAGCTGAGCTGACCAATGGCCGGCTTAGCAATTAACACAAGATTGGTTCCCGCCGGAAAGTCCGCTGTCAGCGGCCGAATTATCTCGCGTAGCCAGCGCTGGTATTTGTGCCGACGAACGGCAGACGGACTAATTTTTTTACTAACAACGCAAGCAAATTGAACTTGGGGAGATGGGTTAGGTGGGAGATATATATGGATCCTAACGTAAGGAGTGTGCAGGGCTTGGCCGTGGCAGATGGTTTGCTTAATGTCTTTTTCCTTCATTACTGACGAGGAGTGACGCGATGGCGCTTTTTCCGTCGGCGGCTAGCCACAACACCGGTGCGTTTTTTCCGTTTTTTTGCGGCCAGAAAACCGAATCGACGAGAGCGTCTGCGTTTGGATGGCTGATAAGTTCTTTTAGGCATAATAAGTAAATACAATTATTTAGTAACAATACATACCTAGCGCTCGTTGGTCAAATGGTATGCGATAGAATTGTCTATGCAATGTTATCAACAGATTGTCCACACTATTTCCACAAATAGATGATTTTGTGCTTTACAGCTCTGTGGATAACTATGTTATTATTCATCGATGACTGATGAACAGCTATGGAAGGCAGCGTTGGGTCAGTTGGAGCTTAAAGTAAGTCAGGGAAACTTCTTAACCTGGTTTAAGTCTACTAAGATCCAACACCGACAAGGAGGAAAAGTGGTTATTGAAACACCCTCTGCGTTTACGTTCGAGTGGTTATCTAAGAAATATAAAATGCCGATCCTGGAAACCTTACAAGGGCTTGACGCGAGTATTATCAACATCGACTTTACGATAAGCTCAGCAACTGCCCGACAAAGAGTACTCAAAAAAAACTTTCGGGTGATGGCTCACAAAGTGGCGAAAAAAGCACCAACGGAAATAATAGGGGAGGGCAACAAACCAGCAGTAGCGCCAATCGCGGATAGTCAGGCGCAGCGATTAGCTAAAACCCTTAACCCAAAATATGTTTTTGATACCTATGTGGTCGGCCCCAGCAACGAAATGGCTCACGCCGCTTGCCGCGCGGTAGCGTCTAAGCCAGGGGAAGCGTATAACCCGCTATTTATTTATGGCGGCGTTGGTTTAGGAAAAACCCATTTATTGCAGGCGGTGGGTAATGAGATACTGAAGAACACTCCGTCAGCGAGAGTGTTGTACGCATCTTCAGAAAAGTTTATTAATGAGTTTGTCCAGTCAATCAAAGAAAGAAGAACCCAGGCCTTTAAACAATATTACCGGGAAGTTGATGTACTAATCATAGACGATGTGCAGTTTATGGCGGGTAAAGGGAAGACGCAGGAAGAGCTTTTCCATACATTCAACGCCCTCCATAGTCAGAACATTCAAGTGATCCTGAGTAGCGACCGATCACCGCGGGCCATACCTACCCTAGAAGAAAGACTGCGCTCACGATTGTCCGGAGGAATGATTGCCGATATAAAACAACCAGACTACGAAACACGTTTGGCAATTATCTCAAGTAAAGCAGAGAAGCTTGGCAGCACGATTGACGATGAGTCACTCGCGTACATCGCTAAGAACATTCAAAAGAACGTGCGCGAGTTGGAAGGAGCCTTAAACCGGGTTATTGCCCACTGTGAGCTAAGTAACAGTAAGGCAAGTTTGGAATACACTAAAAAGATATTGGAGGGGATATTAGAGCAGTCAAACCAAAAAACGATCGACTCTAAAAGTGTGCTGGAAGTAGTTAGTTTGTACTACAACATGTCGCTTGACGACCTGTGCGGCAAGTCTAGAAAGAAAGAGATTGTCCGGCCGCGCCAGATTGCGATGTACCTGCTGCGCAAAGAAAATCGCGTTTCTTTTCCAACTATCGGTGATTATTTTGGCGGCCGAGACCACACCACAGCGATGCATGCCTGTGAAAAAATTGAGAAGTTACTCGAACACGACGAAGAGTTATTGCAGGAACTTAACTTTATCAGGGAGCGTCTCTATGCATAACGTCAATACCTCAGTAGTTTTATTTCCTGTGGATAGACTGTTAAAAGAAAGGAGAAAAGATGTTGAAAGAGCTAGGGGTAAATATTTAATACACACTGTTTATGCCCGATTTATTAGTAAAAACCGCCATTTTATCCACGTTTTATCTACTATAAATATTGCTTTACAAGGCTTTATAGCACCGATATCCACATATTTCCCCTGCTCTACTACTACTACTATATTAATTAACTAGACGTACGTAGAAGCACTGCCTTGTGGGGATAAAGGAAAAGGTTAAATAAAAAACAGATAAAATACCTATGAGATTTATTGGAACACAAAAGAATTTAGTAGAGGGGGTAAGTGCGGTGTCGGCTCTGGCTGGCCGTAATCCACAGCTGCCTATTTTGCAGAACGTGCTATTAGAAGTGCGTGATGGAGTTTTGAATTTAACATGTACTGATTTAGAGGTGGGGGCACACGTGACAGTGGTTGGTAAAGCGGAAAAGGAGGGTAGTGGCGCAGTGTCGGCAAGGCAGTTGTTGGAGTACATACAACAATTGCCTGGTCTGGAGCCGGTGATATTGGAGTTAAAAAAGACTAGCTTAATGGTCTCAACGAAAAATTTCAGTGCCCAATTTCCAGTTATGGCAGTGGATGATTTTCCGATCCTCCCAATACCGCAAGACAAGGACAGGGTAGTGGTTGATAGCCGCCTGTTTTGTCAGAGTATTTCTAATACTTTATTTGCCGCAGCAAAGGACGAAACAAGACCTGAGATACATAGCGTGATGGTAAGCGGCGGAGAAGATGAGATAAGGGTGGTGGCGACGGACAGTTTTAGGTTGGCGGAGCAGGTTTTGCCTTGGAGTAAGAAGAACAAGGAATTTAGTTTTTTGTTACCAGTAAATGCGGCGCAGGAGACAGTGAGGTTATTCGGGGGAAAGGATGAATTGGGACTGTTAATTGAACATAATTACATTGCTTTTCAGTCGGAGGGATGTAATCTTTCAGCCAGACTGATTGATGGTACTTATCCGAATTATCAACAAATAATCCCAAACAAGTTCAACTCTAACTGCGTGGTTGATGTGGAGGAGTTTTTGCGAGCACTGAAAGTTTTGTCGGTTTTCATTCCGAGGGAGTCTCGGCGGGTGTCTTTAAAGGTGAAACCGGAAAAGGAAACAATAAATATAAAAGTGGAGGGAGGGGAGAGTGGTTCAGGCGAGGTGGACGTAGGAATAGAAGGAACAGGCAAAGAAGTTGACGTGCTCTTTAATATTCAATATTTATTGGAAGGATTCCAGCACATGGCTAGCGATCGGTGCGAGATGTCCTTTGGAGGGGCAAGCGATCCCTTGTTGATAAAACCGCACAACAGCTCGGTTAAACAGCTGTACGTAATAATGCCGATACAGGCATAGGTATGGATTTAGTTAGAATAAACTTAACGAACTTTAGAAACTTTAGTCCAAAAACTGAAATTGAACTACCGCGGGCTGGTTTGTTAGTGGCGGCAGCGCCGAACGCGGTGGGAAAAACAAATTTTTTGGAGAGTATTATGGTTTTGCTGAGAGGGAAGACCTGGCGGGCAAGAATTCAGGAATGCGTTAAGTGGGGCGAAGATAGTTTTTTGTTGGAAGGGGAGATTGAGCGCCAACAGGACAATGATAGCCGGGTGGCGATTCGCTACCATAAACCATCACGTAAAATAAGGATTGAAGAGGATGGCTTGCCGGCTTCGGTGGTGGCTTTTTATGCCCACTATCCCTTTGTGATGTTTGTGCCAGAGGATACGTTTTTGTTATCGCGCGGTCCCGCACAACGAAGAAATTTTATCAATCATGTTCTGGTATGTCAGCCTAACTATATAGCTGCTCTGGTGCAGTACTATCGGGTACTGCGGCAGCGTAATGAAGCATTGAAGAAGGCGCGTAGCGCGGCTGATATTTCGACGTGGACTGACTTACTGGTGGAGTATGCTACTAGCGTGTGGCGCCATCGGGATAATCTGGTGACTTATTGGAACGACAAAATTAACGAGATGTACCATAGTTTATCTGGTGAAGAGAAGGAGTTTAGTATTAGCTTGGCTTTTGGTACGCGAGACCGCGAAAGACTGGTGGATGAACTTAATCAGGCTTTTCGCCTAGAGCATCGATATGGCTACACGCTATATGGGCCACACCGGGATGATTTGGTTGTATTAACTAAACAAAAGCGAGTGGCAACGGCTTTGTCGGGCGGGCAAATGAAAAGCTTGGTAGTGGCGTTAAAGATATTGTCCCACCGCTATGTGCGGCAGGTGACGAAGGAAGAGCCGCTGCTTTTGCTGGATGATGTGTTTAGCGAGCTGGACGAGAATAGACAGGTGGCCTTAGTGGAAAATCTACCCAATACCCAGACGATAATAACCTGTACTGTTTTGCCGGAAGCGTTACGTCGGCGCGAGGGCGTTTATTTATTGGACTTGCGTTCAATTATTCAAGAGAAGGGTCGGGAGAAGAAGTATGTGGGAACGGGCGTGGCGGGAGAGGCGGCGGTGAGTCCTTTATTGGATGGAGGGGGGAGAGTCAAACAATATCAAACAGAACCGGAAAAAGTGGCGGTAAATTGATATGACAAAGAGCCTAGCCGAGATAATGAAACTGTCCCGGGTGGGGATTGATGAGTTTGATGTGCGGTACTGGGTGCAGCGGTATGTGGAGGGTTTGTTGGGGGGAGGGGTGCGTTGCAGGGAAGTAAAGGGTGGACGAATGGTGTTGGTGGCTGAGTCGGCCTGTTTGCGCCAAGAGCTTTATTTGTTGAAGGAAGATCTGCGGGTAGCGGTACAGCAAAACACGGGATATGAAGCAAGAGAGATCGAGGTTGGGTATCTATAGAAGGGTTAGTCGATTGTGACGGTGTGTTTGGCGGATTCGGTGGTGTTGCCTGTTTTGTCATAAGCAATGGCGAAGACCGTATAAGTGCCTGGTCCAGGTGAGTCAGGCCAGATGATTTCGTAGCGGTTGGGGATGGTGGAATGTGGGTTAGTAGTGCGTCCGATTCGTTTAGTTCCAGGGTCTCCTTCTTTGGTATAGAGGACGTCGATGATATCAATGCCGCTGCTGTCGTTGGCGGTTACCTTGGCGGTAAGAGGGAAGTTGGTGGCCTTAAGGGTGGAGCCGTTGGTAGGAGTATGTAAGGTAACAGACGGGGGGCTGTCGTCCGGGTTAATAATAAAGGTCCGATGGGCGCGGCCAATCAAATTGTCTTCAGTGATAGCCATAATTAACACTGTTTTGCGACCAGAGAAGGAGGACTCGAAAGTCAGGTCAGCAGTAAGGGGATCGTCAGGTTTTCTGACGGCTACCTCTCGACCATCAATCAGGAAGCGTACTTCCTTGATCTTTTTAGGAGAATCCACTTCGGCCTTAATGGTGGTGGGACTATCGGTCAATACAGTGGTATTAGGTTCGGTGATAGAAACTTTAGGCAAATCCTCGGCATTATGAGTGCCGCATTCTAGGATAGGCAGGGAGTCGGTATACTGGGGTTCTTCTGGTTTGTCCTTACTTTCCGCATTGTGCTTCAGGCGCCACCTGGTGACGCTTTCCTCCCAGCGGTTGAATTGCCCGTCGTTTTCAGCGTTAGACGGGGCGGCGCCTAGGGGGTGAGCACGAGAAATATAAAACAATATACTATGAATCTCCTTGAAGGTGGTTGGCCGGCCAATGGCCACAGGACAGTCTAAAGAATAAACCACATTACTGTCAGGGTCCCATTTGCCTTTAACTTCCGGGATCTCTCCACGCAAAATGGCGTGCGGGACATTTTTGGTCGGTTCAGGTGGCACAAAGGTTTCGATCGGAGTGCCTTCGAGGGCTTGTTTGAAGAAGGTGTTCCAAATGGGGGCGGCGGTGAGAGAGCCGTCGGAACGTTTACCCATAGGTGAGTTGTCGTTGTTGCCCGTCCAAACACCGGCGACTAGGCTGGGCGTATAACCAAGCGTCCATCCGTCGCGAAAGTCTTGGGTGGTGCCAGTTTTAGCGGCGACCGGTCGGCTACCTAAATTAAGATAATTATTGGGACCGAAGGTGGCGGATCGAGTGAAATTGTCCGACAAGACATTAGAGACGGTTCTGGCCAATTGGGCAGTGATGACTTGTTGTCCCACGAGTTCTTCTTGGGTGGCATCAAAGAGGGTTTCTTCGTGGTCGGCTGTTTTGAGAATGGAGCGAAGGGGCTGGCGAACGCCGTCATTGGCGAAGACACCATAAGCGGAAACCTCGTCTAGTAAAGTAACTTCACCGCCACCTAGAACTAACGACAAACCGTATCGGTCCGGATCATTTAGTGATGACATCCCCATGGCTTGGGCAAGGTCGGTAGCTTCTTTGACCCCGGCCAAGTACAGGGTTTTTACGGCGGGGATGTTCAGTGAGTTAGATAGGGCGAACCGCATAGAAACAGGCCCGCGTTCCGAGAGGTTGTAGTTTTTGGGTTGGTAGCCTTGGCCAAAGTCGGTTTCAGCATCTATCAAAATAGTTTCTGGGGTATAGCCTTTTTTCCAGGCAGCGGCATAAACAAATGGTTTTATAGAGGAACCAGGTGAGCGATGGCGAATAGCTACGTTAACATTTCCGTCGATTTCTTCATTAAAATAATCAACCGAACCAGCCATGGCGAGAATGTCACCGTTTTTGGGGTCGATGGCAACCAAGGCGGCGTTTGAGGCGCCTTGCCCTCGGAGTTTTTCCTGCTGCTTTTTGAGGGTGTCCTCGGCGATTGTCTGCAGCCGCATGTCGAGAGTGGTCGTAACTACCAGGCCGCCTTGCTCAACAACTCGTTCGCCATATTCCTGATCAAGTTGTTGTTTGACGTAGAAGACAAAATGAGGCGCCGAAATAGCTTCAGCCCGCGGTCGAAAATCTAGCGGCTCTTGTTTGGCCTGCTCAGCTTCCTGTTCGTTGATAAATTTTAAGTTGACCATGCGGTTTAAGATAGATTCCTGGCGGCTTTTCAAGTCTTCAAAGTGAGACCCGTACGGAGAGTAGTAGGTGGGTGCTTTAGGGAGAGCAGCGACAATAGTGGCTTGAGCTAAGGTGAGGTCTGCAGCAGAGCGGCCAAACAAAGTTTGTGAGGCAGCTTCTACTCCATAAGATTGGCTGCCGTAAGGAATCTCATTGAGGTACATGGCCAATATTTCCTCTTTACTGAGACGTTGCTCTAGCTCCATAGCCAGAACGGCCTCTTTAACTTTGCGGCGGATGGTTCTTTCGGGGGTTAAGATAGAATTTTTAATTAGTTGCTGGGTGATAGTGGAGCCACCTTGAGCGCGTGAACCACTTAAGGGCTTGAGGATTACACCACGAGCGATGCCTTTTAAATCAATACCGTGGTGTTCAAAAAACTGATCATCTTCAGCGGTGACTGTCGCATTAATGAGGTGTTTAGCAATACGGTCTAGCGAGACGGTCGTGCGGCGTACCTCACCGATCTCATAAAGAAGGTGGGTGCCAGTGCGGTCATAGATTTTGGTGGATTGAACAACTTGTCGTGAATTTATTTTTTGGGGGTCGGGTAAGTCGCGGCTCCACCATAAAACAATTGTGGCAAAGGCAAGTAAGCCAAGGCCAAGCAACCCCAGAGTAATTGGCACAAGCCGAAAACGTAGGCGACGCAAGGAGGAGGGCACAATTAATTTACCGGGGCGGCGGGTGCGCCGCTCGTGATATTTATCAGGCGTTCGATTGGTTAGGCGGCGAATAGCCATAAGGATTAGTTAATGGATAATCCGGTGTAACAATGCTCAACAAGAGACAAGAAAGCAAGTTTAGATAATTGGCAGAAGAAATTCAAGGGAGGTGTTGTTATAGCCTTTTGGTTGGATCGACGAGAAAGCCTTTAAGGTCACGGCGGCCAATAATCATGTTGTATTTCATATGCGAACGATCGGCAATGAAAGCCTTAGTCTTGATTTGGCGGTCTCGTAGACGAAGGGTGAGTTCAATAACGGGGCGTTTTTCTTTACCAAGTGCACCTCGGACGGGAACTTTTTTGTCTTGGACTAGGCGGGTGTGCAGGTGGTGTTTTCGGGCCAGCAGTTCATCTATAGTTGTACGCCAGGCACCAGTGTCTACTTTGGCAGCGATAGTGTGGGAATGACCGTCGGCGTCTAAGATTTCTACGGTTTCATGCACACCTAGAATTAGATGACCGGAGACATCCTCGATTTCTTGCTCAACTTCTCCCCCAAAAAGATTTTGACCGAGACGAACGCCACGCTCAGGGGTAGACACCGTCAAGTCTTCCACGCGTTTAAGGCGAGAGAGTAGGGGGGCCATATTGGCGAGCTGGATTTCTAGGCCGGGCTTGGCGTTAATCTCCAGGACGGTGGGACCATCGTCACGGTCGAGGGCGATATCGACACCGGAGTAGGCTAAGCCAAGGGCTTGGGCGGATTTGGTGGCGAGGAGTAGTGATTGCTTCCAGTGCGGTATGTGAAGGCCCGACAGGTTGAGTCGTGAACCAGGGAGGTTTTCAATAACATGTCCGCGGTGGATGGCGGTGGTGGTAATGCCACAGGCAAGGTCAATGCCAATCCCGATGCCGCCTGCATGTAAATTGGCTTTGCCGTGAGACTCCAAGGTAGGCAGACGAAGCATCGCCATAATCGGCACGTGGTTGTAAACAACAATACGTAAATCCGCCACGCCTTGTTTGGAGTAAGGTTTAAGGTCGGGGTGGTTTTTTATCCGCTGCTCAAAAAGAGCAACATCGGGGATGTTGGACGGGGAGAAATTTCCATCGAGCGTATCAAGGACGTGTTTGCGAAGCTGGGGGATAAATATTTCGGTTTTATCGGCTTTAACCCAGTTACCTTTTTTGTTGCGACCAAAAATGACGATGATGCCTTCGCCGCCATAAGAAGAACGGGGCTTAATAACGAAGGAGGCGGGAAGTTTAGTCCAACGGAAGCGCGCGAGCTCCTGCCGATTTTTAATGGCGGCATAGAGCCGTGGGGTGGGTAGGCCAGAGCGCTGCAGCAACTTTTTGGTAGCAAGTTTATCCTGAGCAATTTTTGAACCGGTTGAGATGAGGCTGTGTCCAGTATAGCGGAGGGAACGTGCATTAAGGCCAAGAAGTTGGCGGGAGGTTTTACGGAAGGCGTTTGGCATGGCGAAGTAGTTCGCGGAAGCGGAAATATTCCGTAATGCGTAAGCCGCCCCATTGTCCGAGAGCGACATTAATTGGAACGGTCAGTAAGATTATTTCTGGATAAGACAGGATCAGGGTGCGGAATAATTCTGAGCTAACAATAAAGTAACAGATAGTAGAAAGGACGAGTGTCCAGGCGGTGATGGTTAAAGCAGAGCGGACGCCTAGTTTGAATTGAGCAGCAATAAACTCCTCAGCCAAAATAGTGAGAATGAGAGCAGGAAAGATGGAAAAGGAGAGAATAGAGTTCTGATTATTAGCTACGCCAAACCCGAGAAGGAGCAATAAGCTCAAGCTGACGCTGGTGAGGACTAAAGCCATACGAGGGAGATACAACAGCCGCAGACGACGAAGCACTGATCGGGTGAGGGTGCCAGAGATGACAATGACAACAAAGACAATCAGGCCGTAAGTTAGACCCATAACTAAGAAGGAGAGAGTCGTCATAGCGGGAGTGATTAGACCAAACGATTTAATGCCAACAACCTGTCGGGCAAAAGCCAAGATGGTAGCAATTACTGGTAACATCAAGATGAGGACAATACTATTAATAGGAATGCCGCGGTTGATCAGGAAGTTGATACCAAAAGACATGAAATTAGTCAGACCTAAGTCAGACACCGTACGAGCACTAAACTGACCTAAGAGCCGATGTTCGGTGGCAGAGGAGAGAACGACTGTCTTGGCTTCCTCGGGGGTGGTGGTGGTAGAAAGGGCATCAAGTAGCAGAGGACGAGTAAGCAGGATATAGTTAGGTTGGAGTTGGTCGAAGGCGGACTGAGCGGTGGGGGTAAGAACGCCAAACGGAGTTTCAGATAAAAGAACAATACCTTTGTCAGTAAAAGAGGCAGAGTCCTGCGGCAGGTTCTCGGTTGGTTTAATATGTTGGGCAAACTTGGTCAGCACATTTGCGCCCACACCACCGGAGGTCCACATGATGATCAAGTGAGACTGGTTAAGAGAGGGGCGCAGATCGAGCAGCTGGCTAGTTAAGTCCTCTTCGATGAGAACTTCTGGTTGCCCGCTTTTGGCGTGAACTGTGAGTAGTAACACGCCAGCGTCCGCAGCGTGCTGGCGGCTTGTTTCTATCTGGTCGTCTGAGGCGTTATTGTCTAAAACAAGAACGATCAAGTGATGGAAGACGCGGATTTCTTTGGTGTCTTCATAGATGTTTTGATCAGTGGTGACTTTAAGCTTGACTAAGTAGGAGGCTTGTTTGCTGTATGCGTGATTTACTTTGCTGCCAGTAGCGCTGGTACCATCACCAAAATCCCAAACAATTCCTTCAACGGTTTCAGAGCCGAGGCTGCTTACTTGGCTATCAAAACTAAGTGGCTGACCGACAATAGCGTCGCGGGCTGTGCCAGCGCTAATATTAAGCGAGGGTTCATTGGTTGTGTCGGCGTCCTGGTTGTTTGCTTGGGCAAAGACTAAACCTGGCAATATAAACAAAAGCGGCAGGGACAGGAATAGTAAGATAAGTTTTTTTGGCATAGTTATAAGGATATCTTTATTTTACGCTGAAATGTTATGTAATTGGTATTTATTGTCAACAAGACAAAGTGCGGCGGCTAAAGCATCAGCCGCATCGTCCGGTTGGGGTAGGTTATTTAAATGGAGGCGGCCTTGGATGGCTTGTTGCACTTGTTTTTTGTCAGCATGACCGAAACCAGTAATTTGCGACTTGATTTGCAGAGGGGTGAGTGAATAAACTGGGACGTGATGAAAGCGCAGCAGATAAGAAAACACCCCGCGGGCCTGGGCGGTTAGCATGGCAGTGCTGGTGTTAGTATTAAAGAATATTTGTTCAATGACGGCCACATCGGGGCGGTATTGTTTAATGAGGACGGATAAGTCCTGACCTAATTGCAGTAAACGGTCGGCGGTGGAAAGGATGGGCTTTGTGGTCAGGCAACCACAACTAACAAAAATTTGCGACTGCTTGGTGTTGAGCAGGCCATAGCCGGTGCGTGCTAAGCCGGGATCGAGGCCGAGGATGATCATAAGAATAGGCGGTCTAGGAAGTAAGCTGATGCAAGGAAATGATTGGTAGTTAAATTGTTACGTCGGTAAAAACTGACCTAACGTCAGGATGGTCTTGGAGGTTTTTAATGAGGTTGGTTAGCGGTTGTTGGTAAGCGGGATTGCTGGGCTGGATAAACTGGGGAGCAAATTGGCCGAGAGCAGTTTGCTTGAATTTCCATAAAACACTATGCGGTTCACTGAGAGTGGCTTCGTGTTGGTTGAGCAGATGGCGGATTTCAGCTACGGTGCGTTTGGTGTTGTTGGTATCGACAATAATCAGCAAGGCAGCGCCACCGGGACCAAAGGCTTCATAAGTCGCCGATTGCAGGGTAGTGGAGGATGTTTTTTGGAGAAGGTTATCAATGTTGTCCTGGGGCATGTTGGCTTGCTTGGCTTTAGCAATTGCTTCACGGAGCGACGGGTTTTGGTCGGGGTTGGGGTTAGACCGAGTGGCAGCACTGATTTGTTTAGCCAAGCGGGTAAATTGTTCACCGCGCTTGCTGTCAGTGACTGATTTTTTATGTTTAATTTGATGCCACTTAGAATGTCCAGACATGCCTCAAGTTTAAGATGCGAAAGTAAAAGAGCAAGCAGGTTAATTAGTCGGCGCGGACGATGTGATAATCTCTGCTTGCTGGGCAATAATCAGGCTGTTGATAACTTGGGGGACAGTATTGATGGAGACGAGCCCAATGGTTGGTCCGTTAATGAAACTGTCGGTGAGACGACATGGTGTCTGGGACTGGAATAAACCGACGGACCCTCGATAGATTTTAGTTTGGCTGATGGCGACGTGACTATTGGGCAGGCAACTGATGGCCGGGGAGGCATCGTTGATGGAAACGTGTTGCAGATCAATACTGGCTTGTGGTTGGGCCATGAGGCCAAGCCAGGTTTGGTTGAGGGGATGTTTTTCGTTGGACTGGAAAGTGATCGGAAGGGTGCTGGTTCCTTGGGCAAATAAACGACCATCAACAACTAGGGCGGTGTTTTCGGCGGCAAATATTTTAACACCCGGCTCAACGGTAACCGTAACTAAAGGATTAATGCGGGTGGTATTAACTAAGAGATACGGATTATGGCTAGCAGTGAGAGTTATGTTTTCCCGAATCACCGAAGGCAAGAAGATGCCGGTGGTAAAGAGAGGGGTGTGATAGTCGGGCTGGACAATAAATTCTGGTAAATAGAGACGACTTTGCCAGTCGGTAGGAAATTTGTGTTCAATAGCGACAGCGAGCGGGAGTAAAAATAAGGCAAGAGTAATTAAGAGAGTGGGCAGGTGACGCATAGTATAGACATATATATATTACACCAATACAAATTTTTACTGGTGATTTAAGCAGCTGTAAATGGCATGGGTTAAAGGGAGAAGTGAGGAAAATAAGGATATCCTCGGCTGATAACTGTAGACAGTAGAAGATAAGTATCGAGGCGTTTAGTCGCTGCGTCGGAGACGAAGCCACTGAACCCAACTGGATGCAGATCCCCCTAATGATTGCCTACAGTTATCAACAGGGAACTACTAATAATAACGCAAAGGAAGGGTGATGGTCAAATGCGGGGGCGTGACTGACTGGTTGGCGATGGAGAAGATGGTAAACTGGTCTTTCGGGCTGGAGGTTTGTCACGGAAGAGACTTAGTGTTAGAGGGTTTAGTTATTGTTATACTTAGAAGATGGCTATTGAAACAACAAATACGTCTGTGACGGTGACAGCGACTCGCAGCAGTGAAGATGTGTCATTGGACATGGCGCTTCGTCCCAAGAGTTTGGCAGAGTTTATTGGACAAGCCAAATTGAAACAGTCCTTGCAGGTGTTTTTACAAGCTGCGAAAGATCGTGGGGAGGCGATGGATCATGTGTTGTTGGCTGGACCACCCGGCTTGGGCAAGACAAGCTTGGCGCATATTATTGCTCACGAATTGGGTAGCAATATCAAGGTGACGGCTGGGCCGGCCTTAACTAAGGTGGCTGATTTGGCGGGCGTTTTAACAAACCTGGAGGAAGGAGATGTTTTGTTTATTGATGAGGTGCATCGGTTACAGCGATCAATTGAAGAGGTGCTATATCCAGCGATGGAGGATTATTCTTTGGACTTAGTGGTAGGACAGGGTCCGGGAGCGAGAACGTTGCGGTTGGAATTACCGCGGTTTACTTTAGTGGGGGCCACGACGCGGGTGGGTATGTTGGGATCGCCTTTGCGTGACCGGTTTGGCATGACTTACCGGCTGGACTTTTATGAAGAGGATGAGGTGGTAAAAATTCTAAGGAGGTCGGCAAAATTATTGGGAGTGGCTATTGATAAAGAGTCGTTAGTGGAGGTGTCCCGACGATGTCGACGAACACCGCGGGTGGCAAATAGATTATTAAAGAGAATCCGTGATTTTGCCCAAGTTAAAAAGCACAAGATGGTGGAGAAGGACGTCGTGGAAATGGCGTTAGAAATGCTGGAGATTGATGAGGTGGGGCTTGACTCGGTGGACCGGTTAGCCATGAGGGTACTGGCGGAACAGTTCAAGGGTGGTCCAGTAGGCTTACAAACACTAGCAGCGGTCATGGCGGAAGAAGAAAGAACTTTGGAAGAAGTTATTGAACCATATTTATTGCAGTGCGGTTTTATACAAAGAACGCCAAGAGGCAGATTGTTAACAGAGAGCGGGATGAGACATATTGGGCTAAATGATGAGCAAGGCAAGTTGGTTTAGAGAGATTTAGCACAACAACTTATCCCAAAGGATCCTTTTAGGGCAAACAATAATGATTCGGCTAAAAACTTAACTAACCCACGGCGAGTTACTAGGAAGCAAGAGGAGGGTCTTGTTTTTTGACTCTGGGTGAGCTAAGTCACCGTCTCAAAATAACTTAACCGTCTCTCGCCCACTATGCAATCTACGACTTTTTCTCCAGCCTTCGCCAAGGCTACGGCCGGCAGGTAATCGCGAAACACTTACCGTAGTACTGCGCTTCGTATTTCGCTCCAGCTGTCGCTACCACCTTCGCTAAAGCTACGGTGGTCAAGAAAGCTATGGCCGGCAGGCAATCGAAAAAGCTGTATCTCGGCGCAGATTGAACGAGAGATCTGACCAAGTTATTTATTTACGGTGCATAAGTCGTATTGAATGTTTGTTTTTGGAAGTTTGGTAAGCTAGTGTTTAAAAAGGTATGAGCATCGCTAATGTTATTACGGGTAGCCGCTTGATATGGTTTGTGGTTTTTATTTGGGCGGTCGAGACTGACCGGTTGGGTTGGGCGGCCTTAATGTTTTTGGCGGCATGGGGGTTGGATGCGGCGGACGGTTGGATGGCGCGTCGGTTGGGGCAAGTGACTGAGTTTGGTTATGTTTTTGACAAAGCGGTAGATAGAACTGTTTTAATAGTTGGCTTGATGGTTTTATTAATGAACCAAGTAGTGCCGGATTATGCTTTCTTGATTTTAGCGAAAGACGTTGCTGCTTTGCCAAGCGTTACGGTACAATTCAAGTCGATGCGGGTAATCCCTAGTATGGGGAAAGGAGGAAAACTGGTGGTAGTGGGACAGGGGTTGGCGGTGTTTTGGGTATGGGCTAACTTACCGGGTGGTTGGTGGGTAGTGTTGGGAGTGGCAATGCTTGGGGTGGTGGTGGGCGGGCAGTATGTTTGGCGGGTTTATAGCAATAGTGGGAGGAGCACCCCTGAGGCTGTGGAAAACTAATAATAGTGAATTTAGTGCGAGTGTTATAATATAAAGATAGAAAATAAACAGACGAAATAAACAAAAGTATGGAGGGGAATCTACAACCAGATTTTTTTAGCGTAGGAGCGCGAGTAACTTCAGCGGCAGCATTGGCTGTTTTTTTGTTGTTAGGATTACCGCTGTTGGTGTCGGCTAGCGAGGCAGACGTGGTGATTAACGAATTGATGTGGGACGGTGAAGAATATGTTGAGCTGTTCAATCAAACAGGGCAGGAGATTAGTTTGGCAGGGTGGACTTTAACTCGGCAACAGGCAGGCGGCGAGGTAAAGGAACTTGTGGAATGGGAGGAGGAAGACGAGCTAGGGGCTGGTGAATATTATTTACTGGAAAGCAAGGAAGAAGCGACAACGGTGATAGCGGATAAGGTGGACTCGAGTGTCATGCTGGTTAATACAGGAGAGCTGATTACTTTGTGGGATGCGCAGAAGAATATGGTGGACCAGGCCAACCGGCTTGGTGGGTGGTTTGCCGGAGACGGTAAGACAGAGAAAGCGATGGAGAGGACGGCGGCGGGGAGCGACGGTCTAATAGCTAGCAGCTGGCATACGTCAACCGGCGAGACGGGTGGGCGACTCGGAACGCCAAAACAGATAAATAGTCAGCCTCATATTAACGAGGCGCCGGAGGCGGCAATGACTGCGCCGAGCAGCGGATTGGTAGGGGAGCAATTAATTTTCACAGCGGAGGATGCGAGCGATGCAGAGGATGACGATTTAACATATGAGTGGACAATGGGTGACGATACTGTCCTGAGTGGAGTGGAGGTAGCGCATAGCTATAATCGAGCGGGAACGTTTGCGGTAGAAGTAACCGTGTCGGATGGGCAGGCAGAAGATAAGGTGGTGAGTGAAGTCGTCATAAAAGAGCCAGAATATTCAGACGAAATCATTGTTAATGAGTGGCTGCCTGACCCGGTAGGGAATGATGCCGAGGGAGAGTTTATTGAATTAAAAAATAAAGGGAATAAGCTGGTTGATTTAGCAGGTTGGCAGCTGGATGACGGGGAAGGAGGAAGTGCTGAGTATGTTATTCCGGCGGGAGTAAAAATTGCGGCAGGGGAAATTAAATTATTTAAGCGGGAAGAGACTGGGCTTGCATTAAATAATAGCAGTGACAGTGTGCGGCTGAAGGATCCGTTAGGACGGATCAAAGCAGAGCAAGGTTATGAAACAACTAAAGAAGGGTACTCTTTTAACTGGAAGGTGGACGGTAGTCCATTACTTAGCACGACGCCAACACCCGGGTTGGCAAATAATATAACAGTGCCGGTTAACGAAGAAGAAGTTGATGAGGAGGAAGACGAGAGGGCCCTGGCAGTTAAAGGTGTGGTGGCAGGGAGTAAAATAACTAAAATCGTTTTAGCGCAGGTGAGGCAAGAGGAAAAAGGGGCGATGGTGGAGGTAGTTGGTGTGGTGAGCGTACCGCCCGGGGTGTTGGGGGACAGAGTAATTTATTTGTCTGGTTCTGGGGTGCAGGTATATTTATCTAAGGCAGATTGGCCAAAAATTAACCTGGGTGACACGATTAGGCTAACGGGAGAAGTATCGGCAAGCAGCGGAGAGACAAGGCTTAAGTTGGCACAAGCGAGCGATATCACAATTACCAGCAAAGGGGCTGCGCCACAACCGCATCGTCTGGAGACGGGTGAGGTGGGGGAGGAAACGGAAGGATGGCTGGTAACGATACAAGGAAAGGTAACAGAGACTAGCGGGGATACTTTTTATATGGATGATGGCAGCGGTGAGACAAGGGTATACATTAAGTCTTCAACCAAGATAGATAAGCCGCAAATGAAAAAGGGGGCTGTGGTAACGGTGACCGGAGTTGTTTCAGAAACGAGTAGCGGCTATCGGGTGTTGCCGAGATGGCAGGAAGATGTGCGGCTAGGGTTGGTGGCTGGCATGACAAGTTTTCCGGCGACGGGTGGAGAAAGCAGTTGGCTGATGATTGCAGTGGGGATGGCGGTGTGGCTGTTAAAGGGAGCGCGGCAAAAAGGGGAGCCGCTGGTTAGGAATTGGTAACTAGGCAAACAATTTACAAACCGAGAACAAATTTTCCAAACCATAACAAATTGGTAACAAACTTTACAAACAAACTTATTCCAACGGGACCCCTTTGGGGCAAACCATAACGAACCCCAAGCTTGCTAGTGTAATTTACGGTCAATTTAAAAACGGTAACAAGCAAGCAAAAAAAGTGAGAGTTTTGTGTCTAGGCTTGGTCAGGGATAAAAAGTAATAGCGCATTGATTGTTTTGGGGTATCTTTATGATTGATGTCGTTAAATGGTTTAGGAATTAGCGGCATTTTTAGTTATATTGATTGAACTGAAGTAAATTATGAAAAACAAAAATAAAGCTAGAATTGTAATTTTAGGCGGAGGCAATGGAACTTCGCGGCTTTTAATTGCGCTCTTGCCTTTATTGATCAAGGAAGAGATTGCCTCGCTACATGCTATAGTGCATATGTCAGATGATGGAGGTTCAACCGGTCGGTTACGTGATCAATATGGTGTATCGGCAGTGGGGGATCTGACTAAGTCGCTGATGGCGTTAAGTCCGATGAGGGGCGATTTGCGTGGGAATGAATTTTTAGCAGCCTTGGAATATAGATTTAGCGAAGGGGATTTTCAGGGACATACGGTGCGTAATATTTTGTTGGTGGCATTAGAGAAGACACAACCAGCAGCTGAGGCGGTGGATGAGGGTGACGCACCGATTGATCGAGCGCTGGCTGTACTAGCTCGGGTTTTACGGGTGCCGAAGCATGCCGGGGTGGTGCCGACAACGACTACTTCGTTGACGGAGCAGGCGGTGATTCTTTTTAATGGCGACAGTAATTTATTGGGAGAGGGGCAGCACTCTATTTCTCATCGGGTAAATATGCAGGCGGATCCTCGCTGGCAACCCGGTGATGTCAAGGTTCGGTTTGCCGAAGGGGATGTCCCATTAAACAAGAGAGCGGAGAAAATTTTAGAACAGGCCACGCATATTATTGTGGCACCGGGGCACACTTATGGGACAATTTTACCGACACTGGCACTGCCTGATTTACAGCGGGTGATAAAGCGAACGCATGCAAAACTATTAACTGTGATGACGTTGTTAACAACACCGCATCAGACAGCGGGCTGGGACGGGGAGGATTTTGTTAGTGTTTATGAATCATATTTAGGCAGAGGAATGGATGTGGTAATAGCGAACAAGCAGGAGGCGACTATTGAGATGGTAGAGGGACAGGACTGGGTACGGTTTAAAGGACGGAAAGTATCGTATCGGTTGATCGAGGATAATTTGGTAAGCGGGTCTTTGCAAACAGCGCAGCGGGGAGATGTGGTGCCGCGAGCGGTGGTAGTGCATGACAGCGCTAGATTACAGAAACTGATTGGGAACTTGTTAGGGCTGGTTTAACAGGTATGTTGGTGAGGGGCTAACTAACAGGTAATTAGACAGTGTATAATCAATCCATGGACGGTGATCAGTCGAGAGCTTATGGGACAGTGGAGGCCAGATTGGATGCTCTGAATGTGCAGCAGGAGGAGCGGCTGGCGCGACGGCGAGCGCGGTTATTGCAGTTGCCGTATGTTGATCTGTTCGCTTTTCCTTTTGAGCCCAGTATTCTTGAGATGGTACCCAAAACTGAAGCGCAAGTGGTCGGGGCGGTGCTGTTTTATAAACGGGGGAATGACATAAAGATTGGCGCGGTTAATCCGCAAATCGAAGGGTTTGTTGAGTTATTGGACAGACTTAAAGTGCGGTTTGGTTTACTGCCTCAGGTATATGTGATTTCCCACCACAGTCTTAAAATCGCCCTGGGGCGTTACCGAAAGGATGCAGAGTTTGTGCCAATCGATGCTGATTTATTAGTGGTGCCTGAAGCGCAACTGAAAGAATTTGAGCATGCAATAGACAGCTTTTCGGCATTGGGCGATAAGATTTCATCTATTCCAGCGTCACAATTGCTGGGGCCGGTGATGGCTGGAGCGGTGCAGATGAGAGCGTCGGATATTCACGTTGAACCAAAAAGAGATCAGGCGCGATTAAGGTACCGGGTGGATGGAGTATTGCAGGATGTCGCGACATTTGGTTTGGATGGCTGGCGTCAGCTGCTGCCACGGATCAAGGTGCTTAGCAATTTAAAAATCAATGTGCATATGGTGCCGCAGGAAGGCAGTTTTGTTATGCATATTGGAAAAACTAAATACGATATTCGAGTCTCCATCCTGCCGGGGGGGACAGGGGAATATATTGTGCTTAGACTACTTAGCAGGAAAGAAGGAGTGATGGAGTTAAAGGATTTGGGAATGAAAGCCAGTGATCGGGATTTAGTGCTGGACACATTAAAGGAAAGCACAGGGATGATTTTATCGGCTGGTCCGACGGGGTCTGGTAAAACTACGACGATTGCCGCGTGTTTGCGGGAAGTCAACCGGCCGGAATTGAAAATAATCACCCTGGAAGACCCGATTGAATATCGGGTGCCGGGGCTTGAGCAAACAGAGATCGACGTTGACTCTGGTTATACTTTTGCGGTGGGGCTTCGGTCAATATTGCGGCAAGACCCTGATGTCATCTTCGTGGGAGAGATGCGAGACGAGGAGACAGTGGAGACAAGTATTTATGCGGCGATGACAGGCCACTTGGTTTTTTCCACGATTCATTCCAACGATGCACTAGGGGTGATTTTACGATTAATCGGTATGGGAGTGCAGCCGTATGTGCTAGCACCGGCAGTTAATTTAATCATTGCGCAACGACTAGTGCGAGTAGTGTGCCGGGAATGTGCGGAGGTGTACAAACCAGACCGGGCGATACGGGAACATATTAATGATGTGATGGAGCGAGTGAATAAAACCCTGTTTAATCCGGCTAAATTAATGGATCCGGCGTTACAGTTTTATAGGGCTAAACGGTGCAAGGAGTGCGGGCAAACGGGTTATCGGGGGCGGGTGGGGGTTTTTGAATTATTGCCGGTTAAAGGGGAGGTTGAGGAAATGATTTTACGACAGGAAGACATGATGGCTCTTCAAGAAGCAGCGATACGGAAAGGGATGACGACG
Organism: Candidatus Andersenbacteria bacterium RIFCSPHIGHO2_02_FULL_46_16; assembly: GCA_001817065.1. GTDB lineage: Bacteria > Patescibacteriota > Andersenbacteria > UBA10190 > UBA10190 > UBA10190. The sequence continues at coordinate 83,949 of MHHQ01000005.1, forward strand.
ATTGCGCAAGATGCGTATTTGAAAGTGATTGAGGGAATTACGACGGTGGAGGAAGTGGAGAGAATATCGGAAGAATAGGGCAGCTCTTAGGAGCTGAAAATCCAAAGCACAAACTAACCAAAGCCCAAACAAAACACAAGTTTTTTACAAACTTTCCAAACCATAACAAATCGGTAACAAACCTTACAAACAAATTAGAAAGAAAGCCGAAATCCTAATGAGTAAGAAACACGAAATCCTAAAATCTTAAATCCCTGCCTACCGGCAGGCAGGCTAAACAAATCAGAATAACGAAAAACTAAAAACGAAGAACGCAAAACAACAGCGCAAAACTGAAAGTTCCTCGAGCACTATTAGCTTACTAGAATCAGAATTTGGAGTGATTTTATATTGTAAAAAGGCTTTATAGGGCTTTTAATATATAGGTTGACAAGAGGTGTTATTTATCCTAGTATATTTGGTTCGGTTAGATCTGATTGCTCGTTTTAGTTAAATCCTCATTAACGAGGAAACCCTTGATCCCGGGGTTAGGGATGAGTTTTTGGGCGATAAAAGCCTAAAAGGAGAGTGTGATGTCTGTTGTATTGGAAATGGTGAAAGGTTGGACTGTGGGTCAACTGGCGGCGTTGGTGTACAAGATGGGTGACGAGAACGCGCGGCGGATATTGAGTTGTCGTAAAGTCGTCGTGACCTTCGAAGACACTAACCAAACTGCCGCAATTACAGCGACGTCGTTGATTCTTGATTGCTCCAAACCATTCGATCCCGTCGCTTTCATCGGCGAAGGTTGGAAAGAATTGGAGGGAGACGAGCGCGCCTTAGCACTGAAACAGGTTGACTTCTCCACGTGCCAATTCCTGACCTGTCTGAAAGAAGGAGATGGTTACATCAAAGGAGAAGAGAAGTTGCGCCGGCTCAAGGAAGATTATCCCCAACTCATCCGCCACGGCGGTAACCAGTTTCTGGCGCTGTGGGAAGATTATATGAAGAACGGTAACAATAGTGTTCTTGAACACTTGCGCCGAACCCAAGATATTACCTACCTGGACTTCTTCGGTCTGATTCTGCAGCGCCCGTACGGCCCTCGGCTTATATTGTCTTTGTACTGGGATGGTGGTCACTGGTGCTGTCACTACCGCTGGCTTACTAACGAGTTGGGTGACCGGGAGTGGTCGTCTGTTTCTCCCGTAAGTTAGTTCTGGGGATTTTGTTCTTGGTCTTTTCGGTGGATCGGTTTGAGCCTGATGTAATTTTCATAAAATTGCATTAGGCTTTTTTTATTACACTTTACGCGGGAAGTAGGTGACTACGTGGGAGGTTAATGCTTCCCGTTACTGAGCATAGTATCCATCTGTCCAGTATATTACCGATTTCGGATTGGGTTTTGTGGTTGTGGTTTTTTGTTTTTGGATTTCGAATTTATTTAGCCTGCCTGCCGGTAGGCAGGGATTTCTTGAATTTAGGATTTCGGATTTTACGGAAGTATTTGCTTTATTTTCTCATGAGCTTTTTGCTCGGCGGCTTCAATAGATGGGGCGACGACTTTGAAGACGAGGGCGCCGTTTTCTTTGGTGGCGGAGAGCATCTCCTGGATTTCACGACGGCGCGGACGCAAGCCATGGCCGAGTAAGAGATAAGCTTGATAGGTATGGTCGGCGGTTGTGGAAGGGGCTAGGGAAGGGGAGGCGGGATCCTCATAGAGCAGGAACGCAGCATTAAATCCAGCAATATTATTTGATAATTCTTGCATGACAGCAGCAACGTCAGCTGAACTGGCACCGCTTTCGGTAAAGTCATTCTTTTCGAGGATGGTCCAGTAGAGCTGAACTTGTTCTTCGAAACGAAGATGGGCGTAAATGGAGCCGGCCAATTTAATCAGTTTGAGCGGTTTGGTCTTAACTAAATATTGAATAACTAACTCCCGCTTGGCATGAAGCTCAAACAGGTTGGCTGCCACTTGAAAGGAGCGGGGAGTGGTAGAGGGTTTTTGAAACGAGTCAGTGCCGGAGACAATACCGGTATACAGGGCAGTGGCCACGTCTTGGTTTAACAGTTGGGGTGAGCGAGCGGAGATGAAATCGAAAACAACCTCCGCGCAAGAACCGGTAGTAATGTCGACTAAGTTCACGGTGCCAAACTGTTCGTTAGAGGCGCGGTGATCGATATTGATCAGCGGCGTGTTGTAAAAAAAATCAGCGTGTTTGGTGAAGGTGGGTCCCAGCTCTTCCAGGTCGCTGGCGCCAATAACAATGATGGCGTCATAGGGGAGCAGCCGGACGGTGGTTTCCAGCTGGTCTTTACTGATGGCGGTATCGGCGGGGAAAGTAATGTGCAGGCGTGTGCCGCCGTTTAATTCTTGCTGCTGGATATTTTTAATGATATGCGGACCGACCATGTCGATAACTAATTCCGGTTGCTGAGTTGGCTCAGTTTTGACTTGGGAAGAACCAGCCAGGAACTGAAGAGACGTTGGAACGTGTGTGACACTAACTTGATCGATGATCCGGTTGTCGGGCTCTTGTGATGATTGCTGCAAGGTGAGAAAAAGCGCAATCATGGAAGCGATGGCATCCAAGGACGATTTAACAGGAACAGTAAGTAAAACATTACTGGCTCGGTTAAGGATGGTGTTGGCTTGTTGAATTTCGGACAAAGACATATGGTCGCGTTATAAAGATGCGCTAGAAATTTATTGATCTAAAAAAGTCTAGGTTTGAGTTAGGGGGGTATCGCAGAGGGTTGGGCGGCAGAGATGTTTTTGGACAAGAGGGTATTAGGTTGGCGATGGGGCGATGGCGTTTAATAGCTAATTTCATAAATCTTCCTATGGTACCGGTAATGTGTTTTGTTTGGAACAGCATAGGTGGGGAAAAGTAGGTGGGAAAAATAAGAACTGACAAAAAAGTTGTTGATTTATCCCACTACGCAGAAAACCATGGCCGTTAGGCCATGGTTGAATCAGCGGTCGCCAAGGCTATGGCCGACAAGGTGCGAATGGGATAACCCCGCGCTGCGCCCAGCCGACTTGTCCGCCGTAGCCCCGCCATCGGCGGGGTGAAGGTGGAAGCTTGAGTAAGGAGGATAGTCCGCCAATCTGGCGGACAAAGTGGGGCAGACAGTTGGCTGCTACGCGGGATTCCGCCATCCCGTCCAGGGGGCGGGATGCCACGTTATTGTGGGGAGACCACGGCGGCAGGCTTGCCTACCAAGTATAGGTGTCACATCATGAAAAGTCACCAGACAAGAAACGGGTCCAGCCTTCGCTATGGCTGCGGCCGGCAGGCCTGTCGGCGCTGCTCCCCCACCCGACGGCATCGCCCTTCGACAAGCCTGCCTACCGGTAGGCAGGCTCAGGGCTGCTGGCGCTCGGTGGGGGACCCCCGCACCGCCACCCGCTTATTCGCAGTGACATTTCATGATGTGATGTCTATAGGTAGGTGTCAGCCCATGGGGCTCCATATCCAGACCGACGTATTTTGCGTGGGTAAACTATGCAAAAGTGGGGGCGGCGGCCATGAATGCTTCACGCATATCCCAGAAAGAGATACGCTGTGCTTATGTCTTTAAGCGAGGTGATAATTCTAGGTTTAGTGCAGGGATTGACGGAGTTTTTGCCGGTCAGTTCTTCTGGGCACTTAGTAGCGGTGCGCGTCTTGATTAATTTGTCGGATATTGAAGGGAATGCAGTGGATGCTTTTTTACATCTGGGTACACTGTTGGCCGTATTGGTATATTACCGGCGGGTCTGGTGGGGGATGGTCAGAAGTGTAATAACAAATGATGAAGAGGGAAAAGATAAGCGGGAGCTGGCAGCTAAATTGGCATTAGCTACTGTCCCGGCGGCAGTGGTTGGTTATCTTTTTCAGGACCAAGTAGCAGGCTATTTTCGGGATCCGAGCAGTGTGGCAGCTAGTTTTTTGGCAACAGCAGTTATCTTAGTAGTGGCAGATTGGTTGGCTGGTCAACAAATATCGATTAAACGGGCTAGTTTTTTAGATGCGGTGATGATTGGGTTGGCGCAAGTTATCGCACTGCTGCCTGGAGTATCGCGGTCGGGGATGACAATCGCGGCCGGGCGGTGGCGGGGGCTGGGTCGTAAACAAGCGACAAATTTTTCTTTTTTAATGTCTGCGCCAATTATTGCGGGAGCCAGTTTAACAAGTTTAGCTTCTTTGCTAAACGCTGGAGCATTGTCGTGGGGGCAGATGGCACTGGGGTTATTGGTGTCGTTTTGCGCCGGGCTGACAGCAATCTTTTTACTGCTGAAAGTGGTGGAGAGGATATCTTTGCGGCCATTTGCGATTTATTTAGTAGTAATAGCCGGGCTACTTCTTTTTGTTAGTTAAAATTAGCAAGAGTGTTGTGTTGATGAACAGGCGGTAACTGCTCACCGGTTAAGGCTATGGTAAAATAAGAGCGTCGCAAACAAACACATCAAAACAAAAACAACCATGCCCTTTCGTCTAACAGAAACAACCATTCGTCAGCGCTTCACAGAGTGGCGCAATCTTAAGGCGCTGCACACCACTCAGCAGCAACGTATTCAGCAACTCACCGCCCAAGTCCGCCAGCTCCAGCGGGAAAATCAGACGCTCAAGCAACAACTGGCCGAGCGTGATCAGCTCATTGAAAAGCTGCTGCTGCGGATCGGCGATCTGGAAAAAATGGTCTTTGGCGAGAAGAAGAATAAAGACGGTTCATCTTCTGACCAAAGATCGTCCGGTAGTATCCCCCGGCCGCCAAAGAAGCGCTCAAAGTCCTCCTACCAACGTCACGTCCCGCCAGCGGAGGAGATAACCGCTACCGAACATCACTCAGTAACCGCCTGCAAACACTGCGGCGGACCGCTGTCCCAATTTGAGGAAGTTATCCGCTACGTGGAAGACATTATTCTGCCCCAACTCCTTAATCAACTCACCAAGACTGTGACTAGACACATCATTGAGCGCGGCTACTGCTCAAAATGTGGCGTCTGGTCGGCCGCCCTGGATCTACGCGGCTCCATCGTTTCGCTGGGAAGGAACGTTAAGCTGCTCGTGGCCTATCTCGTCACCATCCTCGATTGCTCCTTTGAGCAAGTGAAAACACTAACCACCGACCTTTACGGCTTAACCCTCTCCGACGGCGAAATCACGGTCATTCTCAAAGAAACGGCCACTGACTGGCAGCCAGAGTACGAGCAACTTAGAGAGAAGGTCAGAGCTGGCCCTGGTGCCCACCTGGACGAAACGGTCTGGCCCATCCAGGTCTTCGCCAAGCACTGTTACGCCTGGGTGATGAGCGCGGTTAATTCCACGGCCAGGGTTTACAAGCTGGCCACCTCCAGAGGTAAAGATCATGCCCGCGAACTGCTGGGAGAGGTCAGGGAAACGTACATTCGCATTACCGACTGCTACGCCGCCTACAAAAACTTGCCGGGTTTACACCAAATCTGCTGGGCCCATTTGTATCGTAAAATAAGGGATCTGCTGAACAACGAGAACTTACCCCCAGAAAAGAAGCCGCGCGTGCAAGCTTGGCATGATGAATTTCAGCAGCTCTACGCTGAGCTACGGACGGCGGGTGGCGGAACCCCTCAAACCGCGTCGTCGAGCGAGGCAAGAAAAAGACTTCCGTGAACGTCTCGAACACCTCCGTCAGAGGGACCCGCTCGATCCCAAGCCCCTGGCTGATCTCAAGAACCTCCTCACCGAGTACGACCACGCCCTCTTCACCTGCCTCCGGTTCGAGGGCATCCCCTGCGACAACAATCGGGCCGAGCGGGATATCCGGATCGTGGTCAAGAAACGAAGAAAATGTTTTGGCAGTAAAACTGAAGCCGGCGCTCACGCCTTCGAGATTCTCCTGTCCGTGGCCTGGAGTACGTGGTACGAGCACCGCGGAGACTTCTTCCCGGCGCTGGCGCGCCTCACGACCTCCACGTAAAACAGCCCTGACGGGCTGTTTTTTAGATGAGGGTTACCTTGACCTGTGAGCAGTTACAACAGGCGGGCTTGATACCAAGAGCTTTAATCGTTATAATAACGAGTTCTTTAGCAATTTGCCTTTGAGGCGGGTATTTTGAGTACTAAGCAAGTCCTTACTATGCTCGTGTTATTAGGGTGCGTCTACTTGGTGAGTTGAGTGGCTTCTCTTGTTTAAGAAAGGTGTGTAACTATGAGCGCTTGCAGTCAGTGTAATGGAACCGGTGTCTGTCAGAACGAAATCCACGAGGTGAAGAGTTGGGTAGACGATCTGGTGAACGCAGCAGCCGGCAACCTATTCGAGTGCCGCGAATGTGGTGGAGAGTCTGGTGTTCCGGGAGATTGCTCGGAATGTAATGGATCAGGAGAAGAGTAAGAAGATCAAGGGGTAGGGGCAGGATGAACCGAGCGGGGTACTTATTTGTTTTGAGGCCCCGTTTTTTATCTAAAATGATATATTCATAATATGAACGGCTTGGTTATTAAGAGCAGTAAAGTTAGTTTCGTATGAAGCAAGTTGTGCACAGTGCATCAAGTATGCGGACGTTAGCCAGAGAATTGGCAAAGGAATTGCGCGGGGGAGAAATATTATTACTTTTTGGCGAGTTAGGCTCGGGTAAAACAACGTTTGTTCAAGGCCTGGCGAAAACTTTGGGTGTGAAGGAATCAGTTACTTCGCCCACGTTTACCATTGTGGCGGAATATAATCTTCCCCCTGGTAAAGGAGGGGAGGGCTTCGGGAAGTTGGTGCATGTTGACTTGTATCGCTTGTCGATGGACGAAGTAGCTAGTGATCCAGCGGTCAAAGATGTTTTAGAACAGGCAGAAAAAAAAGACCGGCTGACTGTTATTGAATGGGCTGATCGATTAGGAGAAGGCGGCATTGCGGGAATAGTAGGGCAGGAGAACATGTGGCGGATAAAGTTTGCCCATGGTAAGAATTTAGAAGAAAGGACTGTAGTAATAGAACCAAGATGAGTAGAGAAGAATGAGATGAAAAACAAAAAGGGAAAGATAAAACTTGCTTTAATAGATTCGCACGCATTGATTCATCGGGCGTATCATGCGTTGCCGCCAATGACAACTAAAGAAGGTCAACCGACTGGAGCTGTTTATGGGTTTACCACGATGCTGCTGAAAATGCTGAAGACGGTTAAGCCGACGCACGTGGCAGCTACTTTTGATTTAAAAGGGCCAACCTTTCGACATCTGGCATATCAGGAATACAAAGCGCATCGAAAAAAACCGGACGATGAGTTAATTGCACAATTCGTAGTGGTACGGGAGGTGTTAACGGCGTTTAACATTCCTATTATTGATAAACAAGGATTTGAGGCGGACGATATTATTGGCACCTTGGCTAAACAGATGGTCGGGAAAGCTAAAGTGGTGGTGGTAACTGGCGATAAGGACACGCTGCAGCTGGTGAATGATGACGTGACAGTCTTTACATTAAAAAGAGGGATGAGCGACACGGTGCTGTACGACGAAGCATTGGTGCGTGAGCGATATGGTTTTGAGCCGTTGCTGCTGCCGGATTATAAGGGGTTGGCTGGCGATCCTTCAGATAACATTCCAGGGGTGCGCGGGATAGGTGATAAGACGGCTAAGGACTTGGTTAGCGAATACGGATCGATTGAAGAAATTTATGCTCATCTGGAGGAAGTAGTGCCGCGGGTGAAAAGTCGACTGGAGGATCAGCGGGAGGCAGCGCTGTTTAGCCGAAAGCTGGCGACAATAAAAAGAAATGTGAAAATAAAGTTTAATATAGATGACGCGAAGCTTGATGACTTTGATGTGGAGCAGGTAAGGCAGGTATTTGAGAAGCTGGGATTTCGCAGTTTATTAGGAAGATTGCCGCGGAGCGCACGAGGCGGAGTGCAGCCCACGCTTTTTAGAAACCAAGAGGCGTCAGAAGATTTGACTAAATTGCACGAGAAAACAAGTTTGGTGCCAGCGGATCCAAAGTCGCGCGGATTAAAACGTATTTTGCCTGATCAACTGGCGGCAAGATCGAGCCGGAAAGTGGCGCGCGGGCAAATGAATGATTTTTATTTAGTGGAGAGTGAGAGACAGCAGCAGGAGCTGATAAAACGTTTAAATAAGGAGAAGTACGTGGCGGTAGACACGGAGAATGACCGATTAGGAGCGAGGGAATACCCGATTGTGGGTTTAAGTTTTGCGGTAAAAAATGGCCAGAAGATTGAGGCTTGGTACGCACCGACTGATCGCAAGCAGGTGATGGTATGGCGAGAGCTGCTGGAAAATCCACAGGTGGGCAAGATCGGTCATAACCTGAAATATGACGTCGAGGTGCTGGCGCAGTCGGGAATCACTTTAGGTCCGATTATTTTTGACACAATGGTGGCGAGTTATTTATTGAATCCAGGGTCAAGGCAGTACGGTCTAGATATGTTAGCAGAACAAGAGCTGGGTTATAGCTGCATACCGATAACGGACTTGATTGGCACTGGTAAGCAGCAGCTGGCTATGAGTGATGTGCCTTTGGAGCAGGTGGCGCCGTATGCCTGCGAGGATGCGATGGTAGCGTGGCAATTGTATGAGGTTTTTGAGAAGCAGATGGCTGGGCAGGGGCTAACGCGTGTATTTGAGGAATTAGAGATGCCGCTAATACCGATATTGGCGGAGATGGAACTGGCGGGAGTGATGATTGATATCAAGGAGCTGGAGAAGCTGCGTAAAATTGTGGCAGAAAGACGAAATAGTCTACAGGAGAAGATTTGGCGATCAGCGGGGAAGGAATTCAACGTTAACTCTACACGGCAATTGCGAACAGTATTATACGAAGAGTTGAAGCTGCCAATAGTCGGCATTACGCGGACGCAGTCGGGATTTTCTACAGCAGCGGCTGAGCTAGATAAACTTAAAGGGAAGCACCCGATTATTGCCTGGCTAGAAGACTATCGGGAAGTCAGCAAGTTACTGAATACTTATATTGAGACGTTGCCGGGATTGGCAGATAAACAGACGGGCAGAATCTACGCCAAATTTAATCAGACAGTAGCTGCCACGGGGAGACTATCTTCCTCTGATCCGAACCTGCAGAACATTCCAGTGCGAACAGACTTAGGCAAAGAAATTCGGGCGGCATTTGTTGCTGAGCCGGGGATGAGACTAGTGAAAGCGGACTACTCCCAGCTGGAATTGCGTGTGGCGGCTCATATTGCGCGTGATGAAAAAATGATGGACGCGTTTAGAGCTGGTGAAGACATTCACCGGGCAACAGCGGCTTGGGTGCATGGGGTAGAAATAAGTCAGGTGACCGAAGAACAGAGGCGGCAAGCTAAGACACTGAATTTCGGCGTGTTGTACGGCATGGGTGCGCAAAAATTTGCTCGTTCGGCTGACGTATCAGTGGAGGAAGCGCGATCATTTATTGAGAGATATAAGGAGCAGTATGAAGGGATTACGCGATGGATTGATGCCACAGTTAAGCAAGCGAGGGAGCTGGGGTTTGTGGAAACTTTGTTGGGACGACGACGTTATATCCCGGAGATAAATTCGCGAGCGCCAATGGTGAGATCGGGGGCGGAGAGGGCAGCCTTTAATTTTCCGGTACAGGGTACGGCGGCGGATATACTAAAGAAAGCGATGATAGATTTAGCAGCGGTGCTGCGGCGGGATTTTGTGGAAGCAAGAATGGTATTAACCGTGCATGATGAACTAGTTTGCGAGGTGCCAGAAGAGCAGGCGGAAAAAATTGCGCGAGTAATGAAGGAAATTATGGAGGGAGCAGTTAAGCTGGATGTACCAGTGGAAGTGGAAGTGGCGGTTGGCCAAAACTGGCGAGATGTTAAGAAGCGATAAAGAACAAACGAGGTAAGTCACCATCCGTAAATAACTTAACCATTTCTCGCCCACTATGCGCCAATCTACGACTTTTCTTCAGTCGCGAACCACTCACCGTAGCTTGGCTACGGCTCCTGGTTCGCTCCAGCCGTCGCTACCACCTTCGCTAAAGTTACGGTGGTCAAGAAAGCTATGGCCGGCAGGCAATTGGAAAAGCCGTATCTCGACGCATATTGAACGAGATCTGGTCAAGTTATTTTTGGATGGCGCCTAAGCTCCACTGAGACAGCAGTAAATTGAATAGAAATAAATTGGGGCTTCTGCGAAAATTATTTTGTTTTCCAAAGGCTGGATAGTCGCTGCCAGTGTTGGGGGGTGAGTGTGTGATAGGCGTAAAATGAAACGCCGGCGGGGAACTCTTGCGTGGCGGCAGTTATAGCAGCAGCAAATTGAGCGGGAGGCAGAGGGTCTTCGCTGGCAAAACCTTGCACGCTGACGGCTACGGGAATATCACTCTTGAGCTGTTGTTTGAATTGCCGAACCATGGAGGCTGTCCAGTTGGGTGGCTGGGGATGCTCGAAGTCGAGGAAAAGACTTTGAATTTCAATGATATTTGGTTGCAGTGAGGACAGTGCGGCAATATCCGTACCCAGCCACTCTTTAATAGCACTGGACGATAGTAAATTACCTCGAGCGTCCGGCTCGGTAAAAATAGTGATAATAATGGGTCGGTTAGCGTGTCGCCTGACTTGTTGCATTGTCTGGGCGACAAAGTTTGTTACTATGCCTGCCCGGGCATTGACTAGGCGATCGTATAGTTCAAGATCAGATGATTGGCCGGAAAGATTAAGATTTTTTATGAGCTGAGTGGGTTGGTGGATGCCTGCTTGCTGATATATAAAGATGGCGGGATCAGAGAAGTCAGTGTAGAAGCTATCGTCTTTGTCACCCCAACCAATTAAAGGTTCTGATATTACCCAGCCGTCGAGGGGTAATTGATTGACTTCGTTAATCACCTGTAAGTGATATTTGATAAAGTCGGGATGAGCTAAAGAAGCAAAAGGCAAATTAATGCCCGGCTCGTCAGTTTGATTATAAGGTTCGTTGTTGATCGTGCGGGCGTACCAGTCGGGATGTTGTTGCGCGGGAAAATTGTCTTTGCCGACTACGAACCAAGCATATACTTGTAAATGAGCGGCGTGGGCTTCGGTGATAAATTTCTCAAGCCATTGCTGTTGTCCAAAGGGACTTATGGGAGCAAGGGAGCTATGATAGTTAGCATTCCCATCGCTCCAGGGATTAATAAAAACTGTGTTGGCTCCGGCAGAGGTTAATTGACTGATAAGTTGTTGGCGGAAAGCAGCTTGATTTTCAGGTATGTCCATGGAGGATAAGTCGACGCGGACAGACTTTATCAGGGGTGATGCTGGGGTAGATGCGGGCAGAACAGATCCAGGAGGTATGGAGGTGATGGTATTTAGCGTAGGTTTAATAAAAAAAGTTATAGTGGCAATAAAAACACTTGTTATAATAGTAATGGCTAAGTATTTGTATTTGTTAATGGCCGTGATAGGATTGATAGATTTTATAAATAAGATATTATCCATGACTAATATATTAAGTGGTTTTATTGGCAAGGCTGTCAATGTTACTTTTGTAACTTTATTAATAGCGGGCAGTATGGTGTGGTCGACGGGTGGAGCAAAGGCACAAGTGGCTGGCTCGATAATAAATCCTGGCTTTGAAGACCAAGCGACGGGGACTGATAAAAAAGTGGCCGCCGGGTGGTTGCCGTATGAACAGGGATATAAAAGAGTAAAGGCAGCGCATACGGGGGCATGGGGTATTACTTTGCAGAGCGATCGCAGTAATCCAGGGACGGCCGGGGCTTACCAGAGGATTGATTTGCAACAAGGAGAAATAAAACCGGTGCAAATTACTGGATACATAAAAGGTGATAGGATTGTAAATCAAGCAGGTGGGTGGTTCGGAGCTAGCTTATACGCGGAAATATATTTACAGGACGGTTCCGTGGTTTATTGGAATTCGGTACCCAATTTTGGCACGTTTGGCTGGCGATGGATTGGCTTTAATACCGGGACGTTAGCGGCTGTGAATCAGCCAATCGATCATATCTTCCTGGTGCCGATTCTAGGTGACGCCAGGGGGCAAGCGTGGTTTGATGATATTGCTGTAAAGGAGCATGAACCGGGAGTGGGAGTGGTCACTATTATGTTTGATGATGGAGAATTGAGTACTTACGAAGAGGCACTACCGGCCATGGAAAAGCAGGGCTGGCAAGGGTCAACCGCGGTAATTACCGAAATGGTTGACGAGGATGGATTTATGGGCTGGGAACAACTACAAGCGTTACAACGAAAGGGTTGGGAAGTTGTTTCTCATGGTATAACGCACGAGGACCTGACTACGTTATCAGTCAATAAGGTTAAACAAGAGCTAAATAATTCAAAGCGGCAACTGGAACGCAAGGGATTAGTAGTTAACCATTTTGCTTTACCGTTTGGCGCTTACAACGCAGAGATTATGGCTTTGGGGACCAAGTCTTACAAATCAGTCCGGGCTTATGAACAAGGAAGCAATCCGGTAGGTATATTGCCCTGGGAGGTTAAGGTACATGGGGTAACGACAGCAACAGATTCCGCGACGATTGCTGATTGGGTTAATGAAGCAAAAAATAAGGGGCAGTGGATCGTGATTGTTTACCATAAGATTGCGGAAATGGGCGATGATGCTTATTTCACTACGCCGTCTGATCTAGAAGAAATGTTACAGACAATTAGCGATAGCGGTATTGAAGTTGTTACCTACAATCAAGGTTGGGAAAAATTTGGTGCTTTGTAGAGAGGGGCAAAACAAACAATTAGGCAGTGGTAATCTCTTATTGTTGAGGAGATGGCTCCGAGCGGCGTTCGGGAGGCACCCAAACACCAGATGATTTTGTGGCAATGGCTTCTTTGAAGGCATAGAGGAAAATGGCGGCATCTACATAGCGCAAAAAGATGAAGACAAGACCGTAGATGGATAGTTTATCCTCTTGTTCTTTGAAAGCGACAAAGATAGTAATAAGGTAGTCGGCTAGTATCAGGAAGGCGTAGATGGTTGATAATTCAATCCAGTGGGTACTTAGCCAGATCAAGGCAGAATTATCGGAGGGGAAGAGGTTGGGCACAAAGTAATAACTGAGAGCGAGAAGAAGAAGGGTGGGAATAATAAAAAGCAGCAAGGCAAAAATAAAAGTTTCGATTAAGGACACGCCAAGTGATAACCAGAAAAAGGATGGCCAGACGCCCCAGTATTTGATCGTCTGGAAAAAGCCTAGGTTCCAGCGCAGTATTTGCGAGCGATAATCGGCAAAGTTATCTGGGTCTTGGGTGGTAGCGATAACGGACGGGTGGTGAGCGATAGTGCCGAGCTTTTGTTTGTGCAGCTGGAAGGCCATATTAAAGTCCTCGAGAATAACGCCGGGGGCATAAAAGTTGAGGTGGCGCAAAATGTCAGTGCGATAGAGGCAGGCAAATCCGGGAATCACCGGATTAACATTGGTGTGGTGCCAGGTCTGGCCATACATAATGATGGGCTGGATAAAACCATATAACCGCATGCGATAGGCGACAAAAAGCATGCGTCGGGAAAAACCGGGATGTTTCTGCCAGCGCGTTTTAGTATAAGCAGCGACGACGGCCACATGTTTGGCAGGATCAAATAACGGCAAGGCATGGCGTAAGAAATTTTGATCGAAAATAGTGTCAGCATCAGCAATCAGCAGGTAGTGATAACGGTCGAGTAATCTAAAGTAGGCAATGATTTTCTGCAGGGCTTTCGCTTTGCCAAGACCGGGGTTTTGTTCTAGGACGATGCAACCCATTTGGCGGGCGATCTGGGCTGTTTGGTCATGTGAACCATCGCTAACCACGTAGATCTGACGAACGGGAACAAGTCTTTGCAATGAATCAATGGCATCCTTGAGGACCAATTCTTCGTTATGCGCAGGCAAACACACGGCGACGTCCTTAGCGGCAGATAACAATTGGGCGTTGGATAAGGGGCGTGGAGAGTTGTTGTTTGAGGAATGGTCTGATAGATAGCGCAGGCCACTAATAAAACACCAGAATATAGTATTTATGCTTATCGGAAGAATACCTTTCATAAGTTGGAAGAGTAGGATAATGCGTCTAGTTTGTCGAACAGACTTGCGGAACAGGGCAGGGGATCTTGCATAATTGATTAACTATCCTATAGTGGAGAATAAGTTTAATCGACGGGGAAAAGCTGGAGTGGAGGGATTGCTTTTTGAGAAGCACCTCCATTTTTATTTTTAATTAGGGCAATTTAAGGAAATTATTGTTATGAAGCGAGCATTAGTGACAGGTGGGGCAGGATTTATTGGCTCACATATGTGCGCTGCCTTAGTGGACGAAGGTTATCAAGTGACTTGTCTGGATAATTTTAGTACGGGCAAAAAGGCCAATATTGCTGAGTTGAAAGGGGTGCAAGGTATAGAGGGTGATGTAAATGATTGGCGTTTCATGAAGCAGCTCTTGGGGAACAAGTTTGAAGCGGTGTTCCATTACGCAGCACAGGTGGGAGTGCAGCGAACAGAGGAAGCGCCGATAGGAGTACTGAATGATGTATTGGGTATGCGAAATTTGGCGCGGTTGGCGAAAGAGGGAGTGGTAGAAAAGATAGTTTTTGCGTCATCTTCTGAAGTGTATGGCAATCCTCGTCGGCTGCCGGAGAAGGAGCAAGATGGGATAATTGGCTGGACGCCATATACAGCAGTAAAACTATACGGGGAGCATTTATTTGCATCGTTGTGGCAGGAACATCGTATTCCCACGGTCAGTCTGCGTTTCTTTAATGTTTACGGATCGAGACAGATCGGGACGGCCTATGGGTTTGTGGTATCAATCTTTATCAACCAGGCGTTGGCGGGAAAAAATCTGACAATCTTTGGCGATGGCCGACAGACCCGGGATTTTGTATATGTCGCGGATAATGTGCGGATGACATTGGCGGCGGCCGAGGGCCAGCGATCGTGGGGGGAAGTAATCAATGTTGGTTCAGGACGTGAAGCAAGTATATTAGATTTGGCTGTTTTGATTAATGGGGTAGCCGGGACAAAAGGCCAGGACGCGTTAAAGTTTTTACCAGCCAGAAACAGAGAGGTGGCACGTCGACTCGCTTCCACCAAAAAAATGGCTGAACTGGTGGGGGTGAAGAGTGAGTTTTCGTTGGCGGAAGGAATAAAAAAGACCATAGAAGAGAGACGGTTGAATGATCTATGGAGCGAGGAACCACTACGTATAATGGCAGTGGGTGCATAGCCATTTCGATTTATTCTAAATATTGATTAGCGCAATCGTTGTAGGTATTGATTTGTTGATTGAGCTGGTCAGACAGGCTGGCTAATTTTTCGTTTAGCTGGTTATAAGTAGTAACTTGGTTATTGTAATCTGCGAGTTGGGTGGTTTGTTTTTGGTTGAGCAAAGAGGCGGTATTGCTGGCGGTGGTGGCTTGCTGCTGCAAGGTTTGGCCGTCTTGCTGGAGTTGTCGGGCTTGTTTATATAAGGCGTCAGCATCACTAGGTGTATTGGGGGCTTGGGAGTCTTTGCCCTCTTTTATTATGGTGTTGCCCCGCGCAATTTCTTCGTTACCAGAGTTAGACAGACGCGTGGCGTCAGCAAGCAAGGCGTCGATACGTTCTTGGCGTTGCTGCAAGTCGTTTTTTGTAGTGCTTAACTGATCGGCTAATTGGCTCAAAGTTGTCTGTTGTTCATTGAATGATTGTTGAATTGTTTCATCCGGCTGGGGGCATGCGTTAGCGGGTAAGGCAAATGTTTGTACGGCTAACCAAGTTGATCGATCGTCGAATTTGCCGGCGGTGGCCGCAATGCCGATTTCTGAAAATCCCTGGCTTAAAATATTGGCGCGATGACCAGGGCTGTCCATCCAGGCTTGAACCAAGTCGGTATCGTCAGCGTAGTTGCCTAAGGCGAGATTCTCGCCGATACGCAAATACTGGTAATTGACCCGATCGACGATATCGGCTGGGCCGATGCCATCTGGTGAGTCGTGATCAAAATATTGTCTGGCAAACATGTCCTTAAGTTTATTATCGGCTGCCTGACTCAAGGTTGAATTGAGTACCAGAGGAGCCAAGTTATTGATTTGCCGATGTTTATTTGTTTCGGCTAGTATTCCGGCCACAGTGAGCGGATTACCGGGATAGCCTTTAGGGCCACGGAGGGGGCCGGGTAAGCCACGGTCCTTCGATATAACGCCGCTAAGGTAAAAAAAGATAGAAGCACCAACTAGAAGAACTAACAAGGCAAGTAATATTTTAGTGCTGATACGCATAGATAATTAATAGAGAAGCAAAGATGGTGGAGGTAGTTTAGGTTCTATTGAAGCTAGGAAAGTTTGAGTATGCTGGAAAAGAGTTTATATAAATTTAACATAAATCCAACAAACAGGAGGCGCTAAAAGATGAGACTGGTGAGGTGGGAGCCGTGGGCAGAGCTGGAAAGCTTACTAGACAACACATTGATGATGGTGGAGCAGGGTTCGGCCGAAGCAGACTTGGGAGAGGGGATATTGCAAGTAACTATGTCTAAGGCAGCAGACAAGGGAATCGGTAAAGTGAAGGTGAAAGTAAAAAATGAAAAATAGACAAAAGGGAAGTTTTCACCGGCCGGAAGGCTGGTTTGGTTGTTAAGAAACTTGGGAAATTACGTTGGGGCATTTTGGTGGATAACGATAAGAGTAAATTAGTGCTATAATATAGTTGAGTAATGGAGGGAAGGGGGATACTCCTATTAATCCCTACTAGCGTGCACGCTGGGGAAAGTAGTAGTGCAGCTAAAAACTAACATCCGATACAAAACGCAGAAATAATCTGTGTTTTTTGTATGGCGTGATAGTTGGGAAAACTTATGATCCGGAAGGAGGTGAAAAGTGATGAATAAACGAATTGTGTTTAGTGCGTTGTCTATCTTCGCGTCCGCCGCTTTCGTGGTGGGAGCAACGTTTGCTTTTTTCAGCGATAGCGAGACGAGCTCTGGTAACGTATTCGCGGCGGGCGAAATTGATCTGCAGGTGGGAAATGATGCCTGGTATAACGGAGAACCACAGTCAGGTTCCAGCTGGCCACTGAAAGATCTTAATAGTGATGATTTATTCTTTAATTATTCGGATTTAAAGCCGGGTGATTGGGAAGAGGACACGATTAGTCTTAAGGTGAATGATAATCCATCGTGGGTTTGTGCGAACTTGAAGGTGACGCAGGACGACGACGTGGATTGTACCGAACCGGAACTGGAGGATGATGGAACGTGCAGTGAGGCGGATAGTGACTTATGGGATGGCGATCTTAGAAATGAATTAAGTTTCATTTTCTGGGCTGATAATGGAAATAATGTGCTGGAGAATAATGAGCGAGTGGTGATGTCGGGGACGCCGGCGGACTTGCCCAGCGGCGCTAATAACGTTGGACAGACATTTCCGATCGTGGATAGTCGGAACAATCTGTTCGGAGTCACACCTAGTCCGTTGCCAGGAGAACAAACGGTGCATATAGGCAAAGCGTTTTGTTTTGGGACCCTCACGCAGAACGCAGTGACAACTGATGAAGGGGATAGTCCGGCGACAGATCCGGGATTTACGTGCGACGGATCGTTAGTGACGGATGCGGCGCAGACGGACAAATTGATGGGCGATATGTCGTTTATGGCGGTACAAGCAAGGAATAACGATAACTTCGTTTGCGGCGAGAGAACCTTCTTGGAGCTGGAGAACAAAGACACCGCCTGGAATATCGTCAATGACGGCCGGTACGGCAGCCTAAGTTTCGTGACGGCAAAGGCTACGTTCGATTACGACTTGATGGTCAGGGGGATGAATGCCAATACGGGATACTCTTTGATCTATTATCCTGATCCATGGCCAGGGGCGGGCGGATTTAATCTTGGCTCGTTTACGACCGACAATGATGGAAGCGCCAATACTAGCGGAGACGTCGATCTTAACGCAGATTTGCCCATAGCGACAGATGCTAATGGCGAGGGGGCAAAGCTGTGGGTGGTCTTGAGTTCGGACTGGAGTGGTGGACAGATGACGGGCTGGAATCCTAGTGAGTATCTCTTTGAAGAGAACTTAGTGGCCTACGACGATACCGACGTATAAACGTACAGCGGTAGTTGAGAATTTTGCTAGGACAAACTTGGGCTTTATTTGAACTAGTAGGTTTGTCCTAGCAGGAGGGGTAAGGTGGGAAGAAAAAATGATTAAGCAGCCGACAAAAAATAAGTGGTGGCGGACGGTAGGTCGAACAGCCGGATGGATGGTGTTAATTGGCGTGACTACGGTAGCCACGGGATTATTGATCTTAGTGGTGCCAGTGTTTGGCAACCAGGGCTTAATTGTCCGCTCGGGTAGCATGGCGCCGGCTATCGGAGTGGGTGATTTAGTAGTGGTGCGGCCACACTTCGATAAAGAAATTAAGGGCCGACCGCTTTATACTGTCGGTGATGTGATTGCTTATAAGAGTTTAGATAATAGTGGAATGATTGTGACGCACCGAATTGCGGAAGTGCGGGGGACAGAGAGTAATGTTAATTATGTAACAAAAGGGGACGCGAATAATACGCCGGATGAAGGACTGGTGGCGGTAGAGCAGGTAATAGGACGACAGATATTTTTAGTGCCATACATTGGCAAGGCACTAGCTTTCGGGAAGACAAAATTAGGGTATGTTGCTTTTGTGTTGTTGCCAGCGTTGCTGGTTATTGGAGGAGAGATAAGAGTGATTTGGCGGGAGATGCGAAAGGGTAAGTTGACGGGAAAACAAGCGAGATTAGGGAGGGCAAACAGGCTGATACCGGAGATGGCTGATCGGGTTTTGAAAAGACAAAGAAAAGAGGAGGAGGTTGTTATGGTGCTTAAACCAATTGTAAGAAGAGAAAAAATGTTGGTGCCGTTGGATAGCGTAGTGGCTAGACTGGCCGTGTTTGCAGGGGCAATGATTTTCATGGTGCCATCAACATGGGCGTTGTACACGGATAGCGAAGTCAGCGCGGATAATACTTTTACCGCCGGTTGTTGGACGCAGTCCACAGCGCCGGTGCATTTGTATCCACCGGATGGCATGGTGGCTGGTGCTGGTTCACACTGGGTGACTAGTCCGTACTTAGACTGGATGGAGGCGACGGCGGCATGTGGCGGTGTTATAAAATACCAATATCAGTCGGCACATAATGCCGAGTTTAGTCCGGTAGCTTATTCTTCGGGTTTATTGTCATTGTCACAAATAGCAGCGCCAGGAACGCCAGATGGAGTTTATTGGTGGCACGTGCGGTCATATGACGGTGAGAATTACAGTGCATGGAGTGATCCATGGCGGTTGACGGTTGATCGTTCGCTGGGGTCGGCAAATTATGTGGTAATAAGCGAGGTGCAGATTGCTGGAATCGGTGGGGCCGATCAGGATTTTGTAGAGCTGTATAACCCAACTAGTGATGACGTTAATCTGATTAATTGGGACTTACGTATGCGTAATAGTGCAGGTACAGAGTCGTCGTTATATGCGGATATTGATAGGACAATCCAAGCTCACGGCTATCTTCTTTGGGCTACCTCGGATGATAGTTTTGACGCGTCTGTGGGGGCGGATATATTTAACGGTAGCAATTTAGTTGGTGGTGGCAGCGTTGCTCTTCGGGATAATGATAATCTGGTTATTGATCAGGTAGCTTGGGGTACAGGCGGCGGAACTCAATTTGTGGAGGGTGTGGCGTTTGGGACAAATCCCGGAGCAGACGAGAGTATTGAACGAAAGGCTGTGTCGGACGCTGACGCTGTGACGATGGGTCCTGGTGGAGCTGACGTAACGAGGGGTAATGGTTTTGACTCTGGTGACAATGCGTTGGATTTTGTGCTGCGGGAGGAATCTGAACCACAAAATAGTGTGAGTTCTACTGAGTCATTATGAAAAAAGCTTGGTTTAAATTAATTCTTTGGGTAGTTACTCTGGGAGCCGTGAGCGGACTGGCCGTGAGAAGTGGCTGGTGGCCATTGATGGCGAAGGGAGAAACTGGAGACTTGGTGATAGACTGGGCCGGGGAGCTGACTGGCGACCCGATATTCGAGGTATCAGATATGATGCCGGGACAGATAGAAACAAGGATGGTGATGGTGACTAATAACGATACGGTGACGCGGACAGTAGGAGTGAGGGTGGCACAGACAGCTACGGTAGGTGGCTTGGCTGACGTACTGGCCGTGGTGGTAAAAGTGAACGGTGCGTCAGTTTATGGCGAAGGGAGCGGGACAGGGTTTAAGACTTTGGCGCAGTTTTTTGGGGAGAGTGCGGTGCCGGGAGTGTTGGATTTGGCAGAGATGAGTGCTGGCGAGACGGTGGAAATAACCTTTGCAGTTACTTTTATGCCGGAGATAGGAAACTATTTTAATAATAACAGCGTGACTTTTGATATCACGCTGGGATTAGCGGGAGCGGAGACGGAAATACCGGTCGAGTGCGGCGGTACAGGTTTTAACCTGACGGGAGAAATACTGGTGGGGTCAGCGGGTTCTGATCTGCTGCGCGGTACGGCTGGTAACGACCTAATTTTTGGATTAGAAGGCTCTGATTCGATCCGCGGTTTAGGTGGGGATGATTGCTTGCTGGGCGGCACGGGTAGCGATTCGTTGCGTGGAGGGGAAGGTAACGACGTGCTGCTGGGCGGAGAGGGTTCAGACACACTGCGCGGGAATGAAGGGAATGATGCTTTATTTGGTGGAGCGGGCAAGGATAGCCTACGTGGCGATTTAGGTAATGACAGTTTGAACGGCGAGGGGGAAGATGATTCACTTAAGGGAGGTCAGGGAGATGACGTGTTAACAGGTGGGGCGGGGGTGGATGTGGCGAAGGGAGAACAAGGGGCAGATACGTGCGACGCGGAAGTAGAAAAGACGTGTGAGTTGTAGCTGGTAATCAGTTAATAAGTAATCGGTAAATAAATAAATTAAGTGGCGCAACCTCGTTGTACGTTCCTGGAACGTCCATTGCCTCAAAAAGCTAAATCAACCCCTTGTACGTTCCAGGAACGTACAAGGGGTAAATAAAGTTATCCACAAAGAGGTCGTTGTGAATGCATTAGTGTCCTGTAGACTAACTCAGATATGCAGAAAAAGGGGGTGAGAGATTATGTCATTATTTAATAGTGGTCACGGGTGGTTGGTTTTGGTAGTGGGAGGATTGTTGTTGGTGGCAACACCGGTGGTTGCTTATGACCGATCTGAGCTGGAGCAGCGTCTGGCCGAACGACGGGCACAGATTGAGGCGCGTCGAGTGGAGCGGGAAGCGGAAAGAACAGCTGGAGAAAATGAACTGGCTGTCTCGCCTATAGAGGAAACTTGCCGATGCACAACAAGATTATCTTTTAGTAAGCCTAGTTTGCAATGGCGATCCGGGGAGTTGGTATTTGTACCTAAAGTTGACGTGAGTATTCGCTCGCGTGGGGAGGAGCGAATAGCTTGGACAGCTCAGCTAGCTTACACAGGGACGACGGGGTATGAATCAGCTGACGTAGCAGTGCCAGCGGGCGTTAGTTTTGCTGGGAGCCAGGAATTATTTAGCGGCCAGTGCGGCGATACATATTCTTTTAGCGGCTGGCAGCTTCCGGCAGTGAGCCTGTCGGGTTTAACTAGGCGTTTGGTCAATGGTGAAGAAATAGATGGACGCGTGCAAATGCAGGCGAAGCTTTCCGGGTGCGGCGAGGACGAAGAAAAGAGAGCGTTTGATTTTACGCTGATGGATTTTGGAAACTTGAAGGTGCGAGGATGGCGGAGTACGCGGTAAGCCTGATGAAAGCGTGTGGTTGTGATGGGCGATAAGGAGGGGAAAATATTTTGAGCGGTGTTTGGGGAAGGCTCTTTGATGAAAATTGGTAGCTAGCCTGTGGAAAAGCTGAGTTATCCACTGTTTTTGTGGATAAGTTTGCTTGCTGGCGCCACTGATTGTGATACGAAGGTATGAGGTCAAAAAATGTGTTTTTAGAGGGGGTTTTATAAACACTTGAGTTGGAGGGGGCCTTACCACTACTGGATAGTACGGTTCATGTTCGTCTGTGTGGGAGGAAATAACGATAGGTGTTTTTTATTTAGGTAGACGATTTTAGTTATAAACAGGCGGAAAATATTACGCATGTGTGGATTATTTGTGAAAGGAGGTGAGTACAGATGAAGAAAACTCTTCGTGCACTATTAGGCGTGTCTGCCCTCGCTCTAATGTTTGTGTCATCTCCGGTATTGGCCGCCAGCGTAAATGTAGCTGGTGACAATTTAGTAACCGGTGCCGACTCAGTCAATGAGAATGAGTACGATGTAGACAATGACCTAGACGTAGACGTAGATAACGACGCAGAAGATATCGATAACATTGCTGACGTTGACGCCGATACAGGCGGCAATGAGCAGAAAAAGAATACCACAGCGGGTGGCCAGGAGTCGGGCGCGGTTGACGTGTCAGGCGAATGGGAGACGGTTGTCAATGAAGGCTCTTCCTTGATGGGAGCAGCTGAAGGCGACCTCGATGTTACTGGGGATTTCCTCAATGACACGACTGGTGCGGATTCTGATAACGAGAATGAGTTAGACGTTGATAACGACGTAGAACTGGATCTCGATAACATAGCTGATATCTTCAATAAGCTTGATTTTGACGCCGAGACCGGCGACAACGAGCAGAACAAGAACACCGAAGCTGGCGACCAAGAGTCCGGAGCGGCATCATTAACAACAATGATTTCGAACTGGGCGAACAATGAAGCCGGCTTAGATGGTGCTGCTGGTAATGCAGTATCAGTTGATGTCGAAGGAGAAAACTCGACAACCGGTGCCGATTCAGACAACGAGAACGAGTTTGATATCGACAATGATTACGATCTCGAGATCGATAATGATGCCGACGTTGATAATAAAGTTGATGTTGACATTCACACCGGCGGTAATGAACAGAACAAAAATACCACAGGTGGAAACCAGACTTCAGGTAAAGCTGATGTCTTGGTTGATCTCGTAAATGACGTAAACAACGGTTCAAGTGTAGCAGGTGCTGGCTTGAGCGATGTTGAAGTCGAAGGTACCTTTACCAACGACACAACCGGCGCGGATTCTGATAACGAGAATACGCTAGATGTCGATAACGATGTTGATGTAGACGTCGATAACGACGCCGAAATCGACAACGATGTAGATGTCGATGCCAATACCGGTGATAATGAACAGAACAAAAACACCGAGGCAGGCAGCCAAACAAGCGGAGATGTTGATGTAGAAATCAATATCACTAACAGCGCTAACAACAGCTAATTAATTAGTTGTTGTCTTTGTGTGGGGGGGATGGTACTTAACCGTCCTTCCTCATGAGGAGGAGGGCTAAACCCTAATCCGAAACATCAAAAAATCCCTGCCTGTCGGCAGGCAGGCAAAACAAATTCGAAGCCGAAAAATCCTAAATAATAAACCAAATTACATGTCTAAAAGGAAAAGAAAATTTATAGCATTGAAGAGAGTGGTAGGAGTGTTTGTTATGTTGTGGATGAGCGTGTCAAGTCCAGCGATAGCTTTGGCGGATGAAGTGGCGGTAGATGCGGCGGGTAATGCTACGGGAGCGCCGGAGGAGACAGGTGCCCCAGAGGATACAGGAGCTCCAGCATGTACGGGGGCGGGTTGTGGCCAGGGAGCTAACCAGGGAGCAGGCCAAGGTGTTGACCAGGGTGGTTTGAGTGCTGACGATCTGGGCGCTGATGAGGAAGGCACTTTGCCGGAAGGTGTGGCAGATAATAGACAAGGAGCTAACCAGGGAGCAGCGCAAGGTGTGACGCAAGGGTCAGGCAGCGATATTACCGGAACAAATAGCAATACCGGCGAAGGATCAAATAATGATGTGACAGCAGGGGTTGCTAGCACTGCTAATACTGCGGTTAACAACAACATAAATGATACGACTAATGTGGATGCAACGGCCAAGACGGGCGGAAACAGTCAGAATAAAAATACGCAGGCCGATGGCATAACGACGGGTAATGCGAGTATCGGTGTGACACAGGTTAAAAACGATAATTTTACTACTTTGGGTGGTTCTTCCGGTTTAAATGTTAATGGCTATGACGGCGATTACAATGGAGATTTAATGTTAGAGTTTGGCGCTATGTTGGGCAGTCTAACAGGAGACGGTGGCGGATCAGTGAGGGCAGTAAATGACACGACCGGAGCGAACTCGGATAATCAGGTTAGCATTAACACGATAGTGGATAAGCTGACCGAGGTGCAAAATGATGGCGTGATAAATAATATTTTAGATTTAGCGGCTATCAGCGGCCAAAACGAAGCGAATAAAAATACCAGTGGGGGTTCGATAGCAACCGGCGATGCAAATATTGCGGCGACGCTAGTGAATTTACTTAATACAACGGTGATCAACGGCGGCCTGTGGCTGACGGTAGCGGACATTTTTGGCAACTTGAACGGAAATATTGTTTTGCCGGAATTTGGTGCTTTAGCGGCAGCGGCTGGTTTTGGTAATTTGGCGGTGGATGCGTACAGTAATGGAACGGGAGCGGAGTCAGACAATCGAATTGACGTGGAAGTGACAGAGGAGCAGACGACTGACATAAATAATGATGCGGATATTAATACGCAAGTGAGAGCGGATGCCATCACAGGTCAGAATGAGGCAATGGCTAACACAGGCGGTGGGAGCATTGTGACGGGCGACGGCAAGGTAACAGCCAGTAATATCTCACTAGCCAACACCACGGTAGAAGGGGGCAATTGGGGCTTGGTAGTGGTGAATGCTTTGAATAGGTGGCTGGGATTTATGGTGGGTGAAGAAGGCCAGGTCAGAGCCTTGACGCAAGATGAGACACTGCGTGAGATTGCGGCGCAAAACAGTCAGACCGGCGCAAATTCAGACAACAATATTGACGTCAGTGAGGAAAGTTATGACGATACTTTGGTGAATAATAATGCGGTTATAAACAACGAAGTAACAGCTCAGGCGATTACCGGACAGAACAGTGCCAACAAAAACACGGGAGCCGGGAACATTCAGACAGGAGATGCGAATATTGAGGTCACGGCGATCAACGTGGCTAACACAACAGTTAAGGATGGATCGCTGTTTATTGCAGTGGTGAACGTATTTGGCGATTGGTTTGGAGACTTATTGTATGGCGGATCTTCGCTGCTGGCAGCAACTGGAGGCCAGGCGCCAACAGTAACGGTTGATGCGTCTAACGCAGTGACTGGAGCGGAGTCTGATAATGAAATTGAGGTAGACGTGAATCGTCGGCAGGAAGTTAGTATTGATAATCAGGCAGATATTAATACTTTACTAGACGCAAATATCGAAACTGGGGGAAACATGGCTAACCGAAATACGTTGGGTGGAGGTATAGAGACGGGTGATGGTGTGTTGGCCTTACACTCGAGAGCGGCGGCTAACTTAACGGGTGTCGTGATGGATCCAGTAGCTGGATTGATAGTTAATGGCTTAAATGACACGACTGGTTTTGAGTCGCAAAACAAGATAAAAGTTCGATTGAATGAGGAGAGATTGCTAACAATTAATAATGAGGCTAACGTGAGCACGATTTTCGGGGCACTGGCTAACACGGGCAATAACGAAGCCAGTCAGAATACCATTGGCGGAAGCATCTTGACGGGAATGATCGACGCCAATGTCGGCATCGGCAACTTAGTTAACCAGATTATGTTGGCGGCCGGTTGGGAAGATAACGACCGACAAATAGAAGTGCAGTTGAGCAATCTATTAACTGGAGCCTCATCGGAGAATGATAATGAGGTGGAGGCTTTATATAACCTGTTGGCGGAAATGGCGAATAAGGGAGTAATAGATAATATTGTGGATCTGATACTGAATACTGGCGGCAACAAAACGAACGAGAACACTGGCGGCGGGGAAATACTAACAGGTGCTGGTTGTGTCGACGGGTCAATAAGCAATAAGGTTAATGAGAGTCAAATGGCAGGTGTGGGTGGGTGGTCAATAGATAGCAGCAATTGGGCAGATATATTTAATAGCTTGGGGGTAAAAGCATCGACCGGTGATAATGAGACTAACAAAAATACGGGAGGAGAAATTTCTGATGAGAGGCAGTCTGGCTGTCCAGAGATTGCCAAAGTGGAAGAACCGAAGGAACCGGAAGAGCCTAGCCAGGGCGAGGATAACGAGGAAGAAATTGCTGAGGCAAATGGTGTGGGTGGCGGCGGGGGCGAGGACACAGAAGAAAGCAATGGCAGGGTAGCGGCAGTAGTCAGCGATCATCGGGGCGGAAACGGACAGGTTAAGCTGGCTGGGAATGGATTATTGAAACGATTCCCCGTGGCGGGAGAAACAGGACAAGCGTACTGGTTGGCGGGGCACAAAGATAATCGTCTGTGGGGTATGTTTTTTGCCGCGAGCGTGTTATTATTGGCAGTTGCCTGGCATTTCGAGCGTAAAGGGAAAGCTATCGGGCTAAGAGTGCTGACGCGGCTGAGTTAATGGTAGGCGACAACCGGAGGATGATCAGGCTGTAGAGTAATAGCAAATCTATAAAGTATTTTTATGGGGGAGAAAGATAATAGGAAAAAACTTTTGTTTGGTGCGGGAGTAGTAGTTCTCATGTTGCTAGCGGTAATGGCATGGGCGCAGGCTAGCCAAGCGAAAAAAGGGACGGCTATCATGGAAAAGGCGGCCGAACAATTACAGCAGGCAGGAGGATTGCATAGCGAAGTGAGTTTGTCGATAAATTTGCCCGAGCGAATGCGTAGTAAACAGAGACCGCTGACAAAAGTGACGATTGATTTAAATGGCGACGTAGTTAAAGGCGAGCAAGCATTGGAAATGGCGGGTGACATGAATTTAGAAGCTAAGGGTCCGGGAAATATTTTCTTTGCCAAAGGCGAGATGCGAGTGTTGGAGGATGCGACAGCTTTTAAGTTGAGCGAATTTCCAGTACTGCTGAACCCGAGCGGCAATTTGAGTGGTAAGTGGACATATGTACCAAGCCGGCTGATGACTATTAAGCAAGACGGACTGGCACTTGCGGTGCTGCAAAAACTAGGAGAAGGGTTGAATTATCAAGGCACAGAAAAGATTGATGCGGAATCAACTTGGCATTTTGCCGGCACGGTGTCAGATGAGGCAAGCAAGCAAGTGCAAGAGGCTTGGCGGATGAGCAACTCGGACAATAAAGGGCTAGATACAGTGGCGCGTTTGTTGGCGGCCAATAGAGTAAAGCAGTTGGATGTGTGGGTGTCTAAGAATAATGATCAGTTACGACAGATTAAAGCTAATTTTGTTCGGCCGCTGAGTAATGGCAATGAATTTGATTTTGCCACGCTGGAGATAAGCCTGACGGATTATGGCAAAGTAGTCACGATTGATCGACCAGCCGAGGAGCTGGCGGTTAAGCCGGATGTGTTTGCTAAATTATTTGGGTCGGGTGAAATTGAAGAGATTGGGGCTGAATAATAAAAGACTTTTAATTATTTTATGATCTTAACAATAATATATTGTTAAGCTTAAGAATGACAAAAATACATTTACTAACGGTGGGGTTGATAGTGGCTGCTAGCCTTAGTTTAATTTTACCGATGCAGGTATGGGCTGGTGTGACCAATAAAGATGAGTTGAGAGTGTTGGTGAAGCTGCGTGACTGGAAAGGCGAAACAGCGGGATGGCAGAAGGGGGTATTGGGGGCACGAGAAGTAAGATTGATTAGTCGACGGAAGCCGCGTGATTATGTGGCTGCCGGAAAGCGTAAAATAGCTGGTGACTTGAGGCGTTGGCGGGTGGTGACGGTGCCGTCAGGTGAATTGAGCAGTGTTCTAGAAGAGCTAAAAAAGGATAAGATAGTGACGGAGGTTCGGGTTGAGCAAATATATAGAGAGGCGATGGTACCGAACGATCCTTACTTTAATCAACAGTATGGATTATTGAACACTAGCCAATCGCAAGCGGATATTAACGCGGTGCTGGCATGGGATAAGACAACCGGCTTGGCTAGTACGGTTATTGCGATAGTGGACGGTGGGGTTGATCTGACGCATGAAGATTTACAGCACAAGATTTGGTTAAACTCCCGCGAAGCACAAGGTAACGGCAAAGATGATGATGGTAATGGATTTGTTGACGATGTAGCAGGGTGGGACTTTGTGGAAAATAAGCCGGCCGGATATGCGAATACACATGCGACGCATGTGGCAGGGATTGCGGCGGCAGAGGGAAACAATGGGATAGGTGTGGCAGGGGTGGATTGGCAAGCGCGGGGGATGTCGGTGCGGGTATTGAATCGGTATGGCTTAGGTCGGGAGGCGGACATTGCGGCTGGGATAGATTATGCGACAGCCAACGGAGCGAAAGTAATTAATCTAAGTATTGCCGGCGGGCGGTCGCAAATAATCGAGGAAGCAATAGAAAACGCTTACGCGGCTGGTGTGGTGGTCGTGGCGGCAGCCGGTAACCAGGGTGGCGATACGGGATTGCTGAACCTAGCGCCGGTATGCAGCGAGCCGGTTGGCATTAATATGGTGTTAGGGGTGGGGGCGATCGATGAAGACGGGGAGCCAGCCTCGTTCAGCAACTTCGGCCGATGCGTTGACATTGCAGCGCCGGGGAAAAGAATAATTAGCACCGTACTGGGGAATCGTTACCGGAGTATGTCAGGGACATCAATGAGCGCACCGTTGGCCGCGGGTGTGGCAGGGTTATATTTAGCGAGTCACCCTGGGGCTGGTCCAATGGAGGTGATAGCGGCCATCAAGAATGGCGGCTTGTTTACAGGGGAAAAGGCAAGTTTATGGAACGAGCGTTATAAGGGCTATCTGGACGCAGCGAAAGTATTAGGAGTAGCAGGGGTGGAGACGCCGATGGTTAGTCCAGTACCGACGTCGGTGCCGGGTGTGAGTGGGGGCGTGTTTAAGTTGGGGCTGATTAGACAAGGGGCGTTGGAGACGGCACCAGGTAACGAAGTAAACTATCAAGTGAGGGTGGAGAATATGGGTATGGGGGTGGCAAGTGGAGTAATAATTAAGGACAGCTTTGATCGTGATTTGCGCTTGGTGGCAGAAAAATCTAGTGGTAGTTGCAGGGTAAGCCGTAGGGATGTGATATGTGAAATGGGGGAATTGGCAGGCGGGGAAAGTAGACAGATAGATTTGGTTTATCAGGTGGATGCGTTGGCTAGGTGCAGAGCAAGAATTATTAATAGAGCAGAGGTGTATGCACAAGAGCAGGGACTGAGCCGGCGGCAGGCGGTGAGCGAGAGGACGGAAACTAGGGTTATATGTAAATAAAAATTGTTTTTATTATCTAGTTGTACTGTGAGATAATTAGTTGATGGCCATAGGAGAACTGGAACCAAAACAGATGAGGCAATCGAAGCAGCCGGAGGGCGAGTTTGTGCCAGATAAAGGGGAGGCAGAGCAGGCTGATCGAATAGTAGAGAAGTTAGAACAACCGTTACCGGAAGATTTGGTTATGGACGTTGATAAATATGTAGGTAAAAGGATGCAAGAACAAGATTCAGGTAACGACCTGTTAGGTCGTGAGGTGGCAGAGATGCTTGGTTCGAATACAGAGGAAAGTTATATTGAGCTAGTAAAAGATTTGCGGGGACATGAGGGGCGAGAGGCTAAAAGCTTAAATGATGTTGTGCGTGAGCTGCCCCAGCTGGGGGATAAGGAGAGAGCAAATATACTGCAGGCGTTAAAAGTTTTTAGTTTGGCTTTGAATGAAATGCAGCCGGCGCACAAAACGGCAGAAGAGTGGGAAAAATTGAGCGAGGAGGAAAAGGATTTGGTGTGGGTGGCGGATATTACCAAGCGGCGGGTGGAGATAATGGCAGCCGAAGATATTTATAACAGTGATGAGGTGGCAGACAAGGTAAAGGTTAAACATGCGTTGGCGCTGGGAGATGAGCTGAGAGCGTATGGGAAAGAGGATGCGTTGCCAGAAACTATTAAAGCGGAATTTGAGTTAGCGGCTAATCAGGCTAATCTTTTTTTGAAAGATACTTTAAGGACGAAGTTGAAAAAGAAAGTGCCGGGGCAGCGGTCGGCGGTGGCGGAAGGCAATGGTCGTGGGGGTGCGGCGCAAGCAGGGGCGGTTGATGAAGTGAAAGGGGCAGGAGAGGTGGCAGAAGAAACATTGGTGCCGTCAGCCGGGGAGACGATAGTGCCGGCAGAAACGGTACAGAAGACACCTGACCAAGTGGAGACAGAACGAGTTTTGGCTAAAGACAAGATTGAGCCAGCGAGAGAGAAGGCAGAGACGGAGACGGTGAAGCAAAGAATTTTTGGTCGGGAAGCGATAAAGAAAGAGGACGTTAAGGCGATCGATAAGCAGTTAAGGGAATTAGCAGAGAAAGGTGATGCCGAGAGTGCTTTTGAATTAGCACGGGAATTGTCTCATTTACGGCGAGCGGGGATTAAATTGTCCGGCCGTGGACAGGAATATTACAAAGATAAGCTGGGGGCGCAGGTAGTCGCGGTGAGAGAGCGGGGAGCTAGTGCGGTGGCGCAATATCATGTTTATTTGAAGTACTTAGGGATGGAAAGCGAGTTGTCGGAACAGGATAGAGGAATTATAAGAAGTGGTTTGCGAGAGGGCGTGATTGGTAATAGAGGAAAAGTGGCTTCTTTAACCGTAAATGCTAAGTATTTAGGGGTTATAAAGAACGCAGATATGATGCGTGATGATTTACGGGCTGATATGAAGAAACAGCTTAATGATAGGGTAAATCCTGAACAGGTGGCACTAGAAATGGCCAGGCGAAAATATCTTGAGGTGCCGTATGGATTACCGGATGATCAATTGCATTACCAGCAACGAATAGATAATCAACTTGATGTGAGTCTTAAGGATGGTCAGTGCGAGAGGTATGTAAAACTAAAGTCATATATTGATTATGTGAGAGGCGATGAAAGAATAGGACAAGGGGAGATGGAGAAGGTAGTGGAATATGTAGAAGAGGCGGCCGAACGGGCGCGGCAAGATGGTAAGTGGCGAGAATATAGTTCATATATAGCTGATGCCGCATATTTGTCTCGCCGGCACGAGCAGATTAAGGGGGAGGGCAAACCGGTGGCTCGTCGAGATAGCTCGGTGGATTTTGTTGTTAATTTAGAAGCGGAACAGGAGAAGCTAAGAGCAGCAAATAAAAAGCAGGAAAAAGATCAGGAAGAACCGTCAGTGAAGGAAAGCCACAGGGAGAGACAAACAAAGGCTCCTAAACCCAGGGAGGCGGACGCAAGGAAGGAGAAACGGCCAATACAACCGGACGGCGGGAAAGACGGGGAGGCGGATGATGCCAGCAGGAGTCGAGAGGTTGATCCGGAACAGTATCTGCATAGAGCGAAGTTTGCGAGAAGGGCTGGGGAATTTAATGAGGCTCAAGGACGGAGTGGTTGGGCGGGGGGTAATGGCAAGGATATTTTGATGAGGGATAGGCTGGAGCTAAAGTGGCGGGAGAATGATTTGGTGAGACAGCGGCGAGAGTTGGAGCAAGGGGGTAGTGGAGATAATAATGATACGAGATGGGCGAACGAGGCAATGGAAAAGTTACGGAGGAAAGCTGATTTTTCTAGAGTGGGGAAAGAAAAGTACCTGATGCGAGTGTTAAACGAACATAAAATAAGCGGGCTGGAAAGAGAAGCCAGGCGGCGGCGGTATCTGAACATTCTGGGGAGTGAATTTGGAGAGGCGCAGAAGCGTGATGATAAATCAATGTTGGGCAGGGTTGGTTCGCAGTGGATGGAAAGGTGGATTAGTGGCTTTATGGTGGCTAAAGGATGGAAGAAGGTGCAGGCGGCTGTGCCGTGGGGTAAAGGCAAGCGGCGGGAGGTAATCAGGGCCAGACAAGATACGGTCAAGACGATGCAAGAAGCAGCGGAGGATGAAGCAGTGGACGGACGTGTTAGGGAATTGTTGCGCCGGTTGGCGGTGGAATATGAGCTGCTCAACGTGAGAGAGGCGAAGAGGTTAGTTAAAAAGACGCGCTCAAGCGGGAAAAGGAAGAAGAAAAAAGTAATCAAACAAACACCGCAATCGGAAAGAGGGAGTGGACAGAAGAGCACTGAAGGAAAAGATGATGAAGTTCCTTACAGAGGAGTGGGTTAATTGGATTTGGTAAAAAGACAGGACAACGCGACTTATGTTAATTCGCTATTCCACTGGTGATACGGTCGCGGGAGTGAATTGAATATGCCAGACTATGTGAATCGGATTACACTGTATTTAATATGGCGTTAGGAAAAGAAAGGGTGCCGAGGAACGATGAGGCGACCGAAGAAAAGCCCGAGTCGCTAATTTTTGGTAGCAAAGAGAGCGCGAATGAATTTATTGAACGGGTGGAAAAAAGAAAAGCACAAGAGACGCGTCAGGGCGTGCGTCGTGATCGTGAATTGTTGGCGGATGAGTTAATGAGAGAGATTGAAAAACAAGGAGAAGAAGCGATTGATACCAGTCGGCCATGGGAGCATAGTCCGGAGGAACATAGAGAAGTGCAGGGCTTAGTAGAGATGGCTTTTCGGGAGGATTTAATCTTAGCGCTTAAAAAGATGAGAAAAAGTTCTAATTATCCGCGAATTGTTGATTTATTTCATGATGTGCTGACTGACCAGATGTATGAAATTTTAACAAAGGCGGGATTGAATAAGCAGGGGGTGGGGAGAGGGGCATGGGGTATGCTGGGGTTGGTGCTACTACTCTTGGTTGTTGCTTTATTGGTGTTGGCGGTGTGGAGATGATTTTAGATAAAAACGTAAAATGCAAAATGAAAAACAACATTTTAAAGTTAAAAATAACAATGTTCGTATGAACGGCGGCATTATTTTGAATTTTGAGTTGTTGTTTGGTGTTTTAAGGTTTAAGATTCAAGTTTTTTGAATTTGTTTAAGATTTATTGTTTTAGCATTTAGAATTTTTATCAAAGATGTCTCTGTTAGGTCTATCGATTGCTTTTCTGCTGCTGGCGGCGGCTGGCGTAATCTTGTGGCTGGTGATCATAACCATAAGGGAACAAGCTGTGCTTCGGCGGACGTTGGATATTGTGATGCTGCAGGTGATGTTGCCGAAAGACATTAAGGCAGAGGAAAAAAAGGAAGGGGTGGGAGATGACGTAAAGGAAAAGATTAGCGTGGCTGAGCAGTGGTTATCAACATTGTCTAAATTGCCGGTCAAATTTAGTGAAAGATTGATTTATGGCCGGCCGGTGGTGGTATTGGAAATAGTGGCAGCTAATAACGGAGTAATTGCTTTCCAGGCAGGGACGGAGCGGCGTTTTATCGACTTGATGGAGAAACAGATTTATGCGCTTTATCCGGAGGCAGAAGTGCAGGTGGCAGCGCCTTATACGTTGTTTGAGCAGGGCGATTCAATCCGGGGCGGGCGGGCACGTTTGAGGCACGCACTGCACTTGCCAATCGCGACCTATAAAGAGCTAGAAGCAGATCCTATGCAAGCGTTAACCGGGGCTTTAGCACGAATACAGGCAACGGATGCCGCAGTGATACAGTTTGTTTGTCGACCTTCGACGGAGAGGGTGAGAAAGAAAGGCCAAGCAGCGGCAAGAAAAACTGTGCATGGGATGCAGAGCGATATACGGGGCGGAGCTAAAATGAAGGCTGCATCGGATGCAATAACTAAAACTGGGGCACAACGGGAAAAAACAGAACAACGGCAAGCGCAATTAACACCGCGGGCGCAAGAAAGGGTTGAGCTGGTGGAGCAAAAAGCCAGCCAGCAATTATTCGCTGTGAATATCAGGGTAGGCGTGTCGACCCGGGATGCGATGGAAGCAGACCGGGTATTCGAAAGTATCGCGGCGGCTTTCTCTCAATACGATCTGCTTGATCTAAACGAATTGAAGATTACAAAAGTGAAGCGGCCAGGCAAGTTTATAAGGGATCTAGTGTTTAGGGTGCCGCGACAGAAAACGGCTAGTGTATTTGGTACCACGGAGCTAGCCTCGCTGTTTCATTTTCCATTACCTACTACAGAAACGCCGAATATTTTATGGCGCGGATCGCGGACTGCACCAATGCCGCCTAATTTGCCGCATGAAGGAGTGTTGTTGGGATATAACGATTACCGTGGCACTGTGGCGCCGGTACATTTTGCGCGGGATGATCGGCGGCGTCACCTCTATATGGTTGGGCAGACGGGCACGGGCAAAACAACGATGTTTTTAAATATGATTAGGCAGGACATGGAGGCAGGCCACGGGGTAGGAGTGATAGATCCGCATGGTGATTTGATTGAAGATGTTTTATTACAAGTGCCGAAAGAGAGGCAGGAGGATGTTATATTGCTTGATCCACGGGACGAAGCAAGGCCTTTAGGCTTTAATATTTTAGAGGTGCGGGGTGAAGCGCAAAGAGACTTGGTAGTTAATGAGGTCGTGCAGATTTTGCAGAAACTGGCAGCGAGGCTGAACCCGGAGTCGATTGGGCCGATGTTTGAGCACTATTTGCGCAATGCATTGTTAGCTTTAGTAGAGGATCCGGAGGCGACTTTAATTGATGTGCCGAGAATGTTTGTGGATGAAAAGTTTCGATCAGTTGTGCTAGCGAGGAATAAAAATCCGACAGTGAAGCAGTTCTGGGAACAAGAGTTTGCGCAGAGTCAGCGGGGACAGATGTCGGCTGATATGTTGAGTTATGTCATTAGTAAGTTGGGGCGGTTTGTGAGCAACAAAACAATGCGCAATATCATCGGACAGGCGTCGTCCAGTTTTGATGTAAGAAAAGTGATGGATGAAAAAAAGATATTATTGTGCAATTTATCCAAAGGAAACTTAGGAGACATTAATTCGGACCTGCTGGGTTTTGTGCTGGTGTCCAAGATGCAAATTGCCGCCCTAAGCCGAGCTGATGTTGTTGAGGATAAAAGGCCAGACTTTTATCTTTACTTGGATGAGTTTCAAAACTTTACGACAGACAGTATAGTGACCATTTTATCAGAAGCGAGAAAGTATCGGCTAAATCTTAATCTCACGCATCAGTTTTTGCAGCAATTGGAGGAAAAGATTAGAGAAGCCGTCCTGGGGAATGTGGGTACGATTGTGTGTTATCGAGTAGGTGTGGAAGATACGGAAATTTTAACGAAGCAGTTTGAACCGGTATTTACTGAGTATGATTTGGTAAATATGAAGCGGTTTACAGCGGTGGTGCGGCTGTTGGCGGAAGGGACTCCCCAACGGGCGTTTAGTTTGAGTGTGCCACGTGCGCAGGCGACTAAAGATGCCGAAGCAAGAGAAAAAATCAAAGAACTATCACGCAAAAAATACGGTCGGCCAGTCAAACAGGTGGAAGAGCGGATTATGCAAAGATTTATTTATAATATGGAGCAGAATAAAAAAGGTAAGACGGCTAGCAGCGGGGCGGACTATCTTAGTGAGTCTTTATTTGATGTGAGTTAGGTAGGCAAGAAGCAAGCGGTTTGAAGGCAAGAATTGCGTCATGGTAGGATAGGCGCAGGGAGGATGGTTAATATTTATTTTCTATAACAAATGACAGATCAAAATGGGGGAGTAAACAAGGGGAGTGATAATAATGGACAGGTAATTGAGCCACGGAATAATAGTAAAAATAGGCAGGACGAAAATGTGGCTAGTAAGGTGACTGGTACGACTGGGCGTGTGCAGCTTCGGTCTGATGTTATCCTACAAGGGGTGAAGGGCAAAGTGGACAAGCGTATGTGGTGGTTAATAGGAGGAGCGGGAGTAGTTGTTTTGGCAGTGATTACCGGATTAGTAGTGTCTATGGTGTTAGCAGGGCGGGCAGTTAAGGTGGACAATGATGACAATGGGGGTCTATTTGACCAATTACCGCAGGTATTGGAAGAAGCCGTGACCCTAAAACGGACTAGCGGATTGTCAGGGCGAGAGTGTGCGGAGCCGAATCGTCGGCCAATTGGTGTGATGTTGTCCTCAGATGTGATTACCCGGCCGGTATCTGGATTTGCGGCAGCGGACATGGTTTGGGAGTTGCCGGTATTAGTTTCTGATGTGACACGATTGTTAGCGGTATATCAGTGCGGTCAGCCATCTGACATTGGTTCGGTCCGATCTGTTAGGCATGATTATCTGTTTTTGGCGGAAGGGGTAGATGCAATTGTGGGGCACTGGGGCGGAAGTTACCACGCCTTGAACAGGATAAGCGCGGGCGAGTTTGATACGATTAATGCTTTGACAAATCCATTCAGTGCCTACTTTAGAAAGAATCATCTGCCGGCACCGTATAATGGATTCACCACTTATGAGAACTTGTGGAATGCGTTACAGAAGTTAGGGTATCGCACAGAGACAACGTTCAAGGGTTATGAATTTAAGGATGATGCTGCGGCGGAAAACAGATCGGCTGGCGGACGGCTAAGTATTGCCTGGCCGGGAGCTTTTCGCGTCCACTACGAGTATGATCCGCAGACTAATCGATACCAGCGTTTTTGGGGAGGGGTGGAGCAAGTTGATGGAGGACCAGGAAAGGAAAAAGTGGCACCGAGTGTGGTAGCAGTTATACGGGCAACTAATCAGTTTGCAGATGGCCCGGGCGGGTATAATGACATGGGAATCGAAGGTAGTGGTGTGCTCGAGGTCTACCAAGATGGGCAAGTGATTAAAGGGACTTGGCAGAAGAATGAGTTGTATAAAGCAGAGGCTGTTAAGTTCTTGGATGGACAGGGTAAGGAAATTGTGTTTACACGCGGACAAGTATGGGTGATGGCGGTGGAACCGGAGATAACGGTGACATGGGAACCGAAGACAGTTGAACCTAGTGCTACAGCAAGTCCTGCTGGAAGCGCAATGCCAATCACGGCACCATAATGAATAAGCTCAAATGACAAAGTTCAAATACCAATTCAATGACAAATGCCCAATGATAAAGTATTTTATAATTTGAGTTTTGGATTTGATTTGACATTTGAACTTTGAAATTGGGGGCTTATGTCTATTTATTATTTCTACGGTCCTGATACTTATGCGGCACGGGAGGCGATTGATGTGCTGGCCGGACAAGAAAAGGCGCAGATCAAGTGGCTTGATAGAGACGATCTTATTGAAGATGGTCCGGGCAAATGGATCGGACAAGGCGGCGGGAGCCTATTTGGCCGGGAAGTGATAGTAGCGCGGGATCTGAGTAAGCTTGGGTCAGTGGGGCAGACTGAATTATGGCAAGCGATGAAAAAGTCTCCGTCCGGAACGTATGTGATATGGGAAAGGGTACAGCCTAAAAAAGACGGAGTTTTGTTTAAGAGCTTGAGTAAAAGTGGGCGGATGTTTCCAGTGCTAGGGATTGAGCAGCTGAGCAGTTGGCTAGTGGAGGAAGCGAAAAAATTAGGAACAAAAATGGATGTGAATGCGGCAAGAACTATGGTGCAAAGGTTAGGATCGGATCGTTGGCGGTTGATAGGGGAACTGGAAAAGCTCGCATTAACGGTGATAAACATTACCGTAGCTGAGGTGACGGCGGTAGTGCCGGAGCCGGAGCAGGCGGAGATTTTTTCTGTACTGGACGCCTTGGCACGGGGAGAAAAAGGCCGGGCGATCGAGGGAATCCAAGTGTTGCTGGAAGAAGGTAATGGCGAGTTTTATATCTTAGCTATGCTAGCTTACCAGCTGCGGACTTTGTTTGTAGTGCGGTCGGGGATAGACCAAGGGTTAAAACAGTTTGAGGTAGTGCGGGAAGCAAAAATCAAATCTTATTCAGTACAGAAAAACTGGGAGGTGGCTAAGCGCAGGCCGGCGGTCGTGTGGCGAGACGCATTGACGAGAGTCCTGGCGACAGATTGGGCGATTAAACAGGGTAGGATGGATGCTCGGACGGGGGTACTGATGCTGGTGGCGGGATTGAGGGCTTAGTTAGAAATTATCGTAGTGTCTAGTGAGGTGGTAGTGGCAATAGTAATAGCAGATTTGGTAAAATTATTAGGTTGCTTGGTCAATGAATTGATGGAAATGACGGGCAAATTGGCGAAATGTACCCGGTGCTTTTTGTAAGTGCTTATATACTTCGGTTAAAGATATTTCGGGGTAAGCGTGAATGAGCATGTTGCGAAAATCGGCCATGGTTGCGTTTTGCTCAGATAGTTTTGCTGGTACAACCTGTTGTTTGCCAAGTTCAGTGATGACGTCTTTGTAAGTATGGAGAGGTTTATTGAAGGATGCGTTGAGGATGTGATTACCGATGTCGACGATAAGTTCAATACAGATGACCAGGTTAAACATGGCGGCGCTGTTGGTGCGAGCGTCGCGGACGAATAATTCCTGGTCCGTGTCCTTCAGTCCGTCCAAAATATCAATAGCTGCTGCCAGTTTTTCCAGCTTGGCTTGCATGGATTGTTGATCGAGTTTAGTCATGGGTTTGGACGGAGTCGTTAGGTGGCGGAGGAAAGCCGTTGTTTGAGGTAATATGCGTTGGTGCGGCGCAAGCGCTTGGTGTCTTCGTATTCCCGCAGTATCTGAATTTCCAGGATAAGGCGCCGACGCTCGTTGACGACGACGACTGGTTGGCCATTGATAGTGGCGCGGTATCTTAGCAGGGGATCAGAGGCGGTGGTTAAATTAACTATATCAACGTGGTTAATACGCAAGAGCTGGCGGATGGCGCGGGCCAGGTCCAGTTCTTGCTGCAGATGTTTTTGTTTGGGTAGTTCAGGGCGGAAAAGAACAGCAATATCGACATCAGACAGAGGAGTGGTTGTTTGCTTGGCGTATGAACCAAAAACATAACCAAGAACTACGTCGTGTTGGCGCATTATATTGGCGATGGCGTCTTTTGTTGCGGTTAATGGTCGCATAATTTAGATGTTATCATATTTGACATTATATGCCAGGAATGGAGAGGTAAGTCACCATCCGTAAATAACTTAACCATTTCTCGCCCACTATGCGCCAATCTACGACTTTTCTTCCAGCCTTCGCCAAGGCTACGGCC
>MHHQ01000006.1:0-3718 GCA_001817065.1 Candidatus Andersenbacteria bacterium RIFCSPHIGHO2_02_FULL_46_16
AATGTTTCGTCCTGCTGGTTATATTGCAGCTTGACCTTTTTGTTGAGGGCGTTGGGCATAAGATCCTGCACGAGTTCTTTAACCATCGAGCCGAAATCGAGGGATTCCAAGTTTAGCTCCAGGCGGCCGCTT
This sequence comes from Candidatus Andersenbacteria bacterium RIFCSPHIGHO2_02_FULL_46_16, assembly GCA_001817065.1. Classification (GTDB taxonomy): domain Bacteria; phylum Patescibacteriota; class Andersenbacteria; order UBA10190; family UBA10190; genus UBA10190. The sequence continues at coordinate 133 of MHHQ01000006.1, forward strand.
TCTATCCGTGAGACGTCGAGCAGGTTTTTGATTAAGTTAATTAAACGGTTAGCACTAATTTCCAGAATTTTAATAATCGGTTTTTGCTTGGGAGAAGTCTGCCCATAGTCCCCTTCCTGCAACATGGAGAGATATCCGCGCAGGGCGGTCATCGGAGTATAGAGCTGATGACTGGCAATACTTAAGAATTCGCTCTTGGCTTTGTCCAGGTCGCGCAGCTGAGCGTTAGCAATTTCCAGTTCTTGGGTGGCGCGCTTAATTTCGAATTTGAGTTTTTCGCCAAACACTAACGACTCTTGGTAAAGGCGAGCGTTTTCCAAAGCGGTGGCGGCTTGTGGAGCTAAGGCGGCGAGAAAATTAAGGTCGTCATGCAAATAAGGGGTGCCGGATTTTTTATCTCCCAAGACGATTAAACCGGTGAGTAGCTTATTAACATACAATGGCAAGACTACAGCCATATCCAGCCAGTCAAAAGTCTGCTCAACTATTTTGATCTCAGCGGCATGGGCGGCGCTTCGCTCCTGTTCGCGTTCTAAGGCCAGTTCATCTTTAACAAGCGGACCGAAAGTGTGTTTAAGGTGCCGGACTAAGACGTGTTCTTTGGGGATGGTAACTTTGACGGCACGCGCGCCGCGGCTGGCGTAAGGAGAAAAATTGTGGTCTTTGTTTTCTTGGAGGAAAATGATGGTTTTTTTGGTGCGGATGGTTTGCTCCATGATATTTAGCACGGTCCGGGTGACGTCTTCGATTTTGATGGTGGTGGATAGTTCCTTGCTGGCTTCCACTAAAGCGCGACGGTAGTCGATCTGGTTTTGGAAGAGGAAGCGATCGGTGAGACGTGTAAGTGCCCGTTGGATATATCGGGCTAACGGTATCGAAATAAGCGCCGTGACTGCTGCTACTATTTCCCCTCTAACGCCTGTGGAGTCCGTGATATATGGCACGGCAAAGATTACTAATAAACCGTAAATTAGTAGTACTGCTCCAATTAATATGGATAATGATATGCTACGTGCAATTGCAGCGCGGATGTCCATTAGACGGTAACGGGCAATTGTGTAAGCTGTCAGAAATACGAAAGGCAGAGTGAAAAGAGGGCCATAAGGAATAAAGGCTGTAGTTTTGAATACGTTCGGAGCGATAAAATTAAGACTAATAATCAATGTGAACATGATCACAACACCAGTGAGAAGGTATGCATTTTGCACCCTTTGTAAACCGCGCGATTGAATGAATTTCTTGATTAATAAATAAATCCCGTAAAGAATTCCAAAGATCACAACCGGTATATAAAGTATTAGACCTAAGCCAGGTTTAGGTTGGGGAGCCAGGCCAGGATTAATTGTGACGGTTTTGAACAGTAAGGGTGATAAGGAAATTATCATTGTTAATACCATTGCAGTCACTATCAATATTAGTTTAGGGTGTGAAATAGAAAGTGAAGCTCTAGGATAGGTGTGCATTAGCAGCAAAAACAGAATACCGACGGGGACTGAAAAGAACATAACAAAACGAACTAGCCAAATAGCTGTTTCTTGATGATCCACCGTAGTTGATATGTAAGTTGCTATACTCCAGGCCGCTAGAACAAAAGTAAGGGCAGCGAATAAACGATGTGTAGCGCTACGAGGATTGCGAGTATAAGCGAACGAAGCAATGCTGATATTGGCAATGACTGTGATAATTAAGATCGGTATAGCAAGAGACATTGAGGAGTATTTTTAGAAGGAAAAACCAGACTACTTTTTATTAGTCCATTTCTGTTTACGCTGGTCGCGATTAAAGAATTGTTGGTCTTTCTTGTCGTGAAGCTGTATAGTGGGGCGCATTAATTTTTCTTTTGCCTGATATGATGATCGGTACTCATCATTCAGCCGCAGGAGGGTATCAGTAATCACATTTTCTATTTTATCTTCCAAAGACTTGGTATTGGCTATGCCGTCAGCTAGTTCAACATGTATCAAAAGGTATGTATCTTGTCTTTTGTTATATTCGGTAGACATGGTAAATCGTCCCGTGACAGAGTTTATTACTTCTTTGCACTCCAAGGCATTTTTTATATTTTCGGGATAAATGTTGGCGCCATAAACTACGGCAGTGAAATCACTGCGACCGTACAGATAAACAAAAGGAAGCTTCCAGGACGGACAAGGAGTTGGTTTGTTCTTCATGGTTTGGTCTATGTCAAATCCTTCTTTGTCACATAGTTGGGTAATTTGATCGTAGGGAAGGATGCCGCCATTGTCGTGAATATTGTACCTGATTAAGGGGATACCGGAAGTTGCTGTAAAATGTAATTCTTGGTCAACTACTTCAAAATATTTCTGGGTTGGGAAGTATTGGACGAGAGTCGGAAGACGATTCTGGTAGTGACTATTGAAGACTTTTTTTTGTATATCAGGTTGACTATTTATGAAACGGCGGAGAATTATTGACTCTGGTGTTTCGTGTCCGACAATGGAGGCGTCAGCTGTGCCATAGATATTAATAATTTTATTATAGGAATCATCTATTCCCGCTAGTTCTGAAACCCTATCTCTCCACTCTTCGCTGAATCCTTCGCCAGCGAGAATCAATCGAGGTTTAAGTTGCTTCCAAAACAAGCCACGCTGTCTACCCTCTTCGATAATATCTTTTACAAAAGGTGGGTAGCCGCCAATAATGATTTGATCAAATTTATTACCAATCTTTGGTAAGACGCGCATGATGTCATTCATAGATAGTCCCGGAGTAATCACCATCATCGGATATCCTTTTTGGGAGATTCGTAAAGCACTATTGAGAATGATGGGGCCCGCTATATACATGCCCATAGCGAAGCTGTCTATATAAAGGGTTGACAATGTATCTATTTCAAAAAATTTCTTGAGATACATTTCTTGAATGTATGTTGTTTCCATCTCAAGTAACCCGCCACGTGGCCAAAGGAAAGGCTCACCGGAAGAGCCTGAACTGACAGACACCATTTGCGCTTCAAAAAGTGTTCCTTCAAAATAAAGTGCTTCTAAGGGGTATTTCTCAAGATAGTTTTTCTTATCAACGGTTGGGACATTTTGAAAGTCCTGTATCGTTTTTATTTTTATGTGTTTGATATGATTCTTATTTAGGAAATCTTTATACGCAGGAACCCGTTCGGCAGCTTGGTGAAATAGTATTAAGGCCAAGCGCTCACCCTGGTTTTGCCAATAACTTGGCTCTTTTTGTTCGAGCAGCCGGCTGGCCTCGTCAACGGAGAAATTCCAGAAGTCTTTATAGAGAGACTGGGTAAACTGTTTCATTTGTTTGACGTCCGTGCCGGACGGTGGGCAAACAGGCAACGGGAAGGGTATGCGTTGGATTGGTTGATTATTAGTAAGTGGCCACATGACAATGTATTTAATTCACGCCTTCCTTCATATAAGTAAGGGTATTTATGCGATGATTATAGCAACAAAAGAGGCAATTTAGCTAATAATTATCGTGGTTAGCAGATAGGCACGGTAGCTAAGTTCGGTAATACTTTTAATGCGCTAGAACGGCCACTTGTTTTTCGTGTATATTTAACATATATTGAACGGTTATGAATAAGGTCCAAGCATACATATAT
>MHHQ01000006.1:3732-9084 GCA_001817065.1 Candidatus Andersenbacteria bacterium RIFCSPHIGHO2_02_FULL_46_16
GGTAGTATTGTTTGGCGTGGCGGTTGTATGGGCAGATAAGCAGGGGCAGGATCCATTTGTAGAAGAACCGACACGCAAAATACAACCGGTAGCTAAAGTGGATCCAAGTATCAAACCACCGGCGATACCGGAAGGCTCGTTGCTTTCTGCCACCGACGCGAATGGGTGGGGCAGCTACACTAACACGAGATATGGGATAACTTTCAGAAACTTGTGGGAGGAAGGACATCATGTGGTGACGGACGAGGCGAATCTATTCACATACGATGAGCAAGCCCACGGCATGATAATCGGATTAGAAGAGGGAATGAATCCAAGCGCTATGGTGATTGCGGGAGGAGAAGATGAATATCTATGTGGTCTTAATGCAATAGCTTATCCCGGATATACATATGAGCAAAAGATGGTTTTAATGAAAAGGCTATCTTTTCAGGAAAGAATTGAGTTATCAGTATTAGGGCATGTAACGAATCCCGATATTTCTGCCCGACGTAGTGAAACATTGCCAATTAAGATTGGAAACAACTCAGGCTACGGCTTTGTGACAAAAGACTCCTACAGCGAATGTGAAAACACGTATGTTAACAAAGATAATATGGCAGGTGCTGAGATCGTCTATCTTTTCTTTGAAACAAAGAATGGATCATTTATTAATATCAGCTACCCCCGAAACTCCCGCATAGCACAAACAATGGTTAGCACATTGCGATTTATTGAGTAAGAAAAAACCGATCACGGAAAGTGATCGGCGTTAGAACAAAAGAACGACTAAACACATGCTACTTCATGTGTTTTTTAATTAACGGTAAAGCTTTCAACACATCCAGATAGATACCAAAATCACCTGGTAATGCTCTACCTGCAAAGTAATCACCAGCTGCACTAGAAGTGGTGCCGGTGAGGTGCAGGTGTGGGTCGGTACCTTCTCCGAAGTAATACAGATGCATTTTCCCATCCGGTACTTCGGACGGCCCAAACCCTTCAATAAAGCCTAGGGTTTGGCCGATCTGAACTGGTTGGCCTATCACTAAAGAGAAGTCAGGATCTGATAATCCCTCCACAAATCGTTTTGAGGGAACACTAAACGGTTGTTGACTCCTCGATGGCCGCATGTGCCCGTATGTCAGATAGACTACGTTTGTCTTAGTTTCACCTCCGTAACGTAAGGGTAGGGACACTGCTTCATCCAGATCAACTCTGATGGTAACGGCCATTGTGCCGTAAGTCATTGAAGGTGGTGAATTCGCATACACTACTGTACCCTTCACCGAGGAACGAATCATGGTACCAGGAGACACATCTAAATCCGTGCCGATGTGTTGGTAACTTCCTGACATATAGTCTTGATACGGGGCAAAACGGCCAGTCGACAGTTCCTCAATTTTGACACCTCCTCCTCTCTCCGCTTCCACCTCATTCTGATGCGCGTCCTTATGCGCTCCAATGAAGTCATCCAGCAGGGTTTGCAGTATCTGACACTGCGGTCCCGGTGGCAGCGGCGGCGAAGCGCCATACCGTCCCGACACGACGGGCATTAGCAGCAGAGAGTCGATGACCTTCTGCGTCGCTCCCGGCACCAGTTGGTCCATGAAGGAACGCAAATCTCCGCCAAATCCTCCACCTCCCTGCACTCTAAAGGCATCCAATGCATTCCCAATCGCTGCGGCGTTTCCTTCCCAGTCGTCTCCTAGCAGGTTATCTGCCACTATCCTTTCTTCCTCCGTGAGCAACACGGCTAGTTCCGCTTCAACGCTGGAAGTGCCGCTGCTGCGTAATATGTCACCGAGGATTTTGTCTCTGGATTCTCCTTTCAATAAAGTAACCTTGTATCCGCGATGATCTTGTCCGACAACTATGTCCACCTCAATCCCATCCCTTTGCGCTTCTCCTCTAAGCCACTGCGGAGCCGTTAGTTTCGCGTTGGCCTCGTCCAGACGGTTAGACCCGTCCGTTCGTCCAATAGTCCACGACTGTTCTTTGGAACCAATTCCCCAGTCATAGCGCACGGTGATGATCACCGGTTCATCCGCTGTCACTCCTCTCACGGCGAAATACATATACTCGCCTTCCGTAACCTCCGCGGACTTAAGCAGGAGCCTAGGTCCTTCCCGCAGCTGCAGCGTTTGGGACTGGGCTTGATCGCCATATACTAACAGCACATCAATCATGCCGGACACGTTGCCGGCAAATACTTCCGGCAACAGGGGATTAGGTACGCGAATATCCACATCCGCTTCACCGCTTGTCCCTATTGTGACAGTCGATGACTTTACAATCACTCCGTTAAAGACCAGATGAATTCCCGCCTCTTCGCCAACCGGAATGTTAGCAAAGTGGGCTTGCAGTAAGTCATCTTCCGCCACACCGGTGGGGGAGAGAATCGGTGTCCCATGAGCGTTAAAGGCATAGAGTGCCAGCGACACTTGCGGTGCCGACTCGGCATACTCTACTTGGGCCTGCTCCATTGCTGGCGCCAAATCCGAAACTGCTAAATCCGTTCGGCTTTGCCAGTACCACGTATTGACCGGACCGGCTGGGCGTCCATACACATCCTCAAACACTTCGTTAACCAGCGCGGCCGGATGCAGCGCTGATGCCGTCTCGCTTGACGGCAGGTCAATGGCGGCAATGTCGTAGCGGGACAGGTTGAATTCCGCCCCGCGTAGCACTACGCTGGCCACACCGTCCTGGAAAGCCACCACATCTTCATCGGCCGCGGTCACCCCTAGCGCTGACAAAGATCCGCTGGTGGAGACGTATACCGTCTCTCTATCAATCGCCAGAGAGTCAATGTTCTCGCTCAAGCGATCAAGACCAATATCGCTTCCTTTCAGATACATCGCCCAAGTCCCACTGGTCGTATTGCCCAGTTGGATAGGTGTAAAGGCGAAGAGATCTCGGTTGTTACCGGATACTCCAGGGACACTGAACGAACTGGTCGTCGATACGACAATTCGCCCATCAGGTAGCGCATCTACGGCATCGACGTCCTCACCCGAAGTAGTCAGTCCCACATCGGAGCCGTCAAAGTGCAAGGAGAGCTTGCCCGTGGCGGTGTCGAACTTAACCAGGTCCGAATCATCCACGCGATCCGGTATATCTGGTACCCAGCTGTCCATGGTAAAAGATAGCAGGCAGCCATCCGACAGCCGTGCAAACGCATCAATCGTGAGGCTGCCCACCCCGTGCGTGGACCCATCGAAGAAGAGAGAAGGGGTATCCCCATCAAAGTGGGCGATATCCGCTCTTTCCATCGACAGACCATTGATCTTAGCGCTGCCACCAAAGGCCAGATACAAATCTGGCACACCCAGCGACAGCACTCGGCGTTCTTCCAACACTTCAAAACCAAGTTGCCTGCGTCGGATATTCACCTTTCTGCGTGACATGATAGTTTCCTTTTCAGAATGGATAGGCTTGGTTACTAACCTTGCCTATGGTTTTATAGCAAGATCAAAAAACCCTGGCTGACTCTCCAGACAAACTACGACTTAGTCATATCCAAATCCCTCCATAAACAATTCCTACAACAATTCCTAACTACCCTTCATTGACATGAGAAAAACGAGAATGAATATCTGCGCGCTACCTAGCAGCGTTTTATTAGAGACTCGTCTGCTCCTATTTCAACACGTAATTTATTTCTCCTATTTAGTTGTACAAGTGCCATCTGTTTCACCCTTAATACAGCAGATATTTATCTATCCGCCAGCATCAAAAACCGAGGTGGCATGATAAAATATAGACTGGGAAATGACAAGACAGTTTTGTCAACTAAGATTGACAAATAAGCCATAAATAAGAACATAATAAGTACAAATATAAAAGAATAAAGGCTATAATAAGCCTTGATTAAAAAAGTCCAATTAGGACATTAGCTTCTATCTAATTTTGACAATATAGATTATCACCCGCCTTATGTTGTTAATATCTCCGCCACCTTTCGTGCCGTCTCTTGCTGCACCGCGAAGTGGATCCTAATATACCCTGTTTCTGTGCTGGTGTCGTCAAACAGAATATTAGCCGGTGTGGTTACGACCTTTTTCGCGATCAATTCCTCTACCATCGCCATATCCGTTGGCCGATTATGTTTCAGTAGCATGTAATAAGTGGCCGGCACTGGCAGCGGGCTAAGACCATAGCTCGTGAAGGCCTTTTCCAATATTTCCTTATTCAAGAGCAATGTTTGGCGTAAATTGCGGCAATATCTATTAAGTTCTTTCAGATTCTCCGTGAGCGCCTTGGCCATAGCATACTGGGCGATAACGGACCCCCCCATATAAAAGGCATCATGTCGCTCTGTCATCTTTTCAATCCTCTCCGGACTGGTTACCACAAACCCAATTCGCCATCCCGGTATAGCGAAAGTCTTTGACCAACTGCGTACCAATAAGGTTTTGGACCAATCAATTTTCTGGTATTCCGCGTCATTCTTGGGCGGGTTATTCCAAATAAACTCCCGGTACATTTCATCCAGTATCAACAAACAATCTTTCTCTTTGGCTGCTTCGCTTAATTTCGTTAGCGTTTCTACCGAGGCCGTCTGCCCCGTCGGATTAGCCGGTGTAGTAATTACGACCGCGTCCACGTCATCCATCTTGTCCACTACTTCTTCCCACTCAATTTCCTCTCCTATTTCCGTATGCAAAAACACCCCCTTGTAACCGAGTGTTTCAAGCAATAGTTTATGGTATACAAAAAACGGCTCCGGTAACAAAACCTTTGCTCCTGGTTTCAGCCCTGTCAATAAAGCGCTTGTTATACCGGCCATCGCCCCAGCTACCGGCATTACGTTTTCCGCACTAACCGTCCAGCCCCGTGATTCTAAATAATACACTAATGCCTCCCGATATTTTTGCGCTCCGCCCATATTTTCATAGCGGGAGATTTCTTTTACAGGAATCTCACGCATAGCGTCTACCAGCACTTGCGGCAAGTCAGCGTCAATCACACCCTGGGCCAGATCATAAGCGCCTTCCCTTTTGGCCCGTTCCGCTAATTCTCTGATGCCCAATCTTTGTACCATATATTGTTATGATAATACGTTATGGCGCTGCTTGACTATGCCTCCTCGTCCTACCTGCGGCATGGAGAAGTTACTCTCGCAGAGTGTTTTCCTGGAGGAAAATGATGGTTTTTTTGGTGCGGATGGTTTGCTCCATGATATCTAGCACTGTTCGGGTGACATCTTCGATGCGGATGGTGGTAGATAATTCTTTACTGGCATCCACTAAGGCGCGATGGTAGTCGATCTGGTTTTGAAAGAGGATACGATCAGTGAGACGGCGCAGCGCTTCCTGCACATAGCGAGCCAGCAAGACGGACAAGAGAGCGCCGACTGCGGCGATAAAA
>MHHQ01000006.1:9134-11850 GCA_001817065.1 Candidatus Andersenbacteria bacterium RIFCSPHIGHO2_02_FULL_46_16
AAGAGCGGTAAAGGGAAGAATAAATATCGGGCCATACGGGATGAATGTGGTCGAGTTGAAAGCGTTTACCGCCACAAAATTTAGTCCAATGATTAAGGGGAACATGATCCCCGCCCCAACCATTAGATATCCGGTTTGAATTCGTTCTAAACCTTTAGCGCTTAGGAACTTTTTTACCATCAAGACAATGCCATAAAGAGTTGTCAGAATAACGACAGGAACGTAAATAATTAGGCCGATTCCGGGAGTGGGTTTAGGCGGCTTATCCGGCAATAAGGTAACCTCAGGGAATAATAAAGGTGAAGCAGCGATACCCATCGTGACAATCATCACAAAGATCCACGTCCAGAAAGTCTTCTTGCTCATGGCCAAAGTTGTGCGTGGAAAAGTATGCACAAATAGAAAGAAGAAGATCCCCAACGGCGTAGACAACACCATGACAAAACGGACCAACCATGTGGCAAGCAACTGATTATTCGTTTGAAAGGAGAAAAAATTTACAATACTCCAAAAACACAGCGTTATGCCAACAGCAGCAAATAATCTATTACTCGCACTTAGCGGATTACGCCGGAAGGATATCATTACCAATATAAGATTTGCTATCACCGCTGCTGATAGGATCAGGACTTCAGTAAGCATGATATTAGATTATCACGGGTGCGAGACTATCGGCTACAAAAGAATTGAGTGAGTTTTCTGTAGAGAATCGCTTCTGTGATAACTTTTTATATACCCCTTGAGAGGAAACACACAAATTGACCAAGAATGGTTATCTTTTTGCTGCTTTTCAAGTTCAGAACGACTAGGCACTCGCAACGAACTGAAGACCGCTCCATTGAGCAGGACAGGGTTGTGCCAATTTGTTAATAGAGACATCAATGGTAAATACACGCCACGATAATCATCAAATTCAATAACGCGCTTAGTTACACTAGCGGTGAAGTTCCTGAACGACTCTTTTTCTTCATCAGAAAGATGATGAATGAATTTGCTATAACAGGCGATATCAATCGTGTCGGGCTCAATCTGGGACAGACTAGAGACGGCATCTCCAAGCACAAAATGTACTTTATAGGGTTGATCGACTTGCTGCAGCTGTTTGATGTCGTCGGATAAAAGTTCACGGCTCGTACTAAAATGAACACGATTCTCTTTTAGATTATCCGAAGCCATGGCTAAGGCTGTTTTTGAATTATCAATGCCTATGAACAGGACAGAAACGGCCAGGGGCTGGCTAGTTAGATTTTCTATGATTTGTCTTTCTATTTCCATTGCCCCACAACCAACATTAATAACAATGATTGGCTTGGTTGTGCTGGCTGCTATTACTCTTATTTGTGTGAGTAATTCTTGTCGTAATGGACCGACTAAATCAATCTTTTTTGATTTTTCTAACTTGATGAGAGACCTTAAGAGATATTCCTCCCAAAGACCATTATGAAGTTGGTAATCGGCAAGTTCTTTTATTTTGGTCGTATCTATTGTGGGGTATCTGAATATCAACCATGGCAGATATGTCCAGATGTGCCTAGCGGCCTCAAAAAACCTGATGTTTTCATCAATCGCATAATATAATTGCTGATCGCAACTTTTTCTGAATTCAATCAAATCGAAGATGACGGAATCAATGATTGCAGAACGTTTCAAGTTTTTTGTAACAGGTTTCTGTATGGTATTCATAGTATTTATTTTTTAGTATAGCAATCGGGTAATAAGTTGTACTAATAGGCATCCAACGTTTCCAGGACCATGCCGATACTGTTCAGTGATGCTAAACAGGTTGCCAGCGGCATTGCGTTCGAAGTTGATGACGACCCGCGTGCCACTGCCATTACTGATCTCGAACACAACTTTGTCATTGCCAACGTGGTTGACTTGCGGTGTGAACTCAAGATAGAGATCACTGTCAACCACAGCTGGCGAGTCAGCGAGGGCGACATGGTCGCCTCCTTGGCTTTGGCCATTGGCGGCCACAACGATTGTACCGGATTGTTCAGAAACCGAGCCTGTACACCAGGCTTGGCTCTGCCATTGGGACAGGCTAATGGGGTCGGCAGAAAGGTAAATCCTTCTTTCCAGACTTTCCATTACGAGTCCCCTCACTCGGCGTGCGGTACCCATTGGGTAGCTCCTTTCGAAACAGAGGAAATTGAGTTGTAAAGACGAACAGAAACAGAGTATTGTTACTCTATACAGGAGACTGGCAAGGCGTCAATTGGTGTGTTTGACCGGAATGAAGTAATACTTGACAAGAAGTCTGTATTCCTCTAGGGTCACAGGTTCTTTTGATCTTTCCAACACAGGAGTAGAAACATGGTTAATGGCATTTGGCTGACAGTGAACCGGAAGTGCAATTACAGATGTCTGTGGTGCTATGCGGAAGGAACGAAGTACGATGCCACCAGCGACATGACATGGGAGAGAGCAGTTAGGCTCATTACCATTGGGCTTGGGATTGGTACTAAAAACCTCATCTTACTTGGCGGTGAACCGACTCTTTGGCCTCACTTACTGAAAGCCTGTCGGTACATTGTGGACGGTGACGCAAGTGCCACGATAGTAACTAACGGCTGGAAGTATGCTGATATGAAGTTAGCAACAGAGGCCAAAGACGCAGGTGTAAACGTCAGCATCTCTTTGAAAGCCGGAAACTCTAGCCAATACAAGAAGCTGACTAAAGTGGATGGGTTTAACAAGACTCTCCAAGCTGTGA
>MHHQ01000007.1 GCA_001817065.1 Candidatus Andersenbacteria bacterium RIFCSPHIGHO2_02_FULL_46_16
TTGAATATGACACGACTGATGTCTTTCAAAAAGACCTCAAACGGCTCCTCAAGAAATTCCAAACACTTGAGGAGGATTTAGAAACTGCCAAACGCAACGCGATAGAGCTTTACCATCTCAAAAACATAAACAATCGGAGCGTTTTCCCTATTCCTGATTTTTGTAACGAAGCGATATTGGTGTGCAAAATTAAGAAGTTCGCCTGCAAATCTCTCAAGGGGGGAGGTGTGATGAGCGGTATCCGTGTAATTTACGCATATCACACCGCCGCTTCAAAAGTTGATTTTATTGAGCTATACTTCAAAGGCGAAAAAGAAAATGAGGATCGCGAGCGAATCAAGGAGTATTTGAAAAACCAAAACCTCGCCCACCACCCAATTTGAGGCCCCGCCGCCCGAAAAATCCGCTGGTGGTTTCCAGCAGGCGGGCAAAAAGGAAGGGGGTTGGGGGCAGGGCAATCGCATGAAACTTAAGGCCTAATTCCCACTACCGCCAACAAGTAATCTTCATCCCAACCGGCCTGTAAGCGCCGGCTTTTTATGCTACCCTGGCCAGATTTTTCTTTACGCAATAGCGTCAATGCCAGTTTCCGTACCGCCGCCAGATTTTCCTGGGCGTGGCCAATTCGTACTCGCGAATCATCTTCGCGGAAACTGACGTCCAGCGACCAGTGCAAATTGTTTTCAATCTGCCAGTGCTCGCGTACCGCTTTCAGTATTTGCCGGGCGTTGCCAGCCAAACTGGAAATGTATCTGGTAGCGCTGGTTGTCCGACCGCGTTCGGTGCGCTGGCAGGTAACTTGCGCGATTGACTTTAACCCCAGCCAGTCTTGCCGGCTGACACCAATGGTTTGTAGTAACCTCGGATCGCTTAAAGTAAAACATTGCCTGATCTCTGTCCGCCCATGGTCTTTGTCGCTACTCTCACAATAATCGTTTTGGACGTTTTTCAAGTTCTGCCTATGGTCGTAGGTAAACAATCTTTTGAGGTCTTTTTGTAGCATCTGCTGATTACCCTTCACGGCTAAAACGTAGTCAGCGCCCTGTTCTAGAATGGTTTTGACAATTTTCTTCTGACAGCTCATGGCATCGGCTGTGACAATACAGCCAGCCAAATCCAGTAGCTTAAGCAGTTTAGGCACAGCTGTGATTTCATTGGATTTACGACTGGTTGCCAGTTGTCCCAAGACCACGCCATTGGCCGTGGCAAAGGCGGTGACAATATGCAACGGGTCGCTTGCTTTACCGTGAGCGCGCCGGTTGGTTTTGCCATCCACGGCGACCACTTGCCCCTTGGTTTTTCTGTGGGCTGCCCGTACCCAGCTAAAGAAGCAGGTTTGAAAGGCGACGGGATCAAGCAACGCAAACACTCGGCCAAAAGTGTCGTGGGAAGGAATGCCATGGGGCAATTCCATAAACTGCCTGAGCCACTTTTCTTTTTTCTGGCCGAACCCTACCACCGTTGGCCAGTCATCAGCGCCGCAGATAACGGCGAGGATAGTAATGACGATAATATCTATCAGTTTGTGCTTCTTCGTATTGTGATTCTCTCGCCGGGGATCCGGCAGTATTAAAAAATGCTCCAGGATGGAGCTGCTTTTGGTTTGTTTCATGATGTTGGTGTTTAGAAATTAACACCAACATATTACCTGATTGTAAGCTAGAGCGCTTGTGGGCTCATTCTTTCATGCGATTGCCCTGGGCCAACACCTAGGTAAGCCGCCGCTTCCTTGGCTTTGATTTCTTTGTGTTGGTATTTGTGAACAATATCCACTACCTGTTCGGTAGTGCGACGTTTGTGCAGCTGCTCGGCCATAGTGTTTGAACGTTTAGTAAGTAAAACGTTCAAGCGTAGCTGACTTTAGGCACTTTTATGAGTGTTCACTTTTAAAATGAAAACGTGCTCAAAAGTGTTCACTTTTAACTTTCAAATGACAATGTTAACTTTTTTGCTGCAAAAAAGTTGGAATGATTGTATACTTTATGTTTGAATTTGTTTATACCTTTTTATGAACGGGAAAAGTAGCACGAGGGCGGTAGACTTGCAGGGTAAAAGAATTCTTCTAGTTAACACTGGATCAATAAAGAAACGTTTTATTTTGCAGAAGCTGAAGAAGTTAGGTCTTATTTTGGTAGTGCTGAATAAAGAAAAAAATTGGGCGCAGAGCTATGTTGACGATTGGATTTTAGCTGATACGGGGAACTTCAAAGAATGTATACAAGCGGTTCGAGAATATTTGAAAAATAATCCAGCCAGTATAATAAATGGAGCGATGACATTTTGGGAAGACGCTGTTTTACTGACAGCAAAAATTACAGATACTTTTAATTGGGTAGGCATTCCTTATCGGGTAGCGCAGAAAGCGCGAAATAAGTTTGTATTTCGGGAGTTTTGTGAACAGGGCGGCATACGTGCACCGCAACACGCTTTATTGAAATCGAATGAAGATTGCAAACGGGTGGCACAGAATTTCAAGTTTCCACTGGTAGTAAAGCCAGTATATGGCGCTTCAAGTGCGTATGTTGTCAAAGTAGATGACGCAGATGATCTTTATAATACCTTTGAGTACATTCGCAAGAATATGTCTACGGAAATTGAATCGGCGCTGGCCAATGGGCGGGATATACTAGCGGAGGAATATATTGATGGCAACGAAGTAGACGTCGATATCTTGTTGCAGAATGGAAAGGTGAAATTTTACTCTATTACCGATAATTTCCAAACTCGAGAGCCTTTTTTTGTGGAAACGGGAGACGCAATCCCCTCGAGTCTGCCGGCTTGGGAGCAACATAAACTAGTGGAGTTAGCGGAGGAGGTTTTAGAAAAGCTCGCGATCCAAAATGGGTGTATTCATTTTGAAGCGAAGGCCGCGAAGGACGGGCCGGTACCGATCGAAGTGAACTTACGTATGGGCGGAGATTATGTATACTCGTTTATCAAGGGTGTTTGGGGTGTGGATTTAATTGAGAACGCAATTAAAATTGCCTGTGGAATATACATCAGCCATATACCTAAACCGGAGCGACCTTTGAAGTTTTTGGCCGGTAAATATTTTTTACCAGATAACTCGGGGATACTGGCTAAACTTGATATAGATGAAAAAATGAAAAATGACTACCATCTGGAAGAAGTGAGCCTCAATAAGAAAATTGGAGATCCGATTCTAGTACCACCTGAAGGATACGAGTTTTTAGGATGGCTGACTGTAGCCGGGGAGAATGCGATTGATACACAGGACAATATAAGAGACCTTAGTAAAAGCGTGACTTTTGAAGTGGCGCGGTTCGATCGTGATTCTTTTATTGGCAAGACTTCGCGCAAGAATAGATTTTCAGCAGCAAGGTTGAATAAAGATAGTCTGCTGCGGGCGTTTAAAAAAGAAAATATCAAGCGGATATCGATAACTGACCTGCGCAGTCTGAACATAGGTATTGCTTATAATACCTATGCGGAAGGCGAGAATCAGCTGGCAGAAACACAATCGGAAACAGCTAGGATGATGGAGCAGACACTGAAAGACCTTGGTTATAAGACAAGTATTTTTGACTACAATGTGCTGGCGGATGTATTCGAATCGCTGCGTATCAGTGATGTCAACCTTGTCATAAATGCCAAAGCGCGGGTGCTGGATTCAGAGTACGGGGAGGTGCATGCAGCAGCATTGTTGGATATGTTAGATATTCCCTATACAGGGCCGAATCCGACAACTCTCGGGGTGTGTCGTGACCTAACACGGATAAAAAAACTTCTACAGTTTCATAACATCCCTACGCCTAAATGGGATTATGTTTATGAGCTGGAAGATGAGATTCGTGAAGACTTAAGATTTCCACTAATTGTTAAACCGATGTATGAGGGGGGGCCGATTAAGATAGGGCAGCAATCAGTCGTAACAGATAAGCAGATGCTGCAGGATGCCTTGAATGTCTACATTAAACAGTTGAATATACCTGCCATTATTGAAGAATTTATTGATGGTGATGAATACGAAGTGGTGATATTGGGTAACGAAAATAATGTCCGGGCATTGCCGTTATCACGGGTGATTTTTCAAAATCAACCGGCGGGCGTCTGGCCCATGCGCGTACAGCGAAGTATGGGAATGGAGGGAGAGACGAAGGATATCGTGGTGCAGCACCCGCCTAAAAATATTCCTAAAAAACTTGAATCGCTAATCACCGAAATGGCGCTTGATACTTATAATATTTTAGAGGGGGCGGATTTAGGCCAAGTAATAATTCGGGTAGATAAAGACCTTAATCCTCATATTATTAGCTTTGATCCATTGCCCTCTTTGCATCCGCAAGGAGGTGTGGCTAGTGCAGCGGCAGTAATTGGCATTAGTTATAGCGAACTATTAGAAGAAATTGTGCGCATTGCGATTACGAGGTACAAAAACGAGGAATGATTATGAAAGAGATAAGGGTAGAAAAGAACGAGCTTCAATTTCGGGAGCCATTCGCGATTGCGTACGAAACAGTAGAATCAGCACCGATCCTCTTGTTGATATTGAAGGACGAGGAGGGGAATGTTGGGCTGGGCAGCACGGCACCAGACGAGACGGTGACTGGGGAAAATATCGACGAAATAAAAAAATTATTAGAGCAACGCGTGGGTTTGGATTTTTTTTCTCATCCTATAAAAGACAGGTCTTGGTATGAAAATAAAATACGACAAGATCTAGCTGGCTACCCATCAGCGCAAGCAGCTGTTGAAACAGCGTTACTACATCTGATAGCACTACAAGAAGGAGTAAATCCGCAAGACTTTTTTGGAACTTGCCGGCAATCCTGCAATTTGGTAGTGACAGTGGGTATCAAGCCGTTACCGGAGACCCTGACTGAAGTTAAAAAACGAGTGAACGATGGATTCAAATTAATCAAGCTGAAAGTTGGTTTAGACGTGGATGGTGATATTGAAAAAATACAGGCGGTACGTGCGGCCTTACCAACAAAAATCAAATTAGTGATTGATGCTAACCAAGGCTATTCATATAAGGAAGCAAGGCGTGTGCTCAATGCGGTAGGTAACCTGGATATTGCCGGCGTCGAGCAGCCTGTGCCAGCGGACCAGAGGGAGGAGTTTAGAAAGTTGCGGGAATTGGAAATTTTGCCGTTGATCGCTGATGAGCTAGCAACTAAAGCGAAGGAAGCAAAGATGCTACTGGCACAAGGTTATGCTGATGGTATTAATGTGAAAATGATGAAGTTTGGGGGTCCGAGCTCCTGTCAGGAAATTATTGAATATGCCTTGGAACGATCGAAGTTGGTCATGTTGGGATGCATGTATGAGTCGAATGTTTCGATCACGGCGGCGGCCTATCTGGCGCTGGCATACCCAATTAATTTTGTTGATCTGGATAGCGGGCATTTTGATTTTGATGACGATGCAACGCTGGGGGGAGCTAAGGTGAAAAATGGTATTCTACGATTGAAAGGGATACCTCGGTTGAAGATGAGTAAGGAAAAACTATGAGACAGCAAGCGAAGGTAGTCATTGGGCCGGGAATGTTTGATAAAACCTATTTCCAAGCGGGGAATTATAATGATTATAAGGAGATTGCCTTGGTGTGGACGGGACGGGTGGCGCGCCGGATAAAAAGAACGTCAGGGAAGAAACACCCCCAAGTTTTAGATGTGGGGTGCGCGCATGGTTATTTGATGGTGGCGTTGCAAGGGGAGGGTTGCCAGGTTAAGGGGTTGGAATACTCACGCTATGTAATGAAGAAAGCCGAAAGAGCGGTGCGTAAGACGATCGAGGAGGGTAGTGTATTGGATGACAAATTTCCTCCTAATGAGTTTGATGTGGTGGTATGTTTGAATGTTTTGGAATATATACCGGAAGGTCAGGTTGAGAAAGCATTAAGAAATCTGGTGAGATGGACCGGCGATCTCATATTTTTTACCACGTGTTTTAAGCATTCCCGATATGCGTCCCAAAAACACAGCCCGGACAATCTGCGTATAACCATAAAAACAGAGAAGGAGTGGATAGACCTTTTTCAAAGAGTGGGGGCTGCTTATAAAGAAATGTTTTATGACGGTGGTGGAGGAGACGTATTAGTGTTTAGAAAGAAATATGACCAAGCCCATACACGTTGAAGCAACCATAGAAGAAAGAGGCATTAATATTATTGTAAATGGTTGTGTTTTACCGATTGTATACCCCAGTCGGGTATGGCAAGCCTATCCGCAACAATTAAAGGAAGTGTTAAGGGACAATATTGCTCTAAGCAGTACGTATTTTGTGCCGCAAATTTTGGGCAAGAACTATATTGCATATAATACTTCGCGTCCAATCAGCGAGGCTTTCCTGTTCAAAAACGGCATTTATGACATGCCAAATTCGGCGTTGACTGATGGAGTATCGTCGCTGTCTTATATAAAAAAATTTATAAATACGGTGGCGACCTTTCAGAATAATGACATTCACATACCAGCGATTGATACTCACCGTCACTACCCCAAAGAAGAAAGTATGGTCATCCCTTTCACCTTTGGGAAAGACAGCCTGTTGACTGTGGCGCTGGCGCAAGATATTGGCATCAGACCGCATTTAGTATATTTCATTGAACCGGCGCATTTATATGAGTACCAACATAAAAAACGGCTCAAGAAATCATTCAGCAATAAGACAGGCTTAGTGGTGGAAGAGGTAAAGTATGAACCGGGGAAGATGAGGTATGGTGGTTTATGGAATAAGGAGACTGAACTCGGATGGGGGCTTCAAACAACAGAATATGCATTAATGACACTACCATTTCTATATTTTTATGATGCAGCCTATATCGGCATAGGAAACGAGTATTCCTGTGGCGAAGCGGGCTTAAATGCGGAGGGCGTGCTGACACATTGGACAGGATACGATCAGCATCCGGACTGGACATCACAACAAAGTTTGCTTGTGTCGCTGGTGGGAGGGGCGTCAAGAAGAGTGGTGAGTTTAGTTGAGCCGCTGCATGAAATTGCGGAAGTAGCTATTTTGCATCGAAGATATCCGAAATTTGGACAGTTTCAGACGTCTTGCTTGGCAATTGGACAAGGGGCAGAGGAAAATCGTTGGTGTCAGCGGTGCGAGAAGTGTGGTGTTATGTATACATTTTTAAAAGCGTTAGGTGTGGATGTTAAGCAAACTGGCTTTACGGAAGACTTATTAGATAAAAATCATATCAAGCTTTTCAATAACCTCTTTAATTCAAAGGAACCATCTCTTTTCTATGCGGTGGAGGAAGAAATTTACCTGGCAATGTACATGGCTCGTAGAAGAGGTTGTGATGGAGAAGTACTGCGTGTTTTTGCAGAGAAAATATTGCCAAAATTTAAACAGTCAGTCGAGAAGTACAGTCAGGAATTTTTTTCTGCACATACTACTAATAATCTTCCGAACGACATTAGTAAACAAGTTTTGCAGATTTATAATGAGGAATTGGATAAAATACGTTTAGAAATTAAGGAATTCACGTGATCGTGAACGGTCTGATTACCCATAATGAGATGGTGTCCCTGCTACCCTTACGGTGGAAAAATTATAATTGGCTGGGATCGCAAGAAGACCAGTTTTTCTTATCCTTTGCTGACGCCTGGCGAGGAATTATCAAACGAGTGGATATTAAGGTGCGAAAAATACTCGTACCGGATTTTTATTGTCCAGAGACGTTGGCGATGTATAAAAACTATGGCACGCTACTGTTTTATAAGACGAATCAAGATTTGACGATTGATATTCCCTCTTATTTAATGGCTGTAAAGTCGTATCGACCTGATGTAATTATTAACTATGGTTATATTTCCTCACCGTTACAAGATAAAAATGTAAGGTTGCTTCTGGGAAAGTTGCCCGAAACCATTGTTATTGAAGATTGTGCCCATCGGATAGTATTGAAAGATGACTTGGTTTTTGTTCATAGTAATCATTTTTATATTGACAGTATAAGAAAACAAACGGGTATACTTGGTAGTCATTTGGTGGACCAGTCGCAATTATTGAAGAAGGAACATTTTTCCAGAATGAATAGTTATAAGATCAAGAGTACCTGGCTTAAATTTTTACAGGAGGCAATCAATTTGAGTACGTATCTTGTGCAATCGCGAAAATTGTATGGAAAAAGTGAAATTTACTTTGAAAAACTTGATAATCTAATAGGCACTTACGAAGAGCCGACTTTGGGTAGTGTTTTATCTGGCAATATATGGAATCATCTTGATTTAACAAAACTGATGGCACACAAGCAAAAACTAGCGAGTGTGTATCTAAAGAGATTAACAGGAATCAAGCAGGAGAACTTTTATGTACCACCCTTAGCTGAACGTAACTTATCTTACTTCCCGTGTCTGGTTTACGGAGCGAATAACGAACGATTAGTGGAATATTTAGCGACTAGGAATATTTGGATTGGATCGTTGTGGGATTTGCCCTCCAGACAGATAGCAGGTCTTAATAATGATTTGTATAGATCTGTTTTAGTTTTACCTCTGACATGGAAAACTACCGTAAATGATGTCATGCTCGTGTGCCAGGAGATAGATTACTTCTTCGGTATGTGAATTTGGTGAATGAGCAATGGGTGGTAGCTGGTTTTGAGGGTATGCTTTGATTGTTGTTGGGACTGGATTGACGATGAAGGAAGCACAGAAACACGCTTATTCAAGAGTTAAGAATGTTTTGATCCCTGAAGGGAGCGGAGAATAAGTTAGGTATTTATTATTTAGTACGGTTTTGCTGTTTGATGCACTTGGTGCAAGCTAAAACTTTTTTACCCAGATAGGTAGTTTTTTGTAGATTGGGTTTGAAGAATCGTTTACCGGTAACATTGCGATGACCACGCAAAAGGACGCGGGTGTGACCTCTTGATTTGGATTTTTGGCAGATAGCGCATGACTTAGCCATGGATAATATATAGATGAGAATCGAAGATTTAGCAAGTTAAAAAATATAAAGGAAAGTTAAGGACAAAAGAGGCATGCATAATTTTAGATTCTTGGTAAGGTGAGAAAGGTGTTTTAGTCAATTAGTCTGGTCTACTGTGTTTTATCTCATTTCAGGAGAGCTTCACCTTTTGCGATTTTAGCTTTAATCTTAATTTATGTTTTGGCAAGTTGTAGCAATCGATCCGTCGCTAAGTGTAGGGGCAATGATTATTGCTTTAGCGGTGGCCATTATTTTTCATGAAGTGGCGCATGGCGTGGTCGCGCTATGGCTGGGAGATCCAACAGCAAAATATGCGGGCAGGCTAACTTTGAATCCGTTAAAGCATGTTGATAAATGGGGGACGATCGTTGTGCCGCTGATGCTGCTGACTTTTGCGCGCATTGCCGGCGGAGGTTTTATCTTTGGCTGGGCGAAACCAGTGCCGGTTAACTATGACAATTTAAAAAATGGCAAATATGGTCCAATGATGGTTGCTTTGGCTGGGCCGGCAACAAATTTGATCATTCTGATAATCACGGGATTATTGGCCAGAATCTCGCCACTAGGTACGTCATTGCCGTATTTATTTGGTGTCGTGGCGGTTATTAATGGTTGGTTGATGATGTTCAATTTATTACCCATACCGCCACTGGATGGATCAAAGGTTTTATACGTGTTATTAGATAAAAGGCCGGATGTTATCCAGTTTTTAGAACGCAACGGAATGTACATCCTGCTTTTCTTCATTATTTTTGGTGGAAGAATATTTCAGTTGATCTCTATACCAGCCTTGTTGTTAGTTAATGCGACGGCTGGTCCGGAAGTGCTGCAGATGGTTCTGCAGAATATGTGACACGAAAATCAAAATGCCTAAATCCAAATGACAAAACGCGCGTTGTAACTGCTCACAGGTTAAGGGTGGATTACTAGGTTAAGCCATATTTAGAGCCAGAAAAAGAAGGTTTTCTTAAAAGTGAAAAATTATAACGTCTTATCTTAGCCAATAGTCTTCCTCGACCAGTGAGCAGTTACCGCGCGTTTTGTTGACAGGTTGGCTATAGATTGTTTATATTTAGGTTTGCACTAAAGAGGGGTGCGCAGAGCGTTGAGACTAGGAACGCAATAATCTGGTTTATGTAGTCGCCAGGTGGCGATAATTATTTATTAACTTATATTGTGCCAACAGCAAACCAACTGATTCGCAAGGGTCGAAAAAGAAAAACCAGAAAATCTAAGACACCGGCTTTAAGGAGAGGTTTTAACTTACTGAGAAATAAACCGGTATATAAGGACTCTCCTTTTAAGAGAGGGGTATGTTTGCAAGTAAAGACAATGACACCTAGCAAGCCGAATTCAGCTTTGCGGAAGGTAGCACGGGTGCGTTTAACAAATGGTCATGAAGTGACAGCCTATATTCCGGGTGAAGGACACAATCTACAGGAGCATTCGATTGTGTTAGTCCGGGGCGGCCGGAGGAAGGATCTAGTAGGTGTGCGGTATATTATTGTGCGCGGAATGCTAGATACAGCTGGGGTGGATGCACGCAGAAATGCTCGCAGTCGGTATGGAGCCAAAAGGCCTAAGGAGGCTTAGCAATCTTTTAGTGACAGTTAAGCAACCCTAAAGACAGATAATAAATTTTTAAAGTAAGGTATGCCACGAAAGAAAAGAATATATAAGAATAAGGAGTTTTTAAGACCGGATCCTAAGTTTGGTAATTTGATGCTATCAAGGTTTATTAACCAAATTATGCGCCGAGGCAAGAAGTCGATTGCGCAGAAAGTGGTCTATGGGGCGCTGGATATTGTATCAGAAAAAACGAAGGACGACCCGTTAATGGTATTTGACGCGGCCATCAGAAATGTAGCGCCGGTGTTAGAGGTAAAAGGCAAGAGAATCGGCGGAGCTAATTATCAGATTGCGCAAGAAGTTAGAGGAGACAGACGTGAAACATTGGCAATGCGCTGGTTAAAAGAGGCAGCCAGGACGAGAAGTGGCAAAGCGATGGCGGAAAAATTGGCAGCAGAGCTGATTGATGCATCGAAAAAAGAAGGCGGCGCCATGAAACGACGAGAAGAAGTCCATCGCATGGCGGAGGCTAACCGGGCATTCAGTCATTTTGCACGCTAGCTGATACCTGATATTTAAGTTTGTAATTTAGGTTTTTTAGACACACGACTTTTTATGGCAGTGGAGAAGAAACAATTTCCTCAAGTACCGATAGATAAGGTAAGAAACTTTGGTATTATTGCTCACATTGATGCTGGAAAGACGACAGTATCGGAACGCGTTTTATTTTATACCGGCTTAACACATAAGATTGGAGAAGTACATGAGGGAGCGGCGGTCATGGACTGGATGGACCAGGAACGAGAACGGGGCATTACTATTACGTCGGCCGCTACGACTGCTTTCTGGAAAGGCTATCGATTAAATCTAATTGATACACCAGGACATGTGGATTTTACTATTGAAGTGGAACGAAGCTTGCGGGTGTTGGACGGAGCGGTAGTGGTATTTGATGGAGTGGCTGGAGTGGAACCGCAGAGTGAAACCGTGTGGCGACAAGCAGATAAATACAAAGTGCCGCGGATGTGTTTTATTAATAAATTAGACCGGACAGGCGCTGACTTTTGGAAAGCGGTTGATTCTATCCATGAGCGGTTGACCAAAAATACCGTAGTGATGACATTGCCGATCGGAGCGGAAGAAAAGTTTGATGGACTGGTGGACTTAATTACGGAAAAAGCCTGGTATTTTATGGGTGAGCGTGGCGAGACGATAGAAACGAGAGAGGTTCCAGAAGAGATGAAAGAAGAAGTAAAAACGAGGCGAGCTGAATTGGTGGAGACAGTAGCCGGGTTGGACGACGTTTTGTCAGAAAAATTCTTGAATGACGAGAGCATTTCGGTTGATAAATTGAATAAGGCGCTGCGCCGGGCAGTTATCGCTAATGAAATAGTACCAGTATTTTGTGGCTCGGCATTAAAGAATAAGGGCGTACAGAGAGTGCTGGACGCGATTATTGAATTTTTACCATCACCCGGTGAGTTGCCGCCTGTAGAAGGAACATTACCGTATGACGAGGAGACGAAAGTAGAAAGAAAACTGATTGATAGCGAGCCTTTTACTGCTTTAGCCTTTAAAGTGGCGACTGATCCATTTGTCGGACAGATTACCTTCTTTCGGGTTTATGCAGGAAAACTTAAATCAGGATCATACGTACTAAATGCTTCGAATGGTAAAAAGGAACGGATTAGCCGGATATTAAGGATGCATGCCAATGACCGTGAGGAAGTGGAGGAAATTACTGCGGGTGGAATCGGAGCATTGGTTGGTTTGAAGTACACCACTACCGGCGATACACTGTGCGATCCAGATGAGCCGATTGTACTGGAAAGAATTGTCGGCGCGGAGCCAGTTATTTCGATAGCGGTAGAACCGAAGACCAAGGCTGACCAGGAGAAGATGGGTATGGCTTTGAAGTCGCTGCAGGATGAAGATCCAACTTTCCGAGTGAAGACAGACCCTGAAACATTGCAAACAATTATGCAGGGTATGGGTGAGCTGCATTTGGAAGTGTTAACGGAAAGGATGAAGCGCGAGTTTGGTGTGGAGGTTAATGTTGGCCGACCACAGGTCGCTTATAAAGAAACTATCCGAAAGACGGTGGAGACAGAAGGCAGATACATCAAGCAGAGTGGTGGACGAGGTCAATATGGTCACGTCTGGTTGCGTTTGGAACCGCTGGAACGCGGTGCTGGTATAGAGTTTGAGGATGAAGTAAAAGGCGGCGTGATCCCGCGGGAATATGTACCGGCCATTAAGAAAGGTGTGGAAGAAATGGTGCTAAATGGCGTGCTGGCTGGTTACCCGGTGGTAGATGTCAGGGCAGTGGCGTATGACGGCAGTTACCATGATGTGGATAGTTCAGAAATCGCTTTTAAGATCGCGTCAGCCATGGCTTTTCGCGAAGGTTTCAAGAAAGCTGATCCAGTTTTACTGGAACCGATCATGAAGGTTGAGGTTACGACACCAGAGTCATACATGGGTGACGTGGTGGGTGATATGAATGCCAGACGTGGACAGGTGGATGGAATTGAGAATCGCGGCACTACTAAAATCATCGACGCCAAAGTACCGTTAGCGGATATGTTTGGTTATGCCACAAGCCTGCGATCAATGACACAAGGAAGAGCGGCTTATGTCATGGAATTTAATCACTACGAGGAAGTGCCACGAAATTTACAGAACGAAATAGTCGGTACAGCGCTGGAAGGTAAAGGCAGTGTTAAGAAAGTCGCGGACTGACCAATTTCAGAAAGACAATTAATCTTGGTTGTTGTTGATTGGACGGTTCAGTCCAGTATGACTTCTGGTGTGGGTAAATTTGGGGTGAGTGGGAGATTGATTAAGTAGGTATTGAAGGAACTAGGTCCTTTGGGGTAAGGTGGGGAGATGGTTAATGATAGTAAAATCGAGGCGGCACTTGAGGTATTGAAGCAACTGGGTGGATATTTCGTTTGGTCAGACGAGGGAGAAGATTTTGTGCTGATCAGAAAACAAGACTTTGATGGAATTACGCGAGGTCCCACGGAAGTGCAGTTAGAACTGGATACGATAGAAGAAACAGAACCGCGTTCTAGAAATGAGTCGGCTTATATAGATAAAATAAACCAACAATTGGCGGAGCAGTATGAGACAGATGAGGCCGCTTTACTAGATTTTGATGATATTGATGAAGAAGCTGTGGATCAGGGGATAAGGAAAAAAGTTAGGTTTGAACCTATTAGAGGAGATCTATCTCCCGAGTTGCAGGAATAGTTTAATGGTGGGAGGAATGGTGATTGGAAGGACGGAAAAAATTTTACAGGCTGGTTAAACCTAATCTAAAATTGAAAGGAAGAGAACAAAGGGAAGGAAAGATAGGGGAACAGATAGGGGAATCATTTATAGGTGTCACATCACGAAAAGTCACCAGACAAGAAACGGGTCCAGCTTTCGCTATGGCTGCGGCTGGCAGGTCTGTCGGCGCTGCTCCCCCACCCGACGGCATCGCCCTTCGACAAGCTCAGGGCTGCTGGCGCTCGGTGGGGGACCCCCGCGCCGCCACCCGCTTATTCTGCAGTGACATTTCATGATGTGATGTCTATAGTTGCAAATTATCTTTACTTTTAGTAGAGTGTGTGCTACTAAAGAGGAAGCCCACATGGGCCAGCTTATTTTTTGTAATTAATTAAATTGTAATAACTATGGCAGAGAAGTTTGAAAGAACAAAACCGCACGTGAACGTGGGTACAATTGGTCACGTCGATCATGGCAAGACCACATTGACGGCAGCAATTCTAAAAGTGATGTCGATGAAAGGTGGAGCAGAAAAGGTACTAAGCGTAGATGAAATTGATAATGCGCCTGAAGAAAGAGAACGTGGTATTACAATATCGACGACGCACTGCGAGTATCAGTCGGAGAAGCGGCACTATGCTCATGTTGATTGTCCAGGACACGCTGATTACATCAAGAACATGATTACCGGTGCTGCTCAGATGGACGGGGCAATTTTAGTAGTATCAGCGGCTGATGGACCAATGCCACAAACAAGAGAGCACGTCCTGTTAGCTAGGCAGATCGGAGTGCCACAATTAGTGGTTTTCCTAAATAAAGTAGATCAGGTTGATGATCTGGAGCTGGTTGATTTGGTGGAAGAGGAAGTCAAAGAAATTTTGGGCAAGTACGAATATGATCCAGAGAAAACTCCAATTATTCGCGGATCGGCATTGAAAGCGCTGGATACTAAGAGCGCTGAAGACGACGACGCCAAACCAATCCTTGATCTAATCGAAGCATTAGACACGGCTATACCTGAGCCGAAGAGAGAAGTGGACAAGCCATTGTTAATGCCGATTGAGGACGTATTCAGCATTGAAGGCCGCGGTACCGTGGTAACCGGCAGAATTGAGCGAGGCAAGGTCAAACTGAACGATGAAGTAGAGATTGTCGGTATTCGAGACACCCAAAAAACAGTCATAACCGGAATTGAGATGTTTAATAAGCAACTTGATGAAGGACGAGCTGGTGATAACGCTGGTGTACTGCTGCGTGGTTTAAAGAAGGAAGACGTTGAACGCGGACAGGTGGTAGCTGCACCAGGCAGTATTACCCCCCATAAAAAGTTTGAGTGTAATGTCTATGTGCTGACGAAAGATGAAGGCGGGCGACACACACCATTCTTTAAGGGATACAAGCCGCAGTTTTATATTCGAACGACTGATGTGACAGGAGACGTTGAGTTACCAGAAGGCGCGGAAATGGTTATGCCTGGGGACACAGTGAATTTAAAAGTAGCGTTAGGAGCAGCGGTGGCTATGGAAGAAGGCATGCGGTTTGCTATCCGAGAAGGCGGCAAGACAGTCGGCGCTGGAGTCGTGACCAAGATCATTGAGTAAACAGGTGTTTAATAATTGAATAGACATAATCAGTTATGGCTAGAAAAAAGGCAGTGGAGAAAAAAGCGAGCAGCAAAACTGAGACACCAGTAGAGGTGGAAGAAACAGCTAGCCCGCGAATTAGGATCAAGCTGAAGGCCTATGACCATAAACTGATTGATCAATCAGCTCAGCAGATTGTGGAAGCGGTGGAGCGGGACGGGGCGAAAATTGCCGGGCCGGTGCCGCTGCCAGTCAGCAAAAAGAAGTACACAGTTAATCGTTCGACGTTTGTGCATAAAAAAGCACGTGATCAGTACGAGATCCGTATTCACAAAAGATTAATTGATATTGTCCAAGCAACGCCGCGCACAGTCGATACATTAATGAATTTGAATTTGCCGGCTGGGGTGGATGTGTCGATGAAGACAGGATAGGGACGAAACCTAACAAAGCACAGATTTAATAAAATATGACTGAAGCAGAGAACCGCGCGGAGGGCGCGGTTTTTGGATATACATAAAATCCAAATTACAAAAACCAAATGTCAAATCAATGACAAATGCCAAATATCAAAATCCAAATACATAAATGCGAAATCCTAAACAAATCCTAAATCCTAAATCAATAATTTCAAACCAATGAGAAAGTCGCGCGGAGGCGCGATTTTTTGGTGTAAGAAAAAAACCGGGAAACCCCAATGACCAATTTCTAATGACCAAGGAAATCCCAAATCCAAATGACCAAACTGCGTCAACGATTTGGTCGACAAGAGAAATGACGGCAAGTGAATAATATAAAGACAATGAACGTAAATAAATCGCACGGTGTCGTGCGAAGTTGTTGGTTGTATGGCTAGGTTGTGATTACTTAGAAATTACTAGACCTATAAGGTACATTACCGCCAAGATGATTATGGCATAGAAGCATAGGTCAATAAAATAAACTGGGCGTGGGGTTCTGCCGCGATGAATAGGTTGAACAGCAGGCATAGAGTATTCACGATAGCGAAAGCTCCCGTTGCCGGAATCGTCTATATCATGATGACGTGATGATACCTCGTTGGTTCGCAGGTCAATTACGCTGTATGTAAGAATATGCCCTCTTCCATGGCAACAACAGCAATAGTCCTTGTCTGGTTTCTGCCAAGAACCATCCCTATCTAAAGTCCACTGAGCCTTGCCGTCACCTTTACAACTGGAACAGGTTGCATTGCGCAGGATACTTCCGACTTTGTAGAAATTTGTGTTACCGCAGTTCGCACATTGACCGGCACTCAAAGCAACTATATGACCGCAGATGGGGCAGTGGGGCTTGGCGGAGGAGGATGTGTTGTAACTAGTATTGCTGGACATGATTAAGCTCCTGATTCTTTCAATTATGAGGGAACAAAACAATACAAAGAGCATTATTCTCTATTTGGACTATTTGTCAACATTTAAGGCGAGTCTGCCTGATTTTATGTTTCAAAATCCTGTTTGTGGGCATTGGCTGAGGATCTGGCAGGATAATAGCGTGGATTGTTTTGACATAATCCAATCTTTTTTCTATATTGTGTTATACCTGCTAAAAAGTGGCAGGGAGTTAATTCGATTAAACCTTTGATGTATACAAAGGATTTTTATTGCTTAAAACGTAGTTTGTTGCGCAACAGACAAAGTTTGAACATGTTATCTGGGTCAGCAAAGGCCTGGGGAAGCGTTGGAGACAATTTTTTTTATGAAAGCTATAATCGGACGAAAAATTGGTATGTCACAGACGTTCTCGGAAACCGGAGAGCGGATTGGTGTTACACTGATTTTTTGCCAAGATAACCGAGTAACACTGGTACGCAATAGTAAGCGTGACGGGTATGCAGCTGTTCAACTGGCTCTAACGAAGAAAATAGAGAAAGGTGAACAGAAGCCTACTGAAAGAAAGGTAGACAATCGAAACATCGCGATGGCACGCGAATTTGCCGTGGTCGTTGACGAAAACGTTAAATTTGACGTGAACCAATTTACGCCAGGCGACGTGGTGGAAGTGGTCGGTGTGTCAAAAGGAAAAGGCTTTCAAGGAGTAGTTAAACGCCATGGATTTGCTGGCGGACCGGCTAGCCATGGTCATCGTCATGTACTTCGAGCAGCCGGATCAATCGGTTGTCGGTTCCCGCAGCACGTCAGAAAAGGTCAGCGGATGGCAGGGCGAATGGGCGGGGACAGGGTGACTGTTAAGAACTTGAAGGTAGTGTGGGTGGATAAAGACCAGAATTTACTAGCCTTAAGCGGGGCTGTGCCTGGAACGAGAGGTAGTATTGTTGAGATTAGATCAGTTGAATAAGGCTAGAACACGTTTATGAACAAGAAAGCTACAACCAAGAAGATTAATAAAGAGACCAAAACTGACCTGGTTAAGGTTGTGGTTCAGAATTTAGCCGGGAAAAAGATGGGAGAAATGGAAGTTAGTGGTTTAGATGAGGCTAAGGTATCAAGTAAGCTCTTAGCACAAATAATCGACAGTAACCGTAACCGACAGCGTATTCGACGGGCACACACCAAGGGACGTGGTGAAGTGCGCGGCGGTGGAAAGAAGCCTTGGAAACAAAAAGGAACAGGCCGAGCGCGTCATTCATCCACCCGGTCACCGATATGGGTGGGAGGCGGAATTACATTTGGACCAAAAGCGATTAAGCGAGCTAAGTTATTTACTCCGAAGGAGATGAAACAAGGGGCTTTGGCTGATGTGCTAGCGCGACATATCAAGGCGGGAAATTTAGCGGTGGTGCAAACAGACAAAGACATACCACTAAAGACGAGAGTACTGGCGGAGCAAATTGGACATACAGAGCGAATATTGATTGTGACATCCAGCAAGGACGGGTCGTTGCAGCGGTCAGCGCGGAACTTGCAATATGTGGAAGTCGAACAAGCAACCCAAGTTATGTTAAAAAGTTTAATGCAAGCTAGACGGGTGTGGGTGTTAATTGAAGCAATGGATGAATTAGAGAGAAGGATCGGCGGTCGGATAAAATTATCGGTCAAGAGTCGATCCACGTCCGTAGACAAGAGAAAGGAAAGTAAATAATATGTCGATACTCAGATTTGCAAAAGAATATCTGGAAGGCAAAGGGAAGGCCAAGGAGCCAGTGGCGGGCACAAAAAAGTCACCAATGAAAAAAATAGAAAAGGTTACCGCGACCAAACGGAGTAAAAAAGTTGTGAAAAGAAGCGATATAAATATCAGCCTGGTGCCAATTGTGACGGAAAAGGGTGTAATGCAGCAGGAGAACGGTTTTGTCGTATTTCGAGCGGAGCAGTTTATTACCAAGGGTCAGGTGAAAGAGGCCGTGTTAGCGCGATACAATACGACCGTGCTGGCGGTTAAGTCCATGACCATGATGCCAAAAGCCAGACGGCGGGGTGCCACAGTGGGAAAAACGACTGGCTGGAAAAAATTCTATGTTAAGGTAGGAGATATTCATAAGATAGTAACTGGACCATAAGTCAGGAAGGAAACATATGCCTATTAAATTTTACAAATCAAATCGGGGAGCCAGAAAACAAGCATCGATCGTTGATCGAAGAGAGCTGCATAGCGGAAAGCCCTACAAACAGTTAACCAAAAGCCGGACGCGGATCAGTGGTCGTGGTCATCAGGGTAAAATTACCGTACGTCATCGCGGCGGCGGAGCAAAGAGATTGCAGCGAGTGATTGATTATGGCCAGAGCAAGCAAGGTATCGAGGCTAAAGTAGAGCACGTGGAGTATGATCCGAACCATTCGGCTTGGTTAGCCTTATTGCTTTACGCGGACGGTGAGAGACGATATGTGTTGGCTTGGGCTGGAGCAAAAAGCGATGATCGGATAATAATTCAACAAGATGCGCCGGAGAAACCGGGTAATAGATTAGTGCTGAAAAACGTCACACCGGGAGCGACGGTTTATAATGTGGAATTTCAACCAGGCAGAGGCGGAAAACTATTTCGCGCGGCTGGTGCTTATGCCACAGTCATGGACATTCAGGACAAGTTTGCTCAGTTAAAACTGCCTTCTGGCGAATCGAGACTAGTGCCGGTGGGTGCCTGGGCCAATTTTGGTATGGTAGGTAACCCTGATCACCGCTTAGTGCGGCAAGGATCGGCCGGGAGAATGCGTCGTCGGGGACGACGACCGCAAGTAAGAGGCAAGGTGATGAATCCGGTTGATCATCCACATGGTGGTGGTGAAGGAGCGCAGCCGATCGGTTTGACGCATCCGAAAACGAAGTGGGGTAAGCCGGCGTTGGGTGTTAAGACACGTTCTCGCGGCAAATATTCCGATAAGTTTATTGTCCAACGAAGAAAAAATAAGGATAAATAGTCTGCTATGAATAATAAATCAGGTTTAATAACCAATAAAAGATGAGTAGCAAAAAATGTATTTCTTGACGAGAGGGTATTTATTCATTATTATTGAGTCTTAATTTATATTATTAAAGTATGTCACGTTCGCTGAAAAAAGGTGGTCCATGGGTTGATCCAAAGCTGCTAAAGAAAGTCAAAAACTTGAGAGCAGGGGACAGAATAGTGATCAAAACATGGTCTAGGGCATCAACTATCTATCCAGAGATGGTCGGATTTAGGTTTGGTGTTCATAACGGACGTGAGCATGTAGTAGTGGTTGTGTCTGAGGATATGGTTGGTCATAAGTTAGGAGAGTTTTCACTGACGCGTAAGTTCGTGAAGCATGGCGGTCGTATCCAGAGAGAAGCTGAGGCAGCCTTAGCTATACAAGCCAGTACTAAGGCGGAACAGGATAAAGATAAAGAAGACTAATGGAAACAACAGCACATTTAAGTAACGCGAGAATTACTCCGCGTAAAGCCCGGGCGATACGCAGTCTGATTAATGGATTGAGCGTAGATAAGGCTTTAGCCCAGCTTAATTTTGCTGGTGGTAAAGCGGCAATGCTGACACATAAGCTGCTAAAATCTGCCATAGCCAACGCGGTCAGCAATAATGAAGTGGAAGAGGCTAATTTACGCGTGAAGTGGCTGTTAGTTAACGAGGGATTTAAATTTAAGCGGCATATACCGGTCAGCCGAGGATCAGCCCATCCTTTTGTGAAGCGGAATAGTCATTTGACGGTGGTGGTGGAAGAGATCGTGCCGACGACAAAAAAGAAAACGAAAAAGAAAGAAGAGATCAAGACTTTGTCGATTGAAGAACTAGCTACTCGCGATAAAGAAGAAGGGATCGATCTGAAAGAAAAAGGTAAAGACAAAGACGATGGTGGGAAGACGGTTGATATAGCGAAGTCTAAACAAAATGAGGCGTATCAGATAATGAAGATGCAGCAGCAGGGTGGAGACAAGGCGAAAACGCATCGACGGAAGACTATCTAAGCGCGGTGAAGAAATTTTTAACTTACTGATGAATAATTATTAGCATATGGGAAGAAAGACAAATCCAATTATACTGCGAGTGGGTAACGTGATACGCAGCTGGGATGGGAAATGGTTTTCCGATCGCCGCGTGAAATACCGAGCTAATCTCTTGGCTGATTTGAGTATTCGTAAGTACTTCGCAAAAACGCACCGGACGACATCGATCTCTAGGATTGAGATAGAAAGAAACCAGCAAGAAACGGTCCTGACAATCCATACCTCGCGACCAGCGATGGTGATTGGGCGCGGCGGTACAGGAATTGAAAAGATACAAAAGGACTTACGTCGCAAGTTAAAAATACGTCGAGGAGGTCTGCGGATAAACGTGCAGGAGGTACGGAATCCAGACACAGATGCGGTGGCAGTGGCGACGCAAGTGGTTGAACAGCTGGAGCGGAGATTTCCTTTTCGTCGTGTTTTGAAGCAATCGGTGTCACGGGCTCGACAAGCCGGAGCATTGGGTGTGCGGGTGCTGGTGTCTGGACGGTTGAACGGGGCAGAGATTGCTCGTCGAGAGTGGTTGGGAGAAGGAAGCGTCCCCTTGCATACTTTTCGCGCGGACATCTCGTATGCGAATCGGGTGGCTCATACTACTTATGGCACAATTGGGGTTAAGGTATGGATAAACAGAGGCGAACTGAAGATGGGGGAGGAAGAAGAAATAGAAGTAAAAGGTGGACCAGCAAAGAAAGCTCCATATCGGACTTCCTTGGCTAAGGCAGCAAAAGCATCGGCTAAAATTAAAGCGCCAAGAGGGGACAATCAATATGTTACTGCCAAAAAAAGTTAAGCATCGCAAACAGATGAAGGGCGTTGTGAAAGGCGTGAGCACACGGGCGTCGCAGATTGATTTTGGAAAATTTGGGCTAAAGGCGATGGAAAGTCGCTGGATTACAGCGCGTCAAATCGAGGCTTCCAGACGAGCCATGACAAGATTTGTTAAAAGGTCGGGTAAAATTTGGGTTAGAATATTTCCGGATAAGCCGGTGACCAAGAAAGGTGCCGAAGTACCAATGGGAAACGGCAAAGGTTCAGTTGATCGTTTTGTGGCGGTAGTAAAACGAGGACGGATAATTTTCGAAATGGATGGAGTGACTGAAGAATTGGCCCGTGAAGCCTTACGGTTAGCGAGTCATAAATTGCCGATCAAGACGAAGTTTATTAAAAAGGAGGTCTAAGTATGATCAAGAATGCGATAAAAGAATATCGGGAATTGGATCAAGTTGGGCTGGTGGCACTGATAGCAAAGCTCAAGCAAGAATATCGTTTAGCAAAGGAGACGGTCAGATTAGGTAAGAAAAAAAATCACGCGAGCCTAAAGTTTCTAAAGCGTGATATCGCACGAGCGCAAACAGTATTAAAAATGAAAAAAGATAAATAACATGCACATATGGAAGACTTGAGAAAAAGAATTTGGCAGGGCATAGCATTGCGAAGAGCGGGAGTGATGACGGTGGTGGTTGAAGTGCAGCGTGAATGGCAGCGCAGGCCATATGATAAAAAAATAAAAAGAACCAAAAGATTTATGGTGCATGATCCTAATGACGCAGCAAAGGTTGGTGGGAGGGTTGAGTTTAGGGAATGTCGACCGATTTCAAAAAGAAAAAGGTGGATAATCGTTGAACCGAAAATAGAAAATAGAAAATAGAAAATAGAAACTAGAAATGTAGATAATAGGAATATATGATTCATGAAAGAAGCAAATTAATAGTCTGTGATAATTCTGGGGCCAAATTGCTGCAGGTTATTCGAGTGTTGGGCGGCACCAGGCGTCGATATGCGTATCTGGGTGACGTCGTGATCACGACAGTTAAAGTGGCAGAGCCGCGAGGACTGGTAAAGAAAAGCGAAGTGGTGCGCGCAGTCATTGTGCGTCTGCGAAAAGAACATCATCGACCAGATGGTTCCTCGATTCGTTTTGATGACAATGCGGCTGTTATTTTGGATAAGGACTCGGATAACATGGTTGGTTCACGGGTATTTGGTCCGGTGGCTCGGGAAGTTAGAAATGCGGGCTATAAAAAGATTGTGTCGTTAGCGACGGAAGTTTGGTAACCGGTTATATAAGAATAATTTCAATATGAATAAGAAAGTAAAACAGAAATTGCGAAAGGGAGACATGGTACGGATTTTGACTGGCAAAGACCGTGGAAAGACTGGTAAGATCATGGCTGTTTTGGCGGCTGATAATCGTGTGTTAGTGGAAGCAGTCAATATGGTGAAGAAACATGTTCGACCCAAGCGGGCTGGTGAAAAAGGCCAGCGAGTGTCTGTGGCAGCGCCAATAGACGTATCGAATGTGCAAATAGTTTGCCCAGCGTGTAAAAAGTCTACCCGAGTAGTAATTGTTCGGGAGGGGGACGAGAAAAGGAGAACATGCCGGCACTGCAAGGGTTCGATTGATTAAATCAATATTATTTTATTAGGAAGATGAAGAAGGTAAAGAAAAACACAATGACGCGAGAAAAGAAGCTTATGGAAGAGTTGAAGATTGATAATGTGCACGCCGTGCCGGTGATAAAAACGGTGGCTGTTAATTGTGGGGTAGGCAAGCAACGCGACGATAAGGTGTTTATTGAAGCTGTTAAGAATGATTTGGCTAGGATTACAGGCCAGAAGCCGCAGGAAAGAAAGGCCCGCAAGGCAGTGGCCGGATTTAATGTCAGGCAGGGCAATCTAGTGGGCTTGCGCGTAACGCTGCGAGGACAGCGCATGAGAGATTTTATCGAAAAATTCGTGAATGTGACACTGCCAAGGGTGAGAGATTTTCGCGGAGTGTTACTAAAATCTTTTGATCGCAATGGCAATTTAAATATTGGATTACCCGAGCAATTGGCTTTTCCAGAGATAAATGCAGAAAAAACGGATGTTATTTTTGGGGTGCAAGTGACGTTTGTGACAACAGCAAAAAACCAAGACCAAGCCTTAGCCTTGTTTAAGTCGCATGGTTTTGTGTTCCGGGATGACTCAGCTGATGATTTGACTTAATGTTTTTTTTGTTAGATATTAAGGACTTATTTACCTATGGCAAAATTATCGCAAATTGTGAAGAGCCGGCGATTGCCAAAGTGGCGGACACGAATGGTGCGTCGTTGCGCCGAGTGCGGCCGGGGAAGAGGCTTCATGCGAGATTTCGGCTTATGCCGCATCTGTTTTCGAGAACATGCCGAGAATGGTGAAATACCTGGGATAAGAAAGTCATCGTGGTAATTAAGTAGCGAAGATAAATTTAAGTAAATTACAAGACAGCTGACAAATATTATGGATACAGTAGGCAACATGTTAACATCGATTGTGAATGCCCAGCGGATTGGCAAGGAACGGGTGGTTGTGCCGTATTCAAAATTTACTTATGAGCTGGCCAAGATGCTACAAGAAGAAGGGTTAGTGGCTAAGTGTCGAGTGCAGGCCAATCCCAAAAAATCATTGATTATAAAATTGGTGTACGAAAACGGCGAGCCAATAATCAAGCGGGTAAAGCGAGTCAGTAAACTAGGCAGCAGAAAATATGTTAGCCGACAAGAGCTGCCCTTTACTGGTAATAAGCCGGGGATCCTAATAATTTCTACTTCGCATGGTTTGATGAACCAGAATAAAGCGAGAAAACAAAAGTTGGGCGGAGAATTAATTGGCGAGATTTGGTGTAATAATTAATCACTAATATGTCTAGGATAGGGAAAAAACCAATTATTG
Organism: Candidatus Andersenbacteria bacterium RIFCSPHIGHO2_02_FULL_46_16; assembly: GCA_001817065.1. GTDB lineage: Bacteria > Patescibacteriota > Andersenbacteria > UBA10190 > UBA10190 > UBA10190. The sequence continues at coordinate 24,429 of MHHQ01000007.1, forward strand.
TGCCGCAAGGCGTAGAGGTAAAAATAGAAGGTTTAAATGTGACGGCCAAGGGTCCTAAGGGTGAAATGTCGTTTAAGACTCATCCGTTTATTGGGGTTGAACTAAACGATGGAGTAGTGACCTGTGTCGTTAAGAAGAAAAGCAAAATGACACCAGCTTTATGGGGTACAAACAGGGCGCGGATTGCCAATCTTGTAAAAGGGGTGAGTGAAGGATTTATAAAAGAATTGGAATTACAAGGCGTGGGTTACAAATCCAGCATTAAAGGGAAAGACTTGGAGCTGTTAGTAGGATATTCGCATCCGGTATTGATTGCTGCGCCGCCAGGGATTACGTTGTCAGTCGATAAGGAATTCATAAAGATCGAAGGGGCAGACGCAGTATTGGTGGGACAGGTGGCAGCTGATATAAGAAAAGTTAGAAAACCGGAACCATACAAAGGGAAGGGAATCCGTTATAAGGGTGAACATGTGAGAAGAAAAGAAGGTAAAGTTGTTGGTGTAGCTGAATAATTATGAGTGATTTACATAAAAGAAGTACTAGGCAGGACCGAAAACGACGGATCAGGTCAAAAATGGTCGGGACTTTAGAGAGGCCAAGAGCCAGTGTTTTTCGCAGTAATCGTGGTATTACAGTGCAGCTGATTGATGATGAGAACGGGTGGACATTAGTGGCGGTAGATGCACGCAAGGTGAAGAAGAAAGGGTTGAGTAAAGGAGAGTTGGCTGAAGCGATCGGTCAGCAAGTGGCTAAAGAGGCAATTGAAAAGAAGATTGGTAAAATAGTTTTCGATCGCGGCGGCTATAAATATCATGGCCGGGTAAAGATAGTAGCTGAGGCAATTAGATCGGGTGGTTTAGACTTCTAAATTATTAAGCGGGTATGGAAAATAAAGTTCAAGATAATAGAAGGCCAGGTCAAGGAAGAGGGCAGGGCCGGGATGGGCGCCGTGGTGGGCAAGATAATCGGGTGCGACGCACATTTGGACCAGGTGAAGGCCAACAGCAATATGACTACGAGGTTTTGGATGTGGCACGAGTCGTGCGAGTGGTCAAAGGTGGTCGCCGTTTTAGTTTTCGAGCCAGTGTGGTGGTCGGGGATCGAGCGGGGTTGGTGGGGCTTGGTATGGGCAAAAGCCGAGACGTACAAAATGCTATTGAGAAAGCTTATGGCAACGGGGCGAAGAATATGCAGAAGGTGTTATTGCAAGGCAAAACTATTGTTCATGAAGTTCGAGCTAAATTTAATGGTTCAGAGGTGATGTTAAAACCAGCTCGACCCGGTACGGGAGTAATAGCGGGAGGCACTGTTCGATTGATGGCTGACTTGTCCGGTATTCATGATTTGGTCTCCAAACGCTTGGGTTCTGCCAACAAGGTAAATACGGCTAGAGCAACATTGCAGGCTATGTCTAATTTGCAGAATACGCCAGCAAGAATTCACAGACGCGAAACAGCTAAAGAGGCGGACGCTAAATAGGTAAATGCAATAGTATGAAAATGGGATTACATAAGTTAACTATGATTAAGAAAACCAAGAAACGGCGGGGGAGAGGTATTGGCGGACGAGGGGCAAAGTCAGGCCGTGGGATGAAAGGACAGAAATCAAGAGCTGGCTATTCACGACGGGCTGGTTTTGAAGGCGGTCAGACGCCACTATATCAGCGGGTTCCCAAGAAGCGCGGATCGAAAGCCAGGACATTTAAGTTAATGGTCAAGAACCAGGAAGTCATGACGAGCAGTTTGAATGAGTTTAGTAGTGGAAGCATAGTTGGTTTAGGGGCATTACGAAAAGCTGGTCTGATTATTGAAAGGGGTCAGCACAGACCGGTAAAACTGGTTAAAGCAGGATCAATAAAGAATAAATTAACGGTTAGAGTACATGCGGCATCAAAGCAAGCAATTAAACTCGTCGAAGCGGCCGGTGGTAAAGTGGAGTTGATTAGTCGATGAGACGAGGGAGTGGTTGGGCACAGGTTGAGGGCGGACAGAAGCAAGATGAGGTTGAAAGGATGCAGCCGATGCCGATAAACTGAGGATAAATATGTTCAATTGGAAAAAAATATTGCAGGTGTGGAGGGTGCCGGAACTAAGGAAGAAATTATTGGCCGTTTTAGGTTTACTGATTGTTTTTAGGGTGTCGGCGATAATTCCTTTACCAGGAGTACCGCGGGAGAGCCTGGAAGCCATGTTTGGCGGTAACCAATTGTTTGGTTTACTGGATATATTCTCTGGCGGAGGATTGTCTAACTTATCCATTGTGATGTTAGGAGTTGGTCCTTACATCACTGCTTCAATCGTTATGCAGTTGCTGACGATGATCGTGCCAAGACTGGAAGAAATGGCTAAAGAAGAGGGGGATGCGGGACGACGAAGAATTAACCAATGGACCAGATTTTTAACGGTACCGCTGGCGGGCATGCAAGCGTTTGGTTTTATAAATATACTGATCCGGCAGGGAGTCGCGGGCGGAGCTGGTTTTAGTTTTTCCCCCTGGGAAATGACGGTGGCAGTATTGACAGTTATTTTTGGTACGGTCTTTTTGATGTGGCTGGGCGAGCTCATAACCGAGCAAGGGGTGGGTAATGGTATCTCGCTGATCATCTTTGTTGGTATTATAGCGCGATTACCGGTAGTAACTGCCCAAGCGCTAGCAACATTTACGCCCGATATGTTATTAACATATGGATCGTTTTTAATTGTGTCACTGGTGGTGATAGCGGGAGTGGTAGTTATTACGGAAGGACAGCGAGCAATTCCAGTCAGTTATGCGAAACGGATTAGAGGGTCGCGAGTCTTCGGCGGAGCATCAACGCATTTGCCGCTGCGGGTCAATCAGGCAGGAGTGATACCAATTATTTTTGCTTTGTCGATCATGCTGTTTCCTGGGGTGATTGCGAATTTTCTGGTCGGTGTCAATAACCAAGCAGTGGCCCGAAGCGCATCATGGGTAGTGAATCTTTTTCAGGATCAATGGTTTTACGGCATAACTTACTTTGTTTTGGTGGTTGTCTTTACGTATTTTTATACTTCGGTGACGTTTGACCCGAATAATATTGCCGAGAATCTGCAAAAGCAGGGGGGGTTTGTGCCGGGTATACGGCCGGGCAGGAGAACAGCAAATTTCTTGAAGTACGTTATTAACCGCATAACATTAACCGGTGCTATCTTCTTAGGATTAATTGCCGTATTGCCTTTAGTGACACAGGGATTGTTGGGAGTGGCTACATTAACGATAGGTGGAACGGCATTACTGATAGTTGTTTCGGTGGTTTTGGAAACGATGAAACAACTGGAAAGCCAATTGACTATGCGGGAATACGAAGGGTTTCTCTCCTAAAATCCAAATGACAAAATCCAAATGACTAATAATTTGGACAAGCTGCCGAAAGTAATCTATCTAATGGGACCGCCGGGAGGGGGCAAGGGAACACAGGCGCAGTTGCTGGCGGATAAGATCGGTTATAGCCGGTTTAGTACAGGAGATGCTTTTCGTAGGACAGCCAGACAGGAGACAGACTTGGGCAGACGCGTGAAAGAGATGATTGATAATGGCTTTTTGTGCCCGCCAGACATGGCAGCAGAAATTGTCATAATGGCGATTAAAAAACAGATTGAGGCAGGAGAAGGTTTGATATTTGATGGGACACCAAGGACGGTTGAGGAAAGCAAAATAGTCGATGCTTTTTTTGCGGAACAAGGGTATGGCAAACCGTTGATAATTTATTTGGCTGTTGACAAGGAGGAGATGATAAAGCGCAATAGTATTCGCAAATTTTGTTTAGGCATAGCAGGTGATTTTCCGGTGATGACAGATCAGGACAGAGAGCGGTGCGAGAAAGCAGGAGGGAAAATTGGTACTAGGCTGGATGATGATCCGACAAAGTTTGCCACTCGATGGGATGAGTTTATGACCAGGACTTATCCGGTAGTGGAAGGGTATCGCGAGCAAGGAATAGTGCATGAAGTTGATGGTATGCCAAGTGTCGAGGAAGTACATGATAGTGTGATGGAAGTGATAAACGGGTATCAACAAAAAGAAGAGTAAGTTTTGTCGGTTGGTGTAAACGAAAGCAGCAACGTAATATCCAAATGTCAAAGTTCAAATATCAAATCAATGATAAATGTCAAACCCCAAAGGAGCGCGATATATTTGCAGACACCCGACGGGGCACTGATGGGACAAGAGTGCCTGCTAATAGATCAGGCACGAAGGTCGCAGTCGTAGGTATAATTAATCAAATAACTCCAAGGCAAAGTAAATAAACATATTTAGCAGTGTGATAAGTGCAGTTTAAAGTTTGTTTATAAGGGGGATTACTAATTGACATAAAGGCTCAGTATTATGATCAGGTTAAAGTCAAGGCAGGATATAGAGAAACTGGTCGAGGGAGGTAAAATACTGGCTGAAGTGCTGGAGGCATTAGTGGATGAGGTGAAAGTGGGAAGGACATCTCGGGAACTAGACGCTATAGCGCGCCGTTTGATTTGGGAACAGGGGTGTGTGCCGTCATTTTTAAATTACGCGCCGGGCGGATATGCGCCCTTCCCGGCTGCTTTGTGTGTGTCGGTCAATGATGTGGTAGTACATGGTTTGCCGAGTGATGAGGTATTTCGGGAGGGTGATCTGGTTGGTCTGGATCTGGGGCTGATCTATCAGAATAAATATTTTTTAGATAGCGCGCGTTCAGTCGGGGTGGGACACATTAATAAGACCACGCAGCAATTATTGAAGGTGACGGAGCGAGCCTTGGACAGGGGTATAGAGTCGGCGCAAATAGGTCATCGAATCGGTGATATTTCACATGCGGTACAGGAATATGCAGAACGTAATGGGTTTGAGGTGGTGCGGCAATTAGTGGGGCATGGCGTGGGATTTGCCGTGCATGAGCCGCCTCAAGTACCAAATTTTGGCAAAGTGGGGACGGGCGAGATGCTTAAAGAAGGACTGGTCATCGCTATCGAACCAATGATATCGATCGGTGATCCCGATATAGAAACGGGTGAGGATGGCTGGTCGGTGCGAGTAAAAACTGGCAACCTGACTGCGCATTTTGAGCACACGATTGCGATAACAAGTGAGGGACCGAGGGTACTCACGTAAAAATCCAAATATCAAAACTCAAATGTCAATTCAATGACAAATAAGAAAAGAGAAATTGTATAAGTTTCAATTTCCAATTTTCAATTAATTTTCAAAATTACAATCACCAAAAAAGAAAAATCCGAAATCCTAAATCCGAAATAGCCAACAGCAGTTTTCGTAGTGTACGATGGTGTCATGTCCCTGGAAAACCCTAATTTCCTCAAGAAGAAGTACGATCTGCACCAAAGCCCGGAAGTGGAGTCAGCGGCTGATCGAACCGAGGCTAAAGCCGGCGAGAAACTCCCCCAGGACCCTAACACCCGAATCCAAAACTACTTAAACCGCTTTAAGGAAATCACCGAGCGAACTGATCCAGATAAGCGGGAGCGGGGCATTCAAGCCTTAAAAACCGTACTGCATGACAAATTCGTCATTAAAGACGAAGAAATACCTGACAGCTACTTTGAAAACCAGAAAAGATTAGCGCGTGAGCAAGGTCACGGCGACATTGAGATTACGGATGAGATGCGCGAGCAGCTCACCGAAGTCATTATCGCCGATCAAGAGAGCACATTAGACAATTGGGTAGATTACCTAGTTTCTGACGATGCCACCTATCCCGACTGGCTTAAATACTATGCCTTCCGCAGTGTGCTTAACATGGGCGACTATGACAAAGAGCAGCACCAGTTCACCAAACGCTCCAAGGGCACAGTCAAGCCATTTCCGGACTTAAACCGCGAAGCTTTAGCCTACGTATTGGATGCCATTGAGAAAAAGCAAAAGAAAGAAGGAGTTATCTACGAAGGTGAAGATGAAGCCAAGTTCCAAAAGCTGCTGGAGAGCGAAAACTTTTCTAAACTTTACGCCTGGGCGATTGAGAAAGTAACGCCCGCCCAAGCTGACCAGCTGACAATCACCAAAGGGCAGTGGGTGAAGTATGACCAAAACTCCGACCATATGCCGCTGGTCGAATCCCTTCAGGGCCACGGTACGGGCTGGTGCACGGCGGGTGAATCTACCGCCGAAGCCCAACTCAAAGGCGGCGACTTCTACGTCTACTACTCGGAAGATCAAGACGGCATAGCCAAAGTCCCCCGAGCCGCCATCAGAATGCAAGAAGGGAGTATTGCCGAAGTGCGGGGTATTGCCTATGAGCAAAACCTTGATCCTTACATTAACGATGTAGTAAAAGACAAGCTGAAAGAATTTCCGGATGGGGCACAATACGAGAAGAAAAACCAGAACATGAAGCTTTTAACGGCTATAGACAACAAAGCCAAGCAAAACCAGCCTCTCGATAAAGAAGATCTGACGTTTCTTTACGAACTCAATCAAACGATCGAAGGCTTCGGCTACCAACGAGACCCACGTATCAATGAACTACGTCAACAAAGAAAACCTGAAGATGATATGCCTGTTGTTTTTGACTGTGAGCCAGAACAAATCGCCCATGCTTCGCAAGAAATATCCTCAAACACCAGGGCCTATGTCGGCCAATTACAACCAGGCATTTTCGACAAGCTTCAGCAATTCAATATTGAGCATGTTTTCACTAGCTTTCCCGAAGGCAGACTGCGCAGATTCAATGTCGAGATCGGCGGTCAAACAAAGAAACAACTGGAGCAAAATCTTAAGCAAGCCAACATCAAGACCAGCAAGCCCGCTCAAAGTATGCTGGACAACAAGGATTTCACCACCCAAGCCAATCTGGAACAACTCAAGCTCGTGAGACTGACAGTTGACGACTTGGGTTTACCCAATGGATCCACCACCGACCAAATCTACCAACGCGCCGAGGAGCTGGGTCTTGATCTTTGTCCGGCCGAAGTTGGCCCGCACTTAAGACTCCAATATCAAGATCAGCCCATGAATGAACATTTAAACGTCGGTATTAAGTATGTTGCCGTTTCCGGTGGCGTCTTCAAGCTCGATCGCTACGGGGAAGGTTTGTGGCTCGAAAGCGCGTATTGGGCTAGTCCATCGAGTCAGTGGAATCCCGACAGCGAGTTCGTCTTCCGCCTCCGCCAGCCTTCTATTCCATCAGATGGCGGAGCTTAGACCGGCAGGCCCAGTCTTCGCCAAAGGCTTCCACCTTCGCTAAAGCTTTGGTGGACAAGTCGGCGGGCGAAGCGGGGTTATTATTTCGCTCAGAATTCATGGACCGCCCAAAGGCGGTCTCATTCATTCTGGCGAAATAATAAAAAAACACCACGAGGTGAGTCGTGGTGTGAGTGTACGTTAGGGGCGAATATCATGTTTCAGTTAAGAAAGAGCTGCAGTGGGGGCGTCGAGATTCTGAATGCCTTGATGGCCGAATAGGTCACGACGCAGACTTTGCACCTGTTGTTTCATACGGGCGAGGGCCATGTCTGGTGCCTGGTCGTGAAGTGCCAGAGACAGAATATCTTGATTCTGTTGCCCGAGTACCCATAATACGTGCTGGGCTTGGTCTACGTCATGGATATTGATTGCAGAATCAAACCGACTAAGTAACTTTTTCAGCTCTTCAGCTTGATGTAAGCGTTCCACACATTGCTGCTGTCGTAACTTTTTGGCGGCTGCCTCAAGTTCCTGACGGCGCTTAGCCTCTTGTTGTCGCTGCAGTTGTTGACGTTCTTCGATAGCTGCGACAATTAATATGCTTCGACTGAGCGACTCGATGTCAGTCTTGAGGGTAGTCAACACAGCTTGACGATGACGCAGCAGGGGGGACAGATGCCGATCTTGTTCTAGCTTATCCACCGATGCTTTGGCGCGGGCGGTTTGTGTATTGACCTGCGAAGCCAGATCATTTGCGTTGATATTGATCGGCGGCTTGGTAACAAGGTTGTTGGCTTGGGTCAGATAGTACCTGGCGCCAGCGATATGACGATCGATGGTCTCGAGGTTAAGCTCGCTGATGGCCCGGTTTATAAGGCTGATGAGCTGGTAGAGGCTATTGCGAAGAGAGACGTCTTCATAACGCTCTCTTCTCTGAGTGATGAGTTCCCGTCTGGTGTAGATAAGTCGTCCCATGTCCTTCGAAGCGACCACACCCTCTGCCATGTCTTGGTACATGCCAAGTGCTTGTGCCATGATATTTCTCCTAACATAATTGAAAGAACGGGCCGGTATCGGTTCACATTTCAGAGTACATTTTATTAATGCTCTGAAAAGTGAAGGGGAAGACAAGATTGGCTTCCCCTGGGGTGAAAATTGTCCCTTTATTGATTATTGGCCTAGTGAACGGGTGGCGGTGGCAAATAAAGCCATAGTGCTGCCAGCAATAATTGCCCACGCCAGATCTTGAATGAAGTTATTGAAGCTTGGTTTATGAAACCAGGCCATAATTTGGCTAGCTAGCAGGACGCCCAATGAGAGCATCGCGGCAAAGCCGTAGCAAACTACGAGACAATAAAGGGCTTGGTCCATCAGACGCTGAGTGGCTTCCATGCGAAATCTCCTAAAAAGAACTTCCTGATTGAAACAAGGGACTGATTTACAGTGAGATTTACCTTAGCAGATATTAGTGTATGTGTCAAGATAGGCAAAAGATGCATATATTTAGCTATATAAAGCTAATTAGAAATTTATCAGCGTTTAAGATATAGTAGGAAGATGGTTATACTTGGCTTAGATTACGGGGATAGATACGTTGGGGTAGCACTGACTGACCCAGACGGTGAATTTACTTATCGGTTTGGTACGATTGATCAAAAAAGGGACGATGTATTGGAAGAGGTGCAAATATTGATTGAAGAAGAATCCGTGAAAAAGATTGTGGTAGGGATGCCGCAAGGATTAAGGGCTAATGAAACAGAGCAAACACAAAAAACCAGGGCGTTTGTGGAAAGATTAAGAGAAGAGTTTGGTGACACGATCGAACTAGCAGAACAAACGGAAATATTTAGTAGTGCAGAAGCCCGAAGAATCATTGAAGAAGAAGGCGGTCGCAAGGAGGAGGAGCATGCGGAAGCAGCGCGGTTGGTGTTGGAATCGTACATAAAAAAAGAAATTATCAAGAAGTAATAAAGGATGGGGGTAATGCTGATACGGGGTCGGTTGATTTGGGAGTTAAAATGTATATATGCAAAAAATGATACCCACTCATGTAGCGATCATTCCGGATGGGAATAGGCGATGGGCCAAAGCGCGAGGAAAGCGAGCTTGTTTTGGGCACAGCCGCGGAGTGGCTGCGTTTGAGAAAATTGCGTTGTATTCCTTTGATCAGGGGGTGCGATGTTTATCGATTTGGGGGATGTCATTGGATAATATGCAGCGGAGAAGCGTGACGGAAGTGATGGGGCTGATGAAGATATTCAAAAAGGAGTTTACGAGGTTAGCCGGGTCAGAAGAGATTCATCAACGAGAAGTGCAAATCAACGTACTGGGCGAGTGGAAGAGATATTTCCCGCGGGATGTTCGTGAAGCAATTAATAAAGCGAGGAAAGCAACAAGAATGTACCAGAAGGGAAAATTGAATTTTTTGCTGGTTTATAATGGCACAGATGAAATGATTCGGGCGATCCAGGCAATTGCTGATGCCGGAAAGGCTCAGGGTGTGAACGTCACGGCCAATATTATTAAACAAAATCTGCTCACCTATGATTTATCGCCAGTCGACTTAGTAATTCGAACGGGCGGAGAGCCTCATTTATCTAATGGTTTTATGATGTGGGATACAGCGGATGCGGAATTGTATTTTACGGATAAATACTGGCCAGCGTTTGAAAATGAAGATTATCGGCGGGCATTGAATGATTATGCTGGCCGACGGCGCAGACGCGGTAAGTAATTTTGGGAGTGGGTTGAGGTCCGGTTTTAGTTTACAAGTGGTCCATTATTATCCTGGAATGAGGCTTAATGAGACTGTCCTTAGGCGGTAGAAAGTAAATAGTTTATAATAAGGCTATGGCAGTATATTTGTCGGTTGTGATACCGGCTTACAACGAAGATAAGAGGTTACTGGCTACCCTTAAAGCGGTAATAAAATATTTACAAGCCCAACCTTATAGCTGGGAAGTGGCGATTGTGGATGACGGTTCAAAGGATAAAACGGCCGACTTGGTAAGAGCGGCCGTGGTGCATGAGTCTAGGGTGCGACTATTGCAGTACGGGGAGAATCGAGGTAAGGGCTACGCGGTGCGGTATGGCATGACACACGTGTCTGGCGAGGTCAGGCTTTTTATGGATGCAGACAATTCAACAACCATAGACCATTTTGATCTATTCAAGCCATATTTAATTATGGGATTTGATGTAGTAATTGGTTCGAGGGATGTAGCTGGAGCAGATATTGTGGTTCATCAGGCATGGTGGAAAGAGAAGCTAGGGGATCTCGGAAATTTATGGATCAGGTTTTGGGCGGTAAAGGGGATAAAGGACACACAGGCAGGTTTTAAGATATTTACTAGACAGGCTAGTGAAGCGGTCTTCCCGTATCTAACGATAGATCGGTGGGGCTTCGACGTGGAGGCATTGGCAGTCGCCCGACAGAAAGGATTTAAGGTGGCGGAAAGGCCGATACGATGGGTTAACGATGTAAACAGTAAAGTTTCAACCCGGGCTTATCTGGATGTGCTGAAAGAAGTAGTCCAGGTGAGGATGAATATATGGCGAGGCATTTACGGAAGGGATAAAGCGCAGAGTTAAAAGTGTCCAGCAGAAGATCATAACTGAATGAAAGTTGGTGCGAAGGAATAGGTGATCGCAATAATTGGCAGATAGTGGCAGCAGTATTATGTCAGGGTGATGTATCGTTTAGTAAATAACAAAATCATGAGTAGACGAGAGAATAAAAAAATACAAAAGACAGCAACGGGCGGGCATAAAATGGTGGGAGAAATGCGTCAGGATTTGGTGACGGGGAAGTGGGTGGTGGTAGCGACCGAAAGATCGCAGAAACCGAGCGATTTCATGATGGGACGGAAAAGGCTGCAGCGGATGGCTAAATATAAAGATAAGTGTCCCTTTTGCCAGCTGGATAAATATCCGCAGAAGCCGGATATCGTGCGTTTGCCTGATGATAATGAGGAATGGGAAGTGCACATTTTTGGCAACAAATACCCGGCGTTTAATCCGTGTGATGAATTCAGGAGTTGGCAGCTAGGTCCTTATCGGGCGATTGAGTCGGTGGGCTATCATGAAATATTAGCCACGCGAGGGCATGATGAGGCAGATGCTTATTTAACGCAGCGACAGATGGCTTTGCAGATCGAGGCTTTGGAGCTGCGCTACAGACAGCTCCGCGAAAAACCGTCAGTGAGTTATATACAGATTATTAAGAATAGCGGGGAAGAAGCGGGAGCTTCTTTGGAGCATCCACATAATCAGATATTTACCGTGCCGGTAATTCCCAGTGATGTGCTTGATATTTTAGTGGGAGCGGAAAAATATCGGCAACAGCATAGCGAGAATGTTTTTCAGACAATAATTGACTGGGAGCGGCGAGAAGGTGCCCGAGTAATCGATGAGAATGATGATTTTGTCTTATTTTGTCCGTATGCGTCTCGGGTTGCCTATGAGATGTGGATTGTGCCAAAAAAGCATGATCCCTATTTTGAGAATATGGCGCCCAAAGAGCGTGATAACCTGGCAGAGATATTGAGAGGTGCCTTAGCTCGGTTGTATGTGAGTTTGAATGATCCGCCGTACAACTATTACATTTTATCGGCGCCATGCGATGATACGGGGTTTGTCTCAGATCGGAAAATTTATAAGAATTTCCGGTGGCATATCCAAATACTGCCGCGTTTAAGCAAGTGGGGAGGTTTTGAAATGGGGACTGGCCTGGAAATAACGAGTGTACTACCCGAGGAAGCGGCCGTGTATCTGCGAGGTCAAAACATTGATCAACTGTTAGTTTAATGATGAAAACATTAATTGACATCTTTCAGAGCTTACCATCGCCTCTAGCGACTTTTTTAATTGCGATGCTGCCTGTGGGTGAACTGCGCGGGGCAATACCAGTAGCAATCCTGGTATATAAAATACCGTGGCCATTAGCTATGGTGATCGCGATTGCAGGCAACATGTTGCCGGTATATTTCTTGCTGCTGTTTTTCGAGGCGGTAACAAATTGGTTGATGCAAAGATTCCATTGGGCTAAACGGCTATTCGACTGGCTGTTTGAACGGACTAGGCGAAAATTAAATAAGCAAGTAAAAAAATATGGTTATTGGGCATTAGCAATATTTGTGGCAATTCCACTGCCGGCGACCGGTGCCTGGACGGGAGCGATGGCAGCGTTTGTGTTTGGTTTGCCGGAAAAAAAGTCTTTCCTGGCCATACTGCTTGGAGTTTGTCTGGCGGCTATTATTGTGACGCTCGTGACGATTGGTGGCAACGCTGCAGTGATGAAGTTATTTTTGATAAAGTAAAGATATGCTCGGTAATAAAAAAAATGGATTAGTAGTGGCTAATTGGAAGATGGAGCTTTCCCACAAAGGGGAAGTTGAGGCTGCGAAAGCGATAAAAAATTTAAGTAAAGGCCACAACTGGGGAAACACAAAGTTGGTAGTTTGTCCGTCCTATCCCTCCTTGATGGCAGTTGCGCAAGAATTGGCTAAAGTAGATGAAGTCGAAATAGGCGCTCAAAATGTGCATTCGGAAGATAAAGGTGCGTGGACTGGAGAAGTGTCCATTAACCAAATCGCACCGTTTGTGCAGTGGTGTATTGTTGGCCATTCGGAACAACGCAAGTTAACGGGTTTGAATGATGAGCAGGTGGCCCAGACAGCAGTCAGATTGATTCAGTATGGGATTACACCAATCGTGTGTCTAGGTGAGACCGCAGAACAGAGGGCACAGGACAAAACGATTGAAATAGTAACCGGACAAATGAAGCAGCTGTTAGCCTTTATGACGAGAATGCTGATGGCAAAAGTAGTAGTTACCTATGAGCCGGTTTGGGCGATCAGTGCGAATAATCCGATGGACCTGCCGGATCCGGCAGATATGGCGGGTACGATGTTGCTTTTGAGAAAAATAGTATCCGCGGAATTCGGCAATGAAGCAGCCGAGCGAATGAGGGTTTTGTATGGAGGCAGTGTTAAGGAGAGTAATGTAGCGGAGTACGTTAAGGAGCCAGGGGTGAATGGTGTGTTGGTGGGAAGTGCTTCAACACAGCCGAGGCAATTAATAGAGATAGTAAATTTAGTGGATGGTTTAATCGAGTGAAAGAAGTATATGCTAGTTAAACCGCAAGATTATATAAATGACGCACTAAACAATCATTATGCATTGGGATCGTTTAATAGTGTGAACCTGGAGATGACGCAGGCGATCATAGGGGCAGCAGGAAAAAAGAAATCAGCGGTTATTGTACAAACATCTGAAGGCGCTATTGAATATGCGGGGTTGGCGGCTATATCTGGAATGATAAAAATACTGGCCGAGGAAAGTCTTATACCGGTTATAATGCATTTGGATCACGGAAAAAGCTTGGCTATCGTCCGGAAATGCATTGAGGCAGGATACGGATCAGTGATGATTGATGCTTCAAAAGAGTCATTAGCAGATAATGTAGCTATTACACGGGAAGCGGTTGAAGTAGCTCATGCGCGCGGAGTTTGGGTTGAGGCAGAATTAGGGGCAATAATGGGTATGGAAGGGGCCATGGGTTTGCGCGGAAGGCGAACACCAAATGATTTTTTGACTAAACCTCAACAAGTAGTTGATTTTGTGGAGCAAACCGGAGTAGACGCGCTAGCCGTATCGGTCGGGACGATCCATGGTGCATTCACCGGGCAGGAATATATCAGATTTGAGCTGGTGGAGAAGATTGAAAAAATAACGCCTGACTTGCCGCTAGTCGTACATGGCGCATCTGGTATAACTAATGAACATTTGCGACGAGTGGCGAGCAGCAATGTTTGTAAGATTAATATAGATACGGAAATGAGAATTGCTTTCACGGAGGCAGTGAAAGCCTATTTTAGTGTCAATCATGACAAGGTGGACATTAGAGATATTCTTGGGCCAGCGCGGGAAGCTATGCAACAAGTAGTGGAAATAAAGCTTGATGTGTTTGGATCCAGTGGTCTGGCCGATGTTTGATATGTTACTCTAAAAATATTAATCGTTTATGAGTAAAAACAGTAACCAACCAAGCGCTTGGGATGTCGTGGCAATTGGTGATACGACGCAGGATGTGTTTCTGGAAATGAGTGATGCGGAAGTGAAGTGCGATAAGGAGGGGGAAAATTGCAAAATTTTGTTTGATTTCGCGAATAAAATTGTTGTAGATAAGAAAACTGACATACCGGCCGTGGGGAATGCTGCTAATCACGCCATTGGCGTGGCTAGGTTAGGTTTGCGGGCAAGTATTTATACGGTAGTGGGCGATGATGTCCAGGGGCAGCTGGCGGCAGAGGTGTTTCGAGAAAATAATGTGGATAATAGTTATATAGTTTTTGATAAAAAAAACGCGACTAATTTGTCGGTCGTGATAAATTTTAAGGGAGAACGAACCATTTTTGTTTATCATGAGCCGCGCGAATATCGTTTGCCCCAATTGCCGCGGACGGACTGGATTTATCTGACATCAGCATCTGGTGACGGAGTCGAAGAATTACATGCACAGGTGCTGGAATATATGAACAAGACGCCAGGGGTGAAAATGGCATTTAATCCGGGGACTCACCAAATGCATTTAGGACGGGAGAAATTAATGAAACTGTTGAAGAAGACAGAACTTTTGTTCTTAAACCGCGAGGAGGCTGCCGATGTTTTGAACGTTGAGACGGATGATGTTAAAGAGCTGATTCATGGGTACCACCAGATCGGCGTTCGGATGATGGTGTTGACCGATGGTCCGGATGGATCATATGCATCAGATGGCAAGATGATATGGTATGCCGATATATTTAAGGGTCCGGTTGTTGAGCGCACAGGCAGCGGTGACAGCTACGGGTCAGGTTTTCTCGGTGCGCTGATGAAGGGTAAATCCGTCCCGGAAGCTATGAATTGGGGCAATGCTAACTCTACGTCGGTGGTACAATATATTGGAGCACGCGAAGGATTATTAGATGAAGGGGCAGTAGAGAAAATGATAGCCAGTAACCAGGCTATCCAGCCCCAAGAGTTCGCCAAGTGGTAGAAGTAAAAATAAGGAAGGTTATAGTTAAGTAATTTATAATAATATGGAAGAGAGTAAAAAAATAAAGCTAGCAATAAACGGGTTCGGTCGTATTGGCCGAGCAGCATGCAAGGTGGCCTTGGAGCATGACGAGATTGAGCTGGTTGCCATAAATGATTTAGGGGAAATGGCTAACTTGGCTTATTTACTGTGCTATGATTCCGTGTATGGTCGGTACAGTCGAGCCATTAAGGTGGAAGAGGACGGACTAGTAGTAGGCGATAAGAAGATAAAGGTATATGGCGAGGCGGAACCGAAGAAATTGCCGTGGGATAACTTGGGGGTAGACGTGGTGATTGAATCAACCGGTGTATTTAATGATAAAGCAGGAGCGGCGGGGCACATTGAAGCAGGAGCAAAAAAAGTAATAATTTCGGCACCGACTAAAGATGAATCAATTCCTACGATTGTGCTGGGCGTGAATGATGAAGAGATGGCCGGCAACGATATAATTTCCAATGCGTCGTGCACTACTAATAGCGCAGCGCCAGTGGTGAAAGTGATTAATGAATTGTTCGGGATAAAAAAAGCCATGTTAACAACGGTGCATGCTTATACAGCAACGCAGGGTTTAGTGGATGGACCAGCCAAGAATGATTGGCGGCGAGGACGGGCGGCCGGAATAAATATAACGCCTTCTTCAACGGGGGCAGCAGTGGCGGCAACGTTAGCGTATCCGAAAATCAAGGGCAAGTTTGATGGAGTGGCACTACGTGTACCAGTTGCGGTGGTGTCGATTTCTGATTTTGTGATGTTGCTTAAAAAGAAAGTAACCGTCGAGGATATTAACGCGGCGTTTGAAGATGTGGCAGATAAAGGTGGGGATAAGGGTGTGTTGGGCGTAACTAGCGAACCGGTGGCGTCCAGTGATTTTATTGGCGATCCTCGTTCAGCCATTATTGACTTGGCGATGACGCGGGTGGTGGATGGTGATTTAGTGAAAGTAATGGCTTGGTATGATAACGAGTGGGGATATGCGAACCGACTTATTGAGCAAGTAATATTATTAGGAAAATAGGTATGAAATTAACTTTTTTTGACGCACAGCTAGGGGATACGGATCGATTAAAATTAGCGCTACCGGATTTTGAGGTAGAGGTAGTGGAAGGGACTTTGCAGGAGAATGTGGGTCAGGCGATGGAGGCAGACTTAGTATCAGTCTTCGTTACATCGAGAGTACAAAAGGAAGAAATGGAAAAAATGCCACAGGTGAAAATGATTGCTACGCGCAGCACAGGTTATGATCATATTGATTTAGCGGAAGCAGCTAAACACAAGATGATTGTGGCTAATGTGCCGACCTACGGACAGAATACGGTGGCTGAGCATGCTTTTGCCTTAATATTGGCATTGTCGCGAAAAATATTTCAATCATACGAGAAGACAGAAAATATGGATTTTGATCGTGATGGCTTGGAAGGTTTTGATTTGAAGAATAAAACGTTAGGTGTTGTAGGCAGCGGCAATATTGGACGGCATAGTGTAATGATCGGACGCGGTTTTGGTATGAAAGTATTGGTTTATGATATAAAACCGGACGAAGAACTAGCCAAGGAAACCGGCTGTACCTTCACTACTGATCTTGAGGAACTATTGCAGAAAAGTGATGTCATTACGTTGCATGTGCCTTATATACCTAATGTTACTCATCATCTGATAAATAAACAGAACATAACAAAAATTAAACGCGGGGGAATTCTAGTTAATACCTCGCGAGGAGCGGTGGTTGATACCGAAGCTTTACTGTGGGCGCTGGAGGATGGAATTTTGTCAGGGGCGGGCTTAGATGTTTTAGAGGAAGAAAATCCGACATTTGATCATATTGGGTTATTGTCCAAGGGTTTTCCCGCGGGGCAGGATATTGCCACATTGTTACGCAATCATATATTAGTGGCGCGGGATGATGTAATTATTACACCACACAATGCTTTTAACAGTACGGAAGCAAAACAGCGTATATTTGATACAACGATAGAAAATATTAAGGCATTTGCGGCGAGTAATCCGGTTAATGTGGTGGAGAAGAAATAGTTGATTAGCTAGGTTAACGAAAGCCAGCAGCCTGATAAGTCTTGGGAGCAAGGCGGATTGCAATGGATGAATATAGTATTATGAATCAGGGGATGGTGTAACATAATAATATGACAAGAAAGTTGAGGACGATGGATGACGTGTTGTTGGACGGCAGAGAAGTGCTGGTTCGGACAGATTTTAATGTGGCAATAGGCAAGGATGGCGTGGTCAATCAAGATGAGGATTATCGTATATCCGCGGCTATGTCAACCATCGAAGAATTGATACAACGACGGTGTAAAGTCATGTTGCTGACCCATTTAGGCCGACCTGGTGAAAAAGGCGGCAATTTTGACCTAGGACCAATCCGGCGGAGATTAGCGGATCTGTTAGGCGAGGAAGTTAGACAAATTGATTCATTGTCAGTTACTCGGGTAAGTGCAGTTATAGCGGGGATGGAGGGTGGTACGGTAGCGCTGTTGCCAAATATTCGGGAAGATGAGCGAGAAATGAGCCGCAACAAGGGTTTAGCGGAAGAGCTAGCTAGGATGGCGGAGGTATATGTGAATGAAGCATTTAGCGTGTCGCACCGCGACCAAACTTCAGTGACGTTGGTGCCTACTTTAATACCATCTTGTGCGGGGCGGCGAACTGTAATTGAGTACGAGACGTTAAGTGGTCTAATGGATCAGCCAAGTCGGCCTTATATTGGCATAGTAAGCGGGGCAAAAGTAGAGACAAAAGTATCGATAATTAACAGTTTGCTGAAAGTCGTCGACAAGATTTTGGTGGGAGGGATGGTTGCAAACACGTTCTTAGCGGCCAAGGGGTATTGTTCTAGCGAATTGCACCGACCAGAAGACATTGATGAGGCGAAAAAGATTCTGTTGAAAGCAGATCAACAGCTGGTTTTGCCGGTTGATGTGGTGGTGAGCAACCAAGCAAAAAACATACAAGCAAAGGTAGTGGATGTTAAGGAAATGTTGCAGCAGATTGATGGGGTGTGGGATTTGGGGCCGAAAACCATTGAGCTCTACTTGGAGATATGCCAAGGAGCAAAAACAGTGATGTGGAATGGGCCGGTGGGTAAGTTTGAGGATCCCGTGTATGAAAAAGGCACATATTCTTTGGCTGAAGGTTTATCAGGTTTATCGGCAAAGGTAGTAGTGGGAGGCGGAGATACGGTCCATGCTCTGGAAAAATTGAGGTTAGTTAATAAATTTGACCATGTCTCGGTAGGCGGTGGAGCGATGATGGCACTTTTGGAGGGGAGCAGGATGCCGGGACTGGAACCGTTGTTTGTTAAGGACGAATGAAGTGAGTTTTACGGGATGCCTAAAATAGAAAAAATTGTCGGTCGGGAGATATTGGATTCGCGAGGCCATCCAACTGTGGAAGCGGTGGTATTGTGCGAAGGGGGTATGACTGGAGCAGCTATGGTACCTGCTGGAGCGTCCACCGGACGACATGAAGCTGTGGAGTTGCGCGATAATGACGAAAAAAGACATAGAGGCAAAGGAGTGTTGAAGGCAGTAGGCCATATCGAAGGAGAAATCTATGCAGCCTTATTAGGGCAAGATACGGCAAATATCCACAAAGTGGATCGTATGTTATTGGAACTAGATGGAACAACAGATAAATCAAGATTGGGCGCTAATGCTATTTTGGCTGTTTCGTTAGCATGCGCACGAGCGGAAGCAGCAGCACAGGGGTTACCACTATATTTATATTTGAAGCAGATTTTTCCTAATCGACCAGCCGTTTTGCCGGTACCACAAATGAATCTGATTAATGGCGGAAAGCATGCTAGCAACAATTTGTCTATTCAGGAATATCATTTGTTGCCGATTGGCTCGCCAACTTTCTCCGAAGCATTGCGGATGGGAGTAGAAATTTATTTTACCTTGCGTGACATGCTCGTGGAGAAAGGTTTTCAGGTGGAAGTGGCTGATGAGGGAGGCTTTGGGCCAAAATTAGAAAATAGCGAGACGGCGTTTAACTTTTTGGTAAGGGCTATCGAGAAGGCTGGGTATATACCCGGAGTGGATGCATTCTTGGGGATTGATGCAGCGGCGAGCGAGTTTTATGACAATGAGAGTAATCAATATATGCTGGATGGTCAGTTAATGTCGGCTGTTGATTTAGCTTTTCAATATAAAACGTGGCGAGAGCGATACCCAATAATATCAATCGAGGATCCATTTGCTGAAGACATGTGGGACGACTGGAAGTTGTTTACCGCTAAGAACGGAGATTACTTACAGGTAGTGGGCGATGATCTTTACGCTACCAATAGTACAAGGATAAGGGAAGGAATTGTACAAAATGCGACAAACGCAGTATTAATCAAGCCTAACCAAGTAGGAACTTTAACGGAGACAATGCAAGCGATTGTTTTGGCCCAGGAGGCCCAGCAAAACATAGTGATTTCGCATCGATCAGGTGAGACGGAGGATGCATTCATTGCTGATTTGTGTGTGGCAGTGGGAGCGGGTCAGATCAAAACGGGTGCACCATCTCGTTCGGATCGTACATCTAAGTATAACCGTTTGTTGGCAATTGAGCAGGAGTGCGGAGGCGACCTGTCGCATGATCTGCAGCCTTTTCTAGAAAAGACTAATCAGGGGTACGAGATTAAATGAGGAAATACATAAGTTAGAAGCACTAAAATTAATCGGTAATTTTCAATTTTCCCTCCTTCGCCCTCCGCTCCCTAAAAGATTTCTTGGGGACTAAGTCACCATCCGTAAATAACTTAACCATTTCTCGCCCACTATGCGCCAATCTACGACTTTTCCTCCAGCCTTCGCCAAGGCTACGGCCGGCAGGCAATCACGAATTACTCACCGTAGCTTGGCTACGGCTGCTGGTTCGCTCCAGTCGTCGCTACCACCTTCGCTAAAGCTACGGTGGTCAAGAAAGCTATGGCCGGCAGGCAATTGGGAAAGCCGTATCTCGACGCATATTGAACGAGATCTAGCCAAGTTATTTTTGGATGGCGCCTAAGCTTAGAGCTACGGAAGGGCCAAGGGAAATCCCAATTTTAAACTAGATGATGCCCCGCGGTATTGGCGCGGGGAGGTTCATACTCAATTTATTCCACTGCGCAGAAAACAACCCTGCCGCAGGCGGGGCGGGGCTGCATAAGTTTTAAAGCAACCTGGGGTATAAATGTGGTATAATTTAATACATTATGAAAACGGAAGAACAGCATGTAGTTTGGGAACGTCGTCAGACAGAAATCTGGGATAGAATATTTCAGGCTATGTCGGATGTGGTGGCAGTGGCAGAAACGTTGGACAATTCAGTCGGACAGAAACAGCTGCAAGAACAATTGATGAAATCGGCCATGTGTATCGGGGTAAAATTGGTGCGGGCTAATGCATCAGGTCGGGCGGTGAAGTTTGAAAAATATTTAGAGGAGGCGAGAATGAAAGCCATTGAGACGGATTATTGGTTACGATTAATATATGTATTGCAACAAAGAGAGGAAGTGCAGCGAGATCTATCCAGTGTTATTTCACAATATGCAGCAATCATTAATATGCTGAACAAGTTTATCAAGCATACCCAGGATGAGCCTGACGTTATTGCTCGCCATGCCAGAGGGCCGAAGATTAATATGTAAGTTGGGGTAAAGCTTGGTTTGGGTTTTTTATTTATGTAACAGTAGCAGATGCGTGGGTTTAATAACCGGCTGGGGAGAGGACTGGTGCCTATGTTAGTATAAAGATTTCGCCCGAGCGATATAAAGAGTAAGTGACGCGGGTCGTGGTTAAAATTAAGGAAAGAATTGGTTATGGCTAAAGCCTGGGGAATTAAGGCAGGGGGAAGAAGTGATTTTGTGACCTTGGAACAAATACAAAAAACACTGCTGCGGCAGCGTGGGGTGAAGAAAAACCAAATGGATGATTATTTTTCTCCGCAAGTTGATACGGGCTTGCACGATCCGTACCTGATGGCTGATATGGATAAAGCAATTAGTCGGATTAGCAGTGCGATCCAGAAGAAAGAACGCATACTGGTTTATGGCGACTATGACGTAGATGGAGTGTGTAGTACAGCGATTTTAATGTCGGCTTTGCGGGACTTGGGAGCAAAGGCAGTGCCGTTTTTACCGCATCGAACGGATAATGGCTACGGTCTGGATGGTAATGTGCTGCGTGAACTATTGGCGCAATACGATTTATTAATCACAGTTGATTGCGGGATAAGTAATAGTGCGGAGATCGATTGGTTGAATAGTCGGGGGAAGGATAGTATCGTAACGGACCACCATTTGGTACCAGAGGTGTTACCTAAAGCAGTGGCTGTTTTACATCCGAACCATCCAGCTGGCACATATCCGTTCCAGTTTTTATGCGGCGCTGGCGTAAGCTGGAAACTGGCTATGGCGTTATTGGCTAATAAGAGGGCTGATCGCGGGAGCAACCAGGAGCAGATATTCAATTTACTTGGGCTGGCTTGCTTAGGGACAGTAGCTGACATGGTGCCATTGATCGGAGAAAATCGGGTGATAGTAAAATATGGATTGCGCTCTCTGATGGCTAGCAATAATTCTGGTTTAAAAGCCTTGGTAGCTGCTGCAGGCCTTGGTCGCAATAGTATTAGTGCCGAAATGATCGCTTATCGGATAGCACCATTGATTAATGCGGCTGGACGAATAGGCCATCCGCAAACAGCCCTTGATTTATTATTGGCTGATACCGAGCAGGCAGCGGGAGAAGAAATTGCGAAACTAAAGCAATTAAACCAGGAGCGAAGACGTATTGGGCAGGCGGTACAAAGTCAGGCTGAATTAGCGGGAGCGGAAGGTGGAAATATTATAGTGGCAGCCGATACGAGTTGGCCGGCGGGGGTATTGGGATTAGTAGCGGGACGTCTTTGTGATAAATATCAGCGTCCGGCGGTGGTAATTGGCAGTGCAGGAAAGGTAGCGATTGGTTCAGCTAGAGCACCGCTGGGCATCAATATTGTGGAAGTGTTAAAGCCATTAGGCAGTTTGTTGACCCGGTTTGGCGGTCATGAAGCAGCCGCTGGTTTTACTCTGCCCATTGAGAACATTGCACAAGTGAAGGAGGCGTTACATGCCAGCACGGTTAACTGGGAATCTCAGGGGGAGAAGGTCAAGGGGTGGGCGGACATTGTCCTGCAACCGCAACTTGTGGGTTGGGACTTGATTGATATGTTGGAGCAAATGGAGCCATATGGACAGGGCAATGAAAGGCCAGTCTTTATGATGCGCAACATATACTTAGGACACTGGGGCAGAGTGGGTAAGAACAAAGAGCATGCCAAATTGATTTTTAACGTGAACGACGAATTGCTGGAGGGTATTGCTTTTGGCTTGGCAGAGGAAATAGAAAATTGTTGCATAACAGATCAGGGAATGGTTGATGTGTTGGGCTGTTTGGAGGTTAATGAATATAATGGACGACGGAGTCTGCAAATGAACATCAAAGACATTGGCCGAGCCGGCGAGGTGGCGATTATACAAGAATGATTAATCGGGATAAGTTATTAGCAAAAACAAGATTATTAATTTATAACAGTGAAAGCAAACTTACACACCGACGGAGGAGCGAGGGGAAACCCAGGTCCATCAGCGATTGGCTTTGTTCTTGAAATACCCGGACAGGCAGCTATAGCGGTGGGGGAATGCATCGGGAAAGCTACCAATAACCAGGCGGAATATAAGGCATTAATTAGAGGATTAACGAAGGCTGTCAAGGAAGGCGTGCAGGAAATTGTTTGCTATTTAGACAGCGAGTTAGTAGTTAGGCAACTGAAAGGTGAATATAAAGTAAGAGATGCTGACTTAAAAAAATTGTTTGATAAGGTTAAGGGGTTGGTGAATAAATTTTCAGCGGTTGAATTTTCTCATATACGGAGAGAGAAAAATAAGCAGGCAGATAAGCTGGTGAATAAGGCGTTGGATGAAGAAAGTGGAAATATAGAAAATAGAGTCTAGAAAAAGTAATTTGGTTATGCTAAAAAATCCAAATGACCAAATCCCAATGACCAATTAATGACCAAATCCTAAACTACAGAAACCCCAAACCCGCCCTCAGGCGAGGCGCGCCTTGCTGGGCGGTAAAGCAGAAACATAAAAAAGCTTAATGACAATATCCAAATGTCTAGCCTTCGCCTCTCGACTTCATTCAGGGTTACAGTGGGCAGGCAATTCAACGATAAATGACAAAATTTTAAAAGCGAAAAGCGTAAAAAGAAAAGAGTAAAAGAACAAGGTAAAATTTAAAGTAGTAGTTTTAATTAGCGACTCTTTACTTATCTTCTTATCCATACTCGCTGATTTGGGGTGATACAAATCATAATTAATGACATTACTGGAGTGGGTAACAGGTCTGTTAGTTAAAATATTGTTCAGGCAGCTAAGGAGAGTGGTTGTTGCTTGACCCCCAAAGCGCACGCCCCGGCCCTTTGGGCCGTGGGATAAGCCAACTCCCGCCTCCCTTGCTACAATGAATACATGCCAAACAAGGTTATCTGGTGGCACGGGGCTCACAGTACGCATCGCCTGCTTTACCATATAGTCTTCGTACCCAAATACAGAAGAGCCGTCCTGCGGGGGAAACTGACCAGGCGGATATACCAGCTATGGTATGAATGTTGCAAAGTGAACAAGTGGTACATTCATGAGCTACAGATCCTGCCGGATCACGTACACATGCTAATTCAGCTGCCACCGACGATCACGCCAGCTAAAGCCATCCAGTACCTCAAAAGCGGCTCCAGCCGAGTGATCCGGCGTGAGTATCCCGAGCTTGAAGAATGGTTGTGGGGCGATTCTCTCTGGCAGGACGGCTACTTTGCAGAAACGGTAGGACGAACAAACGAAGAGGCGATGCGCCAGTATATCCGAAAGCAATGGGAGGCGGAGCCTAGCTCAAGCTCCGGCCTTTAGGCCGGAGATGTTGACATCAATGAATATTAGGAATAGTCTTTTTGTTTAGTGAAATAATTGATGTATGGTTGTTGTTCTTCAAAATCTAGGAGATAGACGATGAATAAGCTACTGACTGACCTTGAATTTGATCATGATAAGTATGGATTACCCAGCTGGTCACAAGACGTTTTGGAAGCGTTCCGAGGATGCAACAGGGCTGGTCGAGAAGCACGGAATATGCTAGGGAATGCTTATTGTACTGGCCTTATACATGACGTTGCAGTGATTGAGGTGCAGAAGAAGCTATTTTCTTTTGTACAAGAGTACATGGGCGAAATGCCAGACTTTGTGTTTCTAGAAAGACCTGACTACAGAAGAATTGAAGTGGGTGTTAAAACCGGCACGTTTTCTTCTAAGTCGCAGCACAGTGTTTGTATTAGAGCTGGCGGTGATTACTGGACTTACTATGTACCGCGAATGGATTGTGTATATAGAGGTGCGAATATTGGTGCTGAATATACGCCCGGAGAAACAAATTTTCTTGGTTTTGAAGTTATTCACAGTCAGGATTGCTCACAATGGCCTGGCTTCATTGCTTTTGATGACACTGGTATAAACGAAGGACATCGGCGGCGACTTGATGCAGATGATCTGGCCAAAGTCATTGAAGCTATAAGTCAACATCTGGTGAATCCTGTCAGCCAAGAAGTATTTAGCAACCTAGTGATTGATTTTGACCGTATATGGGAAAACGAGGGAAAGGAGACGGAAAACACTATGAAATTGTATGGGCAAAAAATTCGTAATTGCATATTCGGGCTTGTATCGGCTATTAAAGCGGGTGGTATTGAGCTGCCGGGATGTGTGATCTGGCGTATCGGGGAAGATGACGCTACTTGTGTTCTCACTGAAGAGAGGAGAGTAGTGGAGGCCCCGGTTGTTACTTCAGAATGGCTATTCTTTTGGCAGTCTCGTAAGATTGACTTAGCTAAAGGTTTTGATGTAGACGATGAACGAATTATCAGACTTTGTGAAGGTCTAGCGCGAGAACTTATTGAGTTGTTGCCCAATCGTCTCAGCAGAGCGTTGCTGGAATATCTAGGTAACTGGCAGTCTCGTACATATTAATTGAGTTGAGAATCCCCCTTTTTTCTGTTTGGAAATACGAAGAGAGGGGGCTTTTTTATAGACAAATATATGATAAGGAGCTTAGATGAGTAGCATGTTAGTAAACCTGTGTACCCCCGGAGGTGGACAGTAGTAAAAGGCTTGACTGGGTAACCGCTCACCGGTTAAGGAAGTGGTAGAATAGAAGCAACGGTAAAAACAAACACTAAG
>MHHQ01000008.1 GCA_001817065.1 Candidatus Andersenbacteria bacterium RIFCSPHIGHO2_02_FULL_46_16
GCCGACCTACTCCCACAAATTCTCTCCTAAGAAATTCACGTAGCCCCAGTTAGCCGCGTGTTTAGGGCTAAAAGAGTTTTTCACCACCGACTACCGTGTTTAGAATTAAGAGGTCAAGAAAGAATTAGGGGGTCAAGTACAATAATTTAAGTAATTTAAGGAGAAAAAAGAGGGTAAGTTCAATAAAGGTGATTAAAACGATTATTGTTTGAATTGGTGTTCTCGTGCGCAACGAGATGATTGTACAGTTGATGATTTGGGCGGTTTTCTATGAAGCATACTTGGCCTCATCTTTTCCTGGATTTTCCGTGAAGCTGAGATCATAAGGAAGCGGTTTAACAAATCCGTATATACCCACTACGCTTACAATAAGGGGAAGTGTTCAGAAGGATTTTTTAATAGCAGTGGCCAGTGAGACTAGTTTCATTGGATCAAAACTATTCTAATATGTCGCGTTCGCTATTCAGGCTGCAGCTCCCTCGTCCGACAGGTTACGGACTAATCGTGACTGTTTTCGCGTTAGTACCCTTTGCTGTGCGCATCGGGTTTATTCTAACAGGAGTGACAGGCTATATTCTCCATTCAGCTTATAAAATTTTTCAATTACTTATTCCGATTGGCTGGCGATATAGAAACAAGCAGTTACGGGGCTGGAGGATTCTTTGGCCCGGCGGTCTATTCGGAAGAGTTTACTAGTAAGGGAGAAGCTTTGAGCAGGGAATATGAGATAAAGCAGATGACGAGGGAGGAAAAGGAGGAATTGATCAGAAGCAAAAAAAGTAAGGCATGGTAGGGTTTGACTTGGTGAGCAGCAAATAATAGTTTAGAAACATGGATGGACAGAGGCGAGAAGATATTTATGCGGGACTGACGGTTGATATTGTCCTGAAAAAAGACCAGCGGACGGGAACGCTGACGCGTGGGGTAGTGCAGGATATCCTGACCAGCTCGGCATTTCATAGCCGAGGAATTAAGGTGCGACTAACCAGCGGGGAGGTTGGCCGTGTGCAGAATATTTTAGGCAGAGAGTGAACGTGATTAGGGCCGGTGAAGGCACGATACCTTGAATGCAGATAAACAATTGTTATGAAAATTATTGTTCATGTAAAACCGCGGTCAAGCCAGGCTAAGGTGGAGCAGATTAGTGACGAGGAGTATAAGGTTTGGGTGCGCGCGGTGCCGGAGAAGGGGAGGGCTAATGAGGAGATGCAGCAACTGTTAGCTGATTACTTTCAAATAAAAAGATCAGCGGTCCGGTTAGTGATAGGCAAGACTGCCAGAGAGAAGCTGGTTGAGATTATCGGGAAGTAAACCCCCACACCCAGTCCTTTAGGCCAGGGCTTTTCAGCGGAGCTAATATAAAAACCATTCATCACCGGCCTTAAAGGCTGGCGCTTGCTGGGTGTGGGGGTAAACGGATAGAGAGTAGTCGTGTTGAGCGGCGGGTTATTCTGAAAATAATAAAATGACATTGGACTGGTCTGAAGGCTGATAATATTGTCTTGTTGAACCGAATTTTTTTGTTATGGTGGTGAGGAATGAAGGAGGTGAGTTTCATGGTCCATTACGTGTGTCCGGTGTGTCTGGGAATGGCAAATCGCGCTAAGGTTTGTGAGACGCCTGGTTGTGCCAGTGAGGGGCATGATTTGGTGGAATGCCACTGCACAGACAACAAGCACAAAGAGGTTTTGCAGGTTGCTAAAGGTAAGGGGAAATAATATTGTCAGAAACAGTCATCTAATTTAGAATGATGATCTGTTTTAATATATTACGAGAAGACTGTATGACAAAAACTTCTAAAAGATTATATCGCAGTCTGCATAATAAAGTTTTTGCTGGAGTATGCGGCGGGCTGGGGGAGTATATGAACGTAGATCCTGTATTGATTAGATTGATCTGGATGCTAGTAGTAATTGCTACGGGGTTTGTGCCTGGTGTGGTGGTATATATTATCGCGGCCATTATTGTTCCAATAGAGGTAGCGTACGTTGATAACATCGAGAGACCAAAAGTGCAGCAATAAGGAGCGGTTAGGACTAACCGAAGTCATTAGTTACAACCAGATAACGGTTAGGTTATTGATGTGATGGCGGGTGTTGATAACAGAACTCTTGCGGGGCAGGGTAAGGTTTGGCATGTTCACGCTATGCCATATAGAAGGAGGGCATATTTGCCGGAGAGGGTGCGGTAGAACCTTTCGCCTCATGCTGAAATTATTTATAGCAAGAAGTATAGTGGCGTGTCTGAACAGTATAGTTCCAAAGAGCGAGCGCATTGGGTGGCTGGGGCGGGAGTTAAACGTAAGTATCAAAAGGGCAGAGAAAGCAAGCGGTACGTCAAATCGTTTTAGGACAGAAACATTGTGATAGGACAAAGTACATTATCAGGGCAGGAATCAAGGAACAGAGCGAGCGGCCAGGCAGGGAAAATCGTTGGCTACGTTATATGTATAATTGTGATAGACATTTTTTTCCTAATTGGTCTGCCGATTATGTTGTATGGAGCTGAGCCAATTAGTAATGATAGACTTCTACTTAACGACATTGATAGGCAGCTTGGAATAGATTTTGATACATTTCATGAGATTAATACACAGGAAAGCGGATGGCCGCCAAGTAAAAATGATAAATATTTAGCTTGTCATTACCTGGCTTGAAAAATAGAGGGTAGATGGGACTAGTTGGTGACAGGTGATAGTTGGCGTTTGTTTTCTTTCTCTTTGGGACTGGAAGGGCTTTGTTGCACAATTACCTAATCTTTAGCTTTATAAAGCTTTTTTACAAAAATTGCTTAAAAAATAATTTGGCCTAATTTAGCTATTAAAATGGGTTATGCAACAAAGCCGACTGGAAGGAAAGTTTTGGCTATAATTGATGACTGCTATTAGCATAAAAGATTAATAAACGAATAAATTGGCTTATCTTAGCCTTGTATATAGATTACTATTGACAATAGTGTTTATTCTTGATATAGTTTATCGTTAAATAAGCAGGGCAGTATCTTGAAAAATTACATAGCAAGAAACGTGTAAAGCCCAAATCAGCAGGGATTTGGGGCAGAGCGGCATTGTTTTAATTAGTTCGCTTTGAAGGGCGGTGACCTGGGAAAATAAACCAGTAGTTCGCATGGATCGTTCTTGCGTGAAAACGGAGAAATTCCTATCTGTTCACAGTTGATGCGAACAGATAGGCCTCCGTCTCTGGCGGTGTCAGCACCTTTTGGAGCTGGTCGCCAGTGATGGAGATTGTTAGCTGTTGTTTATGTCGATCGGTTGCGTCTGAATTATTTAGAGTAATGAAACAACGTGGATTATTGATTAAGTTTTTACACGTCGGGTGTGTAAAAGGCGGGAAAATTTATTGGAGGTGTTTTGGTTGGGAGCATGAAGCGGCTCGCGGGCAATCACCTCTTTTATGTTAAATAGAGGGCATACTTTTTGTGGAGACAGAAAGCATGTAATTTTAATGACAGCCGAAGGTTGGTTAATGCTTGAGGCTGTGTTCTTTAAAAATCCCCGTTATAAGTGCGTCTCAATTATTTAAGAGATTGTCACGAGGGGCGGCAGGTAGCAGCCGTAATCCTATAAGGAGGGATGCTATGGACAGGGTAAAAAGTGCGGCGGAGATGGTGCAAGAAATGGAGAGGGCGATTAGTGTCATGGAGAAAGGGATCCAGGAGTTGAAGCTGTTGGTTAAGGATTTTGGCGACCATGTGTTGGCGGACGACATCATTGACGGTGTGAAAGAGAAAGCAGATGACGCCGGCGATGACGATGAGCAGGAAGCCAGCACTGCCGTGCTCCGGATTGAGTCTGCTCGGGCGGACAATGAGCCCTTGCCTGAACCTCAATTAGTGGTTAGCGTCGGGAAGCGAAAAGAAACCAAGCGGGAAGTACTTTCGCCTTTGGAAGTGGTTTGTCGAGAGACTGGATCTCTCGCAACTGCACAACGGACGTTTTCTGCTGTAGTTGAAGGTTTGCGACACGTTGAACAACTGCTGAGCAAACAGGACATCAGTTCTCTCACTCGTCTCATGGATGGCATTAGCGAATTGTTCAGCGTTCATGGCCGGACGCTAAGCAGAGAAACGCGCAGCTACTTGATGGATCAAACCAGGGACATTGTCTATGTGCTCATACAGGAGTACGCCAACTTGATTGAGCAGAGGATGGGCAAGGAGGCAACCACGATCAGGCAGGCAATGACGATGACGGGGGTGGTCAGGCTGGAGAAAATGATTGAGGAGAAAGATCTCCCGCCAATTGTCATTGGGTACATGGAGTGGCTTGGGCTCTCTTTTGTCGGACAGAAAAAGGCTACGGCCTTGCTTGATGAACTCGAGCGCACTGATTTTCGGTTGAATCCTAAACATAGCGATGGTCTGAAGGATCCTACCGAAGAAGTTAGTGTGATGGATGATCTTGAAAAGGCACGACGGCGGGTGGAACGAGAAAGGAAAGGTAAGGAGCGTGCCGAAAGAGATCGTGTCTATCGGAATGAAATGCGAGGCAGTAACACATCACCTCCCAAGCATGGGAAACGGTAGTACAAAGGGCGCATGGTTTTGTGGGTTTTGCTAAGGCGAAATCAATGAAACTTGATGAGCAGAGCCAAGTTAGTGTTTGTTTTTCAAGCAACTAATAAATCTGTTCAACGAAGAGGATGGTTCATCATCCTCTTTTTCTTAAAAATCGGGTCCAGGGGACGCGGTTTTTAAGAAGAGCCAGTTGCCGGACTCTTTGTAAAAGGGGGTAATTTTGATCGTGTGTCCTGAGAACCCTCCCGGTTTTTTGGATACGGCAATCGCGGTCGTGTCGCCTACATATGGAGACCCAACATGGCGACCACGTTGATGGCGGGGAGTTTTGGAGCGGGTACTAGGGAGATGCGGATTGAGGCCAGTAAGGGAGAACAGTTTCGCGAGAAAGTGGGAATGCTGGCTGAGCGGTTAGGGCTTACTGAGGAGCAGTTTGATCAAGAAATCAAGCTACTTACCCAGTTAAGAAAGATGGCCCGGTTGCGCAAAGGGATAGTGTCGACAGAGCCGCGCATGTAGTTCATTAGCCAGAGTAATTTTGGGTGTGGGTTATTTCTGTCTTTTTTAGCACACTCATTTGGGGAAGATAGCTTCCCCTTCTTTCCTGGCACTGACTTTATGCAAATAAAGTTTGGGTGAGGCGAAGAAAGACGGATATATAAGGAATGAAATTAGACATAATTTGAAAGAGGACTGTTGAGGACAGATGTAAAAAAAAACCGCTCAGCAGCTGTATGAAGTTTTGAGATAAAAACAGTCGACTGGAGCGGTGCGTTTAATCACTGGAAGGTTTTTCGGGGGGTGGTGGCCAGGACTCGTCAAAGTCATGTTCTTGGATAAGTCGGCTTAATTCATTTACTGATATAGACGTGATTGGGGGATCGGCGAGCGCATTGGCGCGGCTGATAATTTCCTGATGAATGCTGGCAGCTAACGCAGGATTGCTATCGTTGAGCCAGTTGATTGGCACGTTAATCAAGCCGGTCGAGTAGATATCCAAGTAGCGTCGTAAACCTTCCGTTAATATGTCGGATGTTAATTTTTCACTTAGGGTGGTAATGGCGCATAGCCATTCAGAGCGGTGGACGTATACTTTTCCCCGCCGGGTTAGGGTAGCAATTTTTTCGGGTTGTGATTGATCGCGGCAGCATGATAATGCGTAGTCATATAACTGATTGGTAAGATTGCGATCGCATATGCAGCCGATAAAAATCACGGACTGGTCGGGTAAAAGAAGGTAGATATTAACACGTTGACCCGGCCATTTGGGGTAAAGGGTGGCAGGTTGACTGGCAATTGCGGTAAGAACAGAAGGCGGTTGATTCGCTAATTGCGCAAGAACGTCATCAGTTGGCCAATAGTGTCCATCATAAACTTGTTGACGAGTGTGGTACTCATACCTGGTTAGAAGCAAAGAGGTAACAGCACGAGTGATATTAAAGCTTTGGTAGATTTGTGGTTTTATGGATGGTTTGTCAGCGGCAGGCATAGGGTGTTCCTTCTCAGTGGTGTTGGATTGACAATGTGCAGGCTGCGAGTGTGCCACGGTTTACGATAAATAGCAAATATGTTTTGTTATACGGGATTGACGTTTTTTGCGCAAAGTATATTATACCGACTCAGGCGCCAATTAGGGGGGGTGTCCTTTTTACTCGGTTCTTTACCAAGAGGAGGAGTACCATGTTGTCTCCACAGGTTGTTGAGGAGCTTCGGAAATTAACTAGGCATTTTGGAGACTATCACGTTAGGGGATTGGACGAGTCTGACGACGCCAGTGTACAAAAGTACTTGGCGACTTTCTTAGCTGGGATCAACGTCGAGTTAAGCGACAAAGAACATCGATACGCTTCGATGCTGGACAGAGTGATTAGAAGTGCGTTGTCCGCTGCCGGCGAGGCTGTTAAGAAGACCGTCAACTGACTTATAAGCATTGCTACGTCTCTTACTCTACCGACTACTGAGGGGGCGTTGTTTAGCCTTATAAGAAATCTGCTACACTGTCTGAAAAGCAGGTAAGCTCAGCCGGTCAGATCCATTGGCTGCTTGGTTGACTGGATGAAACACAGTATCGAGTCATCCTCATAAAACAGGAGAGGCAAAGTTAAATGCAGCGAGGAGGTCTTTTAAGCATAAAGCTTTAAAGCCCCCCTTTTTTTATTGGCCGTAAACTAAAAAACTTTTAGAGCGGTGTGTCTAAAAGTTTGATTAATATGGGAAAGTTACTCGGCAGATTTTTTCTCGGCGTACTTGGTTGATATCCAACCAGCATTACCATCGTCTAGTTCAATCTTGTACCAGTCACTGTTGGTGCTGGTGTCGAGCAGCGGATAGGTAGCGCCTGGATCAATGGTAGTAATTATTTTGGAAGCAGTGCTGGCACCCTCGCGCACATTCAAATAGCCGGTCTCAGTATCCTTGATGGTGACAGTATCTCCAACAGGTTCGTCAGAAGGGGAAGGGGTGGGAGAATTGGACGGGTTGCTGGAGGGAGATTCTTCGAGCGGTGATGCTTCGGGTTGGCTAACAGTTGGTAGCAGGGAGGTGGAGGGTTTGGCATCATTAAAGGAGGAAGTATTTAAGGAGGCTGGTGGTTGAATGATTCTTTTGGCTATAACGTAGCTGCCCCAACCGATTAGGAAGAAGACAAGGAAGCCGATCAGGAAATTAACAAATTGACGAGCTCGCTTGCGTTTTAGGGCAGGCAGTTTAACAAGAGGTTCGGAACGCAGGCCAGACTTAGCGGAGATTGCTGTTCTAGCCATAGAAGTGGGAGTAGGCTTTGGGGTGGGTGGGACAGGATTGACAGGAGGGGTACTAGGCTGTTTTGGTTTAATGGCTGATTCGGTGGGGAGGTGAGGACTAGCTGTTTGCATAACGGAGGCGACTTTGGCCTGAATAACGGACTCAGGTTTAGCGGTAATTGTTGATGAGATATGAAGCCGATTAATAATGAAACCGGTGACAATAAGCAGAGCGGCAATTAAAATAACAGGTGAGGTGATGGCGGGAGTAAAGAAACCGGTAAATGTCAGAATGTAGGGGACGGCAAGGAGAAGGAAGCCTGTACCTTGTAGTAGGGGAGCAGCCTTACGGCGTGGTTTCATTAAAGACAGGCAAAGAAAAGCAGTGACCAGGAAAACCAGTCCGATGATAATCGACAAGGTGGGTTGTAATAATGCCAGCCAAGTGAAGGAGGAGAGCATGTGATTATTATAGATGGAATAGCGTTGGTAGGGAAGGAGGATGAGACTAATGACTAATGTGCAATCAATGACCCCACTTGTCCCTTCGACAAGCTCAGGGTTACGCGGGGCAGGCCAAGTTTTAAAATCCTAAATCCGAAATTGTTAAATTCCTGCCTGCCGGCAGGCCCCTTATCACCACTCCACCTTGAGGCTATGAGGGGGCGAGGCGGAGGGAGATACTAGACTTTCCTTAATCGGTGAGCAGTTACAAAACGGGGTAATCGCTCACAGGTCAAGGAAAGCCCCCTAACTGAAAACAGCCCGCCAGGGTTGTTTTAGGTTACCTTGGTG
>MHHQ01000009.1 GCA_001817065.1 Candidatus Andersenbacteria bacterium RIFCSPHIGHO2_02_FULL_46_16
GGCATCGCCCTTCGACAAGCTCAGGGCTGCTGGCGCTCGGTGGGGGACCCCCGCGCCGCCACCCGCTTATTCTGCAGTGACATTTCACGATGTGATGTCTATAACTGAATCTTAATGACTAAACCCCAATGTCCAATAGACAATTAATGGTCAATTGCCTAATGACCAAAAGACGACATGTTAATTGCGTCGTTATTAGTTGTTGGTCATTGGGCAATCCTTTTGTTCTCATATCGTTTGGTTGGCTAATTTGAGTGACCAATTTGTGTATTTTTTTAGATTGGTCAATTGATAGGCGGAAATAATTTCACAGGGGGTATTCCAGTGCAGGGAAATAATATCGTTATCTTTGATTTGGTCGAAGGTTGATGTGGCAGTAAAGGGACGGATAATCTGTTGGGTTATGGGTGCACCGAGAGCTAATTTATTTTGGTGAAGGATTAATGGCTGCCTGGTAACGGTCAGTATGGGGCCAGCAACGGCGGTGACTTGGCCCCAGGAAATTATGCACTGGTCGAGGCTGTCTAAGGTATGCTCAATATCGTGATGGCCGGTGCGGCGCCAGATGTTTAGTACGTGAAAAGAGTGATGCATGAGAGCACCTTGGGCAAGCTTGTTCTTAAGACGATCCATGGCTTTGTGAGATGATTGTCTAGGTAGATGCAAGGGGTTTGTTAGGTGACGATAAAAGGTTTTAGCAGGGATGGCGTCCAGTAGTTTGTTGCCGAGCCAGTAAGCTTCAACAACGCGGTGGTCAAATGGGTCCTTGATATGGTTAGCACTAGCGATTTGTTGCAAATAGGGATAGAGGGTTTGAAACTTGGCGATGATGTTAGTTAGGCCGGTGTCAGTGATGCCGGCTTTAAGATAGGCCAAAACCTCGTGATTCATGTCTGGCCCACAGAGATGAAGACGATTAGGACCGAAAGCATAACGAGTGCATAGCGCTACGCCGTCTTGGATAGCGGCAGGGTGGGTAACGGTAGATGGCGTGGTCATTTAACAGGTATGGATTGGGTAGAGCTAGGTTGTGAATTAGCCCGGGGTATAAGATGGTTGGCTCGTGAAATGATTAAGACGATACCGAGAGATAGTAAAGTGCCACTTAGTAGTTGCAGGGCAGGGAAGGTGTGGGTAATAAATAGGGCATTTAGTGCGTTAGTAACTAAGGTCGCGGGGACCAGTAAACTGGCTACTAAAGTAGCGGGGGCATACTTGAGGGCGGTGTACCAAGTTAACACGTAACTGGTGAGCAGAAAACTAGTGAGAAGCGTCCAACCCCATTGGCTGGGGGACAATCCTACTAGTAGACTAGTTTTTCCTTGGATAGCAATAATGGCCAGAATAATAATTGAGCCAAGGGTCATTCTAGCACTGGCAACAAGGGGACTGGATATATTAACCAGAGCTTTTTTAGCAATAATATTCTCAATCGCCCAAAGGAAGGTGGCAGCCAAAATCATAAGTTCTCCGCGACTACCGGAGAAACTGGGGAGTCCAGATATAACGAGGTTGCCGCCGAGTAATAGAGTTAGGGCGGCGAACTGAAGTTTGCCTACCCTCTCTTTTAGGAACGGTACAGCTAGAATAGCGACCCAGACGAACATGGTTTTATGAATGAAAGCGGCATTAATAGCAGACACCATAGCGAGACCGGTAAAAAATAGGATAAAGGGTAGACTACCACCAATAACACCAATGGCTACCAGTTTAGTAATATCTGAGCGGCTCAATTTTTTCACTTCTGGCCAGCGGCGAGTGAAAATTAATAGTCCAATTAACAGAAGGGCAACAATACCATTTTTCAGGAAGGTGAAAGTGGTCGGATCTTTAACGACTGTGACAGCCATTTTAGATACAAAATTGGCAACGCCAGAGATGATGGCGGTACTTAAAGCAAGGGAGATGGCTAATTTTAGTTGGGATGACAAAGGTATTTATTGATCAATAAGTAAGTTGAGATCGAAATTGGGATCCTCTAACTGGGATTTCTTATCAGTGATGTTTAAATTGCTGGCGATGATTTTACTAAGGGCTTGTAAGATAGGCGTTTGATTAATCAGAACGGCACCGACCACTTGATCATCCACCATGATAATTTGGGCGTGTTGGTTGTCGGATGGCCCATGTCGCGTAATAGTAACACTGGCTTTTTGTGGACTAACGTTGCCGATGAAGGTGATGGAAGTATCAAATCCATGAGAGGTGTAGAAAGATACGAAAGTGAAAGGAGTTTTGTTGCCGAGCATGTTTAATCCGGCAATACGACCTTGCTCCTGGGCGTTGATCCAATTACCCAGTTGTACTTCTTCTTCGAGAATGGGATCGGAGAATTGCGAGACATCACCAGCGGTCCAAACGTCGGGCAAGTTAGTTTCGAGATGCTGATTAGCCAAGATGCCGCGATCGATTTTGATGCCGGACTCTTTCACCCAGTCAATATTACAGTAAGCGCCAATACCACAAATAACAGCGTCACAAGGGATGATGGTGCCGTCATGTAAGGTGATACCTGTCACATTAATATTGCCGTTGATCTGGTCTACTTGAGCGCGACGGCTTAGTTTTACACCGCTTAGTTCGATCGCTTGTTCAACGATCTGGCTGGCTGTCGCATCTAGGATTGGTGCCCAAAATCGATCTTCCCGGATAATAATCGTGACCTGCGCGCCTGACATATGCATGATATTGGCCATTTCGAAACTGATAAAACCACCACCCACCGCTACGGCGCGTTTGACTGTGCTAACTGACTCAATAATTCCTTTACCTTGATCAAGGGTGCGCAGATAATGAACGCCTCGTTTTTCGATGCCTGGAACAGCCAGGGGACGGGGTGACATACCGGTAGCTAACAGCAGTTTTTCGTATTTAATACCAGAATTGTCGTCTAAGTGAACAAGTCTGTCTTGATGATCTAGTTTAGTAACGGTTCGGCCACCAATAAAATTGATGTTCTTATTCTGGTACCAGTTCTCATCGCGCAGCCAAATCTGATCAAAAGGAATTTTACCCAGAAAAAAGTTGGGTTTGGACAGCATGACACGGGAATACAAATAGTGTGGTTCGTCGCTAATGATAGCAATAGAACCAGCAGGATCATGCTGGCGGATAGTACCGGCCGCTGTCGTCCCGGCAACGCCACCACCGACTATGAGGTACTTGTATTCTTTCATGCGGTTAGTCGACAAGTTGGCCGTCTTTATCGTATAGCGAGATGGCTTTAGTGGGACAGGCTTGGGCGGAAGCGATAAGGTCAGCATCCTCAACGGCATTAGCATCTTTAACCACAACTTTGTTTTCGTCGTCTATCTCATAGGTGGTGCCACCGGGGGCCAGGCATGATTGGGCACCGATGCACAAGTCACGATCCACTACTATTTTAGATATTTTTGATCCGGCCTTGTTGCGTTCGTACTCAATTTGATTGGACATAAAAAATGATAACAGATAAATAGTCTTGTCTTTAAATATATTATAGCCATAGTAATAAAGTATATGCGAGTTTATCTAGACCATGCCGCTACAACTCCGTGTGATACAGAGGTGATAAAAGCAATGGAGCCTTATTGGCAGGTTAAGTTTGGCAACCCGTCATCACCCCATCGTTTAGGAGGTGAGGCAGAAGAGGCCATCGAACAAGCGCGTGCGCAGGTGGCTAGTTTGATTGGAGCGGAGAGTGGCGAGATTATATTTACGGGGAGCGGCACAGCGAGCGATAACTTGGCCATAAAAGGAGTAGCTTTTAAATGGCAGAAACGGGGGCGGCATATAGTTACGACACAAATAGAGCACCCAGCAGTACTAGAGAGTTGCCGCTGGCTCGAGAAGCAAAATTTTAAAGTAACCTATTTACCAGTGGATGAGTGGGGGGTAGTGCAGGTAAGCGATGTAGCTCAAGTGATTCGAGAAGATACAATCTTGGTGTCAATCATGCACGGCAACAATGAAGTAGGGTCTATTCAACCAATTGAGCAAATCAGTCAACTGACGAGCGAAAGAGGAATCTATCTACACGTTGATGCTGTTCAAACAGGGGGAAGTATACCAATTAATGTGAAAACGTTGGGGGCTGATTTATTAAGTTTGTCGGCTCATAAGCTATATGGACCGAAAGGGGTAGGGGCGTTGTATTTAAAAAAAGGGGGCACATTGGATCCGTGGTTGCATGGTGGTCAGCAGGAAAATCGGTGGCGGGCGTCCACGCAAAATGTGCCGGGGATAGTTGGTTTTGGCCGGGCAGCAGAGTTGGTTTGCGAGCGAATAGTTGAAGATAGTGATCGGTTGTTAATATTACGGGACAAATTGAGGGATGGTCTGTTGAACCGGATACCAGATATAAGAATCAACGGCCATTTGACCGAACGGCTGCCTAGTAACGTAAACGTATCAGTGGCAGGAGTGGAGGGAGAGGGGATGGTGCTACATTTGGATGCGGCTGGCATAATGTGCTCCACTGGATCAGCCTGTTCGGCGCATAACTTACAGCCATCGCACGTATTAATGGCGATGGGGATAAGGCATGAGATTGCGCATGGTTCCTTGCGGTTTACCCTAGGGAGATCGACGACTGAAGAAGAGATTGATTACGTATTAGAGGTGTTGCCGGCAATTGTGGAAAAGTTGCGGGTTATGTCGCCGCTGGTGCAAGAGCGGGTAGCGTGAATATGGTCGTTGGTGGGATAAATAAAGATGATATTTGCAATGAGGATAGTTTAATATTAAAAATAAAGCGATATGCTTAAATATAGCGAAAAAGTTAAAGATCACTTAATGAATCCGCGTAACGTAGGAACGATAGAAAATCCCAGCGGAGTAGGGTCGGTGGGTAATCCGGTGTGCGGCGATATTATGGAAATGTATCTCAAGGTGGAAGAGGGAATAATTGTTGACGCTAAATTTCGGACATTTGGATGCGGAGCAGCGATCGCTACCAGCTCGATGGTAACTGAGCTGGCGAAGGGCAAGACTATTGAGGAGGCAATGGGCATTACTAAGGATGTTTTAATTAATGAGCTAGACGGTTTACCGCCGGTCAAAACACATTGTTCGGTGCTTGGCATAGACGCTTTACAGAAGGCGATTATGGATTTTAAAGCAAAGAAAAGCGCGTAGTTGATATGACTGATTCAGTGATATAATAAAGATATGGATGTAGGAGCAAAAAAGACGGTGCGTAAATGGAGTTTCACTTTTATTAGTGGTGCTTTCGCTGTGGCGTTAGCGATGTTGTATGTGTTGGTACTACGCAGCATTGCCGTGCAGCTGGAGCCACCACCGGAGCAGTCGACAGAACCTTATCCGGACATAAGTACACAGCAAAAATGTGAAGAGATGGGCGGGCGGTGGATAGCAATGCCTGAAGGCAAGGGTGTAATACCTGAGAGGGTGGCGGAACCAGTACCGGCTGGACAGGAAATTAGAGAGTATTGCCAGGGGCCGCTAAGATTTGAGCGGGAAACGCAACAGCAGGCGGAAGATAGTCAGCAAATGTCGTTATTTGTTTTTGCGGTGGGTGGAGCAATTGCGGTAGCAGGCAGTTTGTTGATACCGCAGCTTAAGCCAGTAGCGCCGGGATTAATGATGGGCGGCATCGTCTCGTTTTTTGTGGCTGGGGTGCATGTGTGGATGCTGGCGCCAGGGTTCGGGCGACTGGCGACAATCGTAGTAATTTTTATAATACTAACGGGGATTGGCATATATGTTTTTCGAGAAAAAGACGATGGGGAAATCATCTAAGTCACCGTAAATAAATAACTTAACCATCTCTCGCCCACTATGCAATCTACGACTTTTTCTCCAGCCTTCGCCAAGGCTACGGCCGGCAGCTAATCGCGAAACACTTACCGTAGTACTGCGCTTCGTATTTCGCTCCAGCCGTCGCTGCCACCTTCGCTAAAGCTACGGTGGTCAAGAAAGCTATGGCCGGCAGGCAATTGGAAAAGCCGTATCTTGGCACGGATTGAACGAGATCTGACCAAGTTATTTATTTACGGTGCCTGAGGCAGCGTCCGACAGAGTTTGATAACGTCCTTAGTAAGGGGATAGTTGTATGTTTTTGTTTTTTCGATAGGGATTGTAATAATAGCTAAATAAAACACTCTGACAGAGTGTGAGTTGAATAGAATTATATGATATGGTAATACATGATATGATATGTCTTATATAATGTATTACATGGAAAAAGACATTTATTTATATACTAGCGGGGAAAAGACAAATAGTCAGTTGAGGGAACTAGGCGGATGGAAAAATAAGAAAGTGCTGGCCTTTTCACCGCACGCCGATGATTTAAGCATTGCTGCCGGCGGTTTTTTGCATATGTTAAGCCAGGGCAACAAGGTCCAGCCAGTATTAGGATTTACTGGTTGGCGAGGGGTAAATAGCGGTCTGGCGAAAGAAGTTGCGATAGCGGTGAGGGAGAAAGAGATGATGGTGGAAGCGAAGGTGCTGGAATTACAACCACCGATTTTATTAAGGTTATTATCATATGAAAATACGGATGAACTGAGCCAGGATAAGGACAGCCTAGCGGTAGAGGAGATGATTAACCAGGAGCAACCGGAGATAATTTTCTTGCCAAGTCAGGGGGATAGTCAGCCCAGGCACAGAGCTTTGACGAACTATGTAAGGCAGGCGGTCCAGCTGTGTGGACTCAGTGTGGTGATGGTATATTACGAGACACCATGGTCGTTATTTGCGGCGGATCAAATTAATTTGCTAGTCCCTTTGGATAAGCGAGTCATGGTACGGAAGACAAAAGCTATTAAAGCTCATATGTCCCAGATAGCGCGGACTGACTTTGCGAAGATTAGTCGGACAATGTTGGAATATCGAGCGTTAACGATACCGGAACAAATCGTGGGTGGCTTTGGTTCACAAACAGATCTGGGTAAGTGGATGGAAGTTTATCAAATAAGAAACTATAAAGAAGAGCAATGGGCATCAAAAGAGTAGCAGTGAGCGGTTATCAGGAAATGTCGGACCGGGCGGCTCTGTTAGTAATACAAAGAATTAAAGAAAAGCCAGATTTGGTTTTAGGCTTGGCCACAGGATCCACGCCGCTAGGCTTATATGAGCGGTTAGTGGAAAGTTATCAACAGGGCGAGACTGATTTCTCACAGGTAGCCACCTTCAATTTGGATGAATATTGTGGGTTGTCCAAGAATCACCCGCAAAGCTACCAATATTTTATGGACAAGCATTTATTTAGTCTGGTGAATATTGATTGCAGGCAGGTGCATTTTCCCCAAGAAAATGATGGTTTGGATAAGTATGAACAGAAAATTAAGGACACGGGCGGTGTTGATGTGCAGATTTTAGGTATTGGGCGCAATGGTCATATTGGTTTTAATGAACCTGGGTCAGCATTTACGTCGAGGACTAGAGTGGTTGATTTAACTGATGTGACGATTAAGGACAACGCGCGATTTTTTGCTCGACCGGAAGAGGTACCGAGGCGAGCGGTGACAATGGGATTAGCGACCATTATGGACGCTAAGGAAATTTTGTTATTGGCTAGCGGAGCTAGCAAAGCATCAGTCGTGGAGAGGTTGATGACAGAAAAGCAGTCTGTAGACGTACCGGCCTCAATATTGTGGGGACATCCTAAAATAATGCTCATAGTGGACAAGGAAGCAGATGGAAACTAACGTTATAAGTCGAACAGACTTTAATAAAAATATTCCAAACTTAAACAAATAGGACAAATGGCAATTTTAAAATATTAAATGGAGAATGAACAAAAAATTAGATTATTTAAAATTGCTTTTTTGCAGGCAGCAGGCTTAATCGGATACTGCGG
Source organism: Candidatus Andersenbacteria bacterium RIFCSPHIGHO2_02_FULL_46_16 (assembly GCA_001817065.1). Lineage (GTDB taxonomy): Bacteria > Patescibacteriota > Andersenbacteria > UBA10190 > UBA10190 > UBA10190. The sequence goes on from MHHQ01000009.1 coordinate 7,805, forward strand.
ATTGGTGGCATTGATTTTTACGCATGGTAATAAATGGTTTGGACCGATGAGTTGGTGGGGACCATTATTGTTTTTAGTGTTATTTGTTATGTCGGCGCTAATCTCTGCGTTGGTGACACTGGGGTATACAGTTTATTTAATTTGGGACAAGAAACAAGTACGGGAAGGATTAATGTTGGTAACTTACACAGCCTTGTGGCTGATGGCATTCGTGATGAGCGTCATTGCGGCGATAGCTGTTTGACGGAAAGTTCGAAATAAATATTGCGCAGATGCGACAAACTTACGGGGGAAGATGCGGCATACAGTAATTTATTAGCAGGGAGAGACAATCAGTGTTTTTGTTTTAAGTGCATTGGATTTAAGATTAAAGCATTGAGAAAGGAGGTGACAGATTATGAAAGCAGTACATGCGGTTAGTTTTGCGCTAGTGGTGGTAGGCGCGATAAACTGGGGTTTGGTTGGTTTGTTTAATTTTAATTTGGTAGAACTGGTGTTTGGGGCAGTGCCTTGGTTAGAACGATTAATCTACGTATTAGTGGGGGCAGCTGGAGTGGTGTTAATTGCTACCCATAAAGGTGATTGCACGGTTTGTGCTGGGGAAAGGGCAGTTAAACCTGCAGAGTCGACAGCAGAGCCGACAGTATAAAAGTTGTTAGGAAAGGCATTTGATTAAAGCAGTCTTGCTACTGGTAACTGTTTTGTGGTGTGGTTTTTATTTAGATGATGTAATAATAGAAAAGGATTAATTTTTCAATATTTTAATTTATGATGAGATATAACGTAATGGAGCTGATGATAAATTGGCTGGTGGCTACATTGGCGATTGTTATTACGGCATATCTAGTGCCGGCGGTGCAGGTGTCTGGTTTGTTTGCCGCCTTAGTTACAGCATTGGTGCTGGGAATAATAAATGCCTTCTTACGGCCTTTGTTGTTAGTTTTAACATTGCCGATCAATATCTTAACGCTGGGACTTTTCACCTTAGTGATTAATGCCGTCTTGATTATGTTAACCAGTGTGTTGGTGCAGGGTTTTTATGTGCCAGGTTTCTGGTGGGCACTGCTTTTCAGTGTCGTGCTGATGGTAGTGAATATGGGATTGCATTTGCTGGAGAGACGGTAATTTCCAATGATCAATTTTCAATTTTCAAATAAATCCCAAAGCTGCAATTTTCAAACAGCGATTGAATAACGTAAAGCGAAAAATCAAAATGAAAAACGCCCGCCTTCGCCAAAGCCTGCCTGCCGGCAGGCAGGGCTACGGATGGGCAGGTAAAACAACAACGCAAAATTAAAAATAACTACGGTGTCGGTAATGGCGTATATAAGTCTAGGGGATTTAACCAGTTTATTAGTTCCTCTGGGTTAGATACATAACCGCGCAGATCCAGTTTGGTGCCTGATAGAATCGCGAGATGTAAGTGCTTTCTTTCACCGTCTGTTTCAGCACTTTTATCGCGTCCTAGATAGCCGATGGTTTCACCGGCAGTCACGGAAGAATTTTCTTTGATTAAACGCGTCGGATCAAGATGGCCGTATATAACGAGATGTGGTTGGTCGTTAATGACATGTTCGATAACAACCACGCCGCCGTAACCGTTGGAACGGCGAGCGGAACGAACTTGGCCTTCGGCAATTGATTTGACCGGGACATCAACTTTAGTGTCGGTAAATTCCGCATCAGCTCCAGTATGATAACCGGAAAATCTTTCGGGTTGGACAGGTGAGTTGTCTGGATCGACGTATAATCCAAAAGGTTTTTTCATAACGCGCTGCACAAAACTTTCGACTGGTTCAACAAAGACAACGGGAGAAACGGTGGGGGCGGGAGAAGCAGGTATTACAGTTGGTGTGTTTAATAAGGGTGAGTTCGTAAAGGGCAAGGCTTGGGTAGTGTATGGCTGGGGTGAAGAATTATCATCACTGACTAAGCTTGGATTTTCCGGTGAGTTTTGTTTGGGCCAGGCCAGAAAGACGCTGACAATTGCTAGCATGCCAATGACGGCGAGGGTGGGATAAAGCTTGAATGGAGGCATAGATAGATAATTAGAGTCTATCAGAACAACAGGCAATTCATTAAGGCTTTTTGGTGAGCGAAGCCAGCCGGATAATGTTGCTTGTTAGCGCGATCGTTATAAAATCTCATGATTCTGATAATTATAGTCAGGCTATTATTATTACGATATAATAGAGTTGTTGCGAAATGATTTTATTTGAGCTCTAGAGGCAATATATGATGTCCCCAGAGGAAGTTTTGAGCCTTTCGCAACATGTCTAATGTAATATCGTAATAAATTTATACGGAAAAAGAGTTTGAGTTGTCTGATAATACATGGATTTCATTGACAGTGGATAACTATGGTTGGTAAGCTGGTGCTATTGTTAGTTGGCAGAATCTAGCTGACGAGCAAATGCAGTTTAAAAATTTAACATTAGTTTGGTGAAGCGGGTGTAAATCCCGCGCTGTGCCGCAACGGTGTTCCTGAGAACGAGCCTTGATGAAAAAGGCCGCTCGGGTCAGTCCGATCCTAACCTAATGTAAAAAAGTGCTTCCGAGCAGGAGTAAGAAGATTCCAAATAAGACTTCCAGGCTCGGTTAGCAGGAAGTTTTTTATTGGAAAATAAATAAAACGATGGAAACAGTGAACAAAATATTCAAAGCTAAGAATGAATTGATAGTATTGGCGGTTTTGGTCCCATTGGTGATCTTGTTAGGGGTGATGATAATCAAGTGGCCCCAGCTGCAGACGGCGTCGATTTCAGAAGAAATAGTGTCAACACCAGATCAGACTGGCCAGGGGGTGGTGGTAGCGGATACCACGACCGCGTCTATATACCCAACGCCGGTCAGGGAAACAGTCTTATTGATAATTGAAAATGGCCCGAAGAAAACGGTGGTACAGGTAGTAGCAGAAGGAGCAGTGTCAGTGAAAGATGTAATGCAAGCGGCGGCAGCAGAAAATAAAATTACGATGGAAGCAAAGGACTATGGCGAATCGATGGGGATATTAATTGAATCCATTAATAGTGTGGCTAATGATAATGGACAAAAACGCTATTGGTATTTATACGTCAATGGACAGTTGTCACCCGTCGGGGCGAGCCAGGCACAAGTTAAGGCCGGAGATGAAGTCAATTGGAAGTATGAAGAGGAGAAAGATGAGTAATTACAGGAAAATATGGCTATGGAGCATCGTCGGAGTGATGCTGGTGGCGGTTAGTGGCATAGCGACAAGCGGGCTAGCAGTGGGGGCGATGGACGGAACGGTTGTGCATATGAGAGTAGAAGGCCAAACACAGACTTTGTTTGATGGCGAAGTAATAATAGGGGATTGTGTGGCACGGGATGATGGTGGGATCGATCATGCTTTGTCGGGAGTAGCTTTGTGCGGATTGGTTGATATCACCGAAAAAGAAGCGATAGCACTGAGTTTACAGGACTTTGGCTGGGGATTATTTGTTGCTGGCATAGGTGCTGATATAACGCCGGCGGACTGGTCAAGAAGCTGGTCTTTTTGGGTTAACAAGGAACCGGCAGCGGTGGGGGCGGATACTTATCAAGTGGCAGCGGGTGATGATTTACTGTTGGCTTTCAGCGGATATCCAACAGTCCCTTTACGAGTGACGGCGCCAGAAAAAACGCTGCCGGGCGAGCAATTTACAGTGGCCGTTGAGAAGAAAATGGGTGAGTATGATGCCAATTATAATTGGCAGGGAGTGTGGTTACCGGCTGATACGGCTTTGCTTTGGGTCAATAACAATGAGGTGGCGATAAATGAAGCCGGCCTAGCCGTAGTTACCATCAATGAGCCGGGAATGGCTGAGATTTGGGCGGAAGGGGATGGTTTTGTCAGGAGCTCACGGCGGCAGGTACAAGTGGACAACAAGACAGAGGAAACGGTAGTGCCGACGGTGACACCTACTTCTTCGGTTTCTCCTCTTGCTAGTCCCACTGTCAGTCCGACACCGTCTATAAGCTCTAGTCCAGATCAGACTATAACACCGGTGATACCAAGTCCAACACCTACAGAGACACTGCTAGCCGGTGAGGAGCGAACGAAGGCTGTGCGATTAGCCTTAGACTACTTAAAAAGGCAGCAGGGCACAGACGGTCGGATTGAGGGTGATTTGGTGACCGCTTGGAGCGTTATGTCCTTTGGGGCGGATGGGCAGAGGGCGGAGATGGTGAGTAACTTAGGGAAAACGTTATGGGATGGTTTGGCAGGTGCTCAATTATCTAGTGCGACTGATGTGGAGCGACAAATTATGGCAGTGCGTGCAGCTGGAGGAAATGTGCGGTTGTGGCAGGGCAGGAACTTGGTGCAGGAATTAAGAGGTTATTTAAAGGAGGGTCAGTTAGGTGAAACAACAATTATTAATGATGATATTTTTGGTGTATTAGCCTGGCTGGCAGCTGATCAGGCTATAGGGTCTAGCGAGGTAGAGCAGACGGTTAACACCGTTCTGGCTAACCAAGATAGCGATGGAGCGTGGGGGTCAATTGACCTAACAGCAGCAGCGATGCAAGGTTTGCAGGAATATATGAAGCGAGGCGGAAAAATAGAGGTAACGCTTGCCTCTGAGCGAGCACGATCGTATTTATTTAGCCACCAAGATAAATACGGCGGGTTTGGGGAAAATCTAGCAAGTACGGCATGGGGGATACAAGCGATAGTGGCACTAGGAGAGGATCCGGCGGGATGGAAAAACAATGAAGGCAAGACACCATGGCAAGCACTGGCTAGATACCAGAATAGCAACGGCGGTTTTGGCTGGCGTTCGAAAGAGGATGTATCAAGTTTTATGACAGCTTATGCGATACCGGCGTTGCTAGGGAAAGCATGGCCGATAACTACGGAGTCGATGGTGAAGAGTGAAACAATAAATTATGAACAGGTGGCTGGAACAAGGCTGACACAGAACGTGCCAACAGCGACGCCACAACTTGCTAGTCCGGCAGTGGCTGGCATACAAACTCGGGCAGAAGAACAGGAGAGCCAGGCGGAGTATGCGGTACCGCTCGAGAATGTATCTGATAATAATGTCAGTGAAACGATGGACAGTGTGAGTAGTGACGAAGGCGTTCCTAAAGAATTTATTCCGCCGAACCGGAACGACTGGGGATTTGTATTGTCCTTGTTCAGCCTGGCTAATATGGGGATTGGTGTTACAGGAGCTAGATTGTTCATGAAAGTATGATTAGATCAAAAACAGAAAAAATAATATGGTCTGGGCTGTTGATGACAATAGTGTTTTTAATCAGGACAAGTGATCACATGCCTAACGTAGTGCCCGTGGCAGCGATAGCCTTGTGGGCAGGAGCTGTTTGGCCGATGCCAGGAGCAACCATTGTACCGCTGACAGCGATGCTGATGGCAGATGTAATTATTGGGCTGGCCAGCTGGCCAGTTATGCTAGCAGTCTACCTCTCATACGGTTTGATAACTGGCATGGGCAGATGGATGAAAAAAAGATTTAGTCCCGGGCGGATTGCGGGATCAGCGTTAATGGGAGCGGTCGTGTTTTACCTAATAACTAACGCGGCGGTGTGGTGGTTTGATGGGATGTATCCAAGAACGATGGACGGCCTGATATTATCGTATTTTTATGCGCTGCCATTTTTCCGCAGTACACTGCTGGGTGACTTAGCCTATACCAGCAGTTTGTTTGTCAGCTGGTATAGCTGGCCAATAGCGGCTAGTTGGGTGACGGAAAAGGTGTGGGGAAAGAGACGAGCGGAGAGTTTAGTGCTACGTACAGAGACGAAGTTGGCGGAGGTGGAAAAGCTCCATGAAAATGTTGTTTAATTATATTGACGAGCGTTAAATCAGATTGGTATACTGGTTTTACTTTTCAAGCGAGCAGAAAAATAGTTCGCTTTGACTAATCCTTTAATAAAACGTTTTCCACGCGTTTCCATTTAAGGGTTGGATTATTTTGTAACGTTTACCCTTAAGAAAAATAAAAACATGAACAGTTATTTCAACATTACGCGAGTGGATTTACAAAACTTAGCAAAGATTAAAAAGCGAGACGGACAGGTGTTGCCGTTTAATTTTGCTAAGATTTCACAGGCAGTGTTGAAAGCACTGACAACCACAGGCGAGGGCAATGAAAGGGATGCTGATTTGGTGGCCAAGAAAGTAGTGAGAGATTTACTTAAATTGAGGAGAGCGAGCCAGGACAAAAGTTTTCTGCCCAATGTGGAAATGGTGCAGGATTTGGTAGAAGAAGAGCTGATGCTGCTGGACTTTGTGAAAACAGCCAAGTCATATATTTTATACCGGGAAAAACGAGCATCTTTACGAGCAGAAGTAGGAGAAGTGCCGGAAGATGTGCGGGCCTTAGTGGCAGAAAGCAAAAAATATTTCAGAAACTCATTAGCTGAGTTTGTGTATTGTCGAACATACGCGCGGTGGATAGATAAAGAGGGTAGACGGGAAACGTGGATTGAAACTGTCCAGCGGTTCATTGATTACATGAGGGATAATTTGGGTGATAAGCTGACTGATAAAGAATACGATGAAGTAAGACAGGCGATTTTGAAACATGAAGCGATGCCGTCGATGCGACTTATGCAGTTCTCTGGTCCGGCAGCTAAGGCCACTAACGTGTGCGCCTATAACTGCTCCTATATTGCACCGTCAAAAGTGAGGGATTTTGCAGAAATAATGTATGTGCTGATGTGTGGAGCGGGGGCTGGCTATTCAGTAGAGAGTCAAAATATACAAGCGTTACCTCAGGTTAAGCACCAGTCGGGCAAGAAGATGACAAAATATGTAGTGGATGATAGCAAAGAGGGTTGGGCAAATGCGCTGGAGTTGGGGATGAACACTTGGTTTAAAGGAGAGGATATCGAATTTGATTTATCAAAACTAAGACCAGCGGGGGCACGCTTGAAAACAATGGGAGGCAAGAGCTCAGGTCCAGAGCCTTTGAGGCAAGTGTTGGAATTCGCGCGAGATAAGATATTAGCTAAACAGGGCAAGCGACTGTCAAACTTAGATGCGCATGACATTATTTGTAAGATAGGAGAATGTGTGGTCGCTGGAGGTGTACGGCGCAGTGCATTAATATCACTGTCTGATTTAGATGATATTGAGATGAGAGATGCCAAGAAGGGTCAGTTTTACATGACGGAACCGCAGCGTAGTATGGCGAATAATTCGGCAGTATATAATGAGAAACCAACCGCAGAACAATTTTTTGATGAATGGATTGCATTGATGAAAAGCGGGTCTGGCGAGAGAGGAATATTTAATCGTGGGTGCTTGAAGGATACCTTACCCAAACGGCGAATTGATTTATTAAAAAAGAAAAAGTGGCCACAGTGGGGCACGAATCCTTGCGGAGAGATTATTTTAAGATCGAAGCAGTTTTGTAACTTGTCGGAAGTGGTAGCTCGGGCAGAAGATACGGAAGAGACATTAATGAAGAAAGCACGTATTGCGGCGATACTTGGCACTTACCAATCAACCTTAACAAACTTCCCTTACTTGTCAGCGGAGTGGCGGAAAAACTGTGAAGAAGAGCGCTTGCTAGGGGTATCGATAACAGGGCAATGGGATTGTCCGAAAGTGCGGGAAGAGAAAATGCTAGTTAAGATAAGAGAAGAGGTGCTGAAGATAAATCGAAAGTATGCCAAACGATTTGGCGTCAATGTTTCATCATGTGCGACTTGCGTGAAGCCGTCCGGGAACGTTTCGCAAATGACTGATTGTGCTTCAGGTATGCACCCGCGTCATGCCAAGTATTATATTAGACGCGTGCGTGTATCGGCCACGGATGCATTGTTCAAAATGTTGCGTGATCAGGGTGTGCCATATTATCCGGAAGTGGGACAGTCACTGGAAGAAGCGACGACCTATGTGCTGGAGTTTCCGGTTAAGGCGCCGGAAGGGGCTATCTTAAAGAACGATCTGTCAGCGATAGAGCAGTTGGAGCACTGGAAAAAAGTAAAAATTAATTATACCGAACATAATCCGTCAGTGACGGTGTCTGTGGGCAATGACGAGTGGGTGGCGGTGGCGAATTGGTTGTATGAAAACTGGGAGATAGCCGGAGGGCTGTCTTTCTTGCCCAGGTCTGACCATGTGTATCAACTGGCTCCCTATGAAGAGATAGAAGAAAATAAATACGAGGAACTGGTGAAGCGATTAGGCCAGATTGACTATTCTAAACTGGTATCTTACGAGCGTGAGGATGAGCTGGACGTTAAAACAGAGTTGGCCTGTGTATCGGGCACGTGTGAAATATAGCTAAGTCACCGTAAATAAATAACTTAACCATTTCTCGCCCACTATGCGCCAATCTGCGACTTTTTCTCAATCGCGAAACACTCACCGTAGTTGTACTACGCTTAGTATTTCGCTCAATCGAAAAAGCCGTATCTCGGCGCAGATTGAACGAGATCTGGTCAAGTTATTTATTTACGGCGCCTAATCGTATGCTTTACACTGGTCGCGGTGATGACGGAACCACGACTTTGTACGGAGGCAAGAAGAGAATTGGCAAAGACAGTAAGATAATAGGCGCATTGGGTAGCGTCGATGAGACTAATTCTTTTGTTGGTTGGTGTAAGGCGGAGGCTTGCGAGGAGGAGATGAAGCAGGTGTTGGAAGCGGCCCAACAAGTATTATTTGTGCTGCAAGCAGAGATAGCGGGATCGGATAAAACGGTTCGAGTTAGGGATGTGCAACGGATGGAAAAAGATATAAAAAAGTTTAGTGCTGAACTGGCACCTATTAAGGGGTTTGTCTTAGCTGGAGAAACTAAGAGAGCGGCTATGCTGGATGTGGCACGCACAATAGCACGTCGAGCTGAACGATGTATTAATAAGGGACTGAACGAAGGGGAACTTAAAATTGGGGAGGCGGCTTTAGCCTATTTAAATAGACTATCCAGTCTGTTGTATGTGTTGGCCAGAGTGACTAACGTGCGGGCACGAAAGAAGGAAAAGCCACCCAAGTATTAAGGGTGAGGCGAGTTTAGTGCTCGTCGTACTCGAGAGAAAAGTCCAGCGCTTCTTCAATGGCGCCTTTAAGTTGAGAGGGGTAATCGATAATTGATTGCGGGTTGCCTTGTTTAAGGAGAGACTCGTTGTGATAACCCCAGGTGACGCCGATACAAGGAATAAGCACCTGCTGTGCTTCCATAATATCACCTAAGGTGTCGGTAATGAAAACGCATTCAGTCGGCTGAACCTGGTAATGCTGCAGGAGAAGCGAAAATTTGTCTGACTTTAAGTTGGGAAAGTCATTGGAAAAAATCGCGCTAAAATAGCGAGCTAGGTGATGTTTTTGCAGGTATTGCTTAATGGGCGGACTAGTGGTGGAGGAGACCAGAATAGTGGTGAAATTAGCACCGATGAATTCTAGAGCATCCGCCATGCCGGCAATTAGCGGCCGGTCAATGATACCTTTGGAATATTCAGTAAAGAAATCAAAACCAGCGTGGGATAATTTCTGCAGCATATCCGCTCGGGAACTATCACGAGCAAATCTTTGGCGAAAAGATTGTTCTGACTCCTGGGGGTTTATCCGAGAGACGATATCGAAACAGAGGCGAAAAGAATCAACGATTACTCCGTCGAAATCTATTAAGACAAATTCTGATTGCATGGTCTTTGATTGTAATATTTACGTGAAAAGCAACTCGAGGGTGGTTGTATTATAAGATAGATTGGTCATAGATAGAACAAACGCCCGAGTAGAAACTGGGGCGTTTGCTGACAACTAAAAAATTCGGCTAGACAGTTGTCTCTGCCTCATCGCCCTCTGCCGGAGTTTCCGTTGGAGTTTCTTCGGCTGGAACAGCCGGGGTCTCTTCTGGAGTTTCTTCGGTTGGAGCTACCGGGGTTTCTTCTGGCATTGTTTCATCATCCATAAAAGATCACCTCCTCTTGAGTAAGATAAGTTATTACTAATATTTGCTGATCCTTATCAGCATTAAACTAAGTCTAAAGGTAAATAATAATTTATACAATGAAGTTTTTAGTTGGCGGCAGTTATAGCTTGCATGTTTCGCAGCATTAAGTCGATGTAGCTATCGTGAGGATCAATGCCACCGGTTGGATCAATGGTCATAATTTTTAACTCAAATTCCTGCTGCATTAGACGGATACCGGCAGAGGTTGTTTTTTGCGGCTCGGTGTAGAAAGATTTTATCTGGTACTGCTGGATTAGCTGTTGCAGTCGTTGCAGATCATTGATGGTAGGGGTGCGACCTTCCAACGGTTCATAAGTAGCGACTAGGGAGAGACCATAATGTTGCGCAAAATATGACCAGGCATCATGCACGGCAATAAAGTTACGCTGGGTGGCTTGGGAAGCTAACTGTTGGAGTTCCTGTTCCAGCTGGTCGAGCGAGCGGAGGTAATTGGTAAGATTGGTTTGATAATCGGTGGTGTTGGTAGGATCGATGCGGATTAGTTCTTGGGCGATGGTGGACGCGATAGCCTGTGCATTGGGTACTGTTAACCAATAATGCGGATCTTCGTTGGAACTTTCGTGATCGGAATCGGTTTGATCAGAGTTCTCGAGATTGGGGCCAAATTCACGCAGAGTAATGTTTTGATCGACTATGATGGTTGAGTAAGGCAAGGTCTTAAAAGCAGAATTGACGCCTCGTTCATCGCCAATGGCTTTAAGGGTGGCGTCAGTAACGCGTTGGTCTAAACCATGTCCGATGGCAAAGGTGGTTACCACGTATGTTAATTGTCGGATTTGCTGGGGGGTCAGGTTAAATGAGTGGGCAGTGGAGTTGCTGGGAATTAATTGAACGACTTGGGCATGCGGTCCAGCAATTTGTCGCGTGATATCGGCTAAAGGAAAAATAGTAGCGGCAACAACTAATTGATCGGGAGGAGGGGATGGGGGGCGAGTCAAAATTATGCCGGCTAACAAGGCAAAGGCAACTAGGATTATGAAAAACAAGAGGATAACAAATTCTTTATTCATAAAGTGTTTGATGGGGTAAAAATAAGTTAGCGAAAAATTTCCCAACTAAAAGGATGGATAGTGACAGTATACAACAATAAGGATGTTATCAGGGGGGCGTGAAAAAGGAGGCGCCTAAGCATGCGATGATTAATCGAGAGTGGTTGTTATCAATGAGATAAGGAATGGCCGGCTGTGTCTTGAGGACGTGGGCGTACCCAACCGCGCAGCAACATAGATTGCTGGAGGCGCCTAATGGCAAGGGCGTAAGCGGCTTGGCGAAGATTACCGGATGGTGATTGCTCGCTTAGAACATCCCGAGTCGATTCCTGCATTTTCTGTCTTAGTTTAGAGTTGATGGCTTTTTCGCTCCAGTACAAATTCTGAATGTTTTGCGTCCATTCGTAATAACTAACAGTGACTCCGCCAGCATTGGCTAGAATGTCAGGAATGACGGGGATTTTTTTCTGATCAAGGATGTCTTGAGCGGCGGGGGTCGTTGGCCCATTAGCGAGTTCTAATATGAGCCGGGCTTGAATTTGCGCCGCGTTGTCCGCAGTAATTTGGTTTTCGATCGCGGCGGGTACTAGTACATCTACTTTAAGTTCAAGGAGTTCCTGGTTGGAAATTTGCTGGCAGCTATCATCAGCGGAAGAACCAGCTTGTTCAACAGACAGTTTGGGGTAGCAGAGATTGCGATCTAGTTTACCACCGTGCTGGATAGCCTTGATAACAGATGGGATGTCAAGGCCTTGAGGGTGGTAGATACCACCCTCGGCATCAGAAATAGCCACGACTTTGAAACCAGACTGATCGGCTAAGCAAGCAAAATTTGATCCCACATTCCCGAACCCTTGAACGGCTATGGTTAGATTAGACTGGGTTTGTTTGGTTTGCGCGAGGTATTCTTGCAGAACAGTTAATCCACCCAGGCCAGTGGCGGCTTCGCGACCTAAGCTGCCACCTAGGGCAATGGGTTTGCCGGTAAAGGTAGCGGTGATGTGTTCGTGATGGTTATTGAGACGGGAATATTCATCGGTAAACCAAGCCATGATTTGTGAATTTGTATTAACGTCAGGAGCAGGAATGTCATTAGTAGGGCCGATATTATTACCCAGCTGAGCGATGTAACGGCGGGCTAGACGCTGCAACTCGCGGTCACTTAATTGCTGGGGATCGATAGTGATACCTCCCTTAGCACCTCCGAAGGGTATGTTAACAACAGCTGTTTTTAGTGTCATCCAGGCAGCCAATGCCTTCATTTCGTCTAAATCTACATTGGGATGAAATCTAACACCGCCCTTATAGGGGCCGCGTGCGTTGTTGTGTTGAACGCGGTAGCCTTGATAGATAGCAATCTCACCAGTGTCTTTTTCGATCGGCAACTCAACCTCAATCACTTTTTGTGGTACGGAAAGAAGGGCAATGATGTCAGGGTGAGCATCAATTGATCGTCCCACTTGCTCCAAGGTGGAAGTGAAACTAAAGAAAGGTGAATTTTTTTTCTTAGACATGGATAATGTTTAAATATAAAATCAATAGTGTTGACAAGTGTTTTATGATGGATAATGATTATTAAGTGATTGCTTAATCTATTAATAAATGTAGTAGGATGTTAACTAAGAAGCAAGCCGAGATTATAAAGAATGATGTCAGCAAGGGCAGTGTACAGTTGGCAGTTATGTTGAATGCTTTGAGTGATACTGGCCGGTTAAAAATCTTTCGGTTGTTGACAAAGTACGAAGACTTGTGCGTAACTGATCTGGCCAATGTTTTAGAGGTTTCCGTACCGGCAGCATCACAAGGGCTTCGAATTATGGAATTGAGTGGATTGGTTAAAAAAGAACGACGTGGACAGATGATTTGCTATGTTGTAGCTAGAGATATGCCATTGGTTCGTGCGCTGCAGCGGATCGTAACAGGAGTACATGTGACCGCGAAGGATAGTAGGTAATAGTTTATCATTAAATATATAACTTATGCCAAATGTAGTAATTTATACAACACCAACCTGCGGATATTGTCATCTCGCCAAAGCTTATTTCGCTGAGAATAATATTGCCTATGAGGAAAAAAATGTAGCGACAGATCTAGTGGCGCGGGAGGAAATGATGAAAAAGACACAACAGAGCGGAGTGCCAGTCATTAATATTGACGGAGACTCAGTAATTGGTTTTGATCAGCAGAAGATTGCGCAATTATTAGGTATATAGAGATATAATTAGTTGTGAGGTTGGGGGGATAGATGTTTTATCCTTGACTTGTAACAGTAAGCTGGTCATAAAGTAGCGAAAGGTTTAAAAGTAATATGTTTATAGTTTGGTATGGATGAGCAAATAGAGAATAGCGGGATTGTGGAAGAAAACAAAGCTGTGAAAAAGGTGGAAAGAAAGCGACAACGGCGAGAGGAAAAACAACGGTTAAGAGCAAACGAGGTGCAAAAGCAACGGATTAAACGGGCGGTGGTGTGGGGTCTGGTGGCATTGGGGCTCGCCGGTATTATTTTCTTGGCCGTCAATTTGAGTGGGGAGCAACCAGGCAGTACCGGGGCGGCAGTCGAGGGGATGCAAATTAGGGCAGATGATTGGATTAAAGGTAATCCAGCAGCGAAGGTTGTCTTGGTGGAATATGCTGATTTTCAGTGCCCAGCGTGTGCTATTTTCAGCAAGGTGGTAGAAAAATTAAGCAGTTCTTATGGTGATCGGGTGGAGTTTGTCTACCGCCAATTTCCTCTTAAGCAAATTCATCGCAATGCCGAGATAGCAGCTTATGCGGCTGAAGCAGCGGGTAAACAAGATAAGTTTTGGGAGATGCATGATATATTATATGAGCGGCAGAGTGATTGGTCGGAGAGTGACGAAGCTCGGAAATTGTTTACAGATTATGCGACAACACTATATTTGGATTTAGGGCGATTTCAGGCAGATAGTGAAGCTAAGGAGATTCAGGAAAAGATTAATGCTTCCTATGCAGAGGCAGTCGGGTTAGGTTTGACCTCAACGCCGTCGTTTATATTAAATGGCAAAAAGATTGAAGCTCGGTCTTATGAACAACTTGAACAGCTTATCAGACAAGAGTTGGGAGAAGGGACCTAGCTGGTTAGTGGGTGGACAGATTGGGTTGGCGGTGATCGGTTTGTTTTTGGCTACGTTCTTAGCGGCAGAATATTTGCGGGGTGCGTGGCCGCCTTGTTCTCTAACTGACGGGTGTCAGACAGTGCTGGGAAGCAAGTATGCCCAGATTGGTCCAGTACCGACGGCTTCGTTGGGAATTATTTATTATCTGCTGTTAGTAATACTGGGGGTGGCGTACCTACAGGGGAAGCGATTGAGGTGGCTTCATTTATCACTGCGGCTAACAGTGGTGGGAGCAATGGTGTCGTTTTATTTAGTTTATTTGCAGCTGTTTGTAATCAAAGCAATCTGTCCCTACTGTATGTTATCGGCGGCTCTGTGTTTTTTGCTGCTGGGAATTGACTTGATTGTTTGGCGGCGATATTTATAAAACACTCACAATATTCTGATTTAGATGGTTTTGAACTGGTGATCCCACTGTGCAGAAAACCACCCCGCCGCAGGCGGGGTGGGGGCTCCATTAGATAATTTTAGCAGCAACGGAGCGGAAATTAGTCAGGCTGGTGATGGGGGATCACTTGATTGAGTCTTTAACTAACGCTAACGCACCATAAAATGCTCGATCGTCGCCGAGTGTGGCTGGTTTGATGACGGGTGGGGTGGGTATGAAAGAAGTAAGATTGGTGGTCGCTTTGATAACCTGACCTAGGGGGATGTCTCTCATCATGGGTCCACCCAGGACTATAACAGAAGGGGACCATAAGAAAGTGATATTGGTTAAACCGTAAGCGAGCCACTCAGCTAGTGATGACCATACTTGCGGATCCTTAATGGCTTTGGGGTGGCAATTGAATCGTTTGGCGATACTGGCACCGCCGACTAAGTCTTCGAGTGAAGAAGGGCTATGGCAGTCGGGGCAGAGAGTACCGCTGGCATCGATAATGTGGAAGCCTGGCTCAAAGCCATACGAATTAGCATCAATCTTTTGATTGACAATGCGTGCGCCGCCAACACCGGTGCTGATAGTTAAATAGGCAACAATATCGAAATCACGGCCAGCTCCACTGCAGGCCTCACCCAGGCCAGCGAGGGCAGAGTCATTGATAATGCGAACCGGAACCTGCGTCAGGTTCTCCAGCTCTTCTTGGATAGGATGACCGATCCAGTCGCTTAAATTTGGCGAGGCGGCTAAGCGACCCGTTTCTTTATTCATGGTTCCGGGCAAGCCAACAACGACACCTTGAATCGGCTGGTCAGCAACTAGAGGAAGGATTTGGGCGGAGAGGGCAGCGATAGCTTCGGTAAAAATTGGCGGGGTAGGGCATTTAACAGGCGGGGTAAACGCATCTGGTGAAGACGTGGTGGTAATACGTGTGTTGGTGCCGCCAATATCAAGAAAGAGAAACATGAATGTAGTATAAAATTCAAATGACAAAGTTCAAATATTCTGAAGGGATTTCCTGGGGGTAAACTTTGATATAACGATAATAAACTTAACAAACAGAAAGGACCAGAGTAGCACGATCCTTCAAACAACGAACTCTAAAGTGTAAATGTCAAAGTTCCCTCCTTCGCTCGATTAAAAGCTAAAGGAAATTTTATTCCACGGTGCAGAAAACTACCCCGCTGGTGGTGGTTGAATCAGCTGTCGCCAATGCTTTGGCCGACAAGACAAGGTGCGAATGGGATAATCCCTCGCTGCCATTCAAAGCTCCGTGAGCAAGGGAGGGTAGCTCCGCCGATAGCGGAGCAAGTGAGATTGACAGTTGGCTGCTACGCGGGATTCCGCTCCCAGTCCAGGGGGCGGGATGGGGCTCCATGTAAGTAGTGTAACGATAGGCGGGATACCCTGAACGTGCGTACCTTGAACGTGCACTTGGACGGGCACTGCACTTGTGTATTAAGTGAGCTTAGTTATAATGATTTGATAATTATTTATATATTTAATTTATGACTGAAGATAAACTGACAACAGTTGCCGACACGCAATCAGCGGTGGGGGTGCCTGTAGCTATTGTTGTAGCAGGAGCGTTAATAGCGGGGGCGATTTATTTTAGTGGGTCGCCGATAGGAAAGGGAGGTACTAAAGAAGTTAATGAACCGACTGCAGCAGCGGTACAGCCAGCGGACGATGGACAGGTAGCGGGAGCGGTGGTGGGTGACTTAAGGGCAGTTGACGAAAAGGACCATGTTAGAGGATCAGCTAACGCTAAGGTCACAATAATTGAGTATTCCGACATTGAATGTCCATTCTGCAAAAGGTTTCATCCCACGCTAAGGAAAGTACTTGATACCTATCCAAACGATGTAAGGTGGGTATATAGACATTTCCCGTTAGAGCAATTACATCCAAATGCTAAGGTGGCTGCTTTGGCAACGGAATGCGCGGCAGAACAGGGTAAGTTCTGGGAAACATTGGATTACCTGCTGGAGAAGGTACAAACAGGAGAAGAGCTAGCCGAGGACAAATTACCCGCATTAGCCCAGAAGGCGGGGGTGGTCGGAGTAAGTCAGTTTACGACATGTTTGTCGTCAAAGAAATATGAAGCGAGAATTGCTAGTGATATACAGGATGCAGCTGTGGCGGGTGGACAGGGGACACCTTATAGCGTGATCATCGGGCCTAATGGAGAGAAGGAGCCTTTGTCGGGAGCGCAGCCTTATGAGGCTGTTAAGGCCGCAGTAGACAAGTATTTATAGCAGAAACTAAACAATTAAGGTGGGGCCGGTAAGCTGAAGCAGCATAAATAAATTAAGGGAAGTCAGTGACAGGCGGAGTGTTAGTGTGGTGTAAATTAGAGCCGAATGACTGGGGTGCTATGGTATAATGTTGAGTAATGAGAGATTGGCTTTTCAATAGTCCGATTTGGGACACAATACTTTTTGGTAATGCCTTATATGACTACTTAATGGCGGTCGTATTATTTGCGTTGTTCGTGCTCATCTTTAAAGGGCTGCAGTGGGCAGCGCTACGCTCTGTTGAGGACGTGATAAAAAGAACAGAAACGAACTGGGACGATGCGATGGTGACAATTATTAAAACCATCAGGCCACCTTTTTACTGGTATGTCGCATTTTATATTGCACTGAGCTACTTGAAGATCGAAGGCATCGCGGCCAGGGCAGTCGATTTAGGATTGATCACTTGGCTGGTTTATCAAGCGGTGCTCGCTTTAAGAATTCTCATTGATTTTTATGTTGAGCAGCGCCTCTCCAAGAGCGACCGCGGAGCCCAGGCGGCTATTCAGCTAGTGCACAGTTTAGCGGGAGCGGGACTATGGCTGCTGGGAGGTTTATTCTTACTGCAGAACTTCGGGGTTAATGTGACATCTTTAATTGCTGGCTTGGGGATTGGTGGTATTGCTATTGCGCTTGCGGCGCAAAATGTTTTAGCGGATTTATTCAGCTCGTTAGCGATCTTTTTTGATAAACCTTTTGTGCCGGGCGACTTTATTGAGCTAAATGGCAACAAGGGAACGGTACAGAAGATTGGTATAAAGACGACGCGGATTAGAGCTTTAAACGGAGAAGAGGTCATAGTGCCGAATCGGGAAGTGACCGGAGTGGTTATAAAGAATATCGGGAGAAGGAAAGAGCGGCGGGTAACGTTTAAAATAGGCATTGTTTATGAGACCTTAACAGAAAAGGTAAAGAAGGTACCCGAGCTTATTAGGGAGGTAATTGAGATGCAGGATAAAATCGAGTTTGATCGGGTGCATTTGAAAGAGCTGGCCGAGTCATCCTTGAGCTTCGAGGTTGTTTATCATGTGAAGTCGAATGATTATCAGGTATATATGGATGTCAATCAACGGGTGCTGTTGGGTATTAAGGAGGCGTTTGAGAGAAATGGCATTGAAATCGCCTATCCAACTAGGATGGTTTATGTCAATAAACCATAAGTAAAATAGGCTTTAATGGGCCATAATATTGATAGAAAAATGAGACAGAGGCACTAGTTTATTTTGTCAGCTAGTTTTGACAAAATTTATAAATGCTCGCACAATCCTTATGTGTGGTTCCTTTTATGTTATGTCGAGGCCTTTTTTGCAAGGACGTTGGTATGGGTAAGCTGCATGAATTCTCTTTCCGATCCATGTTTGGACGGGACATTAGTGATGGGGATGTGAGAAGGATGTGCAAAGGAATGACGTGTTGTTTATCCGGAAAACAGATTAAGCACGATACCTGGCTGGCGATCGTACGAAAGCGGGGGAAATTGTGCGTTTGTTTACCGGAGCATGTCAATGGCCACGAAACTTGCGTTCCAACAAGAGAGATGGTCGAGAAGTTAGTACCGGGTCTGAGCAGTATGAACTTAACAGTACTGGATCGCTATTCGACGGGAACACGGAAGAGGAAACGGGCGAAAGCTGTTGCTGGTGTTTAACGATGGTAGCGGGTGTTGTTGCTTTTTTCCTTGATCTCATTGGAGTATTGGAATGACGAAGAAACCTGATGGGAAGAACAAGAAGCGATTGGTGACCAGCGGTTCTGGAGAGGGTATCTTCTATAACCCCCCAAAAACGATACGGCGTCACAAAGCTCCTGGGCCCAATGTCCGTGTTTACCTGCCGCCGACCCGAAAATAGCGAAGGCATCGAGATATTCTCTTTAGGCGAATCTGTTCACTGCTTTACTCTAAGCAAACAGACTCGCCTTTTTTTCTTGGCAAAGATGTGTTGAACTATAAGAATGATTGAGTTATTTCCCAGCCGAGAAGTAGCACTGGGTATTGGCAGCTGGTCAGTGCATTGGTATGGGGTGTTGTATGTGCTGGCGTTTGGGATGGGCCTTGGGCTAGCGCTCCGACTGCAAAAGTATCGGGGATTACACCTTAGGGCAGGCGAGTGGCTAGAGGTCGTTACATGGGTGATGGCAGGGGTGCTGATCGGGGGACGGCTGGGGTATGTGCTATTGTATGGTCGAGAATATTTCTGGGAGCAACCCGGGCAAATCTTTAATTTAGGGCAAGGCGGTATGGCTAGTCATGGCGGGTTTGTTGGTGTGGCCATAGCGTTATGGTTGGCAAGCCGGTTACAAAAATTAAATTATTGGCAATTGATGGATGTAGTGGTGGTACCGATAGCACTTGGTTTGTCTTTGGGGCGGATTGGCAATGTGATTAACCAAGAAATATTTACTACGCTGCTAGCGCAAATCTTGGCAGTAGGGAAAGATTTAGTGATTGCCGGAGTTGTTTGGTGGCATTTGCGTCGAGCAAAAGGACGAGCAGGAAAGACGACGGCATTATTTTTAGGGATGTACGGGGTTCTGCGTTTTTTGATTGAGTATGGGCGCGAGCAGGCTTGGCCGATCGTATCGGGTCTGACACGCGGACAATGGTATACGGTACCGATTATAGTAGCAGGAGTGGGATTGTGGTGGTATTTTAAGCAGACGGATGATCAAGCTAAGACAACAAGTAAATGACCATGTAAGAGCTAGGCAGGAACTGCGTGCCCATTTCGCGGAGCTTTATAAACAGCTTAATCCAGAGCAGCGCGAGGCGGTGGATACTATTGAAGGGCCGGTGATGGTAATGGCCGGGCCGGGTACGGGAAAAACACAAGTATTAACGATGAGGATCGCTAACATTTTGCGCCAGACGGATACTGACGCGAGCAGCATTTTATGTTTAACGTTTACGGAGTCAGCCGCCGCCGCGATGCGAGAGAGGCTGCTGAATATAATTGGCACGGACGCATATCGGGTACGAATTGGTACCTTCCATGCTTTTTGTAACGACATCATTCAAGAGAATCCGGAAAAATTTGCTTTGGCGCGGGAATGGCAGGCGTTGTCTGAAGCGGAACGGATTGAGATGCTGTGTGATGAGATAGATCGGCTTCCGGCAACTAGTCCATTGAAACCTTTTGGCAGTCCCTATTTATTTTTACCGGACATTATTGAAAACTTGCAGTGGTTGAAAAAGGAAGGAGTCGAGGCGGAGGAATTAAAACAGTTAGTGCAAAGCAGCCGAACTTTAATTGAAGAAATTGGGCCACTGGTGAGTGACTATTGTGGGCAGCGGGCAACTGATAGAACAGAGCAGGCAATCAATGTTTTAATTGAAGAGCTCAAGAGACGACAACGGGTTACTATGGCAAGAAAGGCAGTATGGCAGCAGGTTCAGGAAGTAGTGGTGGACTATGCAGAGGCGGAGAAGCAGGCAGAAAACAAAAGAGAGCTGGGGAAGGCGCGAACCCAATTTAAGAATAAGTTAAAAAATCTTTTAGACGGGATTACTAAACAAGCGCCGCGGCAAGAGCAACTGGTGCAGCTGTACCAAGGTTATCAGAAACGACTGAAAGAGATGGGACGATATGACTTTGATGACATGATAATGCAGGTGTTAGCAGCATTGGAAAAAGATGATGAATTGCTGGCGCAAAACCAAGAGAGGTGGCAATACATATTAGTCGATGAATACCAGGACACTAACGGAGCGCAAAATGAGGTGGTCAATTTGATCAGTTGTTGGCACGATGCGCCTAACGTATTCGTCGTAGGTGATGATAAACAATCAATCTTCCGTTTTCAAGGCGCATCACTAGAAAATTTACTTAGTTTTTGGCAGCGTTACCAGAAACAAATAAAGGTAATTGCACTGAAGAAGAATTACCGCAGCCACCAATTAATTTTGGATGCTGCCGCGCAGCTGATTAGCCATAATCGGGAATCGGTGGCGCGTTATGTGCCAGGAACCAAAGCAACATTAACGGCAGCGAATGGCAATCAGACAGAAAAGATAGAGGAGATGAAATTTGAGACGGAGGAGATGGAAGGATACGGTGTGGCACAGCGGATTAAAGGTTTGATTGAAGAAGGAGTGGCGTTGGCTGAAATAGCGGTGTTAGGACGCTACAACAGAGACATAGAAGAGATGGGTGAAATACTAACTAAAATGGGAATACCGGTCGCTTTGCAGGTGGGATTTAACGTGCTGCGTGAGGTCCGGGTTCAGCAATTTAAACGTTTAGTGGAATGGGCGATAAACCTGGAGCATGAAGAGAGGTTAGCTGACGTTTTGCAATATGATTGGTGGGGATTTAAACCCTTAGACGTTTTGAAAGTGATTTATTTTGCTGGCCATAACCGCGAGGGGCTGCTGGGCGTGATTATGAATGAGCAAAAGCTAAAGCAGGCGGAAGTCGAGCAGCCAGAAATATTTATGGAATGGGCAACGAAGGTTGCCAAGTGGAAGCGGATTTTGGTCAACCAGCCGTTAATATATGTGTTTGACGAATTGCTGAATGACACAGGGTTGTTAAAACGAATTTTACATGAACCGAACGGATTGAATATTCTGCATGCGCTGAATGCCTTATTTGGTGAGCTGAAACAAATGAGTGAAGGAAAGCCGGATTTAACAATGGAGGATTTTATCGATCGATTGGCTTTAATGGAAGAGAATCGTTTGCCATTAACGGCCGAAGCAGGACTTACGGGCAGTAAGGCGGTTCGTTTAATGACGGCGCATAAAGCAAAGGGTTTGGAATTTGAGCACGTCTTTATTATTAAGCTGGTGGATAGGCATTGGGGCAACCAGCAGAGCCGGACGAAATTATCCCTGCCAGCTGGCATTGTGAGGTTTGATCCTGTGACAGGACAGGAAAATGATGAGGATGAAAGACGCTTATTTTATGTCGCACTAACGAGAGCAAAAAAGCGGTTATATTGGTCTTATTCCCAATATAACGTTAACGGGCGCGAGCAAATACCGGCGCAGTTCCGGGGTGAAATTGGCACAGAGCTGGTGGAACAGAAGGTTTGGCCGGCTGACCAAACTCATATCCAAGAGCGAGCACACGTGGCGCATCGGCGGACGGAAAGCAAAGTTAATAGCGAGATGATTAGAGGCTGGGCAGATGAGAAATTAAAAAATTACATTATGAGCGTAACGCATCTCAACTACTATTTAGAGTGTCCCCGGATGTTTTATTACCGTAGTTTTTTGCATGTACCGGCGGCTAAAAATAAGCACTTGGCTTTTGGTACGGCGGTGCATGGTGCGTTATATGATGCGTGGCAGATGGCTAAGCAGACTAAGCAAGTGTCAGAAAAATTTCTGTTAGACCGTTTTAACAAGCGGCTGCGACGGGAAATATTGTCGGTGAAGGATAGGAAAGACAGTTTGGTGATGGGTGAGGCGGCTTTGCGAGAATATTTCCGGTTTTATGGAATAGCGCCTAGCCAAAAGATTGAGCTGGAATATAGTTTTCGACGGCATGGGGTGATGGTGGGGGAATTACCGTTAACCGGGCAATTAGACAAAATTGAATACCTGAATAATGAACAGGTGAAAGTAGTGGATTATAAGACAGGTAATCCAGACAGTGCTTATAAAGAAAGCCGACCGGGCGGAAAGTATTACCGGCAGTTGGTGTTTTATAAATTGCTGTGCGACGAATCGCAAAGATTTAATCATCAGATGGTGAGCGGCGTGTTGGATTTTATTCAGCCGAGTAAGCGTCGGGGGAAACTGGTCCGGATGGATTATGTAATTACACCCAAAGAAGTGGCGGAATTGAAGGAAACGATCGAAGGGGTATGGGCAGATATTAAAACTTTGCGGTTCATGGAAGAGGAAGCGGGATGCGGCGTGTGTGAGTATTGTACGGCCGGGTGGCGATGAAAGCTGGTGAAAAAGAAACGAAGTTGATATAATATTGGCGATGAAGAATATCGGTTTAATTGGGTTGGTGATAGTGTTATTAGTTGTGTTTGGAGGTTATTGGTCGTATCGAGCAACCGTGCCGGAAGCAGATAGTCCGGCCCAGGTTACTGATAATAATGTGAACGAGGCTGGTACGCAGTTTATTCAAATGAAACCGGATAGTTTGCCGCCGATTATCGACGATGAGGCGGGTGTGTCTGTAGAACCAGAAATTCCGGCAGCGAATAAAAATAACGAAAAGAATGGGGTGGTTAGCGGAGCGCAGGATGAAAATGCGAATCAAACTAATAATGAAACTAAGGAAGATAGCCAAACAACAGTTGATCAGCCGGGGGTGGTGGTATCTATGACTGATACCGGATTCTTTCCTTCGCTGATAACGGTCAAGGCTGGAACAAAAGTAAGTTTTGTTAATGATGGGCAAGCGTTGCATTGGCCGGCGTCAGATCCGCATCCGGCTCATGATGGTTTAGCGGGATTTGATGCGGGCAGCGGAGTAGCGACCGGAGAAAGTTACGTTTTTCAATTTGACCAACCAGGAGAGTGGAGTTTTCACGATCACTTATCTGTGGATCAGACGGGAAAGATAATTGTTGAGTAAACCGCTTAGAAGTTTATTAGCGGGCAGTTAGGACAAGGCTAAGTTAGGGGAGATTATTATGCTAACAGTGACGTTTTATGGGGGAGCAGGCGGTGTAACCGGGTCTAAGCATTTAGTGGAAGTGAATGGCAAGCGAACCTTGCTGGACTGCGGCACCTTTCAGGGGTTGTCTGATGTGCGGGAAAGAAATCGCGTCTTACCTTTTCGACCGGAAACGATTGATCGGGTAGTGTTGTCGCATGCACATATCGACCACTGTGGGATGCTGTTGGTTTTAGTAAAACGGGGTTTTGCCGGGCCGATTTTTGTGACCGCGGCAACTAAAGAAGTAGTTAATTATATGTTGTTGGACATGGTGGGTATTGAAGCGGGTGATGCAGAGTTTAGACGGAAACATAAAATTGGTGCACCGGATGAGCGAGAACCTTTGTTTGTCGAAGAAGATGTGGCGCCGGTGATGGAGCAATTTGTGGAGGTGCCATACGTGAGAGAGAGTAAGGAGTGGTATAAGATTGACGATGATACGGAGCTCAAGTTTTATGACGCTGGTCATATCTTAGGATCAGCGGTTAGTGTGTTGCGGTTTAAGTCGAGCGATATCACGATGGCATATACAGGAGACCTAGGGCAAGTGGGCATGCCGCTGCTCTTTGATCCAGAGGTGCCAACTGAAGAAGTGCAGTTTGTCATTTGTGAGAGCACTTATGGCAGCCGCAAGCATCAGCCATTACAGCAGGCATTAGACAGAATGGCAGACGTAATGAAGCAGACGTGTGCGCGAGGCGGCAAAATGATTGTGCCAGCTTTTTCTTTGGGCAGGACCCAAGAGCTGGTTTATTGGTTGCATAAAATGGTTGATGATAAACAAATCCCTCGATTTCCGATATATGTTGATTCACCCCTGGCAACTGATTTAACAGAGGTTTATCGGCATCATCGTGATGATTATGACGAGGAGTCTTGGACAGATTTTCCGCGAGCAGATGACAGGCCGCTAGCTTTTAGTAATTTGCGCTATGTTACGTCACGCAGCGAATCGATGAGTTTGAATAAAAAGCCAGGTCCTTTCATGGTGATTTCCGCTTCGGGTATGATGTCAGCCGGACGAGTGGTGCATCACCTGAAGCACAATTTGTCTGATCCAAATAACGTAATTTTTGTGACAGGCTACCAAGCAGAGGGGACGTTAGGACGCAGGATATTAGAAGGGGCAAAAAGTGTGGAGATATTTGGCGAGCAGATAAGAGTTAAGGCGCAGGTGGAATTACTTAATGAGCTATCGGCGCATGCCGATCGTGATCAATTACAGCATTACTTAGAACGCATCAAGGGATTAAAACAAGTAGCCTTGGTACATGGGGAGCCGCATCAAGCAGGCGATTTTAGGAGGCAATTGCAACAAGCTCATCCAGAATGGACAGTGACGAGGCCGGAGGAAGGAGAAGTACTTGAGGTCAGTTAGAATTTAGCAGGGACTTCCTCAAGTAAAATAAAAAACTAATATTTATTACGAAAAAGTTGATGACGGGTGAGGCTTAATGTTTAGGAGTGCGCCATTTATTATGCGTCGGATGCCACTGGGCGTTATGGGTATCAGCTGATTTTATGTTTTTGGCATATTTATCACTAATTGAACTTTTGCCCCATGCACCCATGGTGTTGCCGGCAATAATCCCTAGCATGATTCCTGGGCCGAACCCGGTAATGGCATAAAGAACCACATAGGATAGAGTTTGCAGAATAATAATGATGGCCATACCTTACCGCACTTTTGTGTTACTCGCTGACGCTAGAGTCCAGACGATGAAAAACCCCAGGACGAAGCCGGCTAAAAAGAAGGCTCCCCAAAGGGAAATATGGTTTAACAAGGTAAGCATAGGACAGTTTGATTATATCTAAGTTTACCTGGCATCCACAACATGCGTAAGCCTTAATATTATAGTGCAAATGAAGGCCAGCGGTCGTATTAGGAATACCCCGATTTTGGTAAACACTCACGCTAGCGAAGTTATCTTAATTATTTATGCTTAGTTAAGTTTTTTCTTGTCATTGCCCGGCTTAACCGGGCAATCCAGCTAATCATAAAAAATGGCTCTGGATTCCCGCTTTCGCGGGAATGACTTCGGAGGAGTGAGTGTTTACGATTTTGGCCCTTGTATATATACTTGCTTTGTGGTACTATATACGAGTGAAACAAAAGAAAAACCAGGAGGAGGATGTAAATTTTATCGGAGCTACGACTGATGGCTTTATAAAATATTACAATGAAAACATCCCTGCTTCTTTTCCACGGGCTACACTTAAGATATTGAAAAAATTTCAAGCATTATATCCAGCGCTTTTTAAAGAAGGCAGTGAATGGACTATAAACCGGCACCGGAAAAAATTAATGGATTGGCTGTCTTCGTATCGGGACGAGGATTAAATACCTGACAAATTTTCAAGTTAATGATCAGGCACTAGATGAGCGCCTGATTTTTGAGGGTAAAAAGTTGACAGTAATTTATGGTAAAAAATAATAGAAAGTGCGGACGGCGTTGTAATGGGTGTTGTAATGGGGGAACTTTATGGAGATGTAGTATATAATTTACTTATGAATGAATATGACTGGTATGCGCAGCTGAGTAAGCCAGTATGGTCGCCGCCAGCGGAAATTTTTGGTCTGGTGTGGATAGTGCTTTATGCTTTGATTGCGTTCTCGTTCGGCAAAGTTTTTTACATGGCTTGGCGAAGAGAAGTACCAGGTTATGTGGTCTGGCCGTTTGTGCTAAATCTTGTCTTCAATGCTGCTTTTACGCCGCTGCAATTTGGGTTAAAAAGTAATCTTCTGGCGGCGGCTGATATATTATTAGTATTGGGAACATTGGTTTGGGGGATGGCGGCCATATATTCATACCGACGCTACCTTGTTTATCTGCAAATACCTTATTTGTTGTGGGTAGGTTTTGCCACGTTTTTACAATTAACGATTACTTATTTAAACAGATAGTTTTAATGGATGAAACATATAAAAATTGCCAAAGTTGCGGGATGCCGATTAAGAAAGATCCGCAAGGCGGGGGAATGAATGTTGATGGAAGCTGTGTACGCCGGCGATTGGTCTTGCGAGGGAAAAATGTACATACATATCGCGCTTTTTAGGTGGAAACCGGGTGTCGAGCCCGAGGAAATTAAGCGTGCACTTCGGGAAGTGGAGTCGCTCAAGGACAAAGTACCTGGCGTGGTAGATATTAGCACTGGTAGAAACAGTTCTCGCTATTCTGCGGGATACACGCATGTCGTGTTGGTACGTGCCGAAAGCCAAGAAGCAATCGATGCGTATCGGCAACATCCCGATCATGTGAACGTTGCCCAAAAGATCGATGCGATGGAGGAACACGGTATTGGTGTGGATTTAATGACGAATACATAGCGGTCTATAGAAGTAGATGTCGTGGTATAGGATGGAAGGCCGGGAGATGGGGATGTGGTCTTAGGTGGCGGACATGGCTTTAAGGTTAGTTAGAACTGCTCAACAACCAATTTAGCAGCCGCTTTGATGGGTAACAAAGACGCCAGAGACTGACAGGAAAGAGTAACTGCTCACAGGTTAAGGGTGGATTACTAGGTTAAGCCATATTTAGAGCCAGAAAAAGAAGGTTTTCTTAAAAGTGAAAAATTATAACGTCTTATCTTAGCCAATAGTCTTCCTCGACCAGTGAGCAGTTACAGGAAAGAGTCTGGACAGATGGAAGATGATATACTATAACAATCTCTTATGCGATCAGACAAAATAGTAATTGGCGCTAGGCGGATAGGTGAAGGCGAACCAGTATTTATAATTGCCGAGGCCTCGATTAATCATAACGGGAGCATCAAACGGGCGCGACAGTTGATCAAAGCGGCAGCTGCTACTGGGGCCGACGCAGTGAAGTTCCAGAAGCGTAATTTGGAGGAAGTTTACCAGAAAAAACTGTTAGATAATCCCAATAGTGCTGAACAGAAATATCAATATTTGATTCCTTTGCTAAAGGAATTTGAGTTGCCGGATGAAGCATTTGTAGAGCTGGAAAAATATGCGGAAGAGCTAGGTATCATTTTTCTGGTTAATGGCTGGGACGTGAAGAGTGTGGGATGGATTGAAGATAATTTGCATATTCCGGTACATAAAGTCGGGTCGCCGGACATGACTAATGACGAGCTGCTGGAAGTTATCGCAGCGACCAAGAAGCCGATGATTGTTTCAACGGGGATGAGCAGGGAAGAGGAAATTGACCATATGGTGCTGCTGCTGCAAGGTTTAGGCACCAAGTTTGCTTTGATGCATACAAACAATATTTATCCGGCACCGTTTGATGAAATTAATTTGAAGTTTATGGATCGGCTGCGTAAATATGGTCTGCCGGTAGGTTATTCTGGTCATGAGCGAGGGATAGCGGTAGCGATCGCAGCTGTCGCGCGCGGAGCTGTGATTGTCGAACGTCATTTGACGGTCGACCGTTTACTGGAGGGGCCAGATCACAAAGCCAGTTTACTGCCAGAGGAGTTTAAGGAAATGGTAACGAGCATTCAACAGGTGGAGAAGTCCTTAGGGGATGGGCAGAAAAGGTTTATTCGGATAGAACAAATGAATCGGGAGCAACTGGGCAAGAGTATTGTGGCAAAAACTTTTATCAGTGATGGAACGGTCATTACCCGGGACATGTTGATGACCAGGAGTCCCGCGAAGGGTTTATCGCCGCAAAGGATGGAAGAAGTAGTGGGGGTCATAGCACCCCGCGATATACCCGCGGGCGAAGCTTTGATGGAGGATGATTTAACAGCGGACGAGATATTACAAACATTCAACGGACATGGTATACCATTGAAATGGGGACCAGTGGTTCGGCTGCGTGAGGATTTTGAACGATATATGGGTTTTGAACCCAAGGTCTTTGAGTTTCATTTAAGTGATAAAGATTTGGATGAGGAAGTGCCCCAGGGTAAATTTCAGCAAGAGGTGGTCGTGCATGCGCCAGAGTATATGCACCGGCTGTATTTGAATCCGGCGACGGAGAATAAGGAAGAGCGGCAAATTGCCATTAAGACATTACAGCGCAGTATCCAGGTAGCGGAGCAGCTGGCCGAATCGTTCAAGGGACCGGCGAAGTTAGTGATTCATCCTTGCGGCGTAACCTTGCAACCGGCGACGGATGCGGCAAAGCTGCTAGAAATATTTGTGGATACACTGCAGCAGCTAAAGACGAATAATGTTGAACTGCTGCCGGAGAATATGCCGCCGCGGCCCTGGGTATTTGGGGGAGAGTGGGTAGGTAATATATTTCTGCTGGATGAAGAAATTAAACGGTTTCTAAATCAGACGGGACATAAGATGTGTTTTGACACATCACATGCAGCACTGGCGTGTAATGCTGCCGGTTATGATTTAATAAGAATGGTACGAGAATTAAAACCTTATATTCGCCATTTGCATGTGTCTGATGCTAGCGGGATTGGGGATGAAGGATTACAAATTGGTGAAGGGACAATTGATTGGGCGAAGGTATTTAGGGAGTTAGAAGGTTATCAGTATACGATGGTACCAGAAATATGGCAGGGACATTTGCATGGCGGAAAAGGTTTTTTGCAGGGAATGGAGCATTTGCGTAAATATTGGCAATAAGAATAATGAGTAAGATGATATTTTAAAAATAATTTTTACTAGATAGTCTAATAATATGTATAAGCTGAGAAAATTTTATCCACCGGGATTTGATCCGCAGCAGTATTGGGAGGATAGATATGCACAGGAGCACATTGCAGGTCGGAGCAGCGATGAGTTTCGTAAACAAGGTTTTTGGCCACTAATGGAGCGTCATTTGCCGCGGGATAAAAAAGTGTTAGATGCTGGTTGCGGAGTCGGGGGATGGATTGTTTTTTTGAAGGAGGAGGGTTATGACATCGAAGGCATTGATAACGCAGCGCGCATGGTTCGAGCAATGACGGAGTATGATCCTGACCTAAAGGTGAAGATAGCGGCGATTGATGCTATCCCCTATCCAAACAACTGTTTTGGGGGAGTGGTAGCGGTCGGTACGCTAGAGTATGTAGAAGATAAGGTGGATGAGGCATTAAGAGAAGTGAATCGTGTTTTGATGCCCAATGGAATATTCTTTTTGGAGGTACCAATTATCAATGGCTTGCGGCGATTTTTTTATATTCCATTGAAAGATCTAGAGAGGTGGCTCAAGGGAAAAAATAATCGACCGGTTTTCGCTAATTATTTCTTCGGTCGTCAGGAGTTAAGAAGGAAACTAGACGAGGCTGGTTTTACGGTTATTACAGAGCAGCCGCATGAACTGCCAGATGATCATAGTCATTATGGTCTGTACGTGGATTGGAAATGGTTACGAGGAAGCCAGCCTTATCGGCTAAATATTGTTGGGTTAGCCATAAAAAAATTAGCCAACATTGTATCACCATGGATAGCTTCAACAGGAATGGTGATAGTCGCTAAGAAGCGTTGACTAATTTTTACTTGGTAACATCAGATTAAAAACCTCCGCCAAAAACAGCGAGACCGACCGTAAGTGCAATGAAAACAAGTAGAGCGAAAGTTAGCCACTGCATCGTATTTTGCTCATTCATGAAGGATCACCTCCCGTAGTTTATCTATAAAAGATAGATAACTAGTAATTATTAGTTTACCTCAATTTGTTTGAAGTGGCGAATAAGGTGTTTCCATAGACTTGAAGAGGTAAAGTGAGAGAGAAAGTAGTCAAATGCGGTGCAACTAAAGATGCGCTATACTTGACTTATAGACGATAACGCGTAGTCTTCTACTTTATTAGTATACGTCTTTAGCTTGAGCAAATGAGCAGAGAAAACAAAAGTCTAAAAGGCAAGGTGGTGGTACTGACCGGTGGTGTCGGATTTTTAGGTCAGTACTTTAGTCGCTTATTGCGGGAAGTCGGGGTAGTCGTGATAGTGACTGATGTGGCTAAAGAAGCTGATGTGATAATGGACGTTACTGATCAAGACTCAATTGATCAAGGATTAAAGGAGATTAGGCAGGAACAAGGGAAGATTGATGTGGTTATAAATAACGCAGCCATCGATCCTAAGTTTGATATTGGGGCGGCGCAGAATAAATACGAGTTTGTAAATTATCCAGAGGAGGCCATGCAGCAAAGTGTTAATGTTAATTTGCTGGGGACCTGGCGGGTTTGTAAGACAGCGAT
The DNA here is from genome assembly GCA_001817065.1 of Candidatus Andersenbacteria bacterium RIFCSPHIGHO2_02_FULL_46_16. Classification (GTDB taxonomy): domain Bacteria; phylum Patescibacteriota; class Andersenbacteria; order UBA10190; family UBA10190; genus UBA10190. Next base: position 38,295 of record MHHQ01000009.1, read on the forward strand.
AAAAATTATGTGCGAGCAAGGCTTTGGCAATATTGTGAATGTAGCTTCGTTTTATGGAGTAACACCGCCGCGACAGGAAATCTATCCGACCGGCACAGAAAAACCGGTTGATTATCCGGTGACGAAAGCTGGAGTGATTATGCTGAGCAGACACATTGCGTCGCAGTTTGGCCGGGATGGGATCAGGTGTAATGTTTTAGCGCCGGGGGGAGTGGTTAGGGAACAGGCCAAGGATTTTCAGGAGAAATACAGTGAACACACGTCGTTAGGGCGGATGTCTACACCAGAGGAAGTAAGTGATGCGTTATTGTTTCTGGTAAGTGATAATTCTCGCGGGATGACCGGTGAAGTGCTGGTAGTGGACGCTGGCTGGCGATCTAGATAATTAAACAGAAGGCCAATGGGCCGGATCGACTAAGTTGGGATCGGCAATGGCTAGGTTGGATAGTTTGCCCAATACTGGTGGGCTAAGAGGGCCTTCTTTGATAGCAGACAGGGCGCTATGTAAATGCCGTGGTTCGATGGTGCCAATTAATATAGTGGAGACAGCGGGATGGGAGGTGGCAAAGCGGATGGCTAAGCTGGGCAAGTCGGTGGATAATTTTTTAGCTATGGCAGCGGCTTGGGCGGAATTTTCTTTTAGGGGATCTAAGGCGGGAGGAAGGTGCCAGACGGAGGAGGTGAGAGCTCCTTTTAATAAAACTGACCGATTAATGATGCCAATATTACTGGCAAAAGCAGCGGGAAAGACTTGAGCTGCCATGCGTTGGTCAAGAATGCTGTAAGCAGTTTGAATGGTAGAGAAAAAGTTGGTTTCAATGGCAGCGAGGGGTGCATCGGTGCCGCGTGTGGCAATACCGATATGCTGTATTTTCCCCTCATCCTTTATACGTCGCAAAATATCTATTAATTCTCCACGTTCCAACTGCTCGGCGGATCCGCCATGCAGCTGTAACAGCTGGAGGGAATCGGTGCGCAGGCGCCTAAGGCTTTCTTCTACCTCGCTCCTGATAGCCTGCTCCAATTCCGGGCCGCGCGGATCCTGGCCTTTTTCTAAAAATTGAGCACACTTGGTGCCAATAACAATTTGAGGCAGGCGAGCTATGCCAGATCGTCCGATACGTTCTTCTGCGACGCCATAGCTATGGGCAGTATCGAAATAGGTGATACCTAAGTCTACAGCGGTTTTAAGGATGCGATCTGCTTCTTTGTCAGTGGGAAGAGTAGTGACTCCAATACCATAAGGCAGACCAATCTCAACAGTTCCAAGACCAATGGAAGAAACATTTAATTTGGTGGAACCTAAGGGGTGACTGGTTAATGCCATATTTGCAGCGTAGCATATTGAGAGAAATTACTATCTATTCAGAGTCCAAATGCGTATGCGTGAAGGCAGAGGTTAAGTTAATAGACGAAGTGGCACTTTAATAATAATTTTTTGCACAAAAGTAGTAGAGGGATGAGAAAAACCAGGCCGGTGGGCGTCATAGGGGAAAAGAATTGCGACATAGCGGGGCAGCATGGGAATAGATTGGGCGGCTGGTGTGGGATTGTATAGGACATAGTCTTCTTGGTCATTCCGCGAGACTGATATTAGACCGTCGACGGGAACTACTTGAATGATTTCGCTACCCGATAAACAAATATGGACATCTATAGATGTCACATTATGAAATGCCACTCTTAAATAAACGGGTGGCGGCGCGGGGGACCCCCACCGAGCGCCTGCAGGCTGCCCGCCTGGCAGGCCGAAGCCGTCGGGTGGGGGTGCAGCGCCGACAGGGCCCGTCACTATATTTGTGGCATTTCATAATGTGACTTCCATATGTGACGCATATGTGACTCATATTTATCAGAGCTGGACTTTGTGGTGGGTATGGTTTTTAAATAAGCTTTAATGGTTGGGAGATTCGGATTAATAAAAGTGTTGTTTTGATCGGAGAGCGGTATCTGAGTAAGCCAGGTAAAAACGGTGCGCCAAGCGGGATGTGGCAGTTGTTCATACACCTGGGCAAGGTTGTCCAGATCGCCAATGATAGACATAGGTTTGTCTTTAGGATAACCATTTAACTAGTAAAAGGAATATATTGGTAGCAACACGGCTTGCGGTGCTGGTCAATCAATGGTATAGAGAACGCATGAGTCAGCAAAGCGATAATCCAAAGAGGGAACTGATAGAAACGGTGGCGATTATTCCGGCGCGGGGAGGCAAACAGAGCATCCCCTACAAAAATTTACAAAAACTTGGGGGGAGGACTCTGTTGGCATGGGCGGTAGAAGTGGCCTTAGCGGCTGAGAGCGTGGATGCTGTGTTAGTATCAACGGAAGACAAGAAGATAGCCCAAGAAGCAGAAAGGTTGGGAGCAATAGTAGTTCCCCGGCCAAAAAAATATTCGCAACCTCAGAGCAGCGATGCCGGTTGGTATTCCCATGCGGTGGACTGGATGGAAACAGAAAAAGGCTGGAAACCGGAATTATTGGTTAATTTACGGCCAACTAGTCCACTGCGGTTCGTGTATGATGTGGAGGCGATGGTTAAGTATATGAAGAACAATCCGCAGGCGGATGGTCTAAAAAGCGTTGTCTCGGCGCCTATACATCCTTATAAAATGTGGGTATTTGCTGGTGAAAACAGTGTCAATAATGATGAGTCAGGCTTATCAGGATCACAGGACGAAGATAGTGGCCGGGAATTAGCGGTTGGTGGGGCAGGGACCCTTAAAGGAGTCTTTGATAATGATTTTCGCCGGCTGCATGGACCAGACCACCCCCGACAAAAAATACAAAAAAGCTGGCCGGTTTATTGGCAGGATGGGCAGGTAGATATTACACGTCGGCGTTTTGTTTTGCGCCCAGAATGTTTACAGTACAATAATGTTTGGGGAGAAAACTTGCATGGCTATGTGCTGGATCCGCGAACGAGTACCGACTTAGATACACTGGAGGATTTTCACCGAGCAGAAAAAATATATAAAGAGCTGCAAAAAGAACGAGGCAATTAAAGAAAAATTGTCAGGCGGTTTTTATATTGTCTGGCGATAGACTTTAGTTTAGTGCGGCAGGTAGTTTTTGCTTGCTTTGACTGGGTCAGATTAGCCGAGCAGAAACCAAATAGTCTAATTATTTTTGACGAAGCTCGTCTTCCAAATCTTTCATTCCCGCTGGCCCTTTTTGAGCGGCTTGTTCAATCTTGGAGCGAAGGTTAGCTGGCATCTTGGCTAGAAGCCCCTGCATTAAGTCTTCTGCTGTCACTGTGTCGTGATCGACGAGACGTGCTTGGTTTTCAGCCGCCTTGGTGAGTTGCTTTCGTACGGTTCCCTTCAACGCACTGGGTACGGGTGCTTGGCTGAGGGCTTTTTCTAAAGCTTGGGAAGCTGTGGGGTCCCAAGAGAGTGTTTTAGTGACACTTGGAGAGCTTTTTTTGGAAAATAATTTAAACATATTCCTTACTGTAATCGAGTGGCATAAAAGGTAAAGAGTAAAAATAGCGAAATGACTAATTGAAGTGGAAAATTAAGGATAAAGGTGAGAGAAAAATGAATTTTATTGTATGATGAACCGCGATGATAAAACAATCAACAATGAAGGGACAAATTATAGTGCAGGGACGGAGGTATGAATATACACTGCGGCGAAATAGGCGAGCTAGGCGTTTGATACTAAAAGTTGGTCCGGTCGGGGACATAGTGGCAGTTATGCCGTGGCGTGTGTCCAGGAAAGTAGCGGAAGAATTTGTTTTAAGTAAGGCAAAGTGGCTGGATCAAGCCATAAAGAAACAAGAAGAAAAACCTGTGCAGCCATTGGTTGAATTTAGATCGGGGGCTTGGCTGCCAATATTGGGGGACATGATACAGCTGTTGGTGACGGTCGAAAAAGATCGTCAGCGGACAAGTTTTATAGAAGAGGGTAATATGCTGCGAGTGGCGGTGTCACAATTCGCAGGAGTCAAGAAGGCGCTAGCCAAGTGGTATTGGACGAGAGTGAAAGGATATGTTAAAAAACGGGCAGATGATCTGGCCGATCAGATGGGGTTACGAATAGATAAGATTGTGATATCAAGTGCCAAGTCCCAATGGGGCAGTTGTATAAAAAGCAAAGGGAGGATTTCTATCCAGTGGAGACTAGCTCAAGCACCGCTCGGTGTGATTGATTATGTCATTACCCATGAAGTAATGCATTTAAAGTGCAGCGGTCACGGGAAGGATTTTTGGCAGGGAGTGGAAGAGGTCTGTCCGGATTATCGGGAACGGCGGCGGTGGCTGAAGGAGAACGGACATCGATTGTATTGGCGATGATGCAGTTTAGGATTGTTGCGAATAAGGCACTTGTCGAGCAAGGTGTGATTTTTAATTAGTGTTTGACACTTGTTTATACCAGTAAATTTTACAATTTATTCCACTGCGCAGAAAACCACGCCGCCGGTGGCGGGGGTGGATGAATCAGCGTCGCCAAGGCTTTGGCAGACAAGGAATGGGATAACCTCGCACTACCATTCAAAGCTCCGTGAGTAAGTGGGGTAGATAGTTGGTTGCTACGCGGGATTCCGCTATCCCACCCAGGGGGCGGGATGCCCCGTTATCGCGGGGACCGCCCCGCCTGCGGCGGGGTGGGGCTCCATAGGTTGTAAACAAGACATTAGGCTGATTGGTATGAGCTCACAAGACTGAAATGACGCCTGGCACAGCCGGCCCTATTCGCTCATTCTCTCTCGCCCCAGCGGCTCGTTGAGAGAGGAGTTCGGCCTGGTTGCCACGCCTACGCATGCAGCCTGCCGTCCGGCAGGCAGGCTTCGGCGGGGACCAGGCCGAAAAGACCTCACAATTCGCTCCTAGCACTGGCTGTGCGATGCTGGGTTAGCTAGGTTACTCGGGTTGGTGAGTAGATAAACTGATTGTGTTGACAGCCGAATAGATATATGGTAGTCTATTAGTGATAATAATTTACTAAATGGTTATGGCGTTCATAACAGGGGGGAACACAATGGTAATGGCGAGTGTGACGATGGGATTGATGCTTGTCGTATTAATGTTTTTGGTGTTATCGGCTTTTAATTTCGACAATTTGTTATCGGTGGCCAATATTGGCGGGAAGGGAGAACAAGAGAATGAGGAACCGGCACCTGAGCAGGTGACTGAGGAGCCAACGTTGGATGCGGAAGTAGCGCGTCAATTGTTAGGTTTTGTGGATTACCCGGTGGTAAAAGTGCGACCGACAGTGATCAGTTTATTCTCACCGGAAGCGCGATAAGTTATTGGAAGTCTCAGTGAGGTTGAGATACAGCAAAGATGTGCGTATATTTTCATTGATTTTAACCGCGACCGTTGTGTGCGAGCGGAGAGGGCTTGCGCGGAGAGTGTTACTTCTGATCAGGGGCATTGGGCCTGTCTGAACGGCCATGATTTTTGGGTTGGAAAAGAGTTGTCGTATTTAGAGCGGACTACTCAGTAATTATTGGGGGGCAAAAAATACAGCAAAAAATACAGGCTTGGCAAGTACACGGTTATCTGATAAACAGACGTTATGTTAGGAATGAATGATATTAAGAAGGGACGGATGGTGGTGTTGGAAGGTCAGCCCTTTTTGGTGATGTCTGCAGACTTTTTAAAGAAGCAACAGCGGCGTCCGGTGGTGCGAGCAATATTAAAGCACATTAAAACAGGACAAAACAAAGAGCATACGTTTATGCAGTCGGACAAAATCGCGGAAGCGGAGATTGAACGGCGGCCATTTCAGTTTTTGTATAAAGATGAAAGTGGTTGGCAGTTTATGGACCCAAATACTTATGAACAGGTAATTTTGTCCGACGATGTGGTGGGTGAAATGGGAAAGTGGTTCGTTGAAGGGCAGGAAGCATCCTTATTAATGTTTGAACAGCAACCGGTTTTAGTGGAGTTGCCGATCAAAATTGACCGTGAGGTTATTATTGCACCACCGGGTATCAAGGGAGATACTTCGACGAATGTTATGAAAGAAGTCGAAATTGAAGGAGGAACTAAAGTAAAAGCACCGCTTTTTATTAAGACAGGCGATAAAATTAGGATTGATACCAGGACGGGAACGTACGTGGAGAGAGCATAGGATTTTTTAGTTGGTGAGGAGCTTTGGTAATGCCTAAAGTCCAGAGCACAATTCACAAAATCCAAACAAAGCACAAACTGAATAGAATACAAACTTGATCACGCTGTTTGAGATTTGTTAAGTTTGTGTACTGTATTTTGTTCTTTTTTATGACGAGGCGCTGCTGTAACGACGCAGACCAGCCCGCCAGGCGAGGTTGGCTAGAATGAGAAAAATTGCAGCTAGGGCGATAGCGGTAGGTAGCTGCCAAAGTTGGAGCCGGCCGGTGATGGCTTGAGCAGGGACGAAGACGATGAAAGCAAGTGGTAGGGCATAAGTTAAGGCTAGACGGGGTGTGGTAGGAAACACATCAAAAGGAACCGTGAGAGGCTCCGTTATTAACTGCAGAAAACTCCAAAGTGCTTCCAGTCTCTCAATATAAAATACCAGCGAAGCAAGGAGAATGAGGAGGCTATAGAAAATGATAAGTCCGGTCATGACCAGCAAGATCATTATTAACCAGGCATTAAGGTTGGGTTGATAATTCAGTTGGGATAACGCATAGAGAAAAGTAGCTAGTCCTCCACCTATCTGGCCGATGGTGCTATGCAGGTAGAATTGTTTAAAAGAAGTGTAGAAAAGCACGGGACTGGGTTTGGTTAGATAAAAATCAAAACTTCCTTTTTGCACAATAGATGGTAGGTCGGCTATATTATGGGTGAAAAAAGTGTCCATAATACCTTCGACAATACGAGAAAGGGCAAGAATAATCAGTGCTTCCGGTTTTTGCCAGCCAGCGATGGACTGAGTATGACTGAAAATTGTTTCAATCATAAAAATGAAGGCGGCTAGCCACAGCCCTTGTCGCAAGATACCGAGAAAGAAATTGGACCGGAACTCCATTTCGCGAATAAGGCTGGCACGGGTGTTAGCGCGCCAAACTCGCCACAGGTAACGGCTATTGGCCAGGAACGGCATAGCGCTGTAAGCCTTTTTGCCAGAGAGTATAGGCAAGCATGATTATTAGGAAAATCCAAACTGTTTGGTAGAGCAATAATTGAATTGATTGGTTAAAGGAGGCTTGGCCGAGTAATATTTCGGCCGGGACAGATACAATGTACCGGAAGGGCAGAAAACTAAGAGCGGTACGGACGGTCGGGGGCATCAGAATAAAGGGTATTAAAACACCGGAAGCGACAAGTTCGAAAATATTTTTAAAGCTTCTGATTTGTTGTGCTTCTTCAAGCCAAAAAGCCAGGAAGCCAAAACAGGTTTCCAGGGTGAAGGATAAAATAAGGGCTAAGAGGAGGCTGGGGATAAAAAGCAACCAGTGGGAGGGGATAAATATTTGGGGGGAAAAGGTGTGGGGAAAACTAAATAGAAAAAAGATAAAAAGGGGAAGTGGAATAAGTAATTTAATACATTTTTCCACGGTATTGTTGATAATGTCATTCCAGATCATGGGAAAAGGCCTGATTAGATATTTGACGATATCGCCATTAAGAATTTCCCAGGCCGTAAAAAAACCGTTCCAGGCATCGGTAATGATTTTAATGAAGATTACCAGCAGGAAGTAAGTTAAAGTTTCTTGGGGTGAGAGACCAGTTGGATTTTGCAGCGACACGTTATACCAAAGAGCCAGGGAGACAAGAGGGATGGAGGCCGCGGCTAAAGACCAAGCGATGACATCGATGCGGTATTCGAGTACGCGACCCCACTCCATGGCATATATCCGCCCGATTTTTTGGAAAAATTTACGCATAATTCTGATTAGTGAAAAGCTCACGGACAACATTTTCGAGCGAGGGTTCGTCAATGGAAATATCTTCGACCGGAAACTTGGTTAGCAGTTGGGCAGCGCGCTTGGTAGTTTGGTTGCGGGGGACATGTAAGATAGTGTGCAGCGGCTGATATTTAATAATCTGTCCATATGGCAGCAGGGCAGTTTTGGCCACTGGTTGGAAGAAGGTTAGAACAATACGTCGATGGTCGACATGCTGCTTGATGAGATTTTCGGTTGAACCATCATAGGCGATACGACCATGGTCAATAATGACTAGGCGGCGAGCCAGTTCGCGGACATCATCAAGATAATGGCTAGTGAGGATAATGGTGGCGTTGTATTTTTGCTGGTATTGTTTAATAAATTTACGGACTTTTTTTTGCACGACGATATCAAGACCGATGGTAGGTTCGTCCAGTAATAATACTTGCGGGTGGTAAACTAAGGCGGCGGCTAGTTCGCCGCGCATGCGCTGTCCCAGCGAAAGTTTGCGGACTTGCACTTTAAGAAATTTATCCAAGTCCAATAATTCGGTTAGTTCCTGCAAACTGGACCGAAAGACAGATTTATCTATTTCGTAGATATCTCTTTGCAATAGCAGAGAATCGTAAAGCGGCAGATCCCACCAGAGCTGGGCTTTTTGGCCCATGACAAGCGAGAAATTCTTGAGAAAATCCCTTTTGCGTTGCCAGGGGGTATAATCCATCACCGTGGCAGTACCGGAAGTCGGATAAAGTAAGCCGGAGAGCATCTTTAACGTGGTGGTTTTTCCAGCGCCATTTGGTCCGATAAAGCCAACGAGCTCGCCGGTCTGTATGGAAAGGCTGATGTTGTCAACAGCTGTGATCGTTTTATAACGACGGTTAAATAAACCTTGGATAGAGCCGATAAAACCTGGCTCCTTCTGATGTACTTGGTAAGACTTACTTAAGTCCTTGATGTTTATGATAACGGACATAGAAAGAGATGATGAGAAATTAGGTACTAAATCAAGATGGCTTAATAATTAGAAAATTGATATTGGAGCATTTTACTCGTACTGCGGTTAGGCTAAACTACTATAACAGTATTAAGTAGCAGAAGGTGGGTGTGGATAAATCAAACGGTAATAAATAAAAAATGAGCATTAGCAGAACAAGAACAAAGCAAGCGTCCTCTTTACGGCAATATCTAGAAGAGATTGGCCAGACGCCATTGTTAACCAGTGAGGAAGAGGCGAGATTGGCCATAAGAATTCAGGAAATGAATGATGAGGATGCGCGCCAGTTATTAATGAAAGCAAATTTGCGATTGGTTGTTAGTATTGCTAAGCAATATGCAGCGCCACAGGACCAGGATATGCTGCTGGACTTTATTCAAGAAGGGAACATGGGCCTGATGCGGGCGGTAGATCGCTTCAAGCCGGAATTTAAAACCCGCTTCTCAACTTATGGTGTGTATTGGATTAGGCAGGCGATTTTGCGGGCCTTAAAAGCACGCCGGATTGTTCGGTTGCCAGAGAACGTGGTTGATTTAGTAATGCAGATGAAGCGAGTACGGCAGGCTCTTTATCAGATATTTGGACGGTGGCCAACGGCGGATGAGTTAGCGGAAGAAATGGAAGTGCCAGTGAAAACGATAAATATGTTAGAAGCGGCGGGGGCGGAAGTGGTTTCGTTGGATCAGCCAGTGCGGGGTAAGGAGGGAGAAGAAGAAACACAGTTAAAGGATATGATTGAGGATACGGACACGATGAGTCCCAACCAGGAAACTCAACGTGAGATGGTACGAAACGAGATAAGTTCGGCAGTGGCATCTTTACCGCCGAGAGAAAGGAAGATACTTGAGTTAAGATTCGGTTTGGGAAATAAAATACGGCCTTACACATTAGAGGAGATTGGCCTAGAGTTTGGGATTAGCCGAGAGCGGGTGAGGCAACTACAAAACGTGGCTTTATCCAGATTGCGCCAACGGAAAACTATGCAGAATTTTTATGAGTAGAAAAATTGAATAACGGGTGGTATAAGGCTGTCGGTGATTGGTAGGTAAAAAATGGTGACAAAATGCTACAATATTAGCATGGGTCAACCGTTTTTATATGGTGCAGCTACTAGTGCTCACCAAACTGAGGGAAATAATGTTCATAATGATTGGTGGGCGTGGGAGATGGGAAGGCCGATTGAGATGAGGTCTGGTTTGGCGGCTGATCATTACGATCGTTTTCGAGAAGACTTTCGTTTGGCTAAAGAATTGGGACATAACGCACATCGATTTTCGCTGGAATGGAGCAGGATTGAACCCAAACGGGGACGGTGGGACAAACAAGCATTGGGGCATTATCGACATGTCTTAGAAGAGCTAAAGAAATTAGAGATAACGCCATTTGTTACTTTGCATCATTTTACGAATCCCCGATGGTTTGCTGAACGAGGGGGGTGGCTCAGGTCTGATGCAGCAGAGCTGTTTACTCGATATGTGCAGACGGCAGCTGATTATCTGGGTGATCTAGTACCGTTTTGGATTACGTTGAATGAGCCTGTTTTATGGAGTAGTCTGGCGTATTGGCAAAGACGATGGCCGCCCCAACAGCGTAGTTTAATAAAATTTAACCGATCGGTACACCATTTGGCGGTGGCGCACAATCAGGCTTATCAAGTACTGCATCGTAAACATGCGCAGACGCAAGTCGGACTAGCCAGGAATCTGGTGGCTTATCAGCCGGCTAGTGAGTCTTGGTTGGATCGGGTAGCGTGCCAGACAGTAGACTGGTGGTTTAACCGAAGATTTTATAATATGACTTGGCCGCAGCACGACTTTTTGGGTATAAATTACTATTTCCAAACAAAGATACATTGGGAGACTAAGTCGTTTAGCATAGTGCAAAGTGATACTCAGGGTGAGCGAAGCGACGTTGGCTGGACGATAGCACCGGATGGTTTGCGGCAAGTGCTGGAAAGTGTCCGGCGGTATAAATGTCCAGTTTATGTAACAGAGAACGGGCTAGCGGATCGGCACGACAAATTACGAGCTGATTTTATTAGAGACCACTTGAGAGCGGTGGAGAGGGCGCAGGAGAGTGGCGTCGATGTACGGGGATATTTTCATTGGTCATTGTTGGATAACTACGAGTGGGATTTAGGGGTAACGCCTAGATTTGGTTTGGTGGCAGTGGATTATAAAACAATGTCCCGTAGTATTAGACCGAGTGCCTATGTGTATAAGAGCATTATCGAACAAGCGAGAGGCGGGTAGCAGCAGCTGGATGCGTGCTCGGCGGAATTAAAGTATAAAAAACGTAGTGGCATGAAGACTCTAGACAAGCAACTTCTTAGTAGATTGCACTAAACTAGTGGCGACAAGGCGCTAAGCTGACTTTGCAGTTGCTTCAAGCTTTTATATCTAATAACCTGGTTAGCCATAGTAGAGATGTACCGAGTGGCAACTCCTTGTCTAATGGCAGCATATATAGGTTTTTTTAAGGCATAGGCGTAACCAATTTCTAACAGCATGCCTTCGCTCTTATCGTTGCTTTTTATGTAGGCTAATAATATATCAGCTGCTCTTAAATGGGGCAGTGATGAATCGATAATTTGTTTAGCAGTATAGTGGTGTTGTTGGAATAGACCTTCCTGCTGAAAAGCACAGAAAACAGTATGGTCGGCGGCTTCCAAGGTGTGGATGATAGCATTCAGGTCGGTTTTTAGAACAGTGCGTTTTTCCCCGGTAAATTTGTACGATAGATAGATTTTCATGGTTTTTAATGGCTATGAGCGGAGGTTGCTATAAATACTGTACTTGGTTTTTAATCGGTTAGTCGAATGGATTCGGCAGGTAGGGTACAATCAACTCATGTGGTGGCTTTTTTATGCCTTGTTGGCACATGTAATGAATGCAGGCGTTTTTGTTGTTGATAAAAGTCTTTTAGCCACAAATAGTAAGATTAGTTCACCGATTAAATATGCAGCTTGGTCGGGGGTGTTGGCGGGAGGAGCGGTTTTGCTGCTACCCTTTTACTGGGTGGCGCCGACTTGGGCAGTGGTTAATTGGTCGTTGGTCGCCGGTGTTTGTTGGGTCGGGGCGTTATGGTTTTCTTTCGCGGCTTTAAAGGTGGGTGAGCCGTCGGTCGTGGTGCCGCTAACCGGTTCAGTAGTCCCGATATTCACATGGTTGATAGCTGTTGTTTTTTTAGGAGAACGGCTGTCTAACGTAACGATGACCGCAATGGTGCTGTTGGTGTTGGGTGGTGCGGTGTTGTCTTTGCGATTATCTAAGGCGGCGCGAATGAACTCACTGGTGATTGGTACGGCGGCGCTAAGTGGTATGTTTTATGCGGTATACTTTGCGGTGGTGAAGCATGTCTATATTGTATTCCCTTTCTTCTTGCCAGCTTTTGCTTATACGAGGATGGGGGTTGGAATAGCGGGACTAGCGTTAGTGTTTTGGCTGATGAGAAGGCCAGCAGAAAAGCAGTTGGTTAAGGAAAGAAAAAATGGCAATAAACTTACCGTATATATTATCGGGGCGTTGGTCATAAGCAAGGGTTTTGGTATGATGGCGCTTATTTTACAAAATTACGCGATTAGTTTGGGTAGTGTGACGGTGGTTAATGCTTTACAAGGTACGCAGTATTTGTTCTTACTTGGTTTGGCGGTACTGGTGTCACGGTATTATCCCCGATTATGGAAAGAGGAATACTCAAGAGTCACTCTTACCCAGAGATTAGTGGGAATGAGCCTAGTAAGTATGGGTTTAGTATTGTTAGTTATGTAATGCAGACGGTAAGAAAAAAATGGTGGAGGGTAATATCGATTACAGTAATTGTTACATTATTAATAATCGTTACTTGGCTCGGAAGACCAGAGTTTAAGGCAGAGCAGATGGAGTACGGAGTGACCTTTTCTGCGCCTAATGCTGAGTGGGTAGTGGGAAACTGGAAAGAAGCTTACGAGGCAACACTAGTAGATTTGGGGGTGAAGAGGCTGCGCTTATCGGCGTATTGGAATATCATTGAACCGGCAGACGGCAAGTTTGATTTTAGCGGACTGGATTACCAAATGGATCGGGCAGCAGAGGAAGGAGCGCAGGTAATTTTATCGATTGGAAGAAAGTTGCCGCGGTGGCCGGAGTGTCATACGCCAGACTGGGCAGTCGGATGGCCGGAAGAGCAACAACAGGCCAGAGTCATGAAAATGTTAGTGATAGTGATTGAGCGTTACCAAGAGCATCCGGCCTTACGGATGTGGCAATTAGAGAATGAACCATTGCTGGATTTTGGGGGTTGTCCGCCAGAGGACAGGCGGTTTTTAGCAGAGGAAGAACGGTTGGTGAGAACCTTAGATGATCAACATCCGATATTAATAACTGATTCGGGAGAGCTTAACTGGTGGCTGGATGCGGCCAAATACGGTGATATTTTAGGGACGACGATGTATCGGACTGTTCATTCAACACGAACTAATCGTCTATTTTCGTACGACTATATCTTTCCATCATGGCTGTACCGAGCTAAAGCAAGGCTAGTTAATTTGGTGGAAGGGAAAGACATAATAATCTCTGAATTGCAGGGGGAACCGTGGGGGTCTGGCGCTTATATTTATTTGTCGGAGCAGGAGCGAGGCGAGTCGTTTTCGCTGGATAGATTTATTGAACTGCAGAAATTTGCTGAACGTACACAACTTAATGAGGCGTACTGGTGGGGGGTGGAATATTGGTACTGGGAAAAAGTTAAAAACAATAATCCGGCTTATTGGAATTTCGCTAAGACACTGTTTTAGTGAGCTCTAGCAGAGCGTGAATTTGTTTTAAGTAGAAAACGAAAGAAAACAGTGAAATTGGCTTGTCTGGGCAGGAAAAAATATTTAGTATGGGCTAGAGTTCTTCGGTGTTCTTTTTAGGAAGAGTCTGCGAAAATAGGGAGAAATAATGTGTTGCAGATAGGAGAAACAATTGAGTTACGACGAAGTGTGGTAGGGCTGGCGACTTCTTGGGTAGGGTTAATACATTACGTGTATAGGGAGGAGGAGGTAGATATTCCCCGCCCAGTAAATTGGTATTTATTTACCTCTTGGATATTTAGTCAGTGTAGTATGGTTTTACCGAGAGATTTGGGAAAACAGAGTTGGTGTGGGCAAGGGGTGGAAAGCCGATTGGAATGGGCGTTAGCTGATTTAGTCTTCACGAAAGGCAGCCAGGGACAAGAGTTTACTGATGGTGTTGGTCATGTCGGTATCGTCGGCGACGATGTAGTGATTCATGCTAGTTGCAAGAGAGGATCCGTGATAGCAGAACCGATAGATGATTTTTTAAGTAGCTATGAATTAGTACGGGTGCGACGAGTTGTTAATTATTGACCACTTTGTGAGCAGGGTGGTTTTTTAAATGTCACTAATACGTCACCAATTAGATAAAGGGATCCGGTGACTAATAATAAGTTGTTTGGTCGCAGTGCCTGCTGGGCAAATAAGAGGGCTTGGCGAGGATCGGCGATCGCATGCAAGGAAGATTGGCGAGGGTTAAATAGCGATATGAGCTGGGAGGCGGGCAGAGGATTATAATTGGCTTGGGTGACGATAATGCGGCGGAAGCGAGGGGCAATCTTCTTTATTATTGGCTGAGGGTTGGTGTCGGCTTTAAGGCCGACGACTAAAGTGTCCGGGGGAGGGAAAGGGCCAGTGTCCAGCGCATTGGATAAAGAAGCAATACCGGCGTCATTATGTGCTCCGTCCAGTAAAATAAAAGGATCGCGTGAGACAATATCCAGACGGCCAGGCCATTTAGCATTAGCTAGTCCTTGGTGAATAGTCTGTCTGGTGATAGCCGGCAGGCTTTTTTTGAGTACGAAGGCGGCAGTAATAGCGGTTCCGGCGTTAGTAATTTGATGCGGGCCTAAGAGAGATATCTGGTAAGTGTCATTAATTATACCGGAGGCGGCAAAGCTTTGGCCGTCTAGTGTGTTCTGCTCGGGGATAGTGGTAAGAAGCGAAGAAACAGAGTAAAAAGGCGAGTTAAGATGAGAGCAGCGGCTAGCAAAAAATGAGCAAATTGATGGATTGGTTTCCGCTGTGACGAGGGGGACACCTGGTTTGATGATCCCGGCTTTGCGTTGGGCGATGGTTGGCCTGGTTCGTCCTAACCACTCTGTATGATCGATGGTCACATTGGTGATGATAGACAGGAGAGGGGCAATGACATTGGTGGCATCGAGATCGCCGCCCATGCCAACTTCTATAACAGCGATATCAATTTTTTGTGCAGCGAAGTGAAGAAATGCTAGGGCGGTAGTAAATTCAAAGAAAGTGGGTGTGAGATGGGCGTGGTGGGCGGCGGCACGTGTCTGGCTAATGAGGTGGCTTAAATGAGTGTCGGTAATTGGCTGACCGTCAATGACTACTCGCTCGGGGAAGGAGCAAAGATGAGGGCTGGTGTACAAACCGGTGTGATATTTTGATTGTTGCAGGATTGAGGCTATAAAGGCGGCTGTGCTACCCTTGCCGTTGGTGCCGGCGATGTGGATAGAAGAGAACTTGGTTTGCGGATTACCGAGAGCCTGCATTAATGACAGCATAGTTTGAAGGCCAGGTTTGATTTTTTCAAAACGATGGAGGTGGGTAAGGTAGTTGAGCTGCTTGTCTATCATAGGAAAGACAATAACACTAATCTCCCTGGACGCCCAACAATAGATGAGCCAAACTATAGACAGATGAAACATTATCTGGACATGGTGCGTTATGTGCTGGAGAACGGGGAACGAAAGGTAAACCGGACAGGCGTGGCCACGCTGGCGTGTTTTGCTTATTTTTATAAAGTGGATTTACAGACTGGCTTTCCCTTGCTGACGACCAAAAAGATGTATTGGGATTCCTTGGTGCATGAGCTGTTCTGGTATTTGTCTGGAGAAGCGCACATTAGGAGCTTGCGGAAGAAAACGAAAATCTGGGATGCTTGGGCAGATGACGAGGGGAGACTGCAAACAGCCTATGGCCGGTTTTGGCGTAGGTTTCCGATGCCGGAGAAGGGGATGGAGGGAGAGAAGTGGGGGACTAAGTGGGTGACAAGAGATGAAGAAACTGGTCAAAAGACATTTGATCAGATCCAGTATGTGATCGATTCATTGAAGGAAATAAGGGTGAATCCTGAGCATCCTAATTTGCGTCGGCTAGTAGTATCAGCTTGGCATCCGGGAAATGCGGCGGAAAGTCGGTTGCCGCCGTGTCATTATACTTTCTGCTTTAACGTAATGGGCGATAAACTAAATTGTCATCTGACGCAACGATCGTGTGATATTGCGCTGGGTGTACCGTTTAACTTGGCTGGCTATGCACTGCTGACGATGATGATTGCTCAGGAAACAGGCTTTAAGGCAGGGGAATTTGCTCACTCTCTTTTGGACGCGCACATTTATGAGAACCATATTGAGGGATTAAAAGAGCAATTGAAAAGAGAACCTAAGCGGCTGCCGCGGGTGGAGATAGCCAGTAAACCGTTTGATAGATTGTCATTTGATGACGTGACGTTGCATGATTATGTGGCAGATGAAGTAATTAAGTTTCCGGTGGCAGTGTAGGGACGAAAGCACAAAACACAAATTACAAAACCCAAAGAAACTTAACAAACGTGACAAGCTTTGCAAACAAACGTTACAAACCGAGCAAACTAAATAAGAACTAATAAACAATAAAGAAAAGAGGAATGAAAATACATTTAATTGTGGCGATTACTGCGCAAGGAGTTATTGGAAATAAGAAAGGTTTACCCTGGCATATACCGGAGGATTTAAAACAATTCAAGAAGATAACGTCCGGCAACACTATCTTAATGGGACGACGGACTTATGAAACAATCGGACGGCCATTGCCAAACAAGGAGAACCTTGTACTAGATGCCGAAAAGAAGCCAATAGCCGGAGCCACGGTTTGCGGTTCTATAGATGAAGCTCTGACTTGGGCGGAAAAGCAAGGGAAGGAATTATATGTGATAGGCGGGGCTAGTGTGTATGCGCAAATGTTACCGATGGTTGAGGTGATGCATATATCGCACGTAAAGAAAGATTATCCTGGGGATGTTTATTTTCCTGAGTATGATAAATCCAAGTGGCAGGAAATCAAACGGGAAGAATATGATGAGTTCACGGCCATAACATATCGCAGAAACTCCAAATTATCTCCCAAGTATCCCCTAGGGACAAAACGCAAGAATTTTATAGCGAGTTTGAAATCCGAAAGCTTAAAATCCTCCCTAAAAGGGATCCCTTCGGGAGAAACAAATCAGTAAGTTTAAAAACTTTATAAACCTTAACAAAACGATAACAAACTTAACACACAGATGGGATAAACTGATAAATATTTTCAATTTTTGAATTTACTTTTAATTTTATTTTATGCTTAAACAATCAGATCCAGAGGTGTATGCCATTTTGAAGAAAGAAGAAAAGAGGCAGCAGGACAAGTTGTCGTTGATTGCTTCAGAAAATTGTTTTTCGCCAAGTGTCCGGGAAGCAGTGGGGTCTGTTTTTAGTCATAAGTATTCGGAGGGTAATGTCGGAGAGCGATATTACGAGGGGAATGAAAATATTGATCAATTGGAGCAGTTGGCAATTGATCGAGCCTGTCAATTGTTTAAAGTGCCAAAAGATTGGACAGCGAATGTGCAAGCGTTGTCAGGCAGCAACGCTAATTTAGCCGTGTACTTGGCGCTGATGGAGGCAGGGGACACTTTAATGTCGATGTACTTGCCGGATGGCGGTCATCTATCACATGGATGGTCTTTCGAGCCGGATGAGAGCAAGCGAAAGGCCGATTTAGTGTCGGGCAGCTTAGTGTATTTGGGGGGCAAACGGAAGGTGCATCTGACATCGCGGCTGTATAAAGTAGTGCAATACAAGACTGAGCCGCAAACAAAGCTTTTTAATTATGATGAAGTGGAGAAGATAGCCGTGAAATATAAGCCGCGATTAATTATTACGGGAGGGACGGCATACCCGCGTAATATTGATTACAGGCGGATGCGCGAGGTTGCCGACAGAGTAGGTGCTTTATATTTAGCGGATATCGCCCATGAAGCGGGACTGGTGGCAGGAAGGGCGGTACGGTCGCCGGTCGGGGTGGCTGATGTGGTGACTATGACTACGCATAAAACACTACGAGCAGGCCGGGGAGCGATTATTCTCGCTGACAAAGGATTAATTGGCAAGATTAATCGCGGGTTACTGCCTGGCTTACAAGGTGGACCGCATAACCACAATATTGCTGGTATTACTGTGGGATTAGGAGAGGCGCTGCGCCCGGAATTTACCAAGTATGCCCAGCAAGTTGTTAAGAATGCGAAGCATTTAGCCAAGGCGTTGGAGAAGCAGGGCTTTAAGATTGTGACAAAAGGGACGGATAAACACTTGTTATTGGTTGACCTGAATGATCAGCCGATATTAGGTAAAAATTTTGCTTTTATTCTAGACGAGGCAGGGTTAGTGACTAATGCGACTACTTTACCATGGGATAGTTCCCCGCCGCGGAATCCGGCTGGTCTAAGGTTAGGGACGCCATGGGTAACCACGAGAGGTATGAAAGAAAAAGAGATGGATATTATTGCCAGCTGGATCAAGCAGGTGATGAATATTGCAAGCTCGTGGTCAAAGTTAACTAGCCAAGAGTTAGAAGAGAAAGCGGGAGCGTCAATGGAGTTAAAAAATATTGCGCGGGCGGTTAGCAAATTAGGACGTAATTTTATGGATTTTCCCAAGAAAGGAATGGTAGCAAGGGCTATATAAGGGGTAAAAGGTGACTAATTGTAGAAATTAGTAATATACTTACCATATGGTCTTGATAGTGCAATTAGATATTGTTTCAGACGAAATTTGGAGACAGTCGGTGAAAATTATGGAGGGGGGTGATTGTCGTGGATAACAAGAGTCTTAGTTTATGGGCAGCAGTCTTACTGCTTGTGGGTGGTTTGGTGCATTTGATACCGGGACTGTATTCCGGTTTGACTGGTTTGACAGGAGGTTTCCCGTGGATTCAGGTCGTGGTAGGTATTTTGTCGGTGATTGTGGCTTTAGTCATGTTTGCAGGCGACAAGCAGGATGGTAATGAGACTACAAAAAACGAACCAGAGAAGCCGCCAGTTGACAATAATATAAAAGTTAATGGATAAAACTGCCGGTTGAGATATGGGGGGGGCTGTTCTTCCTGGGAGATTGAATTATCAGTACCTGTTTTCAAAGGTATTGATTTTTCTATCCTAGCGAGAGCTCCACGGGCGTAAGCCCGTGGGTGAGAGCCGTTCCGACAGCAGTCGGACAGGCAACACCTGCTCCGTTGTGGTTAGAACCACGGGCGTAAGCGCGTGGGTGTCTATAGGTGAGTTATAAAAATTTTGCTGGACAAACGAAATCTATGGGAACTTACGGTGCTGGTTGGTGTTACGGTGTTGGCAAAGGATGTGGGGAAGGCACAGAACAAAAGGGATGGAAAAGAAAACCCCCGTGACAAATTGTCATAACGGGGAAAGAGAGCAAGGTAGACAAGTATTTTGTCTAGGGAAGGAAGATCAATAGTTTTCGGACAAAATTTTTTGAGCCTCTAGACTAAGTAGTCGGCTGTTGTGTGGGCCTGGGCCGTAAGTAGGTTCACCGAATAACCCGATATGATGGTTCGCGCATGATTGAAGGTGAACGGGAAAAGTACGAAGAGGTATTGGTTGGTTACAGATGTTGCACGTTTGAGTTTTGTCGTCCTCACTATTGTTGCACATGAGATTCTTCCTCGAAGTTGGTGAAGGAACCATCAAGCTAAGTAAATTGTTATTAGTGTAGCGATTAGAAAGTGACGTGTCAAAGAGGAGTGGTGGAGTGGTGGAGAAAAGTGATGTTACGCAGTGAGCGGCAATGATTTGGTAGGTGAAAACAATTTTACTAAGGCGCCATCCAAAAATAACTTGGCCAGATCTCGTTCAATATGCGTCGAGATACGGCTTTTCCAATTGAGCGAACCAGGAGCCGTAGCCAAGCTACGGTGAGTGGTTCGCGATTGAAGAAAAGTCGTAGATTGGCGCATAGTGGGCGAGAGATGGTTAAGTTATTTACGGATGGTGACTAAGGCTGATTATAATTTTATTGATATTACGGTATGCTAGGTTAGAAGATGGCTAAGTTATCAAAATTTGAGCAGTGGTGGCTGAACGCTTGGCCGCACCGATTACATGTCCGGAGATTTGTACCAAAGTTTTTACGGGCGTGCCCGGAGCCTTTTCGAGGAGAAGTTTTGGAAGTGGGGGCGGGCAGCGGTTGGTCCTCCAGAATGATTTTAGATACTTTTCCACAAGTCGAATTGACTGCCTCTGATGTTGACCCAAAAACAAAGAGCAAATTTGAGCGTATACGGAGCAAGTACGGGCAGCGGTTGATTTTCAAGCAAGCGGACTTAATGAGCTTACCCTTTGATCGAGAGTCATATGACCTCGTCTTGGCTATTCATGTGCTCCATTACGCCTTCGATTTACGAGGGGCAATTAGACAGTTTATTCGAGTATTGCGACCAGGCGGTTTGCTGGGTATTGGTGATTTTAATCCTAAGTATCAGCGCGGTATATTAAAAAAATTCTTTCCTACATCGTCTCTGCCCTGGCGCAAGATGATGACGGATATGTTGGTAGAGGAAGGTTGTGAAATCTTGGTGTCGCAAGGTGAATTACATTATTACATTTGGGCGCGAAAGCCATACCCGATAGAACCAAAGCGTGATTAGGGAACAGAGTAATGAAGTTAATCAAAAGATCAGAACTTGAGTGCGAACCCATCTCGCATAACCCTGAGTTATTAAAGACGGTTTGGATAAGAAAGGGGATAATACGGCATTTAACTTTCCTGTCAGAAACAGAGATCCCGGCAGGAAAAATTGTGGCTTCCCATTCACATACAGATATGACTGAAGTATTCATTGTTACTTCAGGAATAGGATCATTTCAGGTCAATAAAAGTACGTATAATATTAGGGCAGGTATTAGTGTGGTGATAGAGCCGGGTGAGACACATACGATTGAAAATACCGGGCGGGACCCATTAAAGATGACCTATTTTGGCATTGCTTATTAGCTGAGTGAGGGCCAGTAAGTGTTGCGGCAGGTTTGGTATAATCGGTCTGTTTTGGTATTTACGGGCAACAAAACACAACAAAACACGCTATTGACTATGGCGATCGCTTGTCGCATGCTGCTAAGTTATGGCAATCGCATATAAAATAAGTTCTGTACGGCCGGTCAAGGCAGAAGTTGAGGTGTTAGCAATACCGCGGCAAGACGTAAAGTCACAATGGGTGGGGTGGCCGAAGAAAGCGGTTGATAAATTAAAGAAAGAATTGCGTCGCCGCGGGTGGCAAGCACAATGGAGCCAAGTAGAAATTCTAGCTGAGGCAAAAGTAGGTCGCGCGACGCTTTTGGCCATGATTGGTTTAGGCCAGAATGAGAATAGCGCGCGACAACAGGAAGCCTTGCGACGCGGTATGGCCAGTGTGGTTAGTGAAGCAGGCCGGCTGGGTTTAAGAACAGTAGGGATTGATTTGTTGAGTAATAGTCTGGGGGCAGACATGGCAGCAGCAGCGGTAGAAGGAATAGAAATGGTTAGTTATGGTTTTACTGCCTATTCACGTAAGCTTGCTAAAAAACAGAAGAAAAGTAGTATCAACCAAGTAGTGCTGTTGTGTCGCGAGGAACAAGCAATGGCGGTGCGTCGAGCAGTTCAGCAGACCAAGCAGTTAATGAAAGGAGTGGAGTTAGCTAGGGATCTGGTTAATAAACCGGCCGGGGATATGTCGCCAGTCAAATTGGCTAAGGAGGCGCAAGGGATAGCGAGGAGGTCTAAACTGATTAATGTTAATATCTTAAACCGTGAACAAGCACGGCGGGAAAAGTTCAACGCCTTTTTGGCTGTGGCGGGTGGGTCGGCCGAAGAGCCTTGTGTTATTCACCTCAAATATGTACCGATCGCCGGAAACAATAAGAGAAAGAAATTATGGGTAGTAGGCAAAGGAGTTACTTTTGATTCCGGAGGTTTGAGTATTAAACCGGCGGAGCATATGGAGTTGATGAAAAGCGATATGGCTGGGGCGGCAGCAGTGTTAGGTTTATTTGCGGTATTGGAACGAATGGCGTTGGATGTGGAAGTTCATGGCTTGATAGCGGCCTGTGAAAATATGCCTTCTGGCACGGCTTATCGTCCGGGTGATGTCTTAACCGCCTTGAATGGAAAAACAATTGAGGTATTAAATACGGATGCGGAAGGGCGAATTACGTTGGCAGATGCGTTATCTTTTGCAGCGAAGAGTGAACCAAACGCCATTATCGATCTGGCCACATTAACTGGGGCCTGTCTGGTAGCATTGGGGGAAACGGTGGCTGGGTTATGGAGCAATAATGAGGAATTAAAGCAAAAAGTAGTGCAAGCAGCCAACCAAACGGGGGAGAGAGTAGAAACAATGCCTATGCCTGAGGAGTATGAAAGTAAGCTAGATAGTCCCATTGCTGATATGCAGAATATACCCAGTTCTCGCTATGGTGGGGCTATATCTGCCGCGATGTTCTTACGTGAATTTGTCGGAGATGTGCCGTGGGCACATTTGGATATTGCTGGTCCATCGTATGTGGAGCAGCGGTATTTGACTTATTGGAATCGAGGGGCCACTGGTTATGGTGTCAGGTTATTAGTGCGCCTGTTGGAGGATATTGCGGCGAAGTAAGAGGGAATGTGTATGATTAGGCTGATTTAATCAGAGGGCGTAATAACAAAGAGATTATAAATAGAACGGAACCGACTAATACCACCGTGGGGCCGGAAGGGGTGTTTAGAGTGGCGCTGAGAAACAAGCCAAAAACCATGGAGATTAAGGAAAGCGCGACACTTCCTGTGAACATGCTAGTGAGCGAGCGGGTAAGGTTTTGTGCCGTGGCGGCGGGAATAACCAGTAAAGCGGTTACTAACACAACGCCGACTAATTTGATAGCTAAGGCTATAAGTCCTGCCAGCAATAACATAAAGAGCAGTTCGTAGGTCTTGACGTTGATGCCTTCCGCTTGGGCCAGGTTAGCGTCAAAAGTAATGGCAATAAAATGTTTGCCAGAAAAAATAATAATAATTAGAGCGATCAGAGAAACCGCTACCGTAAGGTAAATATCGAACTGGCTTACAGCTAAAATGTCGCCAAACAAAAAGCTGATTAGATCGGATTGGTATCCGGGGGTAAGTTGCACCAGGATAACACCGAGCGCAACCGAACTTGAGAAAAGGACGCCTAATAAGGTGTCGAGTGGCAACTTAGTATGACTGGCGGCGAGAGAGATGCCGATAGCAATGACTAGAGTGAAGATTAAGGCACTTAAGTAGGGATTGATATGAAGCAAAAGACCCAAGGCGATGCCGGTCAAGGCTGCGTGGCCAATCGCGTCAGAGAAAAAAGACATACGTCTTAAGACAACAAAAACACCAACAATAGCCATCAAGACGCCGAGAATAACACCGATGATTAAGGCTCGTTGGAAGAAGGGGAGGAGAAGTAGGTCAAGCATGAGTTAAATTATAACGTAAATAAAAATAGAAAATAATCCGTACTTGGAGAACGATGGGATCAACATAGGCCCCATGAAGACACTCGGCGATGTGTCTTCATTTGTTGGTAGGATGATTTGGAATTTGGTTTTTGACATGGGGATTTAGGCACCGCAACGAAATAATTTCTTAAGGTTTCGTTCAAGATGTGTCCAGCTATGGCTTTTTCGATTGAGCGAAATACGAGGCGTAGCCAAGCTACGGTGAGTATTTCGTGATTGAGAAAAAGTCATAGATGGGTGCAGATTGGGCGAAAGGTGGGAAATTATTTTGTGGCGGTGCCTTAGTTAACGATGGTCATGCAGGAAGTGTCCTACTTCCGTACCATACATACGCTGCAGGGTTTCGTTAGTCAGGACTTTGTGGGGAGCACCGGCGCAAAGCAGTCTTCTGTTTAAACAGAGTACTTGGTCGGCATAATTCATAACGATTTGCAGCTCATGACTGATGAGAACCATGGTTAATTTCTCTTCATGTTGGATGCGAGAGAGGAGGGTATAGATGGTGTCTTGTCCTTCGGCATCAATGCCGGCAGCTGGTTCATCCAGAAGAAGTACTTTAGGATGGTCCATTAGACTGTAAGCGAGAATAATACGCTGCAGCTGACCGCCTGATAAAACACTAAGTCGACTGTTGATCAAGTGCCTAGTATTAGTTTTTGCAAGGAGGTCGTGCATATGTCGTTTTTCGATGGGGCTTAAACCCAGGGGGCGTGGTGATTTTAGAGAAAAGAGACCGGCTACAGTCAATGGGAACTGGTGGTCAATGTTGATGTATTGAGGGATATAGGAAACTAAGGGAGCGATTTTGTGATATTGGTCATGGTTGGTATCCATTATTTCGACCGTCCCGCTTTGTTTAGGCAACAGATTTAAGATGCATTTGATCAGAACGGATTTGCCGGCACCATTAGGTCCAATAATAGCGGTAACTGAGCCAATGGGCACTTGAAAAGATATACCATCGATAATGCGGTGTTTGTCCAGCTCCACAACTAAGTTTTGCACATTTAACGCCAGGGTCGGGGTGGTCATAAAAAATAATTGTTATTCTTTATGTTACACTAAGGTGATGGTGGATGATAATAATAAAAACGTATTAGTGGTTTTGGCGGAGCAGGGGCTGATAAAAGGCGAGAGTCAGATTAGTGACATCACGCAGCAATTAGATGGTGGTGCCACCCTTGACCAAGTATTAGTGGAAACAGATTTGGTTGAGCCGGAGGCTTTGGCCAAAGTCAGAGCGCAAGTGGCGGGGCTGCCTTATGTGGATTTACGGGAGAAACAAATACCTAAGAACGTACTTGATATTATTCCGGAATCAACGGCACGCGGGCACATGATCATCGCTTATGAGCAGACTGATAACGTGGTACGAGTAGCTATGTCTGACCCAAGCGATCGACAAATTGTCGAATTTATCCGAAAGAAGGTGGATCGACCAGTGGAGGTAGGTGTCGCATCGGCGGGGGCGGTGAGGAACACATTAGGTAATTATCAGGAGAGTCTCGAGGCGGAATTGGATGATGTGGTAAGTAAGGAACTAAAATTGGTAAATGAAATAGTGAATGATTTAGGCAAGGCAGCGGAAGACCTACCAATCGTCAGGATTACTCAAGCAATTTTAAAACATGCCATAGTGGAGGGAGCGTCAGATATTCACATTGAGCCAACAGATAAGGACGTCATTATCAGATACCGGGTGGACGGCATTTTACACGATATGTTGGTATTACCCCGGGCAGTTTTAGCTGGATTAGTAGCGCGGATAAAAGTGTTGAGTAATCTGAAAATAGATGAACATCGGTTACCGCAGGATGGTCGATTTATGATTGAGTCGGACGAATATAAAGTGGCTTTCCGTGTTTCCACCTTACCGGTGTTTGATGGTGAAAAGGTAGTAATGCGTTTGTTGGATGAGTCGGGTAAAAAGTTGAGTTTGGATGATATCGGTATTAGACCGGCCGCTTTAGAACTGATGCGACGGATTATAAAACGTCCACATGGCATGGTGTTAGTAACTGGCCCAACTGGATCTGGTAAAACAACCACGTTGTACGCGGCCATGAAAGAAGTTAATACGGCGGATGTTAATATCAGCACTATAGAAGATCCGGTGGAATACCGAATGCCGCGGATAAATCAAACACAGGTTAAACCGCAGATTGGCCTAACTTTTGCTAATGGATTAAGAGCGCTGGTTAGGCAAGATCCTGACGTTATTATGGTCGGCGAGATTAGAGATGAAGAGACAGCTTCCTTGGCGATCAATGCTGCCTTAACCGGACATTTGGTTCTGACTACTTTGCATACCAACAGTGCAGCTGGCGCGATACCGCGGATGCGAGACATGAAGGTTGAGGCTTTCTTGTTGGCCTCAACCGTAAATTTGATAATGGCACAACGGTTAGTGCGGAAATTGTGCGTGAAGTGTCGCAAGGAGCGAAAGCTAGACGCGCAGGTTATTGGAGAAATAAAGAAGGAGTTTAATAGTGAAGAAATTTTCAAAACCTTAGTAAGGGAAAAAGTAGTGAAAGAGGGCTCAGGCTGGAAGGATGTTGTAATTTACCAGGCAGTGGGATGTAAGAGGTGCCACGATGGATATAAAGGCCGTATAGGGATTTATGAAACTATGGAGATAACACCGGAGATACAGAAGATGATTAAGCCAAGCGTAACAGCAGAACAAATAGAACAAGCGGCCAGAGAAAATGATGGCATGGTAAGTATGTTAGAAGATGGGATAATTAAAACGGTGGAAGGTACTACTACGCTGGAAGAGGTGCTTAGGGTAGCGCGAGAGTAGCAGTAGCGCGCTAATCAAGACTGGCACATTGTGTTAAGCTGGTGATAAATGGTGGAAATGACGGGCGGCGTAGGGTTTTGTCGTAAGGGTTTTTATAAGTAGGTTTATGCCAATATATTCTTTCGAAGGACGGCGAGAAAAAACCGGTGAGGTAATAAGGGGCTTACGTGAAGCGCAGTCTCATGCATTACTGGGTCAAGATCTTCTAACGGAAGGCGTATTGTTGACGCGCTACACACAAAAAGTCCAACGCTTGCCTGGTGCAACGTTGTATTCAATGATTTTTAATCGTGTGCCGGTAATCGAGCGAGTGCTTTTTTCGCGCTATTTTTCTCTGATGTTGCGGGCTGGTATGGATGTTAAGCGGTCACTGCAAGCCCTGCAGCAACAGACGCGCAGTAAACCCCTGAAAATGGCTTTAGAGAGTGTTTATCATGATATTGAACGAGGTAGAACGTTAGCGGAAAGTATGCAGGTATTTCCGGCGGCATTTCCTCCGATGTTTATAAGTTTTATTGAGGTAGGTGAAACAACGGGGCGATTACAAGAGTCTTTAGAAGTATTGGCGAGTCAATTGCAGAAGGAATATGAGCTGCGAAGAGCGGTTAAGGGAGGGTTGATGTACCCGGCAGTGATTATTTTAGCTTTAATCGCAGTGGCCATTGCCATGATGTTTTTCGTTGTGCCAAAACTAGTGGAAGTGTTTGAAGGTTTTAATGTGCAGTTACCAATAGCAACGCGGATATTGATATTTGCCAGCGATATTTTTCAAAACTATTGGATGTGGATATTTATAGGTGTTTTTGTGTTGTTGGTAGGTGCTTGGGGTTTGATGCAGGTAAAATCGGTTTATGCAGTGGTAAATGAAGGACTATTACATTTGCCTATCTTTGGTGGAATTATTCAAAAAGTTAACTTGGGCAGGTTCGCGCGAAATTTAAGTTCCCTCTTACAGAGTGGAGTGTCCTTTATTAGGGCGCTGGAGATATTAGGTCAAAATACGCCACATCCCAGTTATGCTCGCGTCTTCTCTGCAGCGCGAGAGCATGTCAGGCAGGGTAAAGAATTGAGCAGCTTTTTGGCTGATTTTCAACGACTGTTTCCACCGATTGTAATTAACGTGATTAAAGTGGGAGAGGAAACAGGAGCGCTAGACCAGGTGTTGGCTGAGACTGCTTTGTTTTATGAGAGTGAAGTTGACCAAACTATGAAGAATCTGACGTCTATCATGGAGCCAATATTAATGGTGGCTGTCGGATTGGCGGTTGGTGCATTAGCGGTGTCGGTAATCTCGCCAATCTATGACTTGGTTAATGTTGTTTGATAAGAGGCAAAGCGAGCGTATTAATCCAGTTTGGCGACAATTCTTGTTTAGTGACGCAAGGGATAATGGTGTAGTTAGCAAAAGACCGAAGAGGAAAGTGGCTTCGTCCGGCTTTACGATTATTGAGGTGCTGGTGGCAACTTTTGTGATAGGGACTGCAATTGTAGGATTGTTTGGATTGTTTGCGTTGGGACTGCGATTAGCTGGAGAAAGCGAGAATAGACTAATAGCTATTGCCTTGGCTAATGAAAAGATGGAGTTAATCAGAAATCTGCCCTACGTGGATGTCGGAACGGCTGGTGGAATTCCAGCCGGAACTATAGTGCAGGAGGAGTCGATGGTGCGAAATAACGTTAATTATCTGGTTAAAACAGATATTCGATATGTGGATGATCCTTATGATGGGGTAGCTAGTGGTGGAGGAACAGGCGGATGTGTTGCTGTAGCGCATACACCGCCAGGGCAATCGACAAATTGCAATGACTTGTGTGTTAACAGCTCAGCGGTGAATGCGCATTTAATGCATGGTGATGTGATGGGTAATTGTGATGGTACATACAGCGGACCGGATGTACTAAATACCGATTATAAACAGGTAAGAGTAGAGGTCTCTTGGCCTAGTCCGAATGAACCACGGCCGATTTTACTCATCACGAAAGTGGCGCCGAATGGCGTGGAGGGCGGCGAATTGTTTGGGACATTAGATTTTCTGGTCATTAATAGCCAAGGCTTGGGAGTAACAGCGGCGAATGTCAGTTTAATTAATAGTGAAGTGGATCCGGCGGTAAACTATGCAACGCAGACCAATAGTGAGGGACGGGTAGTAGTACCGGGGCTACCGGAAGGCGCGCAAAATTATAAATTGATGGTCAGTAAATCAGACCATACCACAGAGCAGACGTTTGATGTCTTGTCCGACTTTATACCTGACCCGGACCATACGCATTTATCCATGCTAATTGGGGAAGTCACACAAAAAACTTTCGTGATTGATCTGGCCAGCTCGTTGCAGATCACTTTTGAAGAGGGTGGGGATAGTGTGGAAAATTATTGCGAGGGAGCGCCACCTCAACCGTTAGCAGCGATTGATTATAGTTTGCGAGGAACTAAAACGATTGGGATGGATGACGTTGGTGATCCAGTATATGTGTACGATTATGCCGGTGCGTCGGACGCAAACGGGCAAAGTAATCATGAAAATTTGGTATGGGATACTTATGAATTAGATCTAGTAGATGGAGTTGTGTGCGATATTAAGGAAACAAGTTTGATCAGGCCAGTAACTATTAATCCTGGGGAAGATTTAGCCATGACGGTTAAATTAGTGAAGCATACGGAGGTTTCTTTGCACGTAACGGTGGTTGATACGGCGGGTTTGGCAGTGGACAACGCCACGGTACGCTTGATAGGAGATGGTGCGGATGAAACACTCGGAACCGGACCGTGGGGTCAAATATTATTTGCTGATTTGCCGGCTAATGACCAGTTCGTTTTAATAGTGCAAGCGCCTGGTTATGCGGAATGGCAGGATAATGTTGATGTGGAAGGTACTTCATTGGTACAAGTGGTCATGAGCAGTCTTTAACTGTTGAGAAATATTTATTGCTATGGAGCGTGGCATAGGGCAACAGGGGCAAAGTAGGCAAAGGGGTCTGACAATAATGGAAATATTAGTGGTGGTATCTATCAGCTCGATAGTACTAATGGCACTACTACGTTTTTTAGTGGCCGGTTATCCTTTGTCAAAGACAATGGTGTTGCAGCAGCGCTCAACAGAAACGGCCAGGGTTAATTTGAAACGGATAGTGAAAAGTTTACGCGAGGCTCGCCATTCTGATACTGGGGCGTATCCGTTGGTAGCAACCGAGCCGCAAAGGATTGTTTATTATGCTAATGTGGATAGCGATCCGGCGACAGAAAAAGTTCGCTTGGAATTGTCGGGTAGCGACTTGGTCCGGGGCGTAACTAAGCCGACTGGAGACCCATTAATATATGACCAAAACAATGAGGTGACAGCGGTGATTATCGCTACGGTCAGGAATGGGACAGAGAAAGTATTTAGTTATTACACTGGAGAGTTCCCGGTGGATACAGGCGAGTTAACGCCAACGGATTTAACTGAGGTTAAATATATTGCATTCAGTTTACTTATTGATGCCGATCCGGCGGTTGAGCCACCCGCAATTCAGGTAAAGTCACAAGTACAACTGCGTAATTTGAAGACAAATTTAGGTCAAGTGGTGGAGGCGCCGTAAAAGTTACCGACGGGGACTATGATGTCTGACAGAGGCGGAGGACGAAGGGTAGGCAGAGGTGAAGGAGGGTCAGATGTTTTTTATTGTGACGCAATAACTTATAATAACTGCTATGGGGATGATTAAAAGACAAGCCGGTCAATCGTTAGTGGAAGTATTAGTGGCGGCATTTATTTTGGGCATATTGGCTGTAGCGCTGGCGGGCGTCTCAACTCTGGGAACGAAAACGGCGGGGGTCAGCGAGCAAAGAACGGTGTCGCAAGCAATAGCTAACAAAAAAGAGGAGATCCTCAAGTTAACACCTTATTTAGATGTTGGTTATGTAGGGGGGGGAATACCGGACGGTATTTTTGCTGCCAGTGAAATGGTGAGCATGAATAACCAATCCTATGAAGTAAAAATGGAAATTACGATGATTGATGATCCGGCGAATGGCTGCCTGGATGCTGGTGGTACTTGCGATGGCAGCACATTAGATGAAGATACGGCGGATTATAAAAGGGTAGTGATTAGTATTAAATATCCCTCATCTAATAATGCGACAGATGAGGTTAAAGTCACCGTTCTGAGTATGCCTGGCCAAGCGGAAGATTTATTGAATATGGTGGCGTGTGATTCGACTGATACGTCGGGATCTTGCGGAGCCGGGAAGATCTGTTGTGACGAAAGATGTTTGCCCAGGTGCGAGCCTGGCTCTTGTCCGTCGGGCTACACGTGCGCAGCAGATGGATGTGGATGTGAAGTGGAAAGCTGTCCGACCTGTGGCATGGCGTCTTGTTTCGATGACTTTGAGTGCGCTGCCACTAACCAGCAATGTAAAAATGGTAGTTGTGTATATAAATGCGTTGATGATGGTGATTGCGGGGGAGAGACTTGCGTTTATGGCATCTGTCAATCTTTTTGTATCAACAATGGCGAATGCAATGATGACCAGTTTTGCCAAGACGGAGTATGTCATATGAGCACTTGCCTTGATAATTTCGATTGCCGAGTAGGTTATAGTTGTGTTGATTTTCAATGTCAACCGACCGACTGCGTCGATGCCGGTTATTGCCAGTCTAATTTCGAGTGCGTCGAGAATACCTGTATGCCGGCCGCATGTTCGACTGGAACTTGTCCGGGCAGTTGGGAATGTGTGTTTGGCAAATGCCAGCCGCCGCAGTGTACGGCTGCGCAATTGTGTAATGGACGATCTTGCGTGGAAAGCAAATGCCAGCCGCCATCCTGTGAAAACCATGAACAATGTGGCGGAATAGCTGTTTGTTTAGGCGGGGTCTGTTCAAGCCCACCGGCATGCGGAGCGGGTTGTCCGGTATCACTATCATG
Organism: Candidatus Andersenbacteria bacterium RIFCSPHIGHO2_02_FULL_46_16; assembly: GCA_001817065.1. Lineage (GTDB taxonomy): Bacteria > Patescibacteriota > Andersenbacteria > UBA10190 > UBA10190 > UBA10190. The sequence goes on from MHHQ01000009.1 coordinate 69,413, forward strand.
TGTGTATGGCCAGTGTTATAAACCCAATATGAGCGTGACGCCATTGATTGTTTCCGAAGAGTGTCCGGCACCGCTCGCTTTTCCATGCCTGCCGGCGATGGGTGAGATTACGGTGAATTGGCTGCCGGTTGAAGGCCAAAATTATTGTGAGCCAGCGGTAACAATTGGCTCTTGTACGACGGGCGCTGATCCGGCAGCCCAATGGAGTGATACGGATGGAGATGGAATTACGAATTGCGGAGCGGTTGGGACTACACCAGCGATAAATGCTTGTACACCAATAAATCCCATTGAATGCGGTGCTAGTTGTCCGGGGTGCCCGAGTTGTCCCGCTAACGAGTCTTGTATAGAAGGCCAGTGTATGCCGGAGCAACCTTGCCCGGTTGGGTATGCTAACCACCCGACTATCGATGGAGCATGCGCAGAGGAAGTGCCGGTGGTACCGCCCATTACGTGTCCGCCGGAAATATGTTCTGGCGCAGCTTATTGTTCGGCTGGCCAGTGTAAGACCGCCGGTTGTTTAACTGACGATCAGTGCGGAGCTCATGGTAAATATTTATGCCGTAATAATATTTGTATACCGTCACTGGCGAGAGACTGCGAGTATTGCATTCCAGCAGAACGAATCCAGTATTGTTATCAGGAAGATTGTTCGACTTGCGGCCAGGGGCCTGGTTCGGCATGCACAGATACACTGGGTAAGCCGAGCGTAGTAGTATGGGCACAGGATAGTGAAATAGGTTGCAACTATTTGAATTGCGAATACGCACCAACTGTCTGCGGTGACGGTATTTTACAGCCGGGAGAACAATGTGACGCTCCCGATGATAGCAATTGTCCCGGAGAGTGTGGGCCGCAAGGTGGCTCGATTGAACCAGCTTGCCAGTGCCCGGCACCGGTATGTGGTAACGGAATACTTGAGCTAGATGAGGAGTGTGATGCACCGCAAGATGCCGCTTGTCCAGACCAATGCGGATCTGCTGGAGCGCCGCCATGTATCTGTCCGACACAGGCGGCGCCACCTTTATGTGGAAATGGCTTAATAGATACTATGTTTGGGGAAATGTGTGATTGGTCAGTGGGTGATGCTACGTGTCCAGGAGGTTATTGCCTTGATATATGTGAGTGCGCGTATCCGTAAATGATGTCTGGAGAAGAAGGAATGAACAACAGCAAAAACAATCAGGCGGGCGGGGTGATGTTGTTGGTTTTAATAATAATGATAATTTTTATTGTTATTGCGAGCGCTACCTTGCGCTATGTTATTAGACAATCACATGAGACGATTGACCAGGAACAAGAGGAGCAAGCGTTTAACGCGGCAGACAGCGGCGTATCGTATGTGTATTGGTTGTTGGATCCGGCAGGGGGACAGAAAGTCGTGACAGATATTCAGGCGGTAACCAAGACGGTATATGACGACTTGGATGCAGCAATTGGTACGTTTACGATCGATGACATTGTTACAGATACTAACGAAATTGAATTCACATCAACCGGGAGAGATATTGCACTGCCTGATCGCTGCCAAGTGATACAAGTTCGTTTGCGACAAGTAGAAGCGAATGAAAGGCATGTCTTAACGGACTGGGATAATTTGGTGGGGTATCCTTGTTCGTAATTTAGCAGATAGATCGACAGATATTATGGGAAATCGCCAGCGAGGGAAATTCTGGAAGCTGATCAAGCAGATAGTCAAAGGGGCTGAGGATGGGGTAACCGTTGTGGAGTTATTGGTATTTATTGGCATCGGATCGGTTCTGATTGCGACGCTAGCGGTGATCGTATCTGGAACGTCTCGCGTCTCGCGGCAGCAGATGGAGCAAGGAGTAATCACAGAAAAGGCGCGGGTACAATTAGAAAGAATAAGTGATGAAATCCGGAATGCCCAGTATGTGGACTGTAACTTGGATAGCGATACGGCTGATGTCAATGAATACTGGTTGTACGGCGCGAGTGATTGGGAAATAATTGTTTTAAGCAATGTGGATGATGATGTGGAAGCAGAACGGGTGAGATATTTTGTGCAGGCTAGTACTACCGGTGAAACAAAGAAGTTAAAGAGGGCGGTGACGCAGCCAGGTGCATCATTGTGCGATTTTTCACCTAATTCTGAAAATATCACAACAGTCCTAGATGGTTTAGTAAATGTGACACTCGACCCTGACAGGCCGCTTTTTCAGTATTTCATGAGTGGCCAGGATGCAGCCCGTTTAACCACGCCGGTGATACGATTATCGAGCGTGCTTAGGGTGAGGTTGCATTTAGTAATTGACGAGGATATAAACACCGATCCGGCGCTGGTGGAGGTGGTGACTGATGTGGTACCGCGCGGCGTGGAGGATCCGGGAGCATGTGTGATCAATAGGGTTGATTTTTATCGATACCATATGACCGAATCGTTTGCCGATGCCGCTTTTATTTCATGTCAGTCTCATTGCCTAGGGATAGCAGTGCTACCGCCTGGTGAATGTTGTCCCTGGTCAACGGCTTTTTATCTGGATTCAGCTACTGGCTGGGTGTGGTCCACGTGCCAGTGCGCTGATACCTATTTGCCGCCGGATATAATTCCAGAAAATGTTAATCTTAACCAATATACGTCTTCTGTGAGAGGGTGTTTGGACGGAACCAGATGCGCGGGGCTAAAGGGCGAGGCGGTCTGTGAGGCAGGCTGCCTAGACACACCAGGAGAATGCGTGTGTGTTTGTCCGGCCGGATTACCGCCGACGACGGCGTGCAATGACGGGGTTGATAATGATGGGGACGGGACGGCAGATTGTTCGGGTTGTGGCGGTGTGGCGGGTTTATTAGATGATCCAGGATGTTCGGGTTACGGCGATAGCTCAGAGTGGGGCACCACCCAATGTGATGACGGTATCGATAATGACGGTTGTAACGGAACTGACTTTAAGATTAACGGGACCGGAGATATTGACTGTGTTGATCCGGCGGATGACGACGAAGGCCCTTGTTTGAGTGGTTCTCCGTCAGGTTGCGTGCCAACACAGATTCCGAGCATACCACAATGCAGTGATGAATTGGATAATGACTGCGCAGGTGATGGGATTGATTATGCCGGTGGGGCGGGGGACTTGCAGTGCCAAAATATTAACGATAATAATGAATGGTCAATCAACAAGCAGTGCAATGATGGGTTTGATAATGATGCAGACGGGACAGTTGATTGTTGGTGGCTATTTTGTGCTAGATTAAGACCTGATGATAAGTCCGCGGACACTGATTGCACCGGTCCAAATGACGACAGTGAGTTTTCGGATGTATAGTGGTATCGCCGTCTCCTACTATTCCGATACCGACTCCCTAGTCTTCGACTACCTTATTTTTTCTCTGTGCTTGACGATGTACGGTTCAATGATTCGATAATATAAGGATGGGAAAAATAACGGTCCGGCAGAAGAGTGATTGATGATAGCGACTATAGACATCACATCATAAAATGTCACTGCAGAATAAGCGGGTGGCGGCGCGGGGGTCCCCCACCGAGCGCCAGCAGCCCTGAGCCTGCCTACCGGTAGGCAGGCTTGTCGAAGGGCGATGCCGTCGGGTGGGGGGAGCAGCGCCGACAGGCCTGCGGGCCGAAGCCATAGCGAAGGCTGGACCCGTTTCTTGTCTGGTGGCTTTTCATGATGTGACACCTATAGTTAGGTGGTTATATAATTACCAGATCACGCCTTAACGATGGTACTAAAGGGATATTATAAAGAAAGACATATTTGCCGAAAGTTAGGAAAAAGGCTAAACAAAATAAATGGGGCACCTAGCGCAACTTTATGAATGGCGAAACTGGTCAAGCAAGACTTGGCTAGTTTTAATTTTGCTGACAGCCAGCGTGGTTACCCATTTTATCTGGTTTGGTTATCCTACGCAGGTAGTGTTTGATGAGGTGCATTTTGGTAAGTTTGTGACGGCATATTGCTGCACCCACCAACGTTTTTTTGACATTCATCCCCCCCACGCCAAGTTGTTAATCGCTGGTACGGCATATGCCTTAGGCTATCGGGGCGGGGTAAGTTTTGAGAATATAGGTCAAGACTTTGGCAGTGTGAGTACGTGGCCACTGCGCGTTTTTCCGGCAATAACTGGAGTGCTGTTACCGCTGGTTATATATGCATTACTTAGGCAATTAAAGGCGTCAGCCGCAGCGGCGTTTTTTGGCGGCATGCTGGTTGTGTTGGATAATGCGTTAACGGTGCAGACAAGGATGATCGCTTTAGACGGTTTATTACTAGTGTCAACCTTTGGAGCGCTGGCGGTATATTTAGCAGCGAGAAAAGAGATGCAGCAGTACAGAGAGTCCCCAGATCAGAATGGAGGACAAAGCAACTGGTGGAGTAGGTTGACTGGCGGGATCAGGATGCGACGAGAGGGGTGGATGTTTGGTCTAGCGGGGGGTCTGGCTGGTTTAGCGGTGGGTACCAAGTTTACAGGGCTCACAGCCGGTGGATTGTTAGTGCTATTGTTGGGTGCGTGGCTGGTGCAGATTAGATCATGGGGGGAAATTAAGCGGTGGAGGACAGCGGTGGTGTTTATAGTACTGGCGGCGATCGTGGTGTATGGGTTGGGCTGGATGATACATTTTATGATTTTAACGGAAGCAGGGGACGGGGACTTGTGGCGCAAACCACAATGGGAACAACCGATCATGGCTAGTTTTTGGCGGGAGACAAAAGCTATACACAAATTAATGTATGACGCTAATAGTGGATTAAAAGCGGAACACCATGATGCCAGCCATTGGTGGTCTTGGCCTTTAGTACAGACCCCGGTATTTTATTGGCAATTGAGTCAGAACGAAGGAGGGGTAAGTCGATCGGGATCGATCTACTTCCTGCCAAATCCGATTTTGTGGTGGGGTACATCCGCCGTGTTTGCGGTAATACTTTTATCGATGCTGATAACGGGGGTAAACAATTTAGTCAGATGGCATGGCGGGTGGCAAAAGAGAGTCGGGCGAATGAGGCAGCAGTGGCAACAGTCGTTCTTGAAACAAGCATGGTTACCGTTAATGGGCTATGCAGCATCATATATACCATTAATGAAAGTGACGAGAGTGTTATTTCTTTATCACTATCTGACACCATGGTTGTTTTCACTATTGGTGGTGGTGTTGTGGTTAGAACGAATAGGCTGGATTGCACGGGAGGAGATAGTTGATCAGCCAAAGAGGTATTGGTTGGTACTAGCCATTATCCTTGGTGCCTTTATATTTTTTAGTCCACTGACATACGGATTTCTATTGTCGGAAGTGAGCCGGAGCTGGCTATTTTGGTTTAAGACATGGTTGTAAAGATGAAACATACTCAAAACACCCTCCTACGCTAAAGCTACGGATGGGCAGGCAAAGCATAAAACTCAGACAAAGCACAGGTTATTATAAACTTTCCAAACCATAACAAATCGGTAACAAACTTAACAAACAACAGACACGAAAATTTCAAGGTCCATCCTGCCTAAAAGCTTCTGACGGGATCCCCTCAGGACAATTATTAAATAATGACCACTGACCTTGCCTTCCCGTAAGCCGTGGGGGTAAGGTAGGCGATGTGATATTATTAAGGGATGAATAAGAGGAGGACAGACGGGTGGAGCAAGGGTGGCGGCGTGTTGGTGATGACACTGGTGTTTGTGAGCATGTTCTTAGTGATTTTTATTGGTATCTCTGGCATGGTGAGCCGGACTTATCATGAAACGGTTCTCCAGGCGCATGACGAATTGGCTTTTCAGGTGGCCGAGGCGGGACTAAATTATGCACGATGGAGATTGGCTCATAATGGTGATGATTTAGCAGCGGCGGAGGGCGTGTTAACAGATCAGTTAGCGGGTGATTTGGGTGAGTATGAATTGACGTTTGCGCAATCGCAGCCAGGCAATTCGGTAATCAGAATAACTTCAGTAGGAACCACCTTAAGCCAACCGATGAGGCAAGTGACCTTGAATGCATTATACGGAAAGCCTTCCTTGGCGCGTTATGCTTCCATTACTAACAATGATGTTTGGTACGGAGGAACCATTTCTGGTCCGGTTCATGCTAATGGGGGCATTAGAATGGACGGACAGTCAGATAGTTTAATGACCTCAGCTAAAGAAACCTATGCCTGCCAGCCTTACCATGGATGTTCATCGCCTTATCAAACTAAGCCGGGTATTTGGGGGACGGGTGAAATACAAGAACTGTGGGAATGGCCAGTAACCAATGTGGACTACGCTTCGATTACCCTAGATTTATTGGATATGCGTGCGGCCGCTGATGAAACCGATACGCACTATGGGTCATCCGGTGGCTTTGGTTATCAGATAGAGTTTGCCAGTAATAATACTTACTCCATTTACAAGGTGACGAAGAGAGGATCAAATATTTGGTCCTGGACTCATGAAACGGATTGGCAATATACGTCGCATGATGTGGGTAGTAAAACATTAATTGAAACAAGGGCAGTGCCGTCAGGTGGAGTGATTTATTTAGACGATAGGACTTGGGTAAAAGGAGATATTCGTGATCGGGTGACGGTGGCGGCTGGTGTTTCTCCGGCAACCCCGTCTACCAATGTTGATATCATAGTCAATGGAAATATCAGTTATGGCGATGTGCATGATGGGACACGGGCTTTTGCTGCTGTAGCGCAACGGCATATTCAAATTCCTTGGTCTGGTGTACCTGATAATATGCGTATGGATGGAGCATTTGTTGCCCAGAACGGATCGTTTCATCGGCGATATTATCCGAATTGCTGTGGGGCACAAGCCCATCGTCTAAAGACAAGCTTAACGCGGTTTGGCATGGTGGCAAGTAACGGGGTGCCGGCCACGGCGTGGCTCGAGAACGGCAATATAGTTAGCGGTTTTAGATCGGGCCAGGCTACTTATGATGCCAACCTACTTTATGGTCCACCACCTTATTTTCCGGCCAACAGCCAATATGAATTAATCTCTTGGGAGGAGGACCAGTAGGCGGTAAGACATTAAATTAGGTAAGTCACCATCCGTAAATAACTTAACCATTTCTCGCCCACTATGCGCCAATCTACGACTTTTCTTCAATCGCGAACCACTCACCGTAGCTTGGCTACGGCTCCTGGTTCGCTCAATTGGAAAAGCCGTATCTCGACGCATATTGAACGAGATCTGGCCAAGTTATTTTTGGATGGCGCCTAAGGAAAAAAGTGAATTATGCGACCCAATTTTGAAGCGAGGAGGTGGGTTTGGGATAATTCAGAAAAATGGATGAACGAGGTATAGTTAAGAGTGAGTTTAATTATTTTCTTATTATGGGAAGGGATGAAAGGAATAAATTATGATAGGCATTGATATCTCAGACGGGTCAATCAAATTAGTACAACGATCAAAGACGGAAGGGGATATGTTGCAGTCTTTTTGTTGGCGGGTGATTGAAGAAGGAGTGATAGAACGAGGTGTTATTGTTGAACCTAAGAAGCTTCGCCAAGCGATTGTGCAAACTTTTGAACAATGCCATCTTGAAGTAAATACAGATGATGCGGTGGTGGCATCAATTCCAGAGACACAGTCTTTTCTGCGTGTCATTGAGGTGCCGGATATGACGGACGAAGAAACGGACGAAGGAGTGCGCTGGGAAGTAGCCCAGCATATCCCCTTTGGCTTGGAAAATGTTTATATTGACTGGCAACCCATTCCCCGTGGTCACCAGGCGGCGAAGGGGATTAGAGAGGTGCTGGTTGGCGCTGCCCAGAAAAAGGTAGTTGATCCGTTGTTGGCAGTATTGAAGGATCTGGACTTGGATGTGGCGGCGCTGGAGTTGGAAAGCCAGGCAATTGTTCGTGCTTTAATATCACCGGAACTGCAGAACAAACAAGGTATGCTGATAGTCGATTTAGGTGGCAGTGCGACGAATGTCATTATTCATGATCATGGAGCGATGAGATTTACGGCTAGTTTGCAGCACGGGGTAAGAAGAATAGCTGAAACATTGTCGCATAAAGACAAGGAAGAATTACTAGTGCCCACCACCACAGATATACCGACAGAATCGGCTAATCGGATCGCGGAAGCAATGCGACCAGCACAAGAGGAATTAGTGATGGAGATTAAAGGAATTGTAGAATTTTATAACGGAATCGATGACAAACATGAGGTGACGGAAATATTATTGACTGGCGGTGGATCTAACTACCCGGGTCTGGATCGAGTGGTCGCCAAGTATTTTGATGATGTGCATGTACAGCGAGGCAATCCCTGGGTGAATTTGTTACCGCACAACCAGATGAGCAAGGCGCCTATGTCACTCAAAGAGTCGGTGCATTTTTCCACGGCGATTGGTTTGGCATTAAGAAAGATAGACGCATGAAGGACGACATAAATCTCTTACCAAAACAGCTTGTAGTAGGTCGAGAAAGACGAGCATATTTGTTCGGATTTGGTCGTTTGCTCCAGCGAGTAGCCTTTTTACTAGCGGCTATTATTTTGGGAGAGGCGATAATTTATGGCGCTTATTATTATTTCGATTATACGTTAGAAAAGAGCTGGAACTCGCAGGTACAAAGTATGAGCGCTACTTTGGAAACACAGAATATGAATGATTTATTGACGTTGGTGGACACTACACGGAAACAGTTTGTGAGCTGGTCTTTGTATAGTGAAGAGGTGCTAAATAGTGCGCCGAGAGAAATCACTATTAGTAGATTGGAAGTAAAGGAAAATCTAGGTGTTTTAGAGATTGATGGTTATACCAGCCGGCGGTCGTCTGTGTTGGAGTATAAAAATATTTTAGCTGGGTTGAGCTGGGTCGACCAGGTGGAAGCACCGCTGCAGAATTATGCAATTGGGCCTGATTCTGGTTTTTCGCTTAGCTTAGTTGTTGATGAAGGAAAACAATGAAATCATTGCGCTTGAAAAAACTAATTATTACCCGGGCGATTGGGATCTTCATTGTAATTTTGTTGATAGCGCTGGTAATATATGCGGCTAAATTAGTGCAGGGGGTGAGGATTCGATTAATGGAGCGACAAATAAAAATGGAAGAGAGTCTGGATGAGGCAGTGCATCGGGCAGTGGTGGCGGATACGTTAGTGCAATATGAAAAAGAGATGAAGCGCGTGAGAGGTATTGTTCCCTGGCGTGATGAAATTGGACAGGTGGTCGAGACAGTAGATGGCGAAGCAAAACGTTGGGACGTCGCTGTACTGGTGCCGAAAATTAGCGAAGAGCCAATATACGATGAGAGTGGCATGGTTATTGCGCAAACTGGGCCGACTCGCTTGATTCGTTTAACGGTTGAAGCAGCTGGTGGTCCATGGGCATTGATTAATTTGTTACATAGCCTGGAAAGCTTGCCTTACTTAATGAGCCCGGTGTCATATGTGCTTGATAACGAAGCAGATGAGATAAATGCGTTTGGTGCAACAGCTTTGGCACCAGCTTTACCACTCTCCAAAGACACAGTGAAAACAATGCCGGTGCAGCTGGCTATATTGAAAGCAGATTTTTTACTAACCATCAGAGTTGAGGAGGGTAAATAAAATGATTAATATTAACTGGCAAAATCTACGTAGTGCAATCGAAAAGAAAAACTGGTATCTAATAGGTAGCCGTTTGCGGGTATTGATACACCAAATGCCGCGAGCCTTGTTTATTAGGCATAGCCACATTATAGACATAATAGCAGTGGGGATTGGGTTACTGGTGGCGATATATTTAGTGCTGGTACTGGTGTTTAGGCCACCGGTGGCGGTTAACACGCAACCAGTGCAGACTGGGGATTTATCCGTTGACGTGTTAAGAAACTTGAATAACTGGGTGGCTGACCGTCAGAGAGAGAAAGAACGGCGAATAGAGTTGAACAGAATTGACATCTTTAAGTTACCAAGTAATTAAACAAGGTATATGATAGGGATAGATTTATCTGACCGATCGATAAAAATTGTCGAAATTAGAGGCGATGACAATCCAACTTTGCGAACTTTATGTTGGTCACCTTTGGTGCCAAACTTACTGAGACGCGGGGTAGTGCAGGATGTTGCTTTAGTTTCCGAGGCCCTTAAAGAGGCAATGTTGAAATGTTCGCCGACGCCGGTCGAGGGTGGTGATGTAGTAGCCTCTATTCCGGAAGTACAGTCTTTTGTCAGGGTGTTAGAGGTGCCTGTGATGTCGGAACGGGAAATGGACGAGGCAGTGCAATGGGCTGTCAGGCGCCATATTCCATTTGATTTGGACCGAGTTTACATTGATTGGGAAGAGTTAGAGTTAGCCTCAGGACAACCGCAACATAAGCAGGTATTAGTTGGCGCAGCACAGCGTGATGTGGTTGATCCGCTACTGACAGTATTGGATAGTTTAGGATTTAATGTGGTGGCATTGGAGTTGGAGGCGCAAGCGGTTATGCGGTGCTTGTTACCCAGGGACATTAAGGAAAACAGGGATATTCGAGGAGTGCTGGTCATTGATCTAGGGGCGACTTCCACCAACGTAATTTTGTTTGATCAAGGGGCGATGCGATTTACGGCCAGTATTCAAGTAGGTGGGGATGATCTGACGCAACAACTAGCCCATGATATGAATCTTAGCCCCGTTGAGGCGATGGAGATAAAGGCTAAAGTTGGAGCAGGATTTACTAAAGAAAATCCGGCAGCGGCACAAGCATTAGAGAGTGCGACATTAAATTTAGCCCGTATGGTGGAACGAGCAGTTCAGGAAATGACCGTACAGTTACCGCGGGAACAACGGGTGAGAACAATATTACTAACGGGGGGGAATGCTAATCTGGTTGGTATAAAAGAGCTGTTCGGCAGTGTTTTTACTAATATACCGGTGCAATATGGCAATCCGTGGACAAACTTGCAGCAAGAGAAAAAACGGACAAGTTTGAATTTAACGATAGGGGATGCTATGCATTTTACGACAGCTATCGGATTAGCTCTGCGGCAAGTGGATTATTGATAAACTGTCTAAAGGTATGGCTCGTCATTTAAATCTTTTACCCATAGAGCGTCGGGAACACTTACGACGGGGTGCATTACTAGTATCTAGCGTTCGTATAGTGCGGACTATATTAGTGGGGCTGAGTGTTCTGTCAATGGGGGCGATTTTAATTGGTGCTAGCTTGTGGGGTTTAACGTTTACTTATGCAAGTTCAGGTAATTTGGAACTAGAGCAAGGGGTGAGTGATTATAAAAAACTTAAAGATGTGATTACAGAGCAGAACCAATTACTTAGTACTGTTGACGGATTAGGCAGGGATCGCTTGGTGTGGTCTGATTATTGGAGTGTTTTTTTGGATGAGGTTCCACCAGGTACGACGATTGTTGCTTTGAGTGCGGATACAACTAGTGGGCAAGTGACTTTTTCTGGTGAAGCGTTGAGTAGGAATGCGTTAGTGGTGTTTGAGGAAAGACTTAATCAATTAGATTGGGTGGAAACCGTGACAGCGCCCCGTCAGAATTTATTGCAAAAGAGCAACCCAGAATACAGTTTTGAATTAAAACTTAAACAGATAGGCAGCCAGGCTTTTGAGGAGAAAGCTCTATGAGCGACAACATTACCAACCAAAGGCCAAGCGTGGTAAAAATCCTGATAGTATTGAGTGTGATAGTAGTTTTTTTAATAGGCTTACAACCGTTTTTGTGGGGTTGGGTCAAGAGTCGATCAATTGCTTTGCATGAAGTAAGAATAAGAGCGGAACAGGTTGAGGAGGTTAAGAAGAGGACAAAAGAGATGCAAGAAAATTATGATAACCAAAAAGTATTTGTGGCACAGCTGGACTCGGTTGTACCGCCTAGTCGGAATGCTTTACAGGTGATTGAACGACTAGAGACAGCGACGCAAGGACTAAACGTAACACTTGAAGTGTCGAGGATTGACGAAGGAGTGGCGTTAAAACAGGGTCAAGAGGTGGGGTTAGAAGAGACTGACCAGCCCAGAACGGTACTGCCTCAAACAAAGAATAACGACGAACGGAAGGTCTCGATAATTCCCCTGTTGATCACTGTGAACGCGACGGGCAGGCCGGAAAATTTAGTTGAATATATTGATGTGGTTGAGCATGTGCAAGAATTATCATATATACAAAAGCTTACTATCTCGCCGGCACCAAATAAGGCAAACGCGACAGAAAATGAGACTGCTTTTCAGTTATTAATGACAGTGGTATTTTATTTGCAAGGTAAACCTGATGGACCAATCCAGTGAAAAAATAATAAATAGTTCTTGGCAGGATAGATTGGGACTGGTCGCTAATTATTTAATGGTGGTAGTTACTCATCGTTGGGTGCGGGTAGTAATAATGGTGCTGCTAGTGTTAGTTTTGGCGTGGTTGTCATACACACGCGGGTATGTGCCATTAACGGAGGATGTGCTATTGCCAATTAGCGTGATGGAAAATAATCCCAGTTTAGATATAAAGACCCTGCAAGCTATCAATACACATCGGGCGGAAAGGATTAGGAGGGAGCGACCAGATTATACCCGCTATTCCAGGGTGTTGGTTGCTCCTGAGATTAACAAGTAGTCTGTCTGTAATACATAACTGGGTCATCGTATAGAATGAAGAAAGTAAAGCGAAAGGTATTAGTTTTTGGGACATTCGATCCGTTGCATCGAGGGCATGAATACTTTTTAGGGCAGGCAAAGAAATTAGGTGATGAATTATTAGTAGTAGTAGCCCGAGACAGTTATATCCGGAAGGTGAAGAATCGGGAGCCTAATTTTAATGAAGAAACCAGGAAACGCGAAGTAGAAAAGTTAGGGTTGGTTGATATAGCGATTCTGGGCAAAGAGTGGCCGGTGACGAATAGGTATGGGTTATTGCGAGAACTAACATTTAATGTTGTGGCGCTGGGTTATGACCAAAAACCGGATAATGCCAAAGTTGAGCAAGAACTGGCTAAAATAGGTCGGGGGGATATATTAGTGGTTAGGTTGAAGGCATACCAACCGGAACGATACAAGTCATCATTTATCCCGCTGCGCAGAAAACCACCCCGCCGTAGGTGGGGTGGGGCGCTATAAGTAATTCCAGGTGGAGAGAAAAGGAATAGTGACTCTGGTGAAAATCAGGTGGAGATCAGGTGAGTCGAAAAAAGGTGGAATACTTAGTCACCATCCGTAAATAACTTAACCATTTCTCGCCCACTATGCGCCAATCTACGACTTTTCTTCCAGCCTTCGCCAAGGCTACGGCCGGCAGGCAATCACGAATCACTCACCGTAGCTTGGCTACGGCTCCTGGTTCGCTCAATTGGAAAAGCCGTATCTCGCGACGCATATTGAACGAGATCTGGTCAAGTTATTTTTTGGATGGCGCCTTAGGTGCGCCACTGCTTTATAACTTGGTCGTAGACCTCTGGGGTGGAAACATCAAACCATTGATCCTCAAAAGGGTATCCGAAGAGACGGCCGCTTTGGGTTAGTTCGGGGAAGATATCTTTTTCCAGTGAGAGAGGCCGTGTCTGTTTTTTGATAAAGTTGAATACGGAATAGTCGAAGGCAGCACAGCCAGAAAATACCAGACGGGAGGTGTCGTTGGCGATAACTGGTTTTTCGGAAAATTCGACGATGCGCGAACCGCGCAACTTAACCGCACCGAATGCAGAGGGGTCAACAACCGAGGTTAAGGCTAGAGTTCCTACGGCAGCTTTATTGGCGAGGTGAAACTGGAGGAACTCGGTCAGGTCAAGATTAAGCAGCACGTCGCTATAAAGCAAGAGAAATGGACTGGGTTCGAGGTGGGGATGGGCGGCTAGTAGTGCACCGCCGGTACCGGTTGGTTTTCGCTCTTTAACGTAAGTGATATTAACGCCTAAATTTGATCCATCACCGAAGTGCTGTTCAATCTTATGGGCAAGATGGCTAACGGTAATTAAAATATTTTTGATACCATGGTTGCGCAGAAGTACTATGCCATACTCCAAAAGAGGTTTGCCATTGACAGGGATAAGAGGTTTAGGAATCTCATAGGTAAAGGGGCGCATTTTAACGCCTTGTCCGCTGGCGAGAATAACTGCCTGGTGGGTGTCATTGTGGAGAGCCCGGGCTAACACAACTTCTAGCGCGTGAGAGCGATTACGGATACGCTGGTGGTCAATAGTACGATCTAGGGAGTGAAGCAGGTCTTCCCGTATGGTGATAGTGATACGTTCGCGCTGGGGCATAGGAGGAGAGTAGGAAAAGTTAGTTAATAATCAAAGTAAGCAAGCATTATCTTGTATCATAGTATGACATATATTTCCAGTAGAAGTGACCAATCGTCTGACCAAATGTCAAAGGCAACTGACAAAGTAGATAAGGCAGCCGAGGCGGAAAAAAGTTAGTAGATAGAAACTAAAAGATATATTAGTGGTTGATGATATTGCTTTAGTATTAGGTCTCACTATGAAAAATGGCGGGTATGTTGTTATACAGCTAGCTGATATATAGAGTTTATCCCACTGCGCAGAAAACCCCCCCGCCGGTGGCGGGGGTGGATGAATCAGCCGTCGCCAAGGCTTTGGCCGACAAGGTGCGAATGGGATAACCCCGCGTAGCTCCGCCGATAGCGGAGCAAAGCGGGGTAGACAGTTGGCTGCTACGTGGGATTCCGCTATCCCGCCCAGGGGGGGGCGGGATGGGGCTTCATAGCAAATAAGAGAGGTGTCCTCAAGGGCAAGGTGATAGCCAATTAAAATCAGCCCCTGTTATCGATAGTACAAGCTGATATAATACTAAGTATGAATGAAATAGTGTCATTGCCGCCGGGCGTAGCTATTGCGATAATCGCTTTTTTGCTTAGCTTGTTGCCGGCTGGCCTATTTATTTGGCTGTGGTATTTAAGGAGAGTAGATCGACCAGTTCCCAACAGGACGGTGGCGATATCTTTTGCGATTGGTATGTTGTTGGTTTGGCCGGCTTTTAAGCTGGAAGGGTGGGCGTCGGAGTTTTGGTATGACGTTTCGCCAGCTACGGCACATTATTTTGTCGGTGCAGTGTTGCCATTACAAGTCATGTCTGATGTGTTATTACCGGCGCTAGGCACGTTTGCAGTAGTGGCCACGGTGGAAGAAGGCCTGCGTTATTTGATGCTAGTGATTTGGTACAGGAAGAGTCGGGATATTGACCAAGTCTTTGATGGATTGGTGGTTGGTATAGCGGCTGGTTTAGGTTTTGCGACGATGGAGAATACGATGTATTTCTTGAATTTATTTGCTCAAGGCAGTTTTGATACACTGGTGCTCGTCTTTTTCCTGCGTTTTATGATTTCTACATTAGCCCACATATCATTTGCGGGCTTAATGGGTGTGATGCTGGCTAGAGCAGTATTTGCGATTTATAAGGTGCAAAAAAGACAGTGGTATATTATGGCTTTGCTGGTGCCATGGTCTTTGCATGGCCTATATGATCTGTTGCTAGGTTTGGATTTAACAATTTATGCCGTATTGATGCTTCTGCCTTGCTTGCTAACATTAATATCATGGATAAATCGACGGGAATTTTTTGCCATTGCCCGGGAGAATGGCCAGGTATTAGTTAACCAGCAAGCCCCGCAGACGAAATCAATGGTAGTGATGAAGAAATATTTCAAGCAAGCGGAGTCACCCTGGAATATTCATGCTCCCTGGCTGAGAGAACGTCGATTGAGGTATACTATCCTTAAGGACTTAGAAAAGGGTTAACTATGACACGATCACAGATAACGGCAGTTGTATTGGTGGGGGTGGTGCTGCTGCTGGTGTTGGGCCTGATTGCTGTACAAGTGGGTGGATCGTTTATACGTACTTCGGGTGAAGTAAGAATTGGTCAATTAATCTTGTCGAATAATAAGATCTTGCCTGGTGCACCAGTGACAGTCACATATAGTTTAATTGAATTGGGTGCTATTGATGACGCATCAATGGTTATGGTAAGAACACCAACTGAGAGCACAGTGATTAGCGAAGTAACAAAAGAGGAACTGGGTAGTGGCACCTTTATTGTGACGGTACCGTGTGATAAATATGAAGAGTTAGAAAAGAATAAAGCGGGAAGGTTTGTACTAGTTTTGAATAGTGACCAGAGAGTATTAGCCCAAAGTGAGTCATTTACTTTATTGCCAGCTGGTCCAGAGTGTATATACAGGTAGGCGTAAAATCATGATTTGGCAGGATACCGCCGCCGCGGTATTTTTTGATTTACGAAGGGAAAATAACAAGTATTAGGCAGCGGGATCAACGAGTGTTTGAAAATAGGCGATCGTTTTAGTCAACCCAACCTGGAGGGGAGTGGTAGGTTGCCAGTCCAGTAGTTCTTTGGCCTTAGTTATGTCGGGTTGGCGACGCTTAGGATCATCTTCAGGAAGTTTTTTGTAAACCGTCTTGCTTGATGTGCCGATTAATTTGATAACTTGGTTGGCTAGTTCTGACATGGTGACTTCATCAGGGTTGCCAATGTTAACTGGTCCTGTTTCCTTGGACTGGTTCATCATGCGGATCAAACCTTCGACATTATCATCGACGAAGCAGAAGGATCTCGTATGCGACCCGTCGCCATAGATGGTAATGGGCTGATGACGAAGGGCTTGCAATATGAAGTTGCTGACGACACGGCCATCGTCAGGATGCATACGTGGGCCGTAAGTGTTAAATATACGCACCAAGCGAAGGTCTAAATTATGTTCCCGGTGGTAGTCCATACAAAGCGTTTCCGCTACGCGTTTTCCTTCGTCGTAGCAGGCGCGCGGACCGAGGCAATTGACCGATCCTTTATAGTTCTCCGGCTGAGGGTGCACTTCGGGGTCACCATAAACTTCTGAGGTGGAGGCTTGCAGCAAACGAGCTTTTTTAGCTTTGGCCAGTCCAAGCATATTAATCATCCCTTTGGTATTAGCTTTGACAGTGCGGATGGGATTTTGCTGGTAATGCACGGGCGATGCGGGACAAGCGAGATTGTAAACTTGATCGATCGGCAGATCCAGATAAAACGGATCGATGATGTCGTGTTCTATGAGAGTGAAATTTTTGTTGGTTAGGAGGTGCTTAATATTGCGGCGTTGGCCGGTGAAAAAATTATCGAGACAATAAACTTCGTTGCCCTCAGCTAACAAACGCTCGCAGAGGTGACTGCCGATGAAGCCTGCCCCGCCAGTTACTAAAATTTTACTCATAAAGATGTAGGGCGAGGCTCGCCGCTAGGCGGACCGTCCCGTCAGTCATTAAGATAACCATATTGATTAAATAAAGATAAAACGGATTGTGGAAAGGGTAAATGGACTAAACTGTACAAACTATAACAAATCGGTAGCAAACTTTACAAACAAGCAGTACAAAACTTACCCAAAACACAGAGACATAAAGCCTAAACAAAGTACAAACTAGACTATTCTGACGGCAGGTAGGGGAAACACGCGAATTATGAATGCTAAATGTTTCTTTTTATGCCTTGGTTTTTTGTACCTCTTCAACGATAGCTTGGAATGTTTCCGGGTGATTCATGGCTAGTTCGGAGAGAACTTTGCGGTCTAGCTCGACCTTGGATAGGCGCAACTGATGAATTAGACGAGAGTAGGTGGTGCCATGCTGACGAGCGGCGGCGTTAATGTCTGTTTGCCACTCCTGTCTTTTGACGGCTTTCTTTTTGCGTCGATCAAAGTAAGCGTGTTGGCCGGCTTTTAAGACGGCTTCTTTGGCAAGCTTAAATACTTTACGGCGGCGACCACGATATCCCTTAGCTCGTTTGAGCCATTTGCGGTGGCGGGCTTTGGTTTGCGGACTGTTGCTAGTGCGTGACATATGAGCTAGTTATAAAAAGATGATTGGAATTATTTTACTGGTAAGGCAGAAGATCGTGCAAGTTGGCTTTATCGGCTGACTTAACTAGGCGACCGGAATGTTTGCGGCGAGTTTCTTCACCGGTGTCTTTGGCATTAAAATGGGACTGATTAATAGTTTGATGCCGGGCTTTACCGGTTGAGGAAAAGCTGAATCTTTTGTTGGCGGCGCGGTTGGTTTTTTGTTTCATAGAATCGGTTAAAAGCGAGGAAATAGTGGGTTTAAATAGATTAATGGACGGAAAATATATGATAGGGGATAAACACTATCGTGTCAACAAGGCGGAAAGTCCGCGCGGCGAACGTCCGACGCGACCTTCGATTTTTGCTCCGCCGGGCACGGCGACGACAAAATCATTAAGCTTTTGTTCGGCCATGCGCTCGCGGCTTCGTTCGCGGCCGCGCAAGCGGATCTCTAATTTCACTTTATTGCCTTCCGTAAGAAAACGATCGGCTTGAGTCAGGCGAAGGTTCCAGTCGTGCTCGCCAATTTTGAATCCGATACGGACGCCTTTAATGTTGCCGGTCTTGCTGATTTTTTTCTGTTTAGCTTGTTTCTTGCTCTTCTCATACATATGTTTGCCAACATCCATCAGCCGGGCGACGGGGGGGTCGGTTTTTTCGGCGACGATGACCAAATCAGTGCCTGCTTCTTCAGCTCGGGCACGTGCATCACTAGTAGACATGACGCCGAGCTGTTCACTGTCCACACCAATCAGGCGAACTTCCGGAGAGTTGATCTCTTCGTTGGTGGGAGGTTTCTTTACTTGTGGCTTAGGCCGAGCACGAAAGCGACGGCGACGGGAAGACATGTGGCAAATTTAAAACTTAAAGCGAAGAACGAAAAATAACAGATTAAAACTTAAAATGGATGCGCGAGGCATCTGGGGGGTATAGTAGCGGGTTTTATCGTGTTTGGCAATATAGGGAGGTGAGGAATCCTAAATCAGTCCCAACCTCCTCCTTCACACAGTAAGGGGGCTGGAGGTAATTCAATGACCAAATCCTAATGACCAAGTCGTTACCTTAAAAAATCACTAAATAATCATGACGCTACGCGGGCTGCGGTATGTTAGTGTTTTTTTAGTGTCGGCGGGATGGTATTGTTAATATTATGAAAACAGTGACAAACAAAAGAGCTAAGTTTGATTACGTATTAATTGAAAAATACGAAGGAGGGCTTGTTTTATTGGGTACGGAAGTGAAGTCGGTTAAGGCGGGGAATATCAGCTTGAAGGGTTCTTTTGTGACCTTTCATGGGGATGAACCATATTTGATAAATGCGACTATCCCGCCCTGGCAAGTGAAAAATTCTCCGGTTGACTATGATCCAGAACGATCACGCAAGATATTACTGACTAAAGCGGAAACAAGAGAATTAGTAGGGGCGAAGCAGACAAAAGGCTTGACAATAGTACCTGTACGTGTCTATACTAAAGGACCTCGAGTAAAGATTGAGATAGCGTTAGCCAAAGGTAAGCAGATGGTAGATAAGAAGAGAGAAACGAGGGAAAAAGATATCGCCAGAGAAACGCAGAGGTTTTTGAGAGGGAAAGACTAAGAATGACCAATGACCAATACCCAATGTCCAATCAATGACCAAATCCTAAATTTAATAGACACAAATTAACATCAAAATATAAACAGAAAATCTAAGGTGTTGTTTGTTGAATTGACAATTTGTTAGGATTTTGTGAAGAAGGGAGAGGTTGAGAGTTATTAGTCTGACTGGCGCTGTAGTTTGCTGACGATGGGGGGCATGCCCTGTCGTTCGCGAACGACAGGGCATGCTAGGCTTCGATGGAATGTTGTTTGTTCAATTAGCGTGTAGTGAGAGGTGAATGACTCACTCAAATCAATTGTTCACAAAGTTACGTGCAAACTTATTTAGTCGCGTGAAGGCAGCTTTTGCTCCTTCATTTGCGCCAGCTTTCGCTTAATACCGAAAGCCATCGTGTTAGATCAGCCGTTGGATCTTCTCACGGTGTCAACCTAGACGGCTATATATATTGAGAATTGAGTGGCTCGATATATGAACTGCACTAAACCTCACACTGTCTGGAATACTTTGCTGGTCTGCAGGTTCCTGGTAGTGTAAAAAAAATAGTCCAGCTAGACACGTAGAAGATTGGATAATATCGTTTCAGACGGCGGTTCAATTCCGCCCATGTCCACTCGTCAAAATGCGCTGCGCTAACCGTCCACATTTTTCTACGGAAAAGTGGACTAGCCGCTCCGCGATTTTTGCTCTTTCCTAAAAACCAGACCCTGGCACTCACTCGTCTCGGCCTGGACCTAAAGTCGGCCTCGACTGGTTCGTTGGGGCTCCTGATTTTCGGGAGCCCTACGGCGACATTACTACCACGAGGCGGAGCCTCGAAATTCGGATTTATTAAAAAATGTACTTGTGATGAAGGTACCTGACACCTTCATCCCTTTAGTTGAACAAGTTAATAAAAGTGATGCTGGTGATGCGGTTGTGAGGGAAGCGACTTTCATGAGCAAAAAAAATCAAGTCATGCAACAGATGATGGAGTCTACACTGCTGTGAATTACGAAACTCCAGCTGACCCGCCTTTTCTAGCCACAATTAAACCAACCCACTCTCTGGAAATTTTTCAACAAC
>MHHQ01000010.1:0-1795 GCA_001817065.1 Candidatus Andersenbacteria bacterium RIFCSPHIGHO2_02_FULL_46_16
CAGGCGCTCGGTGGGGGTCCCCCGCGCCGCCGCCCGTTTATTTAAGAGTGGCATTTCATAATGTGACATCTATACTTAGATGTAATGAAGTGGAATATGTTTGTGCGTCATCGAGACAGAAAAATAATTCCATCGACCAACTATTGCATAATGATAGCTGGTATAGGATTTGTGTGGGGTATTATCTTAACTATATTAATGTACAATTTACAGATTTTAGATACTGAACAAAATAGAAACAAGGACATTAACTTAGTAATGACAAACGAGCATTATGTTGATGATGTAAGGTCGAATCATGTGGACTTAGAAAACGTGGGGGCTGTTTGGCAACTAGTTTTTTCCCAATTGCCGAGTGAGGTATATGTTCATCCCACGGAGAATTATTATTATTTCACATTCTATGCAGCCGGTAGGGAGGTCTGGGGCAATATCCGGCTGGGTGTTCAAGATCGACAAGAAAATAAAATCACATTCGCCTACTTTTGCATGTTGAATCGCCTCGAATTGCCACTTGACTTTAATGTCTGTACAAAAAGTTCAGTATTATCAATTAATGATGGGGTTGATGTGCGTAAAATTGATAGTTTGACCTATTCGGTGACATATCAAGAGAAAAAAGTCATATTCCGACTCAATAATATCCCACAATCCATACCTGATAATATGCAATTGAGAGAAGGTGAGGAGTTTGTGTTCCGCACGTTTGATGAGTCGGGTTTTCAGTTTGCTTTAGTGTTTGATGGTCATAATCCCGCATTTAGATTCATTTTAGATGAGACTGCTCCCCTACCTGATGTCTTGCAGAGTATTGATGACAAATTAATGATGGGATTAAGATCGGGGTTCGCATTTTATCTAGATAAAGAATTGGACCGTAAAGTATTGGTTGGTGTTGATATGGGTAATGTTGCAGTAAATAATTATTACGATGGGCCGTTTGATCAGCTGGCGGATAATTTTATAATTGATGATAGGTTTAAGAGTTACCTTCTGCGGGCTTACGATTCTTTGGAAGCGAATAAGATCAATAATCAAGGGGTGAGCTTAGGTGACGATGGTAAACCTGGGACGGGGCGAATAGCTCTTCATCCGCTGCTAATGTATAATTCACTGCAACATCTTCAAGAATATGTGGCTGGCTGTAGAAAAGAGACCAGTGAAAGACAAGTAGTTGCCTGCCTAACAAAAGATGAAATAAATCGTTAAGATAAAGTTGCCGGTAATCCAGGTATTATAAAAAGGCCGAAATAGATAACGGCTTTTTCGAAACCATTATCTCCCTAAAAGTATTTACCTACCTTAGTTGAGCCTGTAATTCCTTGAGTAACGCTTCACCAACCTCTTGATGAAGGCGGTTTACTTCAGCATTATTCATTGTTCTGTCCTGGGCTTGATAGGCGATATGGAATGCGAGGCCTTTTTTTGAGGAATTGGCCGGCTGATAAGTATCGAACAGGTCCACCGCTTGAATCGATTTACCCCCGATTTTAGTAATGACAGCGATTGCTTGTTCACTGGTGATGTGAGCGTCAACTAACAGTGAGATATCGCGATAAGCGGGCGGGTATTTGCTCATGCTTTGAAAAATAACGATCGGCCCGGACAGGGCGGGGGTAAAGTCTGGTTGCCTGGTGGCATGAGTGAGCAGGCGGCTTAAGTTAATTTCGATCAGAACAACCGGCAAACCAAACTTGCGCTGAATCGGGGAAGAACTCGATAGAACGTGAATTGTTACTAAGTCGTCAGGCGGATTGGTGACGCCTAGAGCCTCGGAGACCGCAAAAACAATGTC
>MHHQ01000010.1:1807-2246 GCA_001817065.1 Candidatus Andersenbacteria bacterium RIFCSPHIGHO2_02_FULL_46_16
TGCGCGAAAGATAGTTCCGACCTCAAAAAGGCCTGCTTCCTTATGGGAAAATTTAGTACGCCACTCGGATTTATTAGCTAATAAATTGCTGGCTAAACGAGGCAGTAAGGTCGTGCGCAAATGATCTTGCTCGGGCGCAACAGGATTGGTGAGAGTTAACGCGGTCTGGTCAGGAGATAAGTCTAATAAACGCTCATTGACGTGGTCAGAAAATGAGTAATTGGATGTTTCCGTTAAGTTGTATGTGACCAGGATATCTCGGATGGTCTCTCGCCATTGAACCAGGTCTGGCAGCGCCGGTCCACGCTCTAATATATGCGGCGGACGACTGGCAATTTGTTGTACTCCGGCTAGCCGGATGACTTCTTCAATTAAGTCGTGCTCACCGTTTAAGTCGAGGCGCTCTGGTGGCAGTATCACAGTCCAGTTAGAGGCTGTT
>MHHQ01000010.1:2255-11365 GCA_001817065.1 Candidatus Andersenbacteria bacterium RIFCSPHIGHO2_02_FULL_46_16
CAGCGTAAGCGTATGAGCGCGTCTTTAATCCCTTGGTCAGTGAATGGTTGACCAGCCATAACCGAAACACGCTGCGGATTAAATTTAATAACCTTAGGAGCAACTGGCGATGGATAATATTCTACCCGGCCAATCAACTTGGCTCCAGTTAGTTCCAGTAATAAAGCTGCGGCACGGGCTGAGACTGTAGCGACTAGAGCGGGGGTAAGCCCTTTGCTAAAACGACGAGAGCTTTCGGTGTCTAATTTAAGCGATTCGGCTGATTGCTGAATGGTGTAGGGGTGAAAGGCGGCAGTTTCCAAGAAAACTTGCTCCGTTGTATCCCCTACTTGGCTGTTCTGGCCACCCATAATGCCGGCTAGAGCAACGGCTTGATCACCTGAGGTAATTAGCAGGTTTTGAGGATTTAATGCATGCGGTAGATTATCCAGAGTAGCTAGACTTTCGTTAGTTCGAGCGAACCTGACTCCGACGGTTGGTTGGGGCAACTTTGTACTATCAAAGGCGTGAGAAGGGTAACCAGTTTCAAATAAAACATAGTTAGTGATATCAACGACATTATTGATTGGTTTGCTGCCCATCGCCCATAGCTTGGCCTGCAACCATAGAGGGGAAGGTTGAATACGAACTTGCTGAAAAACCAAACCAATATACCGCATAACTTGATCAGGCCGGTCGATGTTTAGTTGCCACTTCGCCGCGGTACTTTTTGGCAGCGGCGGAACGACAATCTCCGGTATGGGCAAATTAAGAATCGCAGCTAACTCACGCGCGATACCGAGGTGACTCTGGCAATCGTGCGCGCGGTTAGGGGTAATATCGGCATCAAGTATGGTGTCGGGTGGCAGATGATCCGCTAGACTGGTACCGACTGAAGTTGCCGGTGGGAGTACGTAAATCCCATGATGACTGTCACCTAGACCAAGCTCGCGCGGTGAGTTAAGCATGCCGGCACTGACAATGCCCCGTATTTTGGCTGGAGCAAGAGTAAAGATTTGGTCTTGATCGTCAAACAGCTTTGTCCCAGTCGGCGAATAAGGAACGATATCACCCACCTGAATATTGTGGGCACCACAAACTACTGTGGCTTGAGTTGAACCGGTGTCGATCGTGACCAACTGCAGCCGATCTGCATTGGGGTGAGGCTGGATGTTGATGATTTTAGCGGTCATTACTTGAGTATCTAGAGCAAAAGAATGACTGACCGTTGTTTCAAAACTATGATCAGTAAGCAGACTGGCCACTTGGGACGGACTTGGGGACAATTCAGGCAGCAGTTCGCGAAGCCACTGGTAAGAAATTAACATGGTGGTTTTAGAAAATAGAAATTAGAAAATAGAAAAAGCACATCAGAATAAGCACTAACTGAATTGGCGGAGGAATTTAAGGTCACCAGACTGAAAGAGCCGGACATCTGGAATACTATGACGAAGCATGGCGAGACGCTCTATCCCCCCGCCGAAAGCAAATCCTTGGTATTTATGATGGTCAATGTTCATATTCCTCAGCACATTGGGATGGACCATGCCTGCTCCCATCATCTCCAACCATCCAGTTTGCTGGCAAACGCGGCAACCTTTTTGCTGACAGATAACACAGCTCATATCAACTTCGAAACCCGGTTCAACGAAAGGAAAGTACGATGGTCTTAATCGAGTAGCAACGGATTGGCGGAAAAAGTTTGAGTAGACGTACTCTACAACTCCTTTGAAGTCAGCGATGCTAATGGCGTCGCCCACCATGAGCGCTTCGATTTGACTAAAAGTGTGATCGTGCGAGGCATCTGTACGCTCCGCACGGAAGGTGCGGCCGATGGAATAGACCTGAAAAGGCGGCACAAGGCCATTAGCTAAAACAGATCGTAATTGGACGGGCGAGGTATGGGTGCGCAGGACAAGACCGTCTGGAAGATGAAAGGTGTCAGTCTCGGCGCGGGCAGGATGCTCTAACGGTATATTTAATAAATCAAAATTATACTTGGTTTCCTCAACTAACGGTCCTTCCACCAGTTGAAAGCCCAGCTGATAAAAGATGGTTTGCAGATCACGGCCCGCTAGGGTTAGAGGATGCAAATGACCTGGTCGCACTTCAACTGGGGACTGGGCAGGGCGCGAGGCGGGAGCTGATGCGAGCTGGCCGGAAAAGGATAGCAGCTTTTTTTCGTAAGCAGCAGTGAGGTCGTGACGCAGTTGATTGCCTTGTTGACCAATGATTTGACGATCTGCAGGAGGTAAATTTTTTACTTCGCGTAGCAGCCGGGGGATTTCCCCTTTTCGTCCTAAATAATGTATACGCCAATTTTCCAGGTTAGAGAGACTAGCGGTTTGCATCAGCGACTGGGCGGCCGCCAATGATAGAGCGGATAGAGAGTCGGTTAATTTATGAGGCATGTTGTTTGTTTAAACGTTGCGTGACCAATCGGTCAATACTGAGAAAAACCAGTTCAATGGAAAGAAAAATGATAATTAATATGACACCAAGCCACCACTGATAAAGCTCTGTCAGGTGGAGCAGAAGCAATAGATTGAGGAATAAACTAAGCCAGAGACCCTGGCGCAACGCGACCCGTACCGTATAGGCGGAAAAAACTGCGGGTGCGACTAGGCGTCTGACTAAATAACCAATCAGACTAGTGCTGCTTGCTACCGCTAAGAATAAAGCGAGAAAAAATAGCACGTAACCCAGGATGCCGGCTTGCAGCGGATCGAGGAAAAATATAATGGCCAACCAAATCGACAAACCAATAATAGCGGTTAAGAAAGAGCCGACGATAAAAACACGGACGGTCATGGGATTAGGGAATTTGCATAAGTCATGGATTGGCTAGACTATTTTATTGTAACAAATTCACTACCGTATCCACCAAGCGATTACCCAAACTACCAGAGCAAGCACGATTATCCGCGGCCAGGAGAGAATTTCTGAGGACTCATCCTCTATCTCGTAGGGTTGGAGCATAAAAGTGACAATTATTTAGTGATTAGTAATTAGTAAACTGATGTTAAGGGGAATCATAAAAGTTACGATTGGATTGATAACTTTGGATCGTATGCTTGATGGTGGCGAAAAGGGGGTGGGGTAAGCGGTTCATTTTATACTAACCCCATGCCAGGCTTTTATCCGGTTCTAAAATTTGGGGCACGCCGGATTGCCAGTCGGCGACCAGACCAATGTGTAAGTAATGTTTGTTGGAGTACGTGAGAATATTTTCAACTAGTAGAAACCTAATGTTTTTAATTTTCAAGCCAGTTTCTTTCGCGACTTCTCGCCTGGCACACTGGGTTATCGACTCACCAAATTCTAAATGACCACCAGGGAAAGAGTACTCCCCGGCACCGTGTGAACCTTTTCTTTTTGATAATAAAACCTGGTTATTTTTAAGCACCATGACACCGACACCAACTAGAGGTCTTTTTTGCATATGAGAAAAGGGTGGAATTATTGTGACTTGGGCGGGCCCGACCGGACTCGAACCGGCGACCTATTGCGTGACAGGCAATCGCTCTAACCAACTGAGCTACGGGCCCTGGTTATTTTTATTGTGACGTTATTATCAATTGATGAAAGGGCTACTGTAGATGTAGAGTACACGATTTATGGTAACTGTCTAGATTGCTTGGTTCAGATTGCTTGGTTCAGCTATAAATCATGGCCTTAAAAAAGCGGAACTGGCATGCGTATGAGTAGCGGGGAGAGGGTTCGAACCTCCGACCTCGGGCTTATGAGTCCCGCGCTCTAACCAACTGAGCTACCCCGCCAGACGAAATCCTTTACCAGACGAAAGGCTGAAACGCGTTAAGGACTAAGTCCCCTTCCGGCTGATGCTATTCATCATAAAAGAATAGGCAGAGAAAATGTAGCCAATTTTATAATAAAGAACAACCCCGCATGAGCGGGGATGTAAAGCTCGCACGAAGTGCGGTAGCTCCTGTGGACGCAGTAGGTTTACTCAGGGCATGGATCTGTGTGTAGAAAGTCCCCTCTTTTGGTCCCACCGGTCATTAACAATATGCCTGCGGTTGACTCATCTCCGCAAGATTACTTTTACCTGTTTTGTAAATAATTATTGACAGTTGCATGATTAATTGGTTCAGCGTACAATTGGGCACACTACAACAAATGTAAATGAAAAGGTTTGATAAGTGATATTTTGGCTAACAGAGTTGTAAATCGGGTGATACATTCGTCTGATGGGGCGCAAGTAAAATGTCAGCTAGGACTGATATAACGCGGGGTGGAGAAGTAGTATCTCGCCTGGCTCATAACCAGGAAATCGCCGGTGCAATTCCGGCCCCCGCTACATACAAGAAGCCCGAAATGCGAAGCACCAACTCCTGGAGTAGTAAAACTGTACAAACCATAACAAATCGGTAACAAACCGTACAAACAAAAGTACAAATCACTCAAAACACAAACGTTTAAACATGATTATATTTTGTATATTTTGGTGAGTTTGTGCTTTGTGTAATGATTTGAATTTGTGTTTTTGGTGTTTCGTGTTTTCTGGTGCAGCCAGCTATGCTATTTTTAGATAATGAATACTCTACCCCGACCGCGGCCGCTTGTGGTGATAATTTTGGATGGCTGGGGGTTGAGTTTAAAAGGCGAGGGCAACGCCGTGGAAGCAGCGGCTACCCCAACGATGGATATGTTTGCTTCGTACTATCCCGGTGCGTCACTGGTTGCGTCCGGTTTGGAGGTCGGATTGCCCCTGGGGGTAGCCGGTAATTCCGAGACAGGACACCGTAATATTGGCGCAGGTAGCGTAGAGTATCAGATTATGGCTGATATAAATCAGGCAATAGATGACGGGTCGTTCTTTCGGAAGGAGGAGCTGCTTAACGCCGTGAACCACGCGAGAGAGAATGGTAGTGATTTACATTTGATGGGGCTAGTCTCGCCGGGTGGTGTTCATGCCCATTCGAATCATTTAGTGGCATTACTGCAAATGTTGGCCAAGGAAAAGTTTCGCGATAGAGTCTTTATTCATATGTTTACAGACGGCCGCGACGCACCACCAAAAAGTTCACCAATTTATTTGCGACAACTGCAGGAAGCCATCGGACATTGGGGGGTGGGAATTATTGCTTCTGTAACAGGGCGATTTTATGCCATGGACCGCAATGAGAACTGGGAGCGGACCCAAGAAACATTTGATATGTTGACAGGCGGGATTAGACCAGACGGCGCTCCCACACCAGAGATTGCGATTAGCCAAGCACATAATGCAGGGCTGACAGATGAAAAAATACCGACGACAGTTATTACCTCGGGGGGATCACCCATCGCGTTGATTAAGGATGACGATGCCGTAATCTTTTTTAACTTTCGACCGGATAGAGCCCGACAGTTGACAGCGGCTTTTGTTGCGCCTGATAAAGTCGGTTGGCCGGCGAAACGTTTAAAAAATCTTTATTTTGTCATGTTGAATATGTACGACAAAGAACTGCCAGCACCCGCTGCGTTTTATGAAAGAAAGGCTGATTATCCGTTAGCACGTGTTATCTCGGAGGCAGGACTAATGCAATTGCATGTCGCGGAAACAGAGAAATACGCCCATATAACTTATTATTTAAATGTGGGTGAAGATGAGCCTTTTTCTGGAGAGGTACATGACTTAGTGCATTCATCAGGAGTCAAAGACTGGGCGAAAAAACCGCGCATGGAAGCTGAGGTGATTGCGAAACGCGTTATCGATGAGATTGAGCGTGGAGCATATGATGTATATTTTGTTAATTTTGCTAATGCGGACATGGTTGGTCATACGGGAGATTTTGATGCAACGGTTAAGGCTTGTGCGTGTGTAGATGAATGCTTAGACAAGATTTGTAGCCGTGTGCATCAGCAAGGCGGCGCAATGATTATAACGGCTGACCATGGTAAAGCAGAAGAAGTTGGCGAGAAGGAAACGCATCAACAGTTTACTGAACATACTAAAAACCCAGTACCTTTTTACTACGTGCGAGAGGAATTACGGAGGACGACAAGGAAAAGTGATAGTGAAGTGATTACTAACCTGTCATCCCCGATCGGTGTGTTAGCTGACGTAGCGCCGACCATTCTGGATGTTCTAAAGCTTGACAAACCAGACACTATGACGGGAGTGTCGCTTTTAGGTTCACTGCAGTGAACCTAAGAAAAATCCAAATTTCAAAGCTCAAATATCAAATCAAATCCAAATTTCAAATGACAAAAATAGATTTAATTGTTTAGGCTTTTAGTCATTGGCATTGATTGGTCATTTGGATTTTGTTTTTTGGATTTTATGCCGGTAAGGCCGGCATTTGTTTGTGCCAATCGGTAGATTGCTCATACGCGTGGGCAACTTGGAAAAGATGTTCTTCAGCGAAATGGGGGGCGATTAACTGCAGACCGACTGGCAGTTGAATGGGTACATTATTGCCGGTGGCATTGGCAACGGACGCGAAACCACAAGGAACTGATATAGCGGGAAGACCGGCTACACTAGCAGGATCAGTGAGCATGTCCGCCAGATACATCGCTAATGGATCATCCACTTTCTGACCAACCGGAAACGCGGTTTCTGGAGACACCGGGCCGGCAATAACGTCTACTTCTTTGAACAGCTCTGCAAATTCGTTCCTGATGAGTGTTCGCACTTTACTGGCTTGTTTATACCACGCATCGATGTAACCCGAAGACAAGGTATAGGTTCCCATAAGGATAGATCGCTTCACTTCGGGACCGAAATATTTGCCTCGTCCAACTAGGTATTGTTCAAGGAGGCTAGTGGCTTCAACTGCTAGCTGTCCATAACGCAAACCATCATACTTAGCAAGGTTCGTCGATGCTTCAGATTTAACAATTACATAATAGGTAGGGACCGCAAACTGGGTTAAAGGCAGTGAAATTTCTTTGACCGTGGCACCTAATTTTTCTAATTGTTTAACAGCCGTTTTGACGGTAGCGGATACTTGAGCGTTCACTTGGTCACTGAAATATTCTTTAGGCAAACCAATCTTAAGGCCTGTAATGTCTTGTCCGCAGACCTCGGTATAGCGGCCAAGCGGATGCGGAGTAGTGGTAGCATCTAAGGGGTCTTGCCCGGCAATTGTCGCAAATACGAGAGCGCAATCTTTAACTGTTCGCGCAAACGGTCCCACTTGGTCTAGGCTGCTGGCGTAAGCGATAATACCGAAACGGCTAACTCTGCCATAGGTGGGCTTGAGACCAACTACACTACAAAAGCTGGCTGGCTGACGGACCGAGCCGCCAGTGTCTGTGCCTAACGAGGCAAATACTTCACGGCTGGCCACACTGGCGGCGGAGCCGCCGCTGCTACCGCCTGTAACACGGCTGGTATCCCAGGGATTGTAAGCAGGCCCATAAGCAGAAAATTCATTGCTGGCACCCATGGCAAATTCGTCCTGGTTTGTCTTGCCGATAATTATGGCACCAGCGCGGCGAAGACGCATAATAACCGTAGCGTCATACGGCGAGCGAAAATTCTGCAGTATTTTGGAACCGGCGGTGGTGTGCCCGATAGAGGTACAAATGATATCTTTAATAGAAATGGGAATACCAGCCAATGGTTGTTCAGTGGTATTGTCTGCTCCATCAATGTCTTTAGCTTGCTGCACGGCAGTATCATTAAATAGTTCCAGGAAAGCATGAATATGCGGTTCCCATTGATTGATTCTATCGAGAGATGCTGTCACTAACTCGCCGGCGGAAATCTTTCCGCTTCGAATTGCATCTACAGCCTCAATGATTGTCTTAGGATCAGACATGGCTAAGCAAAAATTGCCTGAACTTTGATTTGCCCCCGATGCGTCTGGGGCGCATTATCCAACAGGACTTGAGTTGAACATAGAAGTTCATCAATAGGCCGATCGACACGGCTGATATTACTTAAACCAGTGACATCGTCTGAGGTGGGTGTATGGGAAGTATCAATCCCCTGCAGTTGGGAGAAATGGGTTAGGACATTACCTAAGTCTTTGGTGGCTTGTTTGATTTCATGTTCGGATAGCTGCAGACGCGCAAGACCGGCGATGCGCTTCACTTCTGCTGAGGAAATAAGAGGCATAAATTTCAAATGCCAAAGCCAGCCTGCCGACAGGCAGGCTCAAATGTCAAATCAATGACAAATGTCAAAGAACTTAAAAACTGTTTTTTTTGTTGATTGCACATAACTGTGCAATGGGATGTTTTAGTTGTTAGAATTTTGGGTTTCATTTGTAATTTGGATTTTATTATTTGGATTTATTTGTTTATCTTCCCCATGAACTCATCTGGTGTCAATATTGTTATGCCTAATTTCTTAGCCTTCGTTAGTTTACTGCCAGACTTTTCGCCGGATACAAGATGGGTTACCTGGTCACCGATAGTAGAGGCTACTTTGCCCCCTAGGGCAATAACTTTTTGTTTAGCCTCTTCCCGTGTGGTGTGGGTGAGTGTACCGGTAAAGACAAACGTCTGTCCGGTGAGGGGCCCCGAAGAAGTTGTATCTGAATTAATAGAGATACCCACTTGCTGATATTTATTTATTAGGTCACGAGTGTCAGGTTGAGCAAAGAACTTAATAATACCTTCGGCAACCTTTTCTCCCACACCATCAATTTGCAGCAAGTGGGCAGCAGCGGCAACTGCTAACTTATCCACTGATTTGAATTCGCGAGCGAGGTCTTGGGCGGTAACTACGCCGACACCGGGTATCCCCAAGGCGACGAGAAAGCGGTGTAAGGGAATGGTGTGATGGGACTGAATTTCGGACACAATCTTATCGGCCTTCTTCTCGGCGAAGCGTTCGAGGGGTGTGAGATCGCCAACCGTTAATTGCCAAACATCAGAGGCGTCTTTTATTAATCCAGCCTGTAACAGCTGTTCAATAATTTTATCCCCTAAACCATCGATATCGAAAGCACTTGGACCTAAGGCATGGAGAATGCGTTCCCGCTGCTGGGAAAAGCAGTTGGGATTGGGGCAACGAGCCACGACACCATCAGGATCACGGCTTATTGGCTGGTGACAAACTGGGCAGCGGGTGGGAAAGCGATATGATTTGGTTGTGCTAGGGCGCAGCTGAGGCAGGGACTTAATGACTTCAGGGATAATATCCCCAGCTTTTCTGATGATTACCGTATCCC
>MHHQ01000010.1:11374-28239 GCA_001817065.1 Candidatus Andersenbacteria bacterium RIFCSPHIGHO2_02_FULL_46_16
TGTCCTTGCGAGCTATTTCGTCAGCGTTGTGTAGGGTGGCGCGAGAGACGGTGGTGCCGGCGACTGATACTGGCTGCAAGTGAGCCACGGGAGTTAGGGCGCCGGTGCGTCCCACCTGGACAACGATATCGGTGACAATTGTGGTTGCTTCCTCGGCGGTGTATTTAAAAGCGATCGAACCCCGGGGTGTTTTACCAACTATACCTAATCGCCGATTAAGGGCTAATGAATTGCTTTTCAATACAGCGCCATCAATCAGAAAGGGTGCCTTGATCCTGCCCTGCTCCATGGTTTGCAGCAAGAGCCACGCGGCATCAAGACTGGCCACTAGCTGACCAGCGGGAGGTACTGCAAAACCCAGTGCGATTAATCGGTTATATTCTTCTTCCCGAGTGGTTAATTCAAGACCTTGTGTGATTTCCCAGGCGAAATAACGCAGCGGCCGGCTCGCCGCGACTGTTGGATCCAGCTGACGAATTGAGCCAGCGGCTAAATTCCGCGGATTAGCATTTAACGTCTGATGCTTTTGCTGATTGATTTTGTTTAGGGTGATAAAATCTCGTTTAAGAATGTACACTTCGCCACGCACTTCTAGTAATCCTTTAACTGGTTGCCTAAGCCGCAGCGGAATCGCTTCAATAGTTTTGATGTTCGCCGTGACATCTTCGCCAATTTGGCCATTGCCTCGGGTGAGAGCACGGGTTAATTGACCGTCTTGATAGAGCAGAGCAACGGCAACGCCGTCAATCTTACTAGTGATAAAATATTGATATTCTCCAGAAACGATTTTTTTATTGCGTGCTTCCCATTGGGCGAGGTCATCGTGAGTAAAGGCATCCTGCAGAGATAGCATGCGGATCTGGTGCGGAAATTGCTGGAATTTGGCTAAAGGCAGTCCACCGACTCTTTGGGTAGGTGAATCCGGGGTGATAAGTGCAGGATATTTTTCTTCTAGGTCAAATAACTCTTTTTTCAAACTATCCAGCGCAGCATCAGAGATCTCTTGTTTATCTAGAACGTGATAAAGATAGCGATGATGATTAATGGCTGTTCTGAGTTTTTTGATACGATCTTTGACTGATTGGGGAGGCATAATTACAAAGTAAAACCTATTTTAAAAGGACGCTAGCGCGATAATTTCAAATGTCAAAGTTCAAATGTCAATTCAAATCCAAATGTCAAAATGCCGTTGGTCGTACTTTGGTTATTTGACATTGATTTGTCCCTAAGGGACCCCCTAGGGGTCATTTGGATTTTGTCATTTGGATTTACTGCAATTATATTATTAACGACAATAAATCCGCCGGAATATGTGGAAACAGAATAAAAATAATAGCCACTCCAGCCAAAAATGGTCCGAAAGGAACGGCAGTCTTTAAGGTAGCCTGTTTCGTTACAAGCAGATACGTGCCCAAGAACCCGCCGCAGATAAATGCTGTAAAAAGAAGCAGGACCGTATTAATTGGCCCAAAAAGCATACCTAAGGGAATCATAATTTTAACGTCGCCAAAACCAATGCCACGACCTGAGGTAATAAACCAAAGGATCAATAGTAAACCAGACCCCAGAGCGGCACCGATAAGCGCTTGGTAGATGCCCATACTTGGTGGAGAACCCCAGGGCAAGACAGCGACATTATTATTCCGAGATACTTCCTCGCCAAACGGTAAGGCTGATGGGGTCTTGGCCCGGGGCTGCAATGGCAAAGTGCTGGCTAAGATAGTAAGCAAGATGAGCCCCGTCAGAATAAAAATAAAAATATCCGGCAGCAGCATAGTTCGAAGGTCAATAACAAATAGCACAATCAAGAAGGAAACAACCAGAAATAGCAGTATGTAAATCAATGGATTAAAGTGAGAGATGATAGCGGAACGTGCTTCCAAGCCGGCTACTATTGCGCCAGATATTTCAACCAGCGGATATTGCAAAGATATTCGAGCATGACAGTGGCGGCATTGTCCACGCAGCATCAGCCAGGAAATTATGGGAACCAGATCCAGCGCAGTAAGCTGGTGGCGACAACGAGGACAGTGCGAACGGCCAGTAGGGGGCTGATGCGGATAACGAAGTATAAGGACGTTTAAAAAGCTGGCGAAGGTCGCCCCAAACATGGAGGCGACCGGAATGATCAAGGACACACGTGCGGAGTGATGTCATCCCGACAGGGACTGTTGGAGATACTAATCTCGCGGCTGGCGTCGATACAATAGTGTTGGTTGGAATTAGTTTTAAGAGGAGCACTCACGCAAAAGGATTGAGTGTCTGACTGACCAATAGAAATAGTAACTTCGGTTTGATGGGCTGCAGTAATATCGGCCGTAAGGATAGCTAAGTCATTGGCGATTTGGGGACTGAAAGACCAATCGATAAAGTCGCTATTCTGGTTCGTGTAAACTATTTCCGCCAGCCAGCGCAATTGCCTGACGTCGTTTTTGATTCTAGTGTCAGCGGCCTTTTGCCGGGCACTGATCGTAGCAGCAGCAACCAAAGAGGCGAGTATGCCAATAATACCAATGACAACCAGAAGCTCTATCAGGGTGAATCCCTTATATTGTAATTTCAATTTTCTCCAATTATAAGCAGTCATAATTAATAATCGTTTAGTTTGCATAAATTATATCATAAAAACTACACGGCGTTCTAGCAATAAATAGGGGCTTGAATTTACTCTCGTGGGAGCGTGGACTTTTTATATAGAGCTTCTGGATCTGCCTAATTATTTGAATATTCATTGTTTCAAGGATGCACGAATTGGTGTGGCAGGTGTCAGAACGAAATCGTGGAGGATATCGCACCTTATTTTTTTGTAAGGCATCGGCAGCTAACCCTGTCATAAAAAACGTGCCCCGCCGGAGGCGAGGTGGTTTATGCTAAGCGGGATATAGTATAAACAAACAGTCGCCTGTAAAAAGGGCGACTGCATGTCTAAGTTATCAGCGTTGATTATGTTCCTCCACAAAGTCCCGCTGCGCAAGTGCCAGCCGCGGCGGATTTTGTAGCTCCTGTGCTATCGACACAAACTTCCGATGTGTCCAGCAAAGTAGCCATAATACAGAATGCCTGGCCAGCTGTAGCACTATCAACTGTTGATGTTATTGCCGACAAAGAATTAGCGCTTAGTGTATCAGCTTTTAATGTAGTAACAGAATTCTCTATACCGCCAGCACAGTTTGCTGTAGACGGAGTGGTAATACACGTAGCTAAGTTTTTCTTTGGTGCTGCTGCCGCATAACTAGCTCCGTTGGAGTCATAGAAAACTTCAGCTAATGTTCGAAATTGTCCAATGTTAGCCTTGATACGAGCATCGTTGGCCTTATCGCGGGCATTACCCAATGCGACCAAGACTAAAGCAGCTAAGATACCAATGATAGCGATAACAACTAGTAATTCAATGAGGGTGAAACCTTTGTTCATTTTCATATACCCTCACCTCCTCTCAATGTGATTAGTCTAATTTTTATCCACATACGACCTGGAATGATTGTAACATATCGGAAGGTATATATTAACAAGTGAAATTGATGGAAGGCATATCACTAAGTATCATTTGCGTTTTTTGGTGAACGTGGCTTCTGGAGACAAGTAAGGTTGGGCAGCTTCTTTAGTTATTAGATTAACTGAGATTATGTCATAAATGCTTTTGTCTAGTGTCTGCATGCCCGATTCTTGGCTGGTTTGGATTATGCCTTCGATCTGGTGGGTTTTGTTTTCACGAATGGCATTACGAATGGCAGTGGTAGCTCGCATAATGCCAACGGCCGGTATCCGTCCACCTTTGCCGGTCGGTATTAAACGCTGGGTGATCACGCCCGACAACGAAGCGGCTAGTTGCGACCTGATTTGTGACTGCTGACGACCAGGAAAAATATCGATGATTCTCTCAATAGTCTGAGCAGCGTCGTTGGTGTGCAGAGAAGCCATAACTAGGTGGCCGGTTTCTGCCAAGGTGAGCGCTGTCTGCATGGATTCCCGGTCGCGCAATTCACCGATTAATATAACATCCGGATCCTGGCGCAACGTAGCACGGATGGCAACGGGAAATGAGACGGCATCGCGACCAATCTCGCGCTGATCAATGAGTGACAGAGCTTCCGTGAATAAATACTCAATGGGATCCTCGATGGTGATGATGTGTTTACTGTGTGTTTGATTGATGTAATTGATCAAAGCAGCCAGCGTCGTAGACTTCCCTTCACCGGCCGGTCCCGTGATCAGTAAAAAGCCTTGGCGCAGGTCGGCGAACTCAAGGATGGCACCAGGTAAATGAAGCTCCTCGATAGACTTAATCTGCGACATGATCAACCGGAGAGCGATCGCTAAATGGCCAGTGCGATAAAAAATGTTAACTCGAAACCTGGTATTATCTTTCAGTGAATACGAGAAATCGGCTTGCTGTTTCTCGGCAAATTCCTGTTGTGCTTTTAGGTTGCCCTTAAGGAGTAGATCGAGGGCAGCCTGAAGGTGAGCATCGGTCAGTGCAGTTT
Organism: Candidatus Andersenbacteria bacterium RIFCSPHIGHO2_02_FULL_46_16; assembly: GCA_001817065.1. Classification (GTDB taxonomy): domain Bacteria; phylum Patescibacteriota; class Andersenbacteria; order UBA10190; family UBA10190; genus UBA10190. The sequence goes on from MHHQ01000010.1 coordinate 15,859, forward strand.
CGGACGCTTTTTGCAGATCGCCATTAATTCGGAAGTAAGGCGGGCGGTTCGGGGCCAGATGGATATCGGAAGCACCAGCTACTTTCGCCTCTGCTAATAAGTCGTTTAGAGCATCCATAAAGTAGATAACCCAACAAGAATACAAATTAGATAAGGAATTATTGGGAGGCGCGGTCGTCGAGAACTTTAGTGATTTTTTCCACAACTTCGGTGGGGGTATAGTGGGCTTTTATAATATAATCGTCAGCGCCAAGCTTGATTCCTCTTTCGACATCCGGCTTCTGACCAAGATTGGTTAGCAGAATTACGGGAAGTTTTTGTGTTCGTTCATCCTGACGTAAGTCTTCTAATATTTCAAAGCCATCCTTCTTGGGCAGGACAATGTCGAGTAAAAGCAGGTCAGGCAAGGGATCTTGTTTCAAACGAGCCGCCGCGACATCGCCATCATCAATTAACTCGACTTGGTAACCCAGGTTGGTTAGTTTGGTCTGGTACATACCGGAGATAAAAGAGTCGTCCTCCACCAACAAAATTGAAAGATTTGGTTTAGTCATAGTTTTATTATATTCCTACGCGGTCACGCGAACAACATCAGCATAACGAACCATTCCCTGCAGAGCTTTCAGAAGTCCGTCTTGCGCTAGAGTTATGTGACCGGCGCGATCGGCTGTGGCAGTAAAAACTTCATAACTGGCACCGCTAGCTATGTCTTGAGACAATTCCTTAGAAATACGAACAAGGTCGAAGAGAGCAATTTGACCAAAGGTTTTTCGCTCGTGACATTTGGGACAACCCGTACTGGTATAGAAGGTTGGCGGTGAAGTGAGTGAATAGGCGGAAAGAATTTGAGACGGTATGCGCTTGAGTTCCAGATCCACAGTCTTGACTAATGTTTTGGGGATGGGACTGGGCTGTTTGCAAAACTGGCATAGCTTAGGTACTAAACGCTGCGCAATTATTAAACGCAGGCTGGACGAAAGGACATAAGGACTGATGCCTAAATCAATGAGTTGAGGAATAGTACGCAAGGCATCCTGGGCATGGATGGTGGACAGCATGAGACGGCCAGCCAGCGCACCCTTAGTGAGAAGATGGCCGGTTTTCGCCGTGCGGACTTCTTCAACCATAATAATGTCCACGTCCTGTCGAAGCAGGTTTTGCAAGACTCGCTCGTAGGTTATTTCCATGGTCGGACTGATTTGTGTTTGGGTTACGCCAGGAACTTCGTATTCAATTGTTTCCTCGACGGTGGAGATACTCGTGGAGGGCAGGTTGAGAGAGGTGATAATTGCATTGAGTGTAGTTGATTTACCTGAACCGTCAGGTCCAGCAACAATAATTAATCCTTTGGGGTCTTGCAGCTGTTCCTTTAATTGCGCGGTGGCAGCACCAGCAAAACCTAATTCGGAAAAAGAAGGAGCGGCTTTGGTTGTGTCTACTAAATGTAAAGTAATCTTTTCACCATGTATGGTCGGCATAATAGCTACTCGAACACTGTAAGCTTGCTGACCGGAGGCAAAAGTAAAGCGGCTTTCCTGTGGCACATTAGAGGCACTGATTTGCATGTTGGCTAACATTTTTATCCGAGAGACGATAGCACGATGGATATTACGGGAAACAAGCAAGGAGGTGTGAAGCTCACCATTAATCCGATACCTGATCCGCAGGTCATTACCAAACGGCTCGATATGAACATCAGACGCCAGGCCCTCGACTGCATGGCGCATGATCACGGCAAATACTTTGCTGATGGGTGCCTCGGCCAGGGTCTGCTGAAGCTTCGTATCATCGTCCGGTAATTGAGCAGACTGCTGGATGTCTTTGCCAAAGTCACGCAAGGCTTGATTAATGTTTGGTTGCGGTTCGGGGGACGATGCCTGTTCTATGCCTTCGGCTGAGGCGCAGTACAACTCAAGAGTGCGATTCTGTTTTTTCGCGATAAAACGCACGGCTTCTAAGGCTTGGTAATCTGACGGGTCGGCCATGGCAACTTGTAAGCGATCGTTGGTTTTGCCAAAAGCGATAAAGCGGTAGGTATGGGCGGCACGACTGGTAATATCCGCCATCGCTGAGGCGTCGACTTGGACCGATTGTAAATCGACGTAGGGCAAACCCAATGATTCGGCAGTCAGCTGCGCCAAAGGCTCCGGATACACTAGCTGCTCGGCGCGAATGATGTCAGTAATGGAATTTTTTTGGCTTTTGGCTTTCTGTTGCACATACTCCATCTGATTAGGCTTGAGCAAGCCATGTTCTAAGAGAAGGTTTTCTAAAGATGTTTTACTGTTGGCCACAGACGAAATAAAGGATAGAGATAAGTATTAATATTATACTACAGATTATTGATTTGACGCTTAGCCAAACCTACCGCCACTGTAAAAGTTGGCCCTTGAGCAGACAGACTTTGTTCAATCCCCTGCGGGTAAGATAGCCCACTAAAAGGCTGACTGATATTGACGGGGCAAGACAGAAGCTTAGATAACGTTTTTTGCAGTTGGGCAAGGTTTGCGCTGTGTCCTAGCAAGTACACTAGCGAAGGTTGAGGAAAACCAGCTTGAACATGACGAGCTACAGTGTGCTCAATCTCGTCCGCTAGATAAATTTGTATCTGATTGTCATCGCCCAGATGACCAAGGTCAATGGTACGCGTAAAGCAAACTGCGGAACGAGTAGCCGCATATAAGTTAGTAGTTTCATGATCAATGTGGGCAAAAAAAGTACAGTGCGAGTTGGTAACAGGATGGATTCTCAAGATGGGAAAGACGTTTTCTTCCAGAGCGATTAAGTCTAGGTGAAGAGCGCCGGCTAACTCCCGATACCACTTGATGGTTTGTTGCGGGATAGCATGGATGAGGTAACGAGATTGGTCGGTCGTTTGTTGGAGTGATATTCCCGAAGGGTCTATCTCATGTAAAGGAGGAGATAATACAATCGAAGCCGGGCGAGTTTGTTGCCAGGGTATATGGTGTTTGCATTCATTGGGTCGGGTGGCGGTAATTACCATCTCCTTAAGATCGGCTGGAACTAGATCTTGAGCTTTATAATTGATGGCGGCGATTAGTTCCTGGTCGGCGATAGCAGGCAGATCTAAAACAGTAGAAAAAATATGGGGACTGTACAAGGAGAAAATGGCAGCATCGCTAGACAGAGAGGCTTGTTCAAAAACCTGACTAAGGAAAGCAACTAACTGTTTAGTGGCTGCAGGCTGGTATGTACTGATTGCCAATTGAGCATCAGGCGGTATATCGGCTAAAGCATACGTCGCCAGTTCAAGGCGCGTGCCACGATCAATCAGTTCGACAACGCTGACTGTTGTTTTAGTAAGGTTAATACCAACAAACGACCGAGGTTGTCCGTGCAAAGCTACCATAAAAGTAACTGACTGGGTGATCTTATGGGGGATAAAAGGATTTGAACTATTTGTGTCTTTATCTTACCATAGAAGTGATATGAGTTTAGGAACAATATTATTAGTAGCTATTCTTGCAGTAGCAGGTTATGCACTGATGGTTTATAACGGGTTAATTCGACAACGTAATCAGGTCAAAGAAGCTTGGAGCGACATTGATGTCCAATTGAAGCGACGTTATAACTTAATTCCAAATTTAGTGGAAACGGTAAAAGGTTATGCTACCCACGAAAGAGAAGCGTTTGAGAACGTCACGCAAGCTAGAGCTCGGGCAATGGGAGCAAGCACCCCGGAAGAACAGGCTAAGGCGGAAAACATGTTATCATCCACTTTGAAGTCATTATTTGCTGTAGCTGAGGCATATCCAGACTTGAAGGCTAACGCGAATTTTCTGGAATTGCAGAGAGAGTTGTCGGATACGGAAAACAAGATCCAAGCCGCCCGAAGGTTCTATAATACGAACGTGAAAGATTACAACACTGCCATTCAGCAGGTGCCGAAAAACGTCATCGCAAACTTGTTCAAGTTTAAAGCAGAAGAATTCTTTGAGGCGGAAGAGGCGGAGAAGGAATTGCCGAAAGTTCAGTTTGGAAAATAAAGAATTCGAATCAAAGGTGAGTCTGTAGAAGACTAACGAGCTTGCAAATGGCAAATGCCAAAGCTTAAATGACAAATCAAACCCAAAACCCCAATGACAAATGAGGTGTTGGTGGTAGATTAAAGTTGGATGCTTAATGTTTTTGGTATTGGGATTTTGACATTTGGATTTAATGAATATGCCTAACCTATATAAACAAATTGAAGCAAATAAGCGAGCATCGATTATTTTAATTGCCCTAGTGCTGGGCTTGGTAATCGGGGTGGTAGGCTTGTATTCATTTTATGTGCGGGGAGATTTTGTATTACCTGTCATCGCCGCTATTTTTGCTATTCCCTCGTCCTTAATCGGCTATTATTCCGGTGATAAAATTGCTTTAGCGAGTAATCGCGCCGTGAGTTTGCCGCACGAGGCAGCCCCAGAATTGAACCGCATTATTGAGAACCTGGCGATAACAGCGGGGCTGCCTAAGCCGAGGTTATATTATATCGACTCCCCTGCCCTGAACGCATTCGCAACGGGGCGGGATCCGGAGCACGCATCAATCGCGGTGACGCGCGGATTGCTGGAAAGACTTGATCGTTCAGAACTCGAAGGCGTACTGGCGCACGAACTAGGTCATGTAAAAAATTACGATATCCGGTTTGCCACGTTAGTTGCCATCTTTGTCGGTTTTTTAGTGATTTTATCGGATATGTTCATGCGAGTGTCTTTTTGGGGCGGCGGTTTTAGAGGACGCGATAACGATCGCAGCGATAACCGTTTGGGTGCGGTGCTGGCGGTAGTGGGATTGGTCTTGCTCATTGTCTCACCAGTTGTGGCTAAATTAATTCAATTGGCAGTTTCCAGGCAAAGGGAGTATTTAGCCGACTCGGCCGGCTCGCTGTTAACCCGTTATCCGGAGGGCTTGGCACGAGCGCTAGAAAAAATTTCCAGTGGCCCACCACTAGAGACTGCCGGACATGCCACGGCTCATCTTTTTATAGCCAATCCATTCAAAGGTAAAAGCCTGAGTACTTTATTCGCGACTCATCCGCCAGTGGAAGATCGAATCCGACGACTGAGAGAGTCGAGGTAGTGATGGTTAAGGGTGAGAAATATTGTTAATATTTAGCTATGTCTAAAAAAGGAGATAATGAGCCGGCAACAAAAGGAGATGTGCGAAGGTTAGCCAGTGTTGTTGATAAGCACAATACCACAGCAGAAAAGAAGTATGCATCGATAGATCAGAGGTTTGATGGTGTAGATCGTAGGTTTGATGTAATTGATCAGAAGTTTAAGGTAGTTGACCAGAGGTTTGATACGGTAGACCGGAGGTTTGATACGGTCGAAAAAGATATTAAAGATATGAAGGGTGATATTTTAAGTTTGAAGTTGGACAATAAGGACGCTAAACAAGAACGAGCGGAAATGATGCGGGAATTAAAATCGATACATCGTTCGCTATTGCGTTTAGATGAAACGAGTACGGTATCAGTAAGACTTGCCGGAGAGAGTGGAGAGATTGGAGCAAGACGTATACGATTTGAAACGTAAAATTCATAATAAAGCGCACGTGCAATAATGCACTTTTGGACGCGTCGTACGTGTATATGGGGACTGCACCTTCGGGTAGAGGCGAGTTAATGTGATATTCTTTAATTATATGGGAACTGAAGGAAACATTTTGGAAAACCAACTACTTGATATAACATCAACGCCGGTTGATAAACCAGACATGCCCGGCAATGCCGTTAGTGAGGTTAGCCTCACTATTGACGTACCTGAATTATCGGTGCCCAAAAATGAGTTAAGCGTCGTGGAACAAGATCAGTCTACTGAAAATAACGAGAACTTACGGCAACAATTTGAGCAGGCCGCTAAACTGGGACGTGAATTCCTCGCTGAATCGCGTCAGAGAGAAAAGAAAGCCCTGGCACCATACTTGAATCAACGTCTTTTCAACCCAGAAAATATAAAAACTTTGCGAAGTCGCGAACAGTATTCATCGGCGGATGTTTCGGCAGCTAAGCACGCTTCATTGGCTTTATCCTTGCAGGCAGCCGATCAGATCGTCCGGGCGACATTGCCTCGACAACGCGCTGAACAAGTATTAAAACCACATATTCTTGAGGAAGAGGTAGACAGCCTGGGAAAGATTGATGGCCTGCTTGGCAGTGGTTTTCGTCGCGCACAGACGATGATCAAAGAAGGGAGAATTGATGAAGTAGCCCATAACGCACGTCAAGTTAAGGCATACGTTAATAAGACCAGTATTGAAAATATTAAAATGAACGACCAGCAAGCCGTGGAATGGGCACAGAACGTAATTCAGGCGGCGGGGAAACGCGTGCGCCAGCATCGCGTTAAGGCTAAAGAACTATGGTCGCAAACGCGAGGCGGTGGACAATATCAGGACCCCCTGTATTCGTAGGGATGAAAAAAGCGCCCGTTGTCTTGGACGCTTTCTAAAGAACGATGCTCGCTTTTTTTGTGCGCTTTCTTCTATTGGCGCACGGACAGTTTGAGCGCTCTGTCACTTCCCCTTGATTTATATTCGCGCTGCTGTCCTTTTTTCCCATTCCGGCATGCTCTCAAGGCTGCTGGCTGAGCTGATAAATTCGAGACCTAATTCCTTTTCAGCTTTTTCTTCGAGACGCTGCTGCGCTTCCTGCCAGGTTGGGAGTTGTTCCATCCACACGAGTTTGTGTGGTTGAAGTTCGGCTAAACAGGCATTGCATCCCGACGGAAAGTTAATCGTCCATCCCAGGTAAAAATTGCCTGTGCTCGCGTGGCGGTAAATCATTTTCAATCTCCTTGGTTGTAATGAACCTTCATTTGGTTTGATCTTTACTTTAGAAGATCATCCCAAGAAAGGTGGCGAGTTTGGATTTTCCGGTACTCGCCTTGTGCTAATGCACACCAGTTAAAAGAACACAATCCATTACTATCCAAGAATGTCCTTCACGACGTTGCGGAGTCCACCTATGCAGCCGAGCATCCGAACCTGCCACTCCTTCTTGAGGCTTTGTCCGGCTGACGAATCTGAGGTGAACAGGATTACAGGCGTTGACATCGCCATGTCTTCCCGGAGCCATCGAATCACGTCAGTACCTTTTGCTATCGGCCGATACTCACTAAAGTGGTGGTCGCAGACTATGAGATCAGGCGCTTGACCGTTATTAATCATCGCCATAACCTCTTCGCCAGTCGAGGCCTCAATAAACTCAGCGTTAGGATACATCTTTTCCAGAACATCCTGCACGGCCTCGCGGCCCATGGTCATGTCGTCCGCAATCAGAATTAGCATGGTACTTCCTTACCTTGTTTTGATTTGCCTCCAATCTCGCTACGCCGCGGGATTTGAAGTTTGCCAAGAAATTAAATTTGAAAGAACGGCTGGCAGTATAGCATAAGTAAGGCTTATGTCAATTGTTATGACTCTACTATTAGTTGTGTTACGAGATATAATTGCAGTATATTTGTCTTATTAGCCATTTGATCTAATTATGTGATTATGATGTCAATAATATTGACATTACAACTGACTTGATTTAGACTAGAGGTATGGAATTAGCGACTGTTTTAGAGCAAGCTGGTCTAACAAAAAAACAGGCGGTGGTGTATTTAGCCACCTTGGAGCTGGGACGTGTTTCGGTCGGTCATATCGCCTATAAAGCTGGTATAAAAAGGCCCACCACCTACGTTATATTGGCTGAATTGCAACAAGCCGGGCTGATTGAGGTAATCCCCCGCGGGACCACGACTCTTTATCAAGCCATGGATCCAGCCCTAATATTGGAACGGTTGAACAGGCAGACGGCATTGTTTAAGGATACACTGCCCCAATTGCGAGCTATATTAAATGTCGCTGAAACAAAACCTAAAGTTAGATTTTATGAGGGGAAGCAGGGTATTTATAACCTCTACGCTAATGAAATTCTGCGGCAAAAAGAGTTTTTCTCACTGGTTAATCTGGCCGCTTTCGCCAAAGTGTATAGTGAACAAGATATGATCCAACTGCTAGAGCGCATGAAGGAGAGCCAGGTGAAAACGCGCGAATTGATTGAATCCTCCCCCGCCGCAAGGTGGTATATCAAAGAAAAAGACAGTCGGCAGTTGGGCGAAACCAGAATGCTGACCAGCGATTTCAAGTTTACGGTTGATTTTGTGGTATACGGCAACAAGTTGGCCACAATTTCTCTGAAAAACCTGGTCGCGGTGGTAATTGAAGATGCCGCCATCAGCCAGGCGCAGTTGCAACTGCTGGAGTTTTTGTGGTCAGGAGCTAAGAAATAATTATTTATTGCCACGCCTCTTTTCAACACCTGGCGTTTTTTCGTTAACACCGGGGGGTTTTCCCGGTGCAGCTGATACGGTATGTGTCCCCTACTGTTTGTTAGTGACAGATTGGATCACTGAGAAGGAAAAACCACGGGCGGCAAGTAGTCTAATTAGACGCTGCTGATATTTTTTACTTTCGTTTCGGTCCGTGTTTTTGGGATGATGTGTACGTCCCCAAGCGGTTGCGGCTTGAGAAGCTAACTTTACTTCCCGACCGGGTGTGAAGGCTGCCGCTAGGGCAGCTTCAATGAGGGACGACATTAGCCCCTTTTGTTTGAGTTTGTGGGCTAAATACTTCGGCCCGACCGATTTGAAGAGCAATGTGTTCTCAATAAACATGGAGGCAAAGTTTTGATCGTTGATCAAATTAAGTTTTTTTAGTTTAGCTACTGCGTCATCAATTTCCGCCGGGCTAAACTTTTTGCGGCGCATTTTGGTCCTGAGTTCAAATTCGGAATGGTCGCGGCGAGAAAGAATGTCTTGGGCAACGTAATAAGGATTGGTGCGTTTGGGCAAGGGAGGCATGATTAAAACGTAAAACGTAAAGTGAAAAAAGCAAAATAATAACTAAAATCCGAAATCCTAATATCGAAATCCTAAACAAATCTAAAATCCGAAATTCGAAAATTCAGAATCACGACCATGGGCAGAAAAATCTACCGATAGCAAAACATTCTTTTTACGGATTGTACTAAATTAATCATTAAATGTGGGCTTTATATAGTGTTTCTTTTAAACTTTTAGTTGTTGTTTTGCGTTTTGCTATTTACGTATTAAGCTGAATTCGTAATTCCGTGGAATTGCCACTATAATCAGCTATACTAGAAAGGTAATTCATTAAAAAATATTCGATGAAAAATCCCATACAAGACAAACTAACCAGTCGCCTCAAGAATATCTTAACTAACGCAACAAAAACGTCGCAGGAGATGAAACATGCGAGGATTGGTACAGAGCATATTTTATATGGAATGACTCAAGAAGCCGGTTCGTTGGCCTATAGTATCTTAAAAAAGTTTGGCTTAACACCAGAGTTCGTGCACGAGGAACTGGGTAAAATGGCGAAAACAGCCCACTGGAAAGAAGAGCTCTCGGCACATACTCGGACGGTGTTTGAGAAAGGGGCGAGAACAGCCTTCCAGTACCATCATCGTTATATTGGAACGGAGCATATTTTGTTTGGCATTTTATCCCTCAAGGAAAGTGTGGCTTATAAAATTCTGGAGAAGTCGACGGTTGACACTAAGGCATTAATGCAGCAAGTGCAGATAGTGTTAAAGAGTACCTCGCATTTTCCGGATTTATCTAACTTTTTAGGTATTCCAGCTCAACCGACAAGCGGTCCCACCCAAACAGCTTTGCAAAAACGAGTAACGATGGATCCCATGATGGAGGAGGAAACGTCGATGAAGAAGGCGAAGACGCCAGCCTTTGATTTTTTCACGCAGAATTTAACGCAAGCAGCAGCGGAAGGAAAATATGACCCGGTGATCGGCAGAAGCAAAGAAATTGACCGGGTAATGAGCATTTTGAATCGCAAAACAAAGAACAATCCCCTATTGATTGGCGATCCTGGTACCGGCAAGACAGCGATAGTCATTGGATTGGCACAAAGGATTGCCGCCGGAGTTGTGCCGCCAAAATTGCAGAATAAAAAGATATTGGTGCTGGATATGGCTAGTATACTGGCCGGGACGACGTTCCGAGGAGAATTTGAGGAACGAATAAAAGAGCTAATGAGAGAATTAGAGAATGACGAGGACGCAGTATTGTTTATTGATGAGATACATACGATTGTGGGAGCCGGTTCGGCTGGAGGAAGCCTCGATGCGGCTAACATGCTTAAACCAGCACTGACGCGAGGAGAGATCAGTGTAATTGGAGCGACAACGATGGATGAGTTCCGCAAACACATTGAGAAGGACTCGGCTTTGGAGCGACGATTCCAACCAGTACAAGTCAAGGAACCAACCGAAGAAGAAACTATAGCGATTCTGGAAGGGGCGCGCGAGGCATACGAGCAGCATCATGGATTGACTGTGACGGATGAGGCAATAAGAGCCTCGGTGGAAATGAGCGTCAGATACGTACCAGACCGATTCTTGCCAGATAAGGCCTTTGATTTATTGGATGAGGCGGCTTCAACCTTACAACTAAAATTAGCCGGGACAGATGAAGCGCAAGGCGCGAATCAACTCAAGAAGCAGTTGGATCATCTGCAACAGAAAAAAGAGAAAGCCATCGAAGCAGAGAATTACGAAGAAGCGTTGCTCGTGAAGCGAGAGGAAGACCAACTGAATGAGAAGCTGGCAGCATACACACGCAAGATGAGCGCCAAGAAGGGCAACCAGCGGCCGGAGATAACCAGAGAACACATCGCCAGCATTGTGGCAGAAAGTACCGGTGTGCCCGTGACAAGATTACTGAAATCGGAGCTGAAGAAATTGACTAATCTGGAAGACATCCTGCGGCAGCATATTGTTGGTCAGGAAGAAGCGATCAAGTCTTTAGCGCGGTATGTCAGGCGGAGCCGGGCGGGTATTGCCAGCCCAAATAGACCGCTAGGTTCATTTATATTCCTGGGACCGACCGGCGTCGGCAAGACGGAAACGGCCAAAGTATTAGCACGGGAAGTCTTTGAAGATGAATCAGCCCTAATTCGCGTAGACATGTCAGAGTTTATGGAGGCACATTCCGTGGCCCGATTAATCGGTGCCCCAGCCGGTTATGTCGGCTATGAGGAAGGCGGTAAACTCACAGAACAAGTGAGGCGCCAACCTTACTCTATTGTTTTATTCGACGAGATTGAGAAAGCCCACTCGGACGTGACTAATATCCTGCTGCAGATTTTGGATGAGGGAGAACTGACAGACCAGCACGGCAAGCATGTTAACTTCCGTAATACGATCGTGATAATGACGAGCAATATCGGGTCGCACGAGTTATCGCAGCAAGCAAGAATGGGATTCGCTATTAAAGAAGAAAGCGGAATGAAAGAGACGGTGCAATCCAGATATGACGAACTAAAAGACACCGTGTTGAAAGAGTTAAGGAATAAGATGGCACCAGAGTTGCTGGGACGGATTGACCAAGTGATTGTGTATGCGCCGCTGCAGCAAAAAGACTTGCAGGCAATTACTGATTTACAGATAAAAGAACTGCAAAAACGATTACAGGGCAAACAAATCACACTGGAAGTATCTAAGGGCGTACGAGACGAGATTGCCGAGAAAGCATTTCGAGAAGGGGCAGGCGCCAGACCAATCAGGCGAATCATTCAGGAGCTCCTAGAGGATCCGATCGCCAGCTCTGTGGTAGCAGAAGAACTATCAGAAGGACACTCTATTCAAGCGAAGAAAACTGGCGGCCAAATCAAAGTAGTGCCGGTAGACTCAATTAAGAAAAAATAAACTTTGAGCGGTTTTTGATGAATTAAGTCACCATCCGTAAATAACTTAACCATTTCTCGCCCACTATGCGCCAATCTACGACTTTTCTTCAATCACGAACCACTCACCGTAGCTTGGCTACGGCTCCTGGTTCGCTCAATTGGAAAAGCCGTATCTTGACGCATATTGAACGAGATCTGGCCAAGTTATTTTTGGATGGCGCCTAAAGTAGCGGAACACAGGAGCTGGGGTGAGTATTGAAGCAGCAGGAAGGTTGATGGGGGTTTGAGTTTACATGCAGCTAAAGGATTCTCAACAGTTTGTTTTGGATTTAGGTAAGAGCTTAGTGGATATTTTTGCGCCACCGCGCTGTATGGGATGTCTGCGTGAAGGAGAATGGTTATGCAGTCGCTGCCAACGGGAGATAATCATGGCACCGCTGGTTTGTGTCGGCTGCGGGAAGCAACAACCGCAAGGGAGGGTTTGCAAGGCCTGTCGCAAGAAATTGGCTTTAACCGGCGCAGTGAGCGTCGGGGTGTACGGTTCAGACCTGCTGCGGCGCGGCGTGCACTGGCTAAAATTTAAAGGAGTTGTCGATGTGGCTCCCCTGCTAGCTTATTTAATGGCGGCTAGGATTACGACTATTGCGCCATTAGCTGAAC
>MHHQ01000010.1:28260-28784 GCA_001817065.1 Candidatus Andersenbacteria bacterium RIFCSPHIGHO2_02_FULL_46_16
TCCCAGTCCCTCTGCACGCATCGAGGCTTAAACAAAGAGGTTTTAATCAAAGCGAACTGTTAGCCAGGGAGCTTAGCCAGTGGCTTGGTTTGCCGATATGGCCAATAGTGCAGCGAAGGAAAAAAACATGGACGCAGGCAATGCTGCCGGCAGACTTGAGAGCAGACAATGTCCGAGGAGCGTTTGAGTTAAAGCAACAGGAAAAACTAGCGGCAGAAAGATACATTGTAATAGACGATGTGACAACTTCAGGTGCCACTTTGAGTGCTGTAGCAGATTTGTTATGGGATGGAGGGACTAAGGAAGTGTGGGGTCTGACCGTGATGCGGGGATGAGAAATTTTAGCTGTTGCGCAGAGAGGAACTCCCGTTCACCCTTCGCAGCCCGGGTTTTTTGCAGCCTAAAGCAGTTTAGGTTGCAAAAATACCCTTCGAATCCTACCAGTATTATTTCTAAATAAAAGACCGGCTAATGCCGGTTTTTTATTAGATGCGGAGAGAGAGGGATTCCCCGTCAGTAAATTT
>MHHQ01000011.1:0-697 GCA_001817065.1 Candidatus Andersenbacteria bacterium RIFCSPHIGHO2_02_FULL_46_16
AAATCAGCTTTTACCGGTTACATCAGACGCCGGAAATTCAAATATCAAATCTGACATTTTGTTTTGCGCTTGCTATATGAGCGCGTGTTTGAGGCTTCCGTGGCATGGCTGCGGGACAACGATTTGTTGGCACTCTTCGTCCTCCATGGCGATGGTTCCAATGCGGTGGCGAAAAAAGGGGGCGCGGCATTGGCTACTCTGGCCACAAGCACCAGCGCGGGGAAAAGGTCGTCAACATAGCGGACAATGCCGGACATATCCTGTCGCCGCTCGTGGTCGCCGCAGTGAACGTGCACGATAGCATTCTGTTGCCTGATTCAGTCGACCGGCTGGCACACCTCACGCAACGGCTGGGGATTGATCTCTACGGTTCGTTCGTAACGTTTGATCCCGGTTTTGACAGTGCGGCCAACAAACAACGCATCAACGCCGCCGGTCTGATTCCCGTCATTAAACCAAACTTCCGGAATACCAAAGACAAGAACATCATCGCGGAACGGAATGAGCTGTTCGCTGAACTCAAGCCCCTCTACCGTCTCCGGTATCGCATTGAACGCTGCTACGCCTGGGAAGATACCTACCGCAAGCTGGTCATCCGCTACGAACGGCTGCCACAAACTTTTCTGGGCTGGCGGTATCTGGCGTCAGCCATGATTAATTTCCGGGAGTGCTTTGGGAAAAACGGAGGGAAACGTTA
>MHHQ01000011.1:712-53009 GCA_001817065.1 Candidatus Andersenbacteria bacterium RIFCSPHIGHO2_02_FULL_46_16
GAGGGAAACGTTAGATGAGTTCTATGATAATAAATCCGGCGCATACTGAATTTCGTCAATTAATACCGGCGGGCTAAATTGCTGTAGAAACAATGCCGGGTCTGCTTGAGCTTGCGTGCGTTTGTCCAGACTATCCAACGAGACCGTCTGACGTTCGTCTCGCGACAGATGATTCAATAAGGTAGTTTTTCCTACTTGGCGGGCACCGCCAACGTACAAAACCTTAAATCCTTGGCTTATTTCCTGCACTATCTTTTCCGCATATCGAGGTATATACATATATCACAAATTTAAGTTGATAGCTTAAATTTGTCAAGAACACTAATTACCAGAACACTAATTACCATGTCATTTTCAAGATAAAAGTGGACTGGGGTATGGTGGAGCGTTTAGCCCTAACCATTTTTAACTATGTCCAAAGAGCAATTGCACGAGCGGCTGTCCACTGAGGCAGCCAAAGCTGTTTTAACCAAGTACCAGGCGGGTGAGATGACGGCCGCCACCGCGGCCGTTTACTTTAGGAGTCGGTCGGTCACGCTTCTTTACAGTAGCGGCCCAGTTTAAAAAGAGTCCAGAAAACTTTACGCTCCGCTATGGCCGATCGAGCGCGAACAACAAACTGGATCCAACCGTCGAGGTGAAGCTTCGAGCCGAGCTTGAGATCGAGAAAACCAAGATCATTGACGATCCGCGTGTTCCCACCGACCAGTACAACTACAGCTACATTCGACGTCTCTTGCAGAATAATGGCGACGACGCCCGGCCGTTTCCACGATCATTAACCGGGCCAAAGCCTGGGGGTACTGGAAAGGGAGAGAGAAAAAGAAAAAGATTCATGACCGGGAAGTCATCACCAACTACACCGGCGAACTCATCCAGCATGACTCGAGCTACCATCTGTATGCGCCGGATGCGGGAGTGAAGTGGTACTTGATTACCAGCCTTGATGACTACTCCCGCGCCATTTTGTATGCCGACCTGTGGGAGCGTGAAACCACCTGGCAGCACATTATGGCTGCCCAAAGCCTGGTTTTGCACTACGGCCTCCCCCTGAAATTCTATGTCGATCAACTGCGGGTCTTCCGGTATGTGAAGAGCCGCGACAGTTCGTGAGTGCAGTACACAAAATTCACCGACGATGTTGATCCGCAGTGGAAACAGATGATGAAAGATCTCAAGGTGGAGGTGACCTATGCGCTCTCGCCGCAAGCGAAAGCAAAAATCGAGCGACCGTACCGGTGGTTGCAGGACCACCTCGTGCGAACGTGTGTCCGGGCAGGAGTGACCACGATTGAACAGGCTCGGGAGATTTTGAAGATTGAAGTGAACGACTACAACTGGAAACATGTTCATTCAACAACACAAGAAATTCCCATGAGAAGATTTGCGGTGGCCAGACGAGACAAAACTCTCTGGCGGGAGTTCAAACTTGAGCCGCCCTTCACGTCCGCGAAAGATATCTTTTGTCTGCGCGCCACCCGGACGGTGGATGCCTACCGGAAAGTCTCACTCAAAAAAATACAGCTCACCGTTCCTGGTATCCCTCCCCGTCAGGAGGTGGAACTACGATTGTATCCGGTACCCGAGAAAAAGGTAACAGAGGTCAGGTTTTGGTTCAAGGGACATATGGTTGGCAGTCAAACCGTCAAGGGGACTGACATCGCGGGAGTCCACCCTTAACTCCTACACCGTCCACTTTTAACTACTAGCTAACAGAACACTAATTACCATCCCTCAATGTAATTTGACGAACATTTGTGGCCGACTACAGTTGGGATATGAGCTTGAAGATTGGAATAGTCGGTCTGCCGAACGTGGGTAAATCAACCCTCTTTAATGCTTTAACCAAGCAAGCCGCCAAAGCACAAAACGTCCCATTCACCACCATTACTCCTAATGTTGGCGTTGTTGCTGTACCCGATGATCGGCTGACCAAGCTCACTGCTTTATCCAAGTCAGTTAAAACGACTCCCACTACTATCGAATTCGTCGACATCGCCGGCTTAGTTAAAAATGCTCATCAAGGTGAAGGCCTCGGCAATCAGTTCTTAGCCAACATTCGGGCAGTTAATGCGATCGCTCACGTCGTCCGCTTCTTCGATAATTCGGCTATCATCCATGTCGAACAGACTGTCGATCCCAAACGGGATGTCGAAATTATCAATACCGAACTTATCTTGGCCGACTTAGCCGTTGTCGATAAAATGCGTTCCAACTTAGATAAGAAAATAAGAGGTAACGACAAAGCTGCCCAAGCGCTTGATGTGTTGTTAGCTAAAATGTCTGAGCACTTGAACTCAAACCAGCCCGCCCGCACCTTATCCCTCACCCCCGAAGAAGTCGAACTCAGCACGACTATCCCCCTTCTCACCGGTAAACCAGTGCTCTATATCGCCAACGTCGGCGACCAGCAAACCTCTCTTTCCCCTGATCAATTAACTGCCGTCTTCAGTCCATCTGACCACGTTCTGCCTATCTCGGTAAAAATTGAACAGGAGCTGGTTCAACTGCCCGATGAGGAAAGATTAATTTTCCTGCATGAGTACGGTCTGGAACAAACCGGTCTTGATCGCTTAATCCAAGCTAGCTATTCCTTGCTCAATCTGATCACTTTCTTTACCTCCGGTCCTACCGAAAGCAGAGCCTGGACCGTTCCTCGCGGCGCCTTCGCCCCCCAAGCGGCCGGACAAATTCATTCCGACATGGAGCGAGGTTTTATCCGTGCTGAGACAGTTGTGTACGACGACCTGATCAGCGCTGGCTCCCATGCGGCCGCCCGCAGCGCCGGCCATGTTCGTGACGAAGGAAAGACCTATCTTGTTCAAGATGGCGATGTGATGTTTTTTAAATTTTCCGCTTAACCCGTACAATCCCGGCTGCCAATAACCTTAGGCACCGTAAATAAATAACTTGGCCAGATCTCGTTCAATCTGCGCCGAGATACGGCTTTTTCGATTGCCGGCCAGCCATAGCTTTCTTGACCACCGTAGCTTTAGTGAAAGTGGTAGCGACGGATGGTTAAGTTATTTATTTACGGTGACTTAGCCGCGAATCATTGTCAGGAGCACCTTTAAAGGCTCAGTAGCTCGCACTTGGTGAGGCGCGTTGGCCGGCATAATAATATAGCTGCCAGACTGCACCAGCTGTTTTTTACCAGCGACTTTTACTTCCGCCTCTCCTTCAAGCACGTGCAAAAAGGCATCATAGGGAGCAGTGTGCTCACTTAATCCTTCGTCCTTGTCAAAGGCAAAGAGTGTGACTGTGCCCGCTTTTTTGTCTACAAGAGTACGGCTAACCACAGCGCCAGGCTGGATATTAATTAAAGCGACAAGATTGCTTGATTGAGAAGAATTCATACGTTCATTCATATTAATAGTTTTCTGCGTCACATTATACCCCAACAACTACTCCAGCAGTACCTGTCTGTTCCCCAGCATCACTAGACAAACCTAGCCGCACCCAGCGTAACAGTCACCCTCCCCTAAAAAATGTTCGTAAAAAAACCCCGTTGTATCCAGGGTTATAAATTTCACTTTATAATTTCCGTTCCAGCCCTGATGGTTCATCCTCAAGCACAGTATCGTCCGCTTCTTCGTCCTCTCTATCCCCCTCAACATTTCTTTGTCCTTCTTGTCTATCAGGATATACCCCCGTCTCTCCATCTTTACGCGCTTCGTCATAATCATCATTAGCTCGATCCAATAAAAGCTGTGCCGCCTCCAGACTTACACCATTCAGCACTGCTAACAATCCCCTGGCATTAGTCGCACCCATGTCATCACGCTCACAACCCACTTTATCCGTCACCACAACTCGCAGTATATATCTTGCCGCATCTCCTCTTTCTCTTACTTTCAATGGTTTAACCTGCACTGCCAGTCTCCTTAAATCTTACAAAGAACCAACCCCTCGCCCTCTCTTAGGGCTTATATAACCTACTGTTCTGCCTAGATTTTACAACCCTCTTTTTGACACAATAAGATTTTTCAAGTAGGATGCAAAAGCCTGATCGAATGCGCCTGGCAAGCAATAACAAAGCCTGATCAGATAATAATAACTATATTAAAATATATTCATAACTTTTTGTAAATACCAACTATAATGCACGATTACGAGATAACCTATTTAGCTGATCCAACGCTTGATGAAGCTAAAAAAGACACCCTTGACGAGTCGATTGATAAAATAGTTAACGACATCGGTGGCGAAATTAGCTATACTTCTCCCTCCGACACTCCTGGCAGTCGTCGCCGTCTTAATTTTCCTATAGCCGACCAAAGAGTTGCCTGGATGCGTGTCATGCAAATCCAACTTGATCCAGCCAAAATCAATGACTTACAGACAACCATAAAAAAACATGCTGATATTTTACGCCTTACTGTCCTGCAAACACCACGTCGCCAAGAAGTCTCCGCAGCTATTTTCGATGCTCCAGAAAAACCTTCAGTAAGCCCTGAGTCAGCTCAAGCCGTTAAACCTTCTGGCAAGAAAGTCACCATGGCTGAAGTCGAAGAGAAAATCGAAGAAGCCCTTGAAGAAGAAGTTAAGTAAGAAAATGTCAAATTTCAAAACTCAAATTTCAAAGCCAGTACAAATCCGATATAACAAAGTTTGGCATTTGGATTTTGGCATTTGGATTTTAAAAGCTAAAGCTTTTTAATATGGATCTTAATAAAGTCATGTTAATTGGCCGGCTCACCGCCGACCCAGAAGTACGCACTACACCTCAAGGAATCACTGTTGCCTCCTTTAGTATAGCTACTAATCGCGTCTGGAAAGATCAGCAAGGCAACCAACAGGATCGCACCGAATTCCACAACATTGTCACCTGGCGGCGTTTAGCAGAAATCTGTGCTCAATACCTAACCAAGGGTAAACAAATTTATCTTGAGGGACATTTGCAAACCAGGTCTTGGGCCGGTCAAGATGGTAAAAAGAATTATCGCACCGAAATAGTGGCTGATAACATGATCATGCTTGGCAACCGAAGCGATTCAGGATCTGCGCCAGCCCCGCGTGCAGCCTCTACTCCCGCAGCCGTCACCTCCTCATCAAACGCTGCCCCAGTGGAAGAAGCTGCGCCCGCCAGTGTCACTGACGAAGAAATACATATCGAAGATATACCTTTTTAATTTTTTCAAACTATGCGATCAAAACCAATCAACACTTCTTGCCAGCTCTGCGCCAAGCGTATTAACCAAGTCACCTTTCGTGACACCGAAGTACTTCAGCACTTTATCAGCGGACAAAAAAAGATCTTGCCCCGTAAGAAGACCGGTAGCTGTGCTAAGCACCAAAGACACTTGTCTCGCGAGATAAAACGCGCCCGTGAAATGGGCTTATTAGGTTATCGCGGGCAGTAAGCCAGAATTTCCAAATCACAATACCCAATGACCAATCAAGTCCTTAATCCCAATGACCAATTGGACATTGGTCATTAATCGTTGGTCATTCATATGGGTTTCATTCCCCGCAATGACCCCTTTATCTGCGAACAATGTGGCGCTAGCGTTCCCCCTGCACCCCAAACCTTTCGTAATCACTGCCCATCTTGTCTAACCAGTAAACACGTTGATGACCGAATACCAGGGGATCGCCTAGCACCCTGCCACGGCCTCATGCCTACCGTTTCATACGAGGGAGTGGACCCAACTAAGCTGGATCTTATTCAACAATGCCAAACCTGCAGCTTAGTACGCCGTAATAAAATTGCCCCCGATGACAACTTAGACACTCTTTTCGAGCTGCACCAATTACCCCGCTAATTTATCTTGCAGGGACAACGCATCTTAATTTGACTTAACTAAGTGAAGATAAAAAACAGCTCATCGTTTTGAAGAACAATTACTTCATTCTCCAGAGTCCTGCAAAAAATCCTGTCTGCTCTATAGAGGCTAAATTAGATGCGTTGACCCTGATTTATCTTGTCACTTAAAGAATATTTTCTACTTTGCCTCGTCGGTGGCTTTCTCTTCTGCTGCTACTGCCTGCCAAATTTCCTCTTCTATTTTCTGCGCTAATTTCTTATCCGCTCGCAAAAATCTCTTAGTTGCTTCTCTCCCCTGTCCCAACTTAGTCTCCCCATAAGACAACCAGCTACCAGACTTATTTACGATGTTAAACTCAACTCCCTTGTCCACTAAGTCACCCTCCCAGCTAATTCCCTCATTATACATAATATCAAATTCCGCTACTTTAAACGGCGGTGCTACTTTATTCTTTACTATCTTAGCGTATACCCGATTGCCTATTACTTTCTCACCTATCTTAATCTGCGCCCGCCGCCTCACCTCTATCCGCACACTGGAGTAAAACTTTAACGCCTTTCCGCCAGTAGTAGTCTCGGGATTACCAAACATCACCCCAATTTGCATTCGGATCTGATTAATAAAAACTACCGTCGTATTAGACTTGGCCGTAATCGCCGTCAGCTTCCTTAGCGCCTGGCTCATCAACCGTGCTTGCAACCCCATATGGGAATCTCCCATTTCGCCCTCTATCTCCGCTCGAGGTGTCAACGCTGCCACCGAGTCAATTACTACCAAATCAATCGCTGCCGAGGACACTAAAGTTTCAACAATCTCCAACGCCTGTTCCCCCGTATCCGGCTGGCTGATTAATAAATCATCAACTTGTACCCCAAGCTTTTTGGCATAATCAGGATCCAACGCATGCTCCGCATCCACGTATGCCACCGTCCCACCCTTTTTCTGCGCACAGGCTGATATATGTAAGGCCAATGTTGATTTACCGCTCGATTCCGGACCATATATTTCCACTATTCTGCCTCGCGGCACTCCTCCGATACCAAGCGCTATATCTAGTGAAATTGAACCAGTACTAATCGCATCAATATCCACTTTCTTCGCCTCGCCTAATTTCATGATCGCCCCTTCGCCAAACCGTTCTTTAATTTCCTCCACCGCCGACGCGACTGCCTCTTGGCGTTGGTTATTTACCGCTTCTTGCGTTTTTACTTTCTGCTTGGGCATCCTATTACGGTACCGCGGTACCCTAACAAGCGCAACAATAGTTAGTCCCAAACCTTACTCATTTATTATCCAGTGCAAAAAATTCGTCCTCACAGCATTATATTGCTACTTCTGATCCCGAGGTACTAACAAATGTTTGGTAATGGTATTTAACCGGCCGCTTGCCCCGCTCGCCCGTACTTCCAGTACATTTATTCCCTCTTTTACCGCTAGTATGTACGCAAATTCATTTGCCCCATCAAGCAGCACCCTCTCTCCATTTATTTCCACGACCGCATCCACTTCAGCCCGACCTTTTATCAGTACCTCTGAACCCTCTACTATCACAGCCGAAGGCTCCAGCAACACTAGTGCCGGCACGCGAATAAACGATAGTACTTGCCACCCAATATAACCAGCCACTAACAATATAACCAGCCCCACCAACAACACCAACACTCCCGTTGGCGTCAATGTCCTCTGCCACCACGTTGCCAGCAATGGTACCCGCAAAGGCACCTTCACCTTAACACCAGCCAGAGTACGCAAAAAGTAATGCCAGGCATCTTTGCTGTCTACTCCTAAATAGGACGCGTACTTAGTATACGCTCCTTTAGCATATATTTCCGCTGAAAAAACCGTCAGATTCCCTTCTTCCAATGCACGCAATTGCTTCGGTGGGATCCGTATGCGCACCGCCACATCGTCCACGGTTAACCGCCGAGCGAGGCGAGCTTCTCTTAAACGCTGGCCAGCCCTCTTTCCTGCCGTCTTTTTACCTGCACTGCCGCTTACCATTTACTATCCTGATACGGTCTTTCCTCGCCGTCAACCAAGTCACCTTCGTCCCTTGTTCCCACCGTTTCCTCTTCCATCGTCTCGTTTTCGCTACTCGCCTCCATCAACACCGATCTTGGCTTATTACCCTCCGCCACCCCAATCACTTGCTTATCTTCCAGCATATCCAGCAGCCTAGCCGCTCTGGCATATCCAATACTTAACCGCCGCTGTAGCAAACTTGCGCTAGCCTTACCAGCCTGCTGTACTAATTTTTTTGCTTCCTCAAACAGTGGATCATCAGCCCGACCCCCCTGGCTTCCTCCACTCCCGACCCCACGCACGACTGATGTAATCGATGCATCATATTCCGGATCACCGGACGCCTTAATCACATCCACTACATTCCTCACTTCTTCCTCTGAAACAAACCCTCCCTGAATACGAACCGGCCGCGCTCTGTCTCCTGCTAAATACAACATATCCCCGCGTCCTACCAGTTTTTCTGCTCCTGCCATATCTAATATCGTCCTGGAATCTACCTGTGAGGCTACCGTAAACGCCACCCGCGAAGAAACGTTAGCCTTGATTAGACCGGTCAACACATTCACGGACGGTCGCTGCGTCGCCAACACCAGATGTATGCCAACCGCCCGAGCCATTTGGCTCAATCGTACAATCGGCCCTTCCACTTCGCGCGCATGTTTGACCATTAAATCGGCCAACTCATCAATCACAATTACTATATAAGGTTTTGCCTCTGTGGGATTATTTAAATTAAAAGAGGGTAAATTTCGCGAACCAGAATCCTCCAGTAAACGATACCTTATCTCCATCTCCTCGATCGCCCACTTCAAAGCATTTATCGTTTTTTCTGTATCAACAATTACGGGTGACAATAAGTGTGGGATTCCATTATATGGCGTTAGTTCCACTCTTTTCGGGTCTACTAAAATCAGTTTCAGCGCCTCTGGCGAATTTCTAAACAGCCAAGAAATCAATAGCGAATGAATGCAGACTGATTTACCTGATCCAGTTGCTCCCGCAATCAATAAATGAGGTAATCTGGCCAGCGACTCCACCACCACTTTACCAGACACATCTAGCCCCATAGGAAAAGCCAGGGGTGTTTCCGCCTCTTTGAATTCATGTGATGTTAATAGGCCTCTCAGCCGCACTAGTGAAGGTGCTTTGTTAGGTATTTCTATTCCCACTAAATTGGTATTGGGTATCGGTGCCTCTATCCGGATGGGGTGTGCCGCCAGAGATAACGCTAAATCATTTTGCAGCGCTGTTATTCGCGACAGCTTTATACCTTCCTCAGGTCGCAATGTGAATTGTGTTACCGTTGGCCCTACGTTTGTCCCGCCCATGTCCACGCTTATCCCGAAATTCTCTAACGTTCTCTTAATCGCTTCCTTAATACTTCTCTCATCGTCCCTACCTAACTTGGCTGCTGTCGAAGATTCCTGTAAATACTGCAATATAGCCGGTCGGTAGCGACGTCCCAAGCTCTTTTTAACTAAAGCCTTATCACCTGCCTCAGAACTTTCACTAGCCACGATTTCCTCGACTACCGGTGCCCTGAGCACTGGGTTCACCCTGAACCTGGGAGTTCTTTCCGCCGCCTCCTCACCCACCTCTTCTTGACTGTCTCCTGCCCACGTTCCGGTTATTCGTTCCCAAATCTCAGTTGGGGATAAACGAAAGGTCAATATTAAACCAATAAAAAATGCACCCAAAAATATTATTGCCGCACCTGCAGACGACAGTGCTTGACTTAAGGGAAAACTCAGCAGAAAACCAACAAATCCACCCCCGCGGCCATCATAAGCCGCCTGCAAGACATCATCATCCGACACGCCCCACGTGTGCAACAATCCCAAAAAACCAAGTAAAGCCAATGCTAAACCAATTACTCGCAATTTTTCTAGTGCCACCCATTGTGGCCAAATTAAATATCCTCCCAGTACTATCAAACTAACCGGCACTGCATACCCCAACCACCCAAACAGCATCACAAAAATCTTTTGCACACCTTCACCAAGCGGACCAGCCATATCTACTAGACTCAGCAGCGCAATTAAAGCTATTACTAACAATATAATACCCACTACCGCTTTTTTTGCATACGGTGTTAACCACCCTGCTTCTACTGACACACTGGCCGCTCTCCGTCGTTTTCTCTTTCTCGCAAAAGGATTTAATTGCATAAATAAAATAGCCACAATGAATAATAAATCACCATTTCACACCACCAGACTCACTCAATCATGGGTTAAGTATACATCTTACCCCAACTGTGTTCGAGCTAGTAGTTAAAGACTGTTAAGCTCCTGATAAATTTATTTGTCTTACCCTATCAGTCGTGAATTTACGGCCCACGCATCCGAAAAAACCCTGCTCTGCCGATATTTTACCCGCATGCAGCCCCGCCACCGGCGGGGTGGTTTTCTGCGCAGTGGGATAAAAAGACGTTTGTTAATACCGTCCCATTATCTACGTTTTTATCTCGTAGCTACCCAACCTACCCCATCACCAAGCTCGTCGGTCTATTCAATTTGATCCCGCTTATTCTCTATCTCCGCCACTGAATCCGCCTGGGCTCCTGCAACCCGGCTATCTTCATATCCTGTTCCTACCGGAATCAAACGGCCGATGATGACATTCTCTTTTAGTCCTTCCAGATTGTCCGCCCGTCCTGTTACTGCTGCATCAATCATTACCCGTGCCGTTTCCATGAACGACGCTGCTGCCAAGAAGCTTCGTGTTGTCAGAGACACCTTGGTAATACCTAGCAACAACCTCTCACCCACTGCCAACTTCTTGCCTTCCGCTTCTGCTTTCTTATTAGCTGCCAAGTATTCTGCCAACTCGACTATCCGCCCAGACAATAACTCTGTATCACCCGACTCATGCACTCTCACCCGGCTCATCATCTGTCGCACAATAATCTCTAAATGCTTATCATTGATCGTCTCCCCTTGAATGGCATACACCTGCTGCACTTCTTTTAAGATGTATTGCTGGACTGCCCGAACACCGGCCACCGTAAATAGCTCCTGGACGTTTATATGCCCTTCGGTCAGTTGCTCACCAGCCGAGACTTCTTCGCCATCTTTAACATTCAAGGTGGTATTGCTAGGCACCGTATATTCCCTGACGTCCTTATCCTTAGTACGACCTCTGATGGTCAATTTGTCTTCACTCAAATTTAACGTTCCGTTAAATGGAGCCTTAGTTTTCTCGCCATGCACATTCGTGAACAAGATCTCTCCATCCTTAACCGCTGCGCCACCCTTAATCCCCTTAACTAATTTTGCTCCTCTAATATCAAAGCTGCGCGTAATTGCACCCTTTGAGGTTACCGTTAACGTAATCTCATCTTTTTCATGTCGGATCTTTACCACCCCATCAATACTGCTCATCATCGCCTCACCTTTTGGTATCCGGGCTTCGAACAACTCTTCCACTCGAGGCAACCCTTGTGTAATATCGCTGCCACCAACACCTCCAGAATGAAAAGTTCTCATCGTCAACTGTGTTCCTGGCTCACCAATTGATTGGGCTGCTACGACGCCAACCGGTTGTCCAATTTCCACTACTTCATTGCGACCTAAATCCCAACCATAGCATTGTCGGCAAATACCGTCTGGTGCCTTACAAGTCACAACTGATCGAATGGTGACTTCTCGCACCCCTAACTGGTCAATTACTTCCGCTTCCGCTCGGCCTAATGAAGTCCCTCGCTGAAACACTACTTCGTCTGTTTTAGGATGACGCATCGGAGCCGCTAATACACGTCCCATTACCCTGGCTCCTAGTGTTGTGCCAATCTCCTCACTATCCGCTGCTGTCAGCACTCCACCTTCAGTGTCTTGGCAGTCATCATCATGCACCACTACGTCCTGCGCCACGTTTACTAACCGTCGTGTCAAATAACCAGCCGTCGCTGTTCTAAGAGCTGTATCAGCCATACCTTTTCTCGTACCGTGCGTTGACAAGAAGTATTCCAAAGCCGAGAAACCTTCTTTAAAACTACTTTTAATTGGCACTTCAACTACCTCACCTGTTGGTCCCGCCACCGTGCCTTTCATTCCCATCATCTGCATGACCTGTGTCCAAGAACCGCGCGCCCCAGAATTGACTAGCTGATAAACAGTCCCGTTATTATCCAAAGTTTTTTCGCCCAGCTTATTCATCTGTTCACGCACCTCTTCCCAAACCGCCACGGTCATTCTGTACCTTTCTTCATTGGTTAACAGACCATTTTTATACTGATCACTAATTGTGTCTACTTTGCTCTGCGCTATACTCAATATCGAATTTTTCTCTACCGGCACTATCAAATCATTCATACCCCATGACAGACCACTGCGTGTCGCAAAACGAAAACCTAAACTTTTTAACCGATCCAAGAAAGAGGCTGTCACCGCCTGACCATGCTGCCCCAATACTCGGCCAATAATTTTCTTTAGCTTCGACTTATCCAATGTCTCATTAATAAAATCAAAGCCTTTAGGCAATACCTCGTAAAAAGCCACACGTCCAATCGTCGTTTCAATCATTTCCCGCGGTTTTTCCGGATTAGGTAAATGGATGCTGGCATTAATAGCCACATACTCCATTTCATAAGCCATCAAAGCCTCCGCAAATGACGAAAATACCTTACCCTCACCAACCACACCCTTTTTCGCCTTAGTGATATAGTAAATACCCAAGACAATATCTTGTGTTGCTGATGTAGCCGGCTGGCCATCAGCCGGTTTCAATAAATTATGGCTCGATAACATAATCTCATCCGCCTCATATCTGGCCTTATCCGACAAAGGTACATGTACTGCCATTTGGTCACCATCAAAGTCCGCGTTAAACGGTGTTGTCACCATCGGATGAATTTGAATCGCCTTACCTTCAATCAGAACCGGTTGAAAGGCCTGTATACCTAAACGATGTAGTGTCGGGGCTCTGTTCAATAATACTTTGTGCGAGCTAGTTACATCTTCTAATGAATCCCATACTTCCGGTACGCCTTGCTCTATTAATCGTGAAGCAGACCGTATGTTATGCGCCAGCTCTCTTTTAATCAATTCGTGAATAACAAATGGCTTAAACAGTTCCAAGGCCATTAACTTCGGCAAGCCACACTGGTGCAATTCTAATTCCGGTCCTACCACAATTACGGATCGACCGGAGTAATCAACTCTTTTTCCTAACAAATTCTGCCGGAACCGGCCTTGCTTACCCTTCAACATGTCCGCTAGCGACTTCAACTGTCGGCGCTGCCCCGTCACACTAGTAGTCGTCGATCCACGTCTGGCCGCATTATCAATAAGCGCATCAACTGCTTCTTGTAACATCCTCTTTTCATTACGCGTAATAACCTCCGGTGCGCCTAGTTCTAGCAACCGGCGTAAACGATTATTCCGATTAATTACTCGCCGATATAAATCATTCAAGTCCGAAGCAGCGAATCGTCCCCCGTCCAACTGAACCATTGGCCGTAAATCAGGCGGTATCACTGGCAAGACCGTCAAAAACATCCATTCTGGTCTAATTCCAGCTTTCTGTAATGAGCGTACTAATGACAATCGGCGTGATATTTTCTTCCGTTTAGCAGCTGATGCCTCCTCCAATTCGCTCATAAAATTGGTCGCCACTTTTTCCATGTCCATCGCTTCAAATATTGAGCGGATAGCTTCAGATCCAATACCCGCTTTAAATACATGGCCAAACTTCAACGACAACTCACGATACTCCACCTCCGAAATAATCTGGTAAGGCTTCAAATCTTTTAAGCTGCTTTCCGCTTTATTAATAGCAGCGTTTAACTTATCAGTTTCTTCTTTTTCCTGTTTGATCAGCTGCTCTTTTTTCTTAACATTGCCTTTTTCTACCGCTGATCGCAGTTGCTTATAACCTTTTTTCAACGCTGTGCGTTTTGAGTTCCCCTCGCTGTCTAACCGTGCCAATACTTCCTTCCTAGCTGCCTCATCCACATCCGTCACTATATATGACGCAAAGTATATTACTTTCTCCAGTTGGCTGACGTTAATATCCAGCAACAAACCCATCTTCGACGGCACCCCTCGTAAAAACCAGATATGTGACACCGGCGTAGCCAATTTAATATGAGCCATTCGTTCTCGCCGAACAATGGCCCGCGTTACTTCCACACCACACTTATCGCAAATGATTCCCTTATAGCGTATCCGTCTGTATTTGCCGCAATAACACTCCCAGTCTTTTGTCGGACCAAAGATTCTTTCGTCGAACAAACCATCCTTTTCTGGTTTCTGCGTCCGATAATTTATTGTCTCTGGTTTTGTTACCTCACCGTGTGACCAATCCAGGATCTTTTCCGGTGATGCTAATGTCAACCTAACAGCGTCAAAATCTGCGATGGCTTTTACTTCGTCTCTCATAGTAAATTATCTTATCTTAATTTCTCTACCTTTATCCGCTGCCGCCTCGATAGCCACACCGGTCTCTCCGGCTTCCTCGGCTTTTTGTTCTATCGCTCCCCCTAGCAATTCAACGTCCAGAGCTAATCCTTTCAACTCCTTCACTAACACGTCAAATGCTGCTGGTATTCGTGGGGGCTGAATTGATGTTCCCTTCACAATCGACTCGTAAGTCTTGCTTCGGCCTGGTACGTCATCAGATTTAATCGTCAACATCTCCTGCAAACTGTAAGCCGCCCCATATGCTTCCAATGCCCAAACTTCCATTTCACCAAAACGCTGTCCGCCAAACTGTGCTTTTCCTCCTAGCGGCTGCTGTGTCACGAGAGAGTACGGTCCGGTACTGCGCATATGAATTTTTTCATCAACTAGATGATGTAGCTTCAAGACGTACATCATTCCCACCGTTACCCGATGATCAAATTTCTGTCCTGATAGTCCATCATACAAATCAACTTTGCCGTCTTCCGGTAATCCCACCGCCTTTAGTTCCTCTTTAATTTCCTTCTCAGTTACTCCGGCAAATGGCGGTGTAGCAACATAATAATTTTGTTTTACAGCCGCAATACCCAAATGTGTTTCCAATATCTGACCAATATTCATCCGGCTCGCCACTCCCATGGGATTTAATACCACATCAACCGGCGTACCATCCTCTAAGTAAGGCATGTCCTCAATCGGTCTAATTTCAGAAATAACGCCTTTATTACCATGCCGTCCAGCTAACTTGTCTCCTACTTGCAGCTTCCGCATCGTCGCTACACTAACTTGCACTTGCTGTAAAACTCCACTTGGCAATTTGTCTCCTTCTTCCCGAGAAAACGTCTTAACGTCTACTATTTTACCCATCTCGCCATGCTGCAAATACAAAGAGGTATCTTTTACATCCTTAGCCTTCTCACCGAAAATAGCCCGCAGTAAACGCTCTTCTGCCGTCAAATCAGTCTCTCCTTTATTCGTCACTTTACCGACTAATATATCGCCCGATCTTACTTCTGCCCCGATCCGTACAATTCCTTCCGCACTCAAATTACGCAGTTTCTCTTCGCTGACATTCGGTATATCGCGGGTAATTACTTCAGGCCCTAGTTTTGTATCTCGCACATCAACCAAAAAGTCTTCCACGTGTACAGAAGTGTACATATTGTCTTTTACTACTCTTTCCGATACCACCATCGCGTCTTCAAAGTTTCCTCCGTACCACGGGATGAAAGCCACCAGCACGTTCTGTCCCAAAGCAACCTCACCTTGTTCAGTGGCTGATCCGTCTGCTAATAAGTCTCCCTTTTTCACTTTCTGTCCTTTGTCTACCAATGGCCGCTGCGTCATTGCCGTCGAATGGTTGCTTCTTTGGAATTGCTGCAGACGATGAATTTCCTTTTCCTCTTCCTTACCTGCTACCACAATATGCTGGGCATCAACTTCGGTAACTTCTCCGTCTAGTCCGCTCACAATCGTCTGGCCTGAATCTTTAGCGGCCCTGGCTTCCAAGCCTGTCCCTACCAATGGCGCACGAGGCACTACCGATGGGACTGCCTGACGTTGCATATTCGAACCCATTAAGGCTCTCTGCGCATCATCATGCTCAATAAACGGAATCAAACCAGCTGCAATACTCACGATCTGCGCGGTAGAAACGTCCATGTAATCGATTTCATTTACCGTTACCTCCGAGAATTCTCCAGCCCGGCGCGCTTCTACTTTTTCACTTTTGAAACGGCCATCGCTATCCAACAACTCTCCAGCTTGAGCAATAACGTGTTTTTCTTCATTATAGGCATCCAAGTATTCAATCTCTTTAGTCGCTCGACCATTTGCTACCTTTCGATAAGGTGTCTCGAGAAAACCATACTCATTCAGTCGTGAATACAATGCCATGTGGCCAACCAAGCCAATGTTAGGACCCTCTGGTGACTGAATCGGACAAATGCGGCCATAATGAGATCGATGTACGTCACGTACTTCAAACCCTGCCCGATGTCTATCTAGTCCACCTGGTCCCATCGCACTCATCCGGCGCTTATGTTCCACTTCTGACAAGGGATTAGTCTGATCCATAAACTGCGACAACTGCGAACTAGTAAAAAACTCTTTCACAGCCGCAATAATGGGTCTAGCATTTACCAGTTGGGATGGCGTGACTTTTTCCAAATCCAGAGTACTCATCCGATCCTTGGCAATCCTTTCCATCCGCATCAAACCAACACGAAATTTATTCTGAATCAACTCGCCTACCGGCCTCACCCGGCGATTCCCCAAGTGGTCAATATCATCGGCCACCTCTTGCGTAATATCCAACCGAATCACTTCTCTTATCACCGCTATTAAATCCTCCACCTTGAATACGCGGTTGTCCTGGTCTTTTGGCACATTCATTCCCAACCGCTGATTCATGCGATATCTGCCGACTGCGCCAAAATCATACCGGTCAAAACGAAAAAACATGTCCTGCACCATCTGTCTGGCATTGTCTGCCGTAGCCATATCACCAGGCCTCAACCGCTTATATACCTCTTTTAATCCTTCCGCTTGATTATTCGCCGCATCTTTCGCTAGAGTTGCATCGACATATTTCATTACTTCCTCTAAAGTAACCTTCTCGCTTTTCAGTTCTTGTGCCCATCCGCTAAATAATTCTCTTAATTTGTCATCCGTTGCGACACCCATCGCTCGCAGTAAACTGGTTACCGCTACTTTCCTTTTGCGGTCTATGCGGACATAGACAGCTCCGTCAGCAGCTGTTTCCAATTCCAACCAAGCACCTCGATTAGGAATAATTTTAGCACCGTACCAATTTCTGCCCTTGTTAAAATTTGAATTAAAAAATACCCCAGGTGAACGAATCAGCTGGGCTACTACCACACGCTCCACCCCATTAATAACAAAAGTTGCCCGGTTCGTCATAACCGGAAATTCACCCAAATAAACTTCTTGTTCTTTAACTTCGCCAGTCTTCTTATTAACTAAACGGACCGCACTGCGAATTGGCGCCTCAAACGTGGCGTTGCGGTCTCTCGCTGTCTCTTCCGTATGTTTTGGCGTATCAAGATAATGGTCTAGAAAATACAATTCAAGATTCCCGGCATAGTCCACAATCGGAGATATCTCTTTAAATAACTCCCCTAACCCCTCTTCAATAAACCACTTATAAGAATCAAGACTCGTGCTCAATAAATGCGGCGGCTCTACCACGCCTGCCGAATATTCCGAAAAAGTTTTTCTCTGTCTAACCTCGTTTGACACAATCAGTTTTTTGTTAACTAGTTATTTAAAAACCTGAACAAAAATACTTTTCTCCACTATAAATCCGCAACACTATACTAGTGCCTGTGGAAAAGTCTAAGTTTCTAAACCCACAGGTTGTGCATGATATTTTAGACCCAACAGAGCGTTTTTTATATGCTCTGCGCACCTGCTGTGGTCTAGATATAAAATTGATCTACACACAGATCAGTCCTCTGAAAAACGTAAAATTAAGTATAGAGCAATCTTTGCCCATGCGTCAAGTATCTTTGACAAAACAGTTCTAATCTATCTTTACTAAACCTTCTTCCCTCCCTCAGCGTTTGCTTTTCCCCAGCCAAGATCACGATACATAATTTTTATCGCAGTTACCGCAGGCTTATTGCCAGCCTGTTGTACCAAGTCCTCCTCGTCTTCACCCGTAATACTAACCAGCTCCGCCCCATTAGCCAAACTCATTATCGATGCCGCAACAACACCCACGCGTAAAAAAGACGAGCGCAACCCAGGACCGCTATGTACTGCTATCCGATCTATGTCTTCAACCGCCACATGGCTATCAGCTAACAAATCTTCTATTGTCGCAATTAATTTCAAACCCGCCTTAACTTCTACCAACCAGCTTTTCCGTCCGATCATTTTATTCTCCTTATATAAGCTCATGTACGATTTTTCTCCAGCCGTATTTATTATTAGCAAGATCATACGACCCTTCCTTCCTGTTTCTCCTGCAGCAATTCCTGTATTACCAGCTTGTCGCTCCATGGCAAAATTTTCTTCCCTATCGCCATACCCATTTCTGCGCCCTTACCCGTAACCACCACTACATCATCCGAATCGGCTTTTTCTATACAATACTTAATCGCTTCTCGCCGATCGGTAATCCGTTGCCATGAGAATTGTTTGGGTTTTGCCTTGCCCCCCGACTTGTCGTCTAAAGCTCCAGAGAAAATAGCTGCCTTGTCTGAATTTTGTGTTTTGCTACCGCCATCAGACAGGGTCCCGTTCGAAACGGGACGGTTTGTCCTTTGTTTGGTTTTTGCTACCGCCATCAGACAGGGTCCCGTTCGAAACGGAAGGGTTTGTGTCTTGTCTAAATTCTGTTCCAATCCCCTTTCTAAATCACTGAATATCTGTGCTTCATCTTCAGTCCATGGATCTTCCCGCGTCAAAACCAGCTCATCGACGTATTGAGCTACCGCCCGAGCCATTTCCGGACGCTTTCCTCTGTCTCTTAGTCCGCACGCCCCCAGCACCGCAAATATCCTGCCGCTCGTCATCCTTCTCACCTCTTTATATAACTGCGCTAACGCATCCGGCGTCACCGCGTAGTCTATCAACACTCGTGGTAATTTATTGTTTGAAAATTGGAAATTGATACTTGAGAATTTAGGTTCAATCCATTCCATCCTTCCTAATACCTGCTTAACCCGACTAATCCCCCTTTGCACTTTCTCTTTCTCAATGCCAATAGCTTTGGCTAATAAGCTGGC
The DNA here is from genome assembly GCA_001817065.1 of Candidatus Andersenbacteria bacterium RIFCSPHIGHO2_02_FULL_46_16. Classification (GTDB taxonomy): domain Bacteria; phylum Patescibacteriota; class Andersenbacteria; order UBA10190; family UBA10190; genus UBA10190. The sequence goes on from MHHQ01000011.1 coordinate 19,661, forward strand.
CGCCAAGACATTCTCTTTGTTCCAATCTCCCTCTAATAACGTCTCTACCCTTGCCGCTTCACTCTTGGTAAATCCGATAGTTGATATCCTCGATTTTGACATTTGACTTTTGACCTTGGGACTTTTCACTATTCCCCTCTGTATCCATTTGTCATCTGCTTTGTATATCAATGCTCTTTTATCATTTATATAGGAGATGATCCTACTTTTTGCTTTGGCATATTCCTGCATCGTCCCGTGATAATCCAAATGTTCTCGCGCGATATTTAGGATGATCGCTCCATCCAACGCAATCCCCGCCAATCGATGCTGGTCTAGTGCATGGCTGGTGATTTCAATTACGACCCGCTCAACGCCTCGGTCTTTCATTTCTCTCAACAACCTAAAAAGATCTTGGCTTCTCATTGTCGTCATTTTCGTCTCATTCACTTTCTCTTCCCCACCCAGCCAAAACACGATAGTAGTTATCAGGCCAACCTTATCTTTTCCATATACCTCCCGCAGAATAGACCCCAATAAAATGCTGGTCGTGGTTTTGCCGTTTGTTCCTGTCACACCATACATTTTCATCCCCCGCTCCGGCCGGCCATACCATAATCGCCACGCATGCGCTTGGCAAAGATGATAGATATTTTTTAGTTGCTGATAAAGTCTGACCATAATGCAAAACGTAAAACGTCAAACGAAAAATAACAAATCAAAATGCTAAACGATTCATTGCCTTAACATTACCAAGCAGCCTGCATTCTAAACTATTAATTGTCATTTTACACTTTGCGCTTTTCGTTTTCAGCTATCAGCGCTCCCTTCATCCACCACATAACACAAACAGGAGATTGCTTATATTAACCAGTCGATAGATCTAATCAAAATATACTTGCCTTGGTTTCTCGCTTGATACGATTGAATCAAGACACTTTTGCCTTACTTTAATGTCTATCTCTTCCAGACAAAACTTTTCCTTTTCTATCCTAGATGACAACGCCGAAAGAATGCATTTCGACCTAGGTCCCAACCGTCCACCCAGTACGTCCTGGTTACTATCTTCCTGTTTAGTGGCAGTACAAATTGAAGGCTCTTTTGTTATCGCAGCAATTGCCGAATAATCACATGGCGCATAGATATCCTTCCCCAACCGCTCACACTTTTCCAATATAATCGCCGGATCTCTTAATTGGCCTTCCTGAATTTCTTTTTTCATTTGTGTAAGTTCAGTCTTCTTGGCATCAGTTCTCTTAGTTATTGTCCTTTCTGTTATTCCCTCAACCATAACCTTACCCAGCCAAACCCTGGCAAGCAACCAAGCTACCAATAAAATAATCAGTCCAATTCTCTTCCCCCGCAGCTCTTCTATTATGGTCGCTGCCCACCAAACCAAAACAACCTTCGAAGATTCCCACAAATAAAAAATTGGCATCACCGCATATCCTAAACTACCACTCGGATCAGCTCTACCCGCTAAAATCCTTTCTGCAAAAAAGAAAAAACCGGCGTCTACAAAAATAATTATTCCTGCCCCAAGTGCTATCAACCGGCCCAGTGCTGCCGGCCTCTTTAGTACCAACCAAGTAAAGTAAAACGATCCCAAACACCGCCATATCAATGGCCACCAATCAACCCTAAATAGCTCCTCCACAAACTCCGTTCGCGTCAGTATAAAAAAGACAGCTAAACACAAAGGTATCAATAGACCATAAAATAACTTGTCATTTTTTATTTGCTCCCTAAGGCGAAACGCTTCATTAGCTAACACCGCACTCATCTTCTCAGTGTATAATACATTGTACCCCGCCCACAATACACTTTGATGGTTATCTCAGTACCCCTCTCATCCGCCGTGCCATGTTATATATAGCGTAAAACGACTGGTCTAATACCAAGTCATAGGCACCAATATAATCAATCCGTTGTCCACCAAAACCCAACTTGAACCGCGTGATTCCTGCCCAAGGATGATCGCTTTCAGATCCGTCGGCTGCTACCCCAAACAAGTCATAAGCTTTATATCCCTGCTCCTGAGCCCGTCTAATTGATTCCCACTGCAGCAAATTTGGTCCCATCAGTTCCCGCCTATCCGCTCGGCTCGCCCCATGTGCATATGTCATTCTTTCTCCATATTTAACTAAAATATGCACCGCCAATACAATACCATCTTTTTCCGCCACTCCAATTTCTAATAATCCGACCGGACCCAGCACTTCCTGCATTGTCCGATAATAATTCGCCGGATGATAATGAAATAGTCCGCGGCCTTCCACCTCCCGGGTCAATTTCAAGAATGTATCTATGTCACTTGCTTCCCCAGAAAATCTGACTGTCACTCCTTTTCGCTGCGCCAATCGAATATTGTATCTAGTCTTTTGGTGCATTTGTCCCAATAACTCAATCTCAGACAAGCCTAGGTCAATCACTAAAGTGTGCCGCGGCTGCACTTCCCGCTCAGATTTCTGCCAACCGCTCTGGAGTAACAGGACATCGTTTCCATTCGCTCCTTCTATCACCGGGTCACAACGGACAAAAATTGCTTTTTGTCCCCCACCTAGCTCGCGCAATTTATCATTTAACAATCGCCAGACTCGGGGCTCTGCCCCATAGAGAGGCCCTTGCGGCACATACAGCCAGCATCGACCAAACAACACACTCCGTTCAATCACTAATGCCACTCCCAGCAACGCCCCTTCGTCCTCCACCACCAGCCGCCATACCGGTAACCCAAAAGCCAGCTGCGTCTCGCCCCACTCCCAAGACTGCATAAAGGAACCCTGTGGTGAATTAGTCACAAAGTTGTTCCATTTATCCTTATCCTGGTTTGTCGCTAGACGAACATGCATAAATTAATCGTAAAACGCAAAGAGTAGATCGTAAAACAAACTAACACAACCTACCTCTGATATGAAAGTATTATAACCATACCAATATTTTGTATTTTAAAATTGTTGTTTTTCGTTTTACGATTTACTTTTTTACTTCTGTCGTAACGCGGCTTTCACCGCTTCTTCCACCGTCTTTACGTCCTTCGGCAATTTTTGCACTGCCTCGCGCGCCTGAGCTGTTTTATACCCGATACTAACCAGCGCTTCCATCGCCGCCTGCTGCACCCCACCGGCCACCCCCGATGCCAGTGGCGCTTTTATCTTCTCTTTCAACTCCACTAATATTCTTTCCGCCGTTTTTCTGCCCACCCCGGACACTTTTGTTAACACGACAATATCTTCCTCGGCCACTGCCTGCTCCAACACTGCCGGCGGCGCTGCTTCTAAAATAGCCATTGCTGTCCGAGGACCCACTGACGGTACCGTCAGTAATAGCTCAAAGCAAACCAAATCGCCCTTAGCCTCAAATCCGTACAAGGCTTCATTATCATCACTAACATGATGATGAATCCGTAAAGTCACTTGATCTCCCGTCAAAGCTCTCCCCAGTAAAGTCGGTAGTACCACCACCCGATAACCCACTCCTCCGGCCAATACCACCAATGATTTTTCTTCTTTTTCTACTATTTCTCCGGTAATTAATGCAATCATAAGCTAAGGTTACGATGTCCCACTTAACCCGGCAAGCAATTTTTAGGATGTTGACTGCCTTTAATACCCTTGCGATATTAGCCTATCAAAGATACTCTGCTTGACGTGACTCAGAATAATTTCAAGCTTCAAGCACCCTATAAGCCAGCTGGGGACCAGCCCCAAGCGATCAAAAATTTAGTGGCGGGACTGAAAAAGGGCTACCAGCGACAAACATTGTTAGGTGTAACTGGCAGCGGTAAAACCTACACGATGGGCTCCGTCATCGCCCAAATGCAAAAACCAGCCTTGGTAATCAGTCACAACAAAACATTAGCAGCTCAACTAGTTGAAGAGTTTCGGGAATTCTTCCCTGACAATGCTGTTGAATACTTTGTTTCTTATTATGATTATTACCAGCCTGAAGCATACCTAGCTCGTACTGATACTTATATTGCCAAGGATGCCAGCATCAATAAAGAGATTGATCGCCTCCGCCACTCAGCGATGGAAGCTATTCTCACCCGCCGTGATGTAATAGTCGTCGCCTCCGTCTCCTGCATCTATGGTCTCGGCTCACCGGCTAGCTATTTCGACCTTCGTCTTCAGCTAAACAAACAAGGAGCTTTCTCCCAACGCGATATTCTACGTCAACTAACTGACCTGCAATACACCCGTAACGACATCAATTTGCCACACGGCACCTTCCGTGTACGCGGGGACACTATCGACATCCACCCCTCTGGCGAAGAACGATTGCTCCGCATTGAGTCCTTCGGCCGCACTATTGAACGTCTCCTCTATCTCAACGAACTGACCGGCGAAGTCATCTCCTCGGTCGATTCCGCCGCTGTCTTTCCTGCCACCTTCTTCATCACCAATGCCAAGCAACTAACCAAAGCATTATCAGCCATCAAAGAAGAAATGACGGAGCAGGTCACCCACTTTGAAAAAAGCCATAAACTTATCGAAGCCCAACGCATCGCAGAACGCACCAACTACGACCTAGAAATGATTCAGCAAGTAGGTTTTGTTTCCGGGATAGAAAACTACTCCCGCCATATTGACGGTCGCCAGGCTAACCAGCCCCCCGCTACCTTGCTTGATTACTTTATTCATACCCACGGTCCCAATGGCTTCCTTACTTTTGCCGATGAATCCCATATGACCATTCCGCAAGTTGGTGCCATGTATGGGGGCGACAAGGCACGCAAAGATAGTTTAATCGACTTTGGCTTCCGTTTGCCCTCTGCCCGAGACAATCGACCCCTCAAGTTTAATGAATTTGAGGAACGTCTTGGCTCCACCATTTTTGTCTCCGCTACTCCCAGCCAGTATGAACTCAACACCAGTCAGCAGGTCGTCGAGCAGTTAGTCCGTCCAACCGGCTTGGTTGATCCCACTATTCTGATCCGCCCTCTTACCCATCAAGTCGATGACATTATTAACGAAATTAAGAACCGCACTAAGTCGGCTGTAAGTAAAGAAGCACTAGGCACATCAACACAGCAACGCGTGCTGTCGGCCGGGAAAACACCAGGTGTTGATAAAAAAACACCTGGTGTTGAGGAGGCCGCTCTCACCAGTCGTGTCCTCGTCACTACTCTCACCAAGCGTATGGCCGAGGAGCTCTCGACCTATTTAGTGGAAATGGGCATCAAGTGTGCCTACCTTCACTCTGAAATCGACACCATGCAACGCCTCGTTATCCTGCGCGATCTTCGCTTGGGTAAATATGACGTCTTGGTTGGCATTAACTTGCTTCGTGAGGGCCTTGATCTTCCGGAAGTATCTTTGGTCGCTATTATGGATGCCGACAAGGAGGGTTTTTTGCGTTCCGCCACCACTCTCGTCCAAACGATGGGTCGTGCTGCCCGCCATATCAACGGCCAGGTTATTATGTATGCTGACCGCATTACCGGCTCCATGCAACAGGCTATCGACGAGACCAACCGCCGTCGGACCATTCAACAAACATTCAACCGACGCCACCACATCACTCCCCGCTCCATTCAAAAAGCCATTAGAGCCAGCACGATCACCAGCCGCCCACCAACTGTTATCAACGACCTGGACCCCGACGAGATTCCTCCCGACGAACGCCTCCGCATCATAAAGGAGCTGACCGGTAAAATGGACCTGGCTGCCCGCAACCTCGAATTCGAACAAGCCGCTACCCTCCGGGACACAATTTCCAAATTACGCCAAGACTAAACAATGTATCTGTCATGTGCCAGCTGAGCATCACTGCGCCGAGGCAGTTTAATAAAATAATTTTTTTTCCTGCTTCAACCCCACCACCGCCGACTAATAACCTTTCTTGTGACAACAAGTCCGTCTTATATATTTGACATATTACCATCTTTAACTAGTATGTTTAGTGGTTGACTTTTCGTTCCTTTACCAACTTGGGGAGAAAAACGATGTGGTATTTCAAGATGATTATTTCTTGTGTTACAACGACCATCTCCATGATCACGCTAGTAAACGCAGACGTGACCATTCACCGCGAAGGAGATGCTGACCAAAGTATTCTCAAGGTATCAAATATTACTCTGGAAGAAACAGCCGAAAAAAAAGTATCCCTCCACATTTTTGATGACGAGAAAAAAAACAGATTCACACTGTCTATGAGTAACGCCGAGTTGAACGAGTTGGCCAAGGAGATAACTACTCGCTTGGACTACAGAAAAGAAACAGTCCTTGATACAAATCACCCGTTTTACCAACAGGCCGCGGCCAGAGGACCAGTTAAAATTGAAAGATTGTCCGTTAGCGAATGTCGCACTTTTCATCTCGACCAGGCAGCACAACATAAAGACTTACATGCCAAAGCGTACTTCTGTTATATCGGAACCAGCGATAACAACCGATTGATCATCGATAATATCCAATTAGCAGTTGGTTCAGAAAAAATGATTTATCTCCTGCTTCTGCTCACCGACAAGGACGCCAAGTCATTAGTAACTGCCATCGATAAACGAACTTAGCCCCCCCTACATGCTCCCAACCTAATGGGAGTTTTTTTAAATTAACTAAAGGCCTTTTGAGTGTTGACTATGGAGCCCCACCCCGCCGCAGACGAAGTGGTCCCCGCGATAACGAGGCATCCCGACAACCTGGCGCATGGCAGAATCTCACGTAGCAGCCAACTGTCTACCCCGATTTGTTCCGCTATCGGTGGAGCTACGCGGCATTATCCCATTCGCACCTTGTCGACCAAAGCCTTGGCGACGGCTGATTCATCCACCCCCGCCACCGGCGGGGTAGTTTTCTGCGCAGTGGGATAAACCACTACCAGCTCGACTAGCTTCTCAGCAAATCACCTAGCAGGCGAAATCCTTGGTTAAAACGCAGGCGAAAGTATGGGCGGCGTAACTTTAGGAGTGTAGTAAGCGCTGAACTCTAAAGAGTCATACACATTGTGATCAGGCGGCCAATTCTGCGATCTGCTGACACTATGCTTTGGCGCATCGGGCCATGTCCAAGATTCTTGTGCAGAATGATTAGGCGGCCAAATGCTTGACACGACCTTTACGTGGGAGGAACCTGTTCCTGGATCTGGAAATTTAACCCAGGACAAAGAGATCGCAGAGTTATGGTTAGGAGGAAAGAGCAACGACTGAATCTGCTGATGATCGGGAGGCCACAAGGGAGACAAAGATATATTGTGCGGATTAGGCTCAGTAAACCAAAGGTCAGACATTGTCCGACTATGCATATACGGGGATGGACCTGGCCAGTATGGCCAACTCATTGATTGTGCAGATTTATGCTCAGGAGGCCAACTCCACGTAGACGCTCCGTAATGATTCGGCGGCCAACTGAGTGACACTCTAGTGCTATGCCATGTCATTCCCTCCCAAGTCATCGACACATCCCATCTATGATTTAGTGGCCAGGCGCTTGGCCTGGGTAAATAGAGAATCGGAAACAACTGTGTCTTAAGAAAATTGTTGATCGGACCAGTAGACAAAATAACAATCGCCAACATAACAATCGTGACCGCCACAGCTATTATGTACATCAACCCCACCTTGCTTAAAGGCTTCCTGTTTTTCTTTTTTACTGTCATGAAATTAATTTATCTAAACTAGCTAAAATGCAACGCCAAATGGATAAACACTTTACTATAAATTGTATCACGATTCGCCCTGCTAAGTTCTCCGTTATTGCCCTTCGTTATCCACAGCATCTTACCCGAAGGAACTGCTATTGTGTTGTTAATGGTTTAAGTAATCTGCTCAAGTTTTGACAATTTAAAAGACATGAACCTAACGATGGCTAAATGGCGAACCAAGCTCAGTGCGCACAAGATGAACCTCTTAGGTGTTTTGCTTGTTTTCAACATTATCGGTTTAGTAATATTCATTTTTCTTACCGTTGCCAGCAGTAACAGTTTATTCATCGCCCAATTAAATAATCTCAATAAAAACCCAGTATCGGACAAAGTAGTCTTTCATCAAGCCATAGTCGAACAAGGCAAAGAAACTTTTTTGGATCTCCATAACTATCAGGACGTTTTTACTTATGTGTTTAGTCAATTGCCCAACGAAGTTACCATCTATCCTAGCGAGAATTACTACTATTTCACCTTTTACCATAAAAACCAATTTATCAAAGGTAATATCCGTTTGGATGTAGAAGGAAGAAAGCAAGGTAAAATAAGTTTCGCCTATTTCAGCGGACACGTCCTACCCGAAAATAAAAGCGACTTAGATTTCCTAATGAACAGTTATGAATTCCAGGCCAGCGACGGCGTTTCATTGGCTGAAGAAAATCCGTTGAAATATCGTGTTAGCTATGGAGGTAAAACAGTAGTGTTTAATTTAAACAATATCAGTCAAGAATTACCCCCTGGCTACCCCCTATACCCTGAGGAAAAATTTGTTGCTCGAACTTTTGATGAGTCAGGCTGGCCCTTCTCATTATTGTTTGACCAAGCATCCAGCCAATTCAGGTTTATTGCCGACAACGCCAAAGACAGTCCAGAACAACTGCATGAAATTGATGAACATCTATGGTTAGGCAGACAATCAGGTTTTGCTTTTTATAAAGACAAATTCGATCGCTATGTATTAGTCGGTGTCAGCACTGACCAAACCAGACAAAACAGTTATTACGACGGTCCGTTCGACCAGTTAGCTGATAACTTCGTAATTGATGATAATCTCAAAGAATTAATGGAACAAGCCTATCCCTACGTAACAGGCAAAATTAATAGATATGGCATATTTGTCAATGAACAAGGGGTAGCAGATGGCAGCCGCCTGGCGTTAACCCCATATAATAATTATGAATCATATGATTGGTTGCGATATTTTGTTGCCGGTTGTAAAGAAAAATCATCTGACGAAAAACAATTACTGGCCTGCCTCACCTATGATTACAAGAAAGATGTACCAGCTAGCACGTCAAGCCAGTAACTTAAACCAGACCAAATCATCATCTCTAGTCTTAGTGCCAACCCACATATCTTTTATTATTTTTATCAGCATATCATTCCCAACCCGGACAACATTCCGGTAAAAATTTCTCCCCCAACCGCCGCCCCTCACGCCTGCGTCATCTACTTTGTCCATTTCGCTCCCCCACCAAAAACAGAGTCATTGCCTTATCGAGACCTGAGCCCAGCCTTGAACGACACTCATCTGCGTTGTTACCTATAAATATTGGGTAAGCTTTTACCAATTCACTCGCAATCCGGACCTTATCGACGGCTGAACCCCGACGAGATCCCCCCGATGAACATGTTTGTATCGTCAAAGAGCTGACTAGCAAAATGGAGCTGGCCGCCCGCAATCTGGAATTCAAACAAGCCGCTACTCTTAAAGACACAATCACTACCCTTCATCGACTTTCGAAAAAAACCTTTAAGCTCTTATTTGCCTGTCCAAACCTCCCCTTCTTCACTTGAGTCCAACATTGTAATAATGCCCTCCTCCTAAGGGCTACTTTCATTCAATTGCCCATTCCATCACAATAACGCATAGCTCCCCTTGCTCTGGGGTAGTTTACTTTCCTCTTAAATTTATTAACAATTTAAACGCTATCCTATTTTATGTTTAAGCAAGTACTTGCCGACCACCTCGCCAACACCCGACTTGCTCATCTGCTACAAAACATATACTCCAGTCTTGAATTGTCAGTGATGGGCTTTTATAACGACCGTTCTTTGGTTCAATTAATCAAAACGCTTAGTCGGGAGGATCGCCCAATCTTGTTTAAGCCCAGCGAGCTAGCCTTGATTTATTATTTTGCCCAATCACAACAAACCTGTTCGGGAGATTACGCCGAAGTAGGCGTTTATAGAGGAAGCTCGGCTAAAACCATCTGCGCAGCTAAAGGAACTAAACGGCTTCATCTCTTCGACACTTTCGATGGGCTACCAACCTCTCGTGACATTGACCGTCGGTTTTCTCCGCATATGTTTTCCTCATCTGCTAGCGACGTAAAAATACGGCTTGCCTCCTATCCCAATATACACATCTATCAAGGCATTTTTCCTGCCTCCGCCGCCCCTGTCACCGACAAGACTTTCGCCTTTGTCCACCTTGACGTGGATGTTTTTCAAAGCACCATCGCTGCCCTCCAGTTCTTTTACCCTCGCCTCGCCCCTCAAGGAATATTGCTCACGCACGATTACTCGTCCGCTGCCGGCGTTAAAAAGGCTTTCGATAATTTCTTTCACCTCAAACCAGAACCCCTCCGACGCTTACCAATGTCCCAATGTTTTATTATTAAACAACCTAGCTAATTCTACTATTCATTACCTTGGTGTCACTATCTCTTTCTCTAAATAATTCTGTTTCTTCACTCCTAAATAACGAGCGATAACCCAAAAAATCCTTTGGCACGCGCGACCATCTCCAAACGGATTACCCTGATATCTTATAGCTGCCAATCCCTGTCTCTTCACCAACAATTGGCTCACCTCGCTAACAATATCCTCAGTTTTAGTACCTATCACTTTTACCGCTCCCACCTCTACTGCTTCAGGCCTCTCCGTTTTTTCTCGTAGCACCAGCACCGGTACACCTAATGACGGCGCTTCTTCCTGAATGCCGCCCGAATCAGTCAATACTAAATCCACTCGCGTCATCGTCTGAATAAAAGACCAATAATTAAGGGGAGGATATAAATGCACCCTTGGCTGGGATTTAAGCCGCCGCCTTACTATAGACTGAACTTGGGGATTGGGATGCACCAGAAAAATCACTTCTAAATTAGTTGTGATTTGAAGCAGTTTGTTTATCGCTGAACATATTTCCTGCAGCGGTTTGCCATGATTCTCTCGACGATGAACAGTAACCAAGATCCTCCTCGTATCATCTTTCTCCAATATAGACGCCAAGCTGCTAGGCAAATTTCTTGGCTGTCCTAATACCAAACCCAGCGCATCAATCACCGTATTGCCTGTCATAGTAATAAATTTTTCCGGTACCCCCTCTTTCCTTAGGTTATTTCCCGCTCCTTTCGTAGCCACAAAATGTAAGTTAGATAAAACACTAATAATGCGTCTATTTACTTCTTCGGGATACGGATGAAAACGATCGCCTGTCCGCAAACCAGCTTCAATATGTGCTATCGGTATTTGTTGATAAAAGGCTGCCAAAGCTCCTACAAAAGCTGTTGACGTGTCTCCTTGAACCACCACCATATCTGGTCGATCATCCGCAAATATCGCTTCTAACTTAGTCAAAGAAATCGCCACAACCTCACTCAAGGTTTGATCATGCTTCATCACGTTCATATCCCAGTCCGGCTTTATTTGAAAGAGCTCCAGCACTTGATCCAACATCTCACGATGTTGGCCTGTTACTATCACCCTCACTTTCACTATTTCCGGATATTGTTGGCAAAATTTTATTAAAGGCGCCAACTTAATAGCTTCCGGCCTCGTCCCAAAAATAATCGCCAACTTCTTCTTAACCATCCCTTCAACTTACTTCTAGTCCCGCTTTTTTGCACTTGATAATTTTCAAATATTTTGTTCAATGCCGTCTCTACAACCTGTATAGTTTCATTCACATTTAAATTACCTTTTAGAATTTGCGCGGAATTCACTGCCCACACCCCAGGTATACTTGTTTCCATGTTTGGTAAATATTCTGAATAACACAAAGTCGGTAATGCCATCAAATAACGGGCACGCGAAACTTTGAAATCTACCACATCTTTGCGCGAAAATTTTGGATACATTCTCTCCAGAGTGCTTAAACACCTTTCCTTCACCTTTTCATCTGATTCCCGCGATAATTCTTCCTCATCCATCGTGTATTTCGGCAAGTACACTAGAGACAGGCCGCCTAACTCATTTTTATCGACAACCGCTGTCAACTCAATCACCCCGGTAAATGGCACCTCCTCATCAGTAATGTTCGTTATATAGTATTCAGACAATGGTTTCTTCAGTAGGACTGACGAACAAACTATCCCTAAATATTCTATATTATTGAATCCGCTTCTCTCTTCACTAGACAACCCTAGACAGGTTGCCGCAATAATTGGTGCCGGTACGGTATAAACAACTCTATCAAACTCTCTCCTCACTCCATTATCAAGCCGCACTACAATTCTCCCCCCTCCCCCTACTACCGCTTCACTAACTCCTGCCCCAACAATCACCTCTGCCCCCCGCTGTTTTAAAACCTCTGCTAATCTATTTAGTATTCTGGCATACCCACCGTGTACATAGCCAAACGTCTCCCGCCCATGTCTACGCGAGCGAGCTTTGTACATCCGTTGAGTATGGGCCCAAATAAACACTGCTGAAGTTTTCGTATAGCTTTCACCCAACTTTGCTCTGAGCAGCGGCCGCCAAATCTTTTGCCATACAATTTCACCCGACCAGCGCTTTAACCATTTCTCGACCGTCAGTTTTTCTAATCGGTGCCAATTCCTGACTCTCGATATCATAAAAATCGTCCCGCCCAATCGCATCCTCTCCCACCACTTCAACACGGGAAAAGTTAAAAACTCCCACACACTCGACATGGACAAGAATCTCCCCCCACAATAAAATCCAGTTTTAGTTTCTACCCAACTCACTTCCTGTTCTAACTCCAAATCATGCAACAAGTTTCGTAGGTGAACATCAGACAACAACATTACATGATAATGCTTATCCCATCTAATACCACCAATTTCCCAAGTGCCAGCTAATCCACCTAATTCCTGATCCGCTTCCAACACTGTCACTTTATGTCCCTTCTGAGATAACCTAAAGGCGAGTGTTAAGCCCAACATACCGCCACCAACCACCGCCCAATGTTTAGAGCCCATTCCTGTCATATCGTCAATCCGACTATATAGATCCTAAGCGCCGACGAAATATCAACATCAATGTCTGACAAATTGTTCGGCCTACCCGCATCTTGCTATTTTTTCCTCGCTGCTCATAATGCAACTCTAGCGGCACTTCACTCATTCTTACACCAGGTAGTTTGGCCAGCTTCAACAACAAGTCCGCCATACACGAATAGCCAGTTTCCGTTATCAAATTCTTGCCATATTCTCGAACCCCTCGCTGTAGAACGCTTGCACGATAGACACGATAGCCACAAGAATAATCACGCACCCCCTCTATTGGTAACAATAACCCAAACAACCCTCGCGCACATTGACTATAGACCTTTCGCGTCCAGGGCACGCCCGATAACACTGCTCCCTTTCGAAACCTAGATGCAATCACAACATCATAGCCCTCACTGATCCTTTGTACCATTTGCGGCACCAACTTAGGTGGATGTGTATTATCCGCATCCATTGTAACGATTAAATCTTGACCGTCGGCAAGCTTTAACACAGCAAACAATCCTGTTCTTAAGGCTGCTGCCAGTCCCAGATTACGTTTATGTTGTATTAGAACTAATGGAGAACATTTAGCCGCCTTCTCCGCCACCAAAGGTGTCCGATCACTGCTTCCATCATCAACAACAACAATTTCAAAAGGGGTGCCTTTTATTATTTCTTTGTTTCCTAAATCGTGCAACAACCCTTCCAACGACCTCTCTTCATTATAAGCAGGCAATATTATGAATATTTTCATATCCAGCCCATCTCTACCCCCCTTTTTTTGAGTTAAGCTTTTTAACAGTTCAAGCCTATCAACCATAAATCAATGTAACTTCTATCATTGTCAACCCACAAATTATGGATGACTAATATAGCGCCGGCTCTCCTTAACAGATACCGCAATTAGAACCAACAACATTACTGAAACCAAGTAATAATATCCAATCAGACCTAAGCTTCCGAGAAAAAATATACTAAACATCGTAATTACTACTATATATATAAAACTGGGAAAATCATTTCTTTTTCTAAAAAACCAACCTGTGATTACGACCGCTAAAAGTCCAGCTGGCAAAGACAAGCCTATCCATGGGATTTTACAGTTCGGACAAAACTCCAGCAACAGCGTACTTGTTGAAAGACTGTCCGTCCTGAACATCACCTTATGCAAAATATAGAAAAAACCATTGTATATCGTTTCATATAAACCACTAGATAAAAAAGGAATGATCGGTAGTAATGCCCCTAATACAACATAGACAATGCGATGAATTTTCTTTTCGGTCATACACCACGGCAAGACCAATAAAGCCAGATATGGCTTTGTTGATAAAAACAAGCCGTAAACCACAGCCCTTACTGCTGGTAATAATTTATAAACTGACAGGAGAGTAAATAAAACAAACAAAAAGACAATAACCACTTCCGAAAAACTGCCACCCACAATCAATATTTCACGCGGATGATACAAAAAAAGCAATGTTATAATTTCCGAACTCACCGCATTCATTGTTCGTCGCGACACTAACCATAACAGACAAGCAGTAACAGTTAACAGAGCCGCCGAACCGTACCTGACATCTCCTAAAAGTAAATAGGACAAAGCGAAAGGATATAAATTAATTGGTGGATATGTATAGCCGGTAGTATCCATATTAGTCTGCCATGTCGTTGTTTCTGCCGTATAAGGATTAATGCCATCAACCACATACGATGCCGCTCTCTGATTGCATACAAAAATATCAATAGTGGGACTCGGCACCGCTCGAGGTACTAAAAACCACAACATAATCGGCAACGAGGCTATAATCAAGAATAGGATAGACCGATAAAAAACCCATCTTGGAATCAGTCCGTAGGCAATAAATATTGTTATGACCGCCACCAAAGAGACCTTTTGGCTCAGCTGTTGATACCATGCCTCGGGAGCAGGATATAAATCAGCGATCGGCATCACTAGCCAGCTGAGTACAGAAAAACACAAAGCTACCAGCAACATATTTTCTGCTGACATTCCTACTTTTAATTTCTCCCGCTTATACCAGCCCTTGGCAGCCGCTATCAACAATCCAAAACTAACAGCCACAAACAAAAAAGCCATGCGATTATAAAATCCATAGCTAATAACCAAAGCATTTATCAGAGCAACGTAAGATATAATCAAAAGAGGATTTACATGTATCAATCGACACGGCTTATATGCATCACATATGTACCCGTTACGTTTCCTAAATAAACCCCGCCGGCAAACCCTTCTAACTAATCTCGTACTTATAAAATATTTTTTTAAACTCTTAATCATCCTTCCTTACTTACCAATCGCTTAAATAAATTACTAGTTAACTCCAACATATCATATTCACTCGGCCACAATCCAAAACCGAACCAGACTCCCGCTTTCTTGCTCAATCCCCAACCATCTCTCTCATCAATCCTTACTGGCGCCTGGATCAAACTATATAATTCCAACATACTCAAAATTATGTCATCCCAGACCTGTCGGATTTATATATCAGCCAAACACCTCTACCTCCCTTTGATAACTATCGGTTTACTTATTTTCCTCGCCTACTTGCCGGTTTTTTATTTCCATCTCCACACAGACGTCACTAACTTTTTCACCCAGTCCACCCAATTTCTGTCTACCGGTACTTGGCAAGATATGATCTACCAAGAATACCAACCCGCCTCGCTCTGGTTTATCTTGCTCCCCCATATCTTTTCCCCCAACGCTACCGAAGCCCACTATATTGCCTCGTTTGTTTTTGTTAATGCCATTATTCTCCTTATCTACTTTCTGATAATCGCCCGACTCCTTCCCCATTCCTCCACTTTAATATCCACTCTCCTTTTAATAGCCACGGGGCCAATCCTACTCTTTAGGCTAGAGCCTCTAGTCGGGTTATTAATTTTACTCGCCTGGTTCAGCCATTTAAAAACCCGGCACATCCTAGCGGGTATTTTTGTCGGCCTGGCTATTTTTACCAAACTTTATGCTGTAATTCTTTGGCCACTCATGGCTGCCCATTATCTCATATTCTTGCGCCAGCGCGACCTCTTCATCCAATTTGTCACTGCTACGCTAATCGGGATAGCCATCCCTTTGCTTCCCTTCCTGATGCTGGGTAATCCCCTCAGTGATGTTTACGCCACCATTACTAATTTTCAGAACAAACCAATCGGAATGGATAGCATGTGGGGCAACTTAATCATTATAAAATATCAGCTGCTATACAAACGTAGTCCCCCGATCGATAACAGCTTAGGCATTAACGGCTTTCCTGCCACCACCACCAACGCGCCTTTGTCTTTTTTTAACCACGCCTGGGTAATTCCTACGGGCAGTCTGCTATTTGCTCTCCTTTGGCGCTACCGTCACGTCGGTTACGCCGACCCCCTTCTTCCCCTCCTGGTTCTGCTTGTATTTCTCCTCTTTTCTAAAATAATTAACCCTCAATACCTCTGGTGGTTTGCTTCTTTGCTCCCGTTATTAACGCTATCCAAACAAAACAAGCAAGCAATGGCTGCTATTGTAGGAGTCACGCTTGTCTCTCTTATCTTAACCCAGCTCTATTATCCAATCTTTTACAATCAGGTGCTGGCTTGGACTAATCATCAAGCTGCCGGATCTCTTCCTGTCTCGCTTTCTATCCTTCGCAATGGCTGCCTATTCTTAGTCCTGTTTTTGCTATCCGGCATGTCCTACAAATTTAGGCTGACCAAAACACCTCACCCCGATCAGTAGACACTAATCTCTGCTCACCGCCCGATAATTTTGCCACCAAAAACGCCATGTTTCATAAATCGTTCCCAGTACCACTCTGGGGTGTGCCGCCTTAGAAACACCACTAACTCTGGGACGATGTGTCACACCCACCTGGGCAATTTTGTACCCCCGCCTGCACGCCTGTAATAATATTTCCGCATCAATAAAACCATGTTTCGAACTAATACTAATCTGGTCCAGCAGATGATGAGGTACTAGTTTAAAGGCACAATTAACATCCTTCACATCCAGATTAAACATGAGGCGCACCTGCCAGTTGTAACACCAGGAAGTGAAACGACGGAATGCCGAATATTGTTTTTTGATCCGATAACCAACTGCTAAATCAGCCTGCGACAGTTGTTCAATCAGCTTGGGCAGTTCATTAACATCAAACTGATCATCACCATCCGTATAAAAAACCCAATCATAGCGGGCACTCTTAAAACCATCATTCAGTGTCGCCCCATAACCCAGATTCTCCGGGTGGTGAACGACCCGCACTTTGTTATACCTCCGGGCTAGCTCATCCGCGACCTCGGCCGTTTTATCTGGACTGCCATCTTCCACGATCACAATTTCATAGTCATCAAGCCCTAATTTTTCGAGCACTTTAACAGTTGACGTCACGACCTTGCCAATATTGCCCTCATCAAAATACGCTGGGAAAAATACCGACAGATTTCGCAGTGGTGGGTGAGACCAAGCCAAATGATTTGTTTTCATATCATTCACACCTTACCACAGGCCAACTACCAGACACCATCAATTGTGCATCTAAAAAGTCATTAAATAAATTCTGCTTTTAGCCATTTTTAACATCCGTCAGTTTTCATTTACTCAACTGCAGGCACAAGATAGTTATATCCGTTATATGCACAATAAAAAGTAAAACAAAAACTGTGTTAGACACTTCTTGCCAGCGCGTTACTTCCCTTATCCTTCTGTAAAATATATCCGCCGCTTCGCCGAAAAGATAAACATTAGCTAATATTACTGGTAAAATGTAGATCACTTTCATCGCGTAAAAAGGGCGATAATTAATAGAATACGACACCCCCGCAGCCAAGAAAGCTATCACCCCCAACAATATAAAAAAGGTGGACGAGGACAGCCCCTCTCCTCTCGTTATTTTTTTTATCATGTCATGTCCTGTTCGCCATATGCCAAACATAAATAGGCCTAGCGGCCACAACCCAAGCACCATACTAGCTCGTCCAACCATTCTAATAAACGGCGTATCGAGCTCCCAACTAGACGGCCAGCGCTCAAAATGCACAAAGTTAAACCTCCCGTACAACTGGCTCCAATACGATGTGCGATGCAAGGGGTACTCTTCATTGCCTAACGTAATCATCGGTTCCTGTAACAATCCTTCTATCCTGAAAGTAAAGAAAGAATCATAAATTGACGTTACCCCCGGCCTATCACCGTACGTCTGCTTGAACCAAAATGGCCGCGGCTCAACTTGATACCTCGGTCCAAAAAACTCACCCTCTGCCATCCAGTCACTCCAGTAGGGGGTTAGTGGAATGACGATAAAACAAAAAATTAATATCACCAACAAGATCAGAAACACCGCCCGTGGTTGACTCACCAAACGTTTCTTCCCCCACCACAACGCTTCCACCAATAAAGTACTGATCAAGACTGCGAACAGCACTAGCCCGCCGCCTTTAGTCAAGGCCATCAAGACCGTCATCACCATTCCTTGATAAAAGTACTTCTGTCTTCCTGTCTCGAAAAACATAATGGTCAGCCAAACCGCTGCCGTACCAAAGAATATTGCCCAACTATCATTAGTAGCCTGGGCGCTAATACCAATCAAACGGGGATTAAAGGATACTAAGCTCAGCGCAATTAACTTTACGGGTATCTGCCAACGTCTTTTAAAAATAAATGCATAGGCAATTATAACCACCCCCGATCCAGCCAAAGCATTGAGCAACTGTGCGGTTTTTATCTGTCCTTCCCCAGACAAAGTCGCTGGCAATAATTGCCACACCATAGCCACACTCGCATGCCATAATTTTGGGTGATAGGCCATCACCATCTCTGTTCGCATTGGTACTCTCCCCTCGTTCGCGATTACTCGGCTAACACTTAAATGGTCGTCATTACTTTCTAGATTGACTAGCGCTAGCACTAACCTAAGCAGCACCCCTATGCCAATCACCACGATAGCCCACCGCGTTGCTAAGTCCGTTTTCTGCCAACTGATCATACTTCTTGCTTAATTCGTTGCTGAGCCATCAAACCGAGACCGATGATGCACATTAATACGGGCAACAACGCCATAAAACTAATCATTGCTTCGGGCATGCTGTAAAATCTTCCCCCGTAAAACATCGCATAGGAAAACAGGCCATTAATTAATGACGACAAACTAAGCATCACGTAGGCAGGCAAAGTAATCCGATGATCGAAGTCAAATAACACAAAAGCGAATAAAACAAAGAAGGGAAAAATATGCCGCTCGTGTGCTCGAGTCAGCAAGGTGAAGGCGGCTAACGATAACAACGATCCAGCCAAGAAAACTGCTGGTAAACTTGCTTTACGCCGCCACAAACAGAAGGTAACTAAAGCAGCATAACCAATAAACAATAACGTACCCCAAGTGCGATATGTCACGCCTAGCCACATCAAGCTGTCTGGTTGCCAATTACTTCGCACCACTACCCAAAAATTAAAAGCGTTAACCGACGCAAATGGAAAGCGACTGGCTGCTACACCTGCCTGCCCCTGCATCAATTGCCAAGGCTCTACCAACAAACCTCGGGTTTCTCGTTGCTCATTTAGTAAAAACGGTAATGCTAATAACCAAATCGATCCCAGAAATACTGAGCCAAATAGTATTATTTGCCTGATAAAATCTTTTCTTTTCTCCCGCCACAACAAGACCAATACCAGTGGCAAAAGTACCACCGAGTGAGGCTTAAATTGTGTAGCTAGCGCCAGCAGGAAAGCCGACGTTCCAGTCCGTCGGTAATAGGCCATCAACAACACTGCCACTAACAATAATCCTTGCACTGCATCCATCTGTCCCCATAAGGACGAAATATACCAGGTGAATGGATTGAAGAAATAGAGGCAACCGGCGATTATCCCCTTGGTTTCTCCAGAACGCCTTCCCACCTGCCAATACAACAAACCAGCAAGTACCACGTCCGCTATATGCGCTGGCAATTTATAAAGCAAGGTCTGGGAAATATCTGGCCACTGATTACTGATTTCTCCCAGTCCCCACAATAAATACAATATCCCCCCCGGCAGACGATCGCTCCAACCAGCATCAAAGAAACCCGCACTTCCCTGACGTTGCAGCAAATCCCCCCAACTTATAAAAAATTCCATATCGCTCACAAACGTTCCGTACTCTGCAACCAATAATCGGAGCACCAAACCAAAACTCATTATCATCAGAAAAAACCAAGCATTCGATTTCCTTAACGTTGTATAACTATTTAGTGACTGGCTAGCTGTCCCGCTCATATTAGTAGGCTCCCCAGCTTTGATTAAAATACCCCATAAACAGCGCCATACATCCCACTGACAAAAGCGTCAGCGGCACAGCCAACCATCGGTATTTCCCAACTTTTCCTAGCAACATAAATATCGGAAACGCTGTTAAAACATAACGGGGTGTGCTTTCCAATTTCGTTGTCGACAGAATAATAAAAGAAATTCCTAATAAATATACGAAGTAAGACGTCCGTAACCGGAAAAAGGACACGACCAAGCCGACCAGCAAGCCCATCCCAGCTAACCACTCAGCCAGGCCTGTCATCACCCCACTTTTGGAAAAGGGGAAAGATCCCATTACCCGCCATCTTTCTGCTAAACCAACCCAGGGCCACGAAAAAGATTTTTGCCAGTTTCCCCCCACCACATTCATAAAAGCCAGCCAATCACCGAACAACTGATAATTATAAAGCAAATAAACCAGGAAGCTGCCTGGAATTAAGCTTAACCACACCACCTGAAAACGCTTCTGATGATTATCTTTCCGCTGCAAAAAGAACTCTAGCAACAAGGCTGGAAATAAGAATAATCCCAGTATCTTGGTAAAAGCCGCCAAACTACCTAACACGCCAGCTCCCCACCACCAACCTTTTCTCGCGCAATAAAACGCTCCCACAGCCAAACATAGAAAAACGCCCTCCGTGTAAGCAGCGTTAAAGAAATACGCTGAAGGGAATAGCAGAAAGGCGACTAGTGCATACCAAGCCACTTGCCGACCCAGCTCCAGTCGCGTCAATCGATAAAACAAGTACAAACCAACTATAGAAAATATATTAGACACAGACATAGAAGCACTGATAAAACTTCCTGTTATTTCTTTAACTATCCGGATCAAGATAGGGTATAGCGGTAGAAAGACAATGCGATTGGCCGCATAACCAGTCGCCGCATATCCGGTGTCAGCCAAGCCGTGATACCAAGCGCTATCCCATCGGTCCCAAATAATCAGTAAAAATTGCATCACAGTCTCTTCTCCTTGAGCTTCTGCCATCAGTAGAGCAACTATGATGCTTAAGGCAAAAAGAGCAATTTTTACACCAACAATCATTAACAATACTTCTGTCTGTTCCCACTTAACAAAACGGCTGATCGTTCTTCCCAAATCTCGCATCGGCATAACTTTCCTGTTTATATTTATTAACCTCTCTGGCTGCGTAAGGCGACTAGTGCCTTAAGCATCTGCCAAACCACATCCCAACGGGCACCTGTTGGTCGGCCGCCTTGCCTGGAGAAATGCGTCACTGCCACTTCTTTGATTTTCACCCCCCGTTGTTTCAGCCGCCACATCCACTCCACAGTAAATATCTTATGGTCACGAGAATTAATTGGTTGAATTTTCACCCACACCTCTCGCTTAAATAGCTTAAAACCACAGCCTATGTCTTTCAGACTCAAACCAAATAATAAATTAATTAATAGCGTATAACCCCACGAAAACATTCTTCTTAACCCTCCATCCGCCCTATTCCGGCGAGTGCCCACGACCACATCAAATTCATCTGCGAACGGCCACAACTGCTCCACGGACTCTATTCTAAATTGGCCGTCGGAGTCCATCAGTAAAATCCGCTCCAACCTTGCGGCATTAAACCCGGTCCACAGTGCCTCGCCGTAACCTTGATTATGAGAGTGTTGAATTAGTTTAATTAAAGCCCCCTTTTTTATTAGGCTATTAACTGCCCCCACCGAACCGTCCTTTGACCCATCATCGACCACGATAATTTCATACAAAGCCCCACTCTTCGTTAAGTAGCTGCTGACATTTTCCAGCGTACCGGTAATTGCTCTTTCCTCATTGAACATGGGCAAAACCACTGACAGACTTCGCGTGATAGCCATCATACCACACCAATCACTCTGGCAGTCCATAAAATGTTAAAAACCCAAACTGCCTCATAAAACCACAGGATACACAATAAGACCATTATCAATGACGAAAACTCAAAATGTTTACTCCGCCACAACAGCACAACAGCCACTACCCCATACAATAATAGTAACAAGATTCTCAGTGCCGTGGTGTCAGGCACGATATTGCTGCTCTGCACCACCATCGCCACTAAAGGCAAAAACAGAAACAAATACACTTTTTCTCCTTTATATAACTCATAAAACACATGCCCCAAACCCAAACCTATTAAAGGATAAAGCATATATTTATACCAACCATAAGTTTCTTCCGGGGAAAAATACAAGAAGACAAGCGAGATTATCAGCAAAACACTCGCTATATACACTCCCTGGTCTTTGTTGCGATACTTATGCCCTAAACCAATTAAACCTAGAGGTCCGATGGTCATTGACGGATCATATAAAGTAAAGTCCCCGATATTATACCAAGTCATAATAGACCAAAAATGAATAAAGGACTGACGTCGGCTATGATGAGCTTCCAATACATTCAAAAAAACTTCCCAATTGTAAAAATAACCCCATACTCCAAATACCAACACTGAAACCAACCCGCTTGTTATCAACATTACTGCCAATTTCGTTCTTCGTTGATATAGAGCCAAAAATATCAACGTCGCTACCACCACCACTCCAGATAATTTAACTAGAATAGCAGTCAAGCTAATAGCACCCAACGTATACCAAGCTATGCTTCGCTGCCGCTGGTTCGCGCTGCGGCTATAAACATCATAAGCATACAAACCTCCTATCAATAGGAAGCCAATCCAATGCTCTGCCGCCACAAAGCGGGATGACACTACATGTGATGGAAAAAAAACCATAGCCGCTAAAGTGAACAAAGCTAAAGTGGGACCAAACACTCGCTTGGTATAAACATACAACAGCCCAATGGTCGCAATCGACAATATTATCATGGGTAATCGAACCTTAGCCCAGTCCATGTTTTGGACATCGGTCTCACCCACTAACCATGCCCAACCGCCTACCATTAATGAGAATAATGGCGGATGGTCCAAGTAAGGAGTTACTATATTCCCCTGCGGCATTATTCCGCCTCGCATATAAGCATCATAAAATAATGTCCAGGTGCTAGGTACTCCCGTTTGAATAACCGACGTCCCTACCATCAGCCAAGTCTTTTCATCATCTAGGATAGGCTGAAAATCTCCCAAATTTACTATCCTTAAAAACAATCCAACTATCAGTAAAAACACAACCAATACCTGCCGGTATGTCACCTTTACTTTTCCCGTTCGCCACCACCGATAACCCTGCTCTAACCAAGAACGCAAGGTAACGAACGCCGTTACTGGGTTCTCTATATTCATATTTGCCATCCCCGCAGTGTACACTGACAAAACCATCCCTCACAAACACCCAACTTGACTTGTTTCGTTATTACGCTTTGATTATTTAAATGAGCCTCTTCTTGCCTATAACCATCTTTATAATCTCATCGCTGACCGGCATCAGCCTTGTATTATGGTTATCCGTTTTTCGAGAAAAAACCCTAATTGTTGCCATTGGCACAGTCGTTGGATTAACCATCACCACTGTTATTATCTATCTGTCCTCCGCTTTCTTTCTTCTCTCCCATTCTTTGATTTATTCAATTCTGCTTGTTGAGGTCGTTTATCTAGGTATCACCTCCGTCCGAGGCAGAACTTGGTCTACCTTTTACAAGCTGCCTGTCAACAAACCAGCCACCATTGTTCTAGTTGTCTTATTACTATTGTCCGCTTTGATCGCACCCAAGTTATTATTTACAAGTTCTGCCACCAACGGCGGATTATCCACCAGCATCATTAACGCCTATGGCGACCTTGGGTTTCATTTGGCCAACATCACTAATCTGGCCTTTAATGCGACCATTCCTCCCGCCAACCCTATTCTGGCGGGTAATAATTTGACCTATCCTTTTTTCTCTAATTTCTTCTCAGCTATCCTCTTGGTTGCCGGCGCCAACTATAGCCAAGCTGTTGTTTGGCCGGCTTTCCTCCTCATCCCTCTCACACTTTTTCTCTTCTACCAACTCACTTTCACCTTAACCAACAGCTCAAAAGTCGCTCTTATCGCCCTTCTGCTCTTTGCCCTTGGCGGCAGTACGCTGGGCTGGGTTAGGGTCGTGAATGACCTGCACATGCCCCACGAATCATTCATCCAATTGCTAGCCCATCTTCCCATCAACTATACCGGTCACTCAGATGACCCTCTTAGCTTCTACATTATCAATCCGATTATTTCACTGCTCTTGCCACAACGCTCCTTCATGTTCGGCATGTCTCTCGCTTTTATTATCCTGCTTTTGCTTACCCGCCCACCTAACCATCCTGCCCGTCATCGTGTAATGATTATTGCCGGACTACTTGCTGGTCTTCTGCCCCTATTCCATGCTCACACCGTCATCGCCCTCGTACCAATTATCATCATGCTGTGCCTCTACCAACCCAGACAAGGTTGGATCTCATTCTTTGTAACGGCCACGCTGATTGGCCTACCCGGACTACTCTATTTCTCCACCAGCCACGCCTCGGCTGCCGCCTCCCCACACCTTCAACTAGGCTGGATGGCACATAATCAGTCAATTATTCTCTTTTGGCTCAAGAACTCTGGTCTGCTCATCCCTATCACCCTGCTCGGCTTCTTTCTGCCTGTACCCAAACCAACTAAAGTGTTTGCTCTCTCCGGTCTGCTGCTATTTCTGTCTGCTAATGTCTGGCGCTTCGCCGCCTGGGAATGGGACAACACAAAAATATTTGTCTATTGGATCCTGTTCACTTTGCCCTTAATCGCCTCAGCTGGCATTATCTTGTGGCAGAGAAGCAAATATTATTGGCGCGCTATTCTCTTCGCTGTACTTGTCTTTCATTTGCTCTCCGGCTCCATTGATGTTTTTCGTCTGACTTTGCCCAACCTCCCTGCCTGGCCTGAGTGGGATCCGGACGCCATCGCCATGGCCAAATCAATCCGTGCCAAAACCAAACGCGGTGATGTAATTCTTATAGCTCCATATCACAATTCACCCGTCGCTCTTTCCGGACGCTCTGCCTACCTTGGCTTTCCCGGACACGTCTGGACCCATGGCAGCGACCATACCCAGCGAGATGGCAGTATTGGCCCTTTTTATACCGGTCAGCTGGCCACCCTTACTCAAATCCAACCGCAATACGTCGTTGTCGGACCAGTCGAGCGCTCTTTCTATCCAAAACTACAAATTCGACCCGAGTGGCAGTTAATCGCCCGCCATGGTAATTACGAGCTCTATAAAATTTAGCTCCCATCTAAAAACGACTCTGATTTATTATACTCGTCAATTAATTCATCGTACGCACCACTGTTAAATTTATATATTTCTTTCAATCTTTTCTTACTCCATAGTTCGCCTCTAATTACCACAGACAAATGTTCCCAATACTCCACTAATGCCAAGTTAGTAATGACATTATCGCCGGTTTCCAATGACCTTATATAACCCTCCGGAATATCTCGAGCAAAATGACCGATTCGCCAATTCATATCAGAATTGTAATCATGAAAAGTACGGCTTATGGGTAGTCGAGACCGCAAAGCATCACCAATCGTATGAACGTCAATGATATAAGCTTCCGGCCCGGCATAATATCCGAAATAACCTATGTTCATTGACGTATATATGCCCAGTCCTTCCCCCCTAGCTTTTTGACCATCAACCGCCCAAGAGTGACGTGGCATAGGATAGCCTGGCTTAGCGTTTAATAAACCCGCCGCACGATAGTAAAATCCGCGTTCGTCTGCTATCGAACGCACCACGTTCGTAGCACCCGGCAGTTCAGCGTAATTCTTCCCGCTTAATAGCGGTGAACGAGGCGATTGTATACTGATCAATAACACAACCATCAGCCACCCCAACCAAACTCGCTCCATAAAGGGAAAATCACAGTTGATGATTATTAACACAGCCAGCAGGAACGAAGAGGTAAAAAAACGACCACTCATAAAATCCCCACCAATCCATACGATATAAGATAAATAACTTAAAATGCCGATAGATACAGGCATCAACTTCCTGTCCCACAAAAAAAACGGCAAGACTAAGCCCACACCGACCACCAGCAGTGTCAGAGGGTCAATATTAATAGAATCAATGAAGTAATAAAAACCCTGCCTAATAACCTCAATCTCCGGCACCCCATGACCCAGCTTGGCGTAAGCAGTGTTGGGCCAAACAAATCCATAATAGAACAAGGAAAATATGCACCAAGCAATAATAGGGGACAATCCCAGCAATCCGGCTATGATTGCTTTCCTTTTGGGCAAACGCCAACCCATAGCAACTAGCACCGGCGCGAACAGCAAAATATTATCCATACGACTCAACATTGCCCATCCTGCAATAAATGACAGGTTAAACAATGTCTTCATTGACGCCTCATTTCGCAAATAAACTAACACAAAGAATATGACCATTAAGTTAGTCAAAGGATTTTCTAATCCGGAAACTGAAAAATCTACAAATGCCTTAGAAGATACTAAAACAACGATTGCCGCTATCCCCGTAGACCGTTCACTTGCTGCTTTAAAAATAACTAACCAAGCCGCGATCAGAGATACTCCTAACGATAAAAATATACTGGCATAATAGGCCTCTCCAGTTAACCATTGCATTGGTATCATCAGTATTAGCCACAAAGGATGCGTGTATACCTGAACCCGCTCCACTACATTCCAGGTTAGGCCATAACCATGCAAAAAATTATCTACAACCCTAAAACTAATAAACGCGTCTTCAGCTACCCAGGCATTACGCAAAAGGACAACCAAGAAAAAGACCAATACTAGCGCCACCAAAACAAAATCACCGCGCTCTTCTCGTGCTTTGCCTCTAGTCATTTCCCTATATGTTTTCATCTTTAAGAACCTCACGCCAGTACGACAAAATATCGCCCAACGAACGATCAAGAGAGATCTTAGCTTCCCAACCAGTCCTATCCCGCAACTTCTTGGCACTGCCTGCCAGTACTTTAGCATCCGACTTCCTCACCTTCTCTTGATCTTGGACAATTTCCAGTTTGATATTAACCATAGATACTAATTTATCCAACACTTCTCTGATTTGCACTGCCTTCTCTGACGCCACATGGTAGACCTCCCCCATCTGCCCTTTTTCCATCAATAGACGATATGCCCTAACCACATCCCGCACATCCGTAAAATCACGTCTGGTGTCTAAGTTTCCCACCCGGATTACCGGTCTCTGCAGCCCTCTCTCCGCCGCCGCTATCTGTGAAGCAAAGTCAGCTGTTACAAAACCCCTTCCTTGGCCAGGTCCAATATGCGGAAAAGGGCGAGCGCGAATCACCAGATCATTAAAATCTCTCTCTATTATTTCTTCCATCGCCAGCTTACTAGCCGCATACGGATTTGTCGGCTTCGCCTCATCCAAACCAAGCTCCGGTAGGGGAGTGCTCTTTTCTCCTAATTCTTCGGCTGACAAAACACCACTGCGGTTTCGCGCCATAGCAGACTGGATTAGACTACTGGGAGCGAACGTAGTTGAACCATAGATATCCGACGAGCTGATCGCCAACACCCTTGTATCACCAGCTGCCTCCCTCACCAACTGCAGCAAGTCCCTAGTTGCGTCCACATTCACTCTCCTGGTTAATCCTGGATCTTTCATTGCGACTGGAATAGGTGCTATCGCCGCTAAATGCACAATCCACTTGGGCTGACCTTCCGCCAACTTCAGTCGATAACTTTCCGGCTTCGTAATGTCCACTTCCGTGCCTTGCACCCCTTCCGGTAAACCATTGATAGTCCTGTCCCAAACCACCAATTTCGCCTCCGGCCATTCATTCGCCAGTTCCTTAACTAAATGTTTCCCGACAAATCCATTCCCACCCGTTATGACAATCGTTCCTTTCATCTTACTGCCCTTTTCGTTTTAAGTTGTTACTTTACGCTTTTCGTTTTAAGTTTTTCATTTTCTTTATGTCCGACTCCACCATCATCTTTACAAGTTCTTCAAAACTCACTTGCGGCTCCCAGCCTAGCTTCTCTTTGGCTTTCTTAGGATCAGCTAATAATTCATCAACTTCAGCGGGACGCTTAAAGGCTTCGTCTAGAACCACATATTTCTTCCAATCCAACCCCGCATGACCAAACGCCAGTTCTACAAATTCTTGGACCGAATGGTTCTCGCCCGTCCCGATAACATAGTCATCCGGTTTGTCCTGCTGCAGCATTAGCCACATCATAACCACATAATCTCCGACAAATCCCCAATCCCGCCGTGCCTCCATGTTACCCAGCCGCAGTTCCTTCGCTAATCCCAACTTGATCCGGGCCACCCCCTCGGATATTTTCCGGGTAACAAATTCCCTTCCTCTTCTGGGACTTTCGTGATTAAACAATATCCCCGAGCAAGCATACATTCCGTAACTCTCCCGATAATTTACCGTGATATAATGTCCATAAACTTTCGCTACCCCATATGGACTACGGGGGTAAAAAGGCGTTGTTTCCCGTTGTGGCGTTTCCACTACCTTGCCAAACATCTCTGAACTCGATGCCTGATAGAACTTCGTATCAGGTTTAACATATCGCAGAGCTTCCAAGATTCGTGTTACACCAACTCCCGTCACATCCCCAGTCAGCTCAGGTAGGTCCCAACTCCCCTTCACGAAGGATTGCGCCCCTAAATTATAGACTTCATCCGGCTGCACATCCCTGATCATCCGATACAACGATGAAGAATCGCTCAAATCGCCAGTTATAATCGTTACCTTATCCAGAATATGTTCAATATTCTCAAATGGGTTAGTCGCGTATCTCGGTACTAAGCCATAGACATCATACCCCTTCTCTAACAAAAGTTCAGCTAAATAAGAACCGTCTTGTCCGGTAATCCCTGTTATAATCACTTTCTTTGCCATAAAATAAAAAATTAGCTTATTAACAAGTCTTAATCAAGATTAGCACAAAACATGACAAAAACTGCAAAAGCAAAGGGGCCTCCTCACGACCAAGTGCTCTCTGATACTTAGCCATTTATGTTGTTGTTTTTCACTTTTCACTTTACATTTCACGCTTAAATCAATCGTCTCTTCTTGCACCCGTTCTACCCATATTCTGAAAATGATCCTAAAATTGGTAAATATTATTAAAAAATTGCTTTACCCGCCATAGCCCTGAACATAGCCGAAGCACGAAGGTTGGAACATTAGAATTTTAGCATTGATTTGTCATTTGGATTTTGTCATTTGGATTTCTATTCAAAAAGAACTATCACTTAAGACAAAGTTATAATATAAACTAATACACTATGCCCATCGCACAACCAATCTCTGGTCTTCTCAATATCGACAAACCACCCGGCCTAACATCTCACGACGTTGTTGCCCAAATCAGAAGACTACTTAATACCAGTACGCCTTCCCTACAAAACCGCCACAGGCGTCACGACCAAATAAGTAATGCCTCGCCGAAGGTGGGGCACACCGGCACCCTCGATCCATTTGCCACCGGTATCCTACTAATCGCCATCGGTTCTGCCACCAGGCTAATTGAATACTCTCACACCTGGGAAAAAACCTATCAAACCGTCTTTATTCTCGGTGCTTCATCGGATACCGACGATGCCACTGGGCAAATATCTAAGACTACTTATCCTAAACCCAAAATGAGCATCGAACCAACTAGAACGCAAATCCAAGCCGCTCTCCACCAATTTATTGGCCCCATCAAACAAGTACCCCCCGCATTTTCTGCGGTAAAAATAGCAGGGGAGAGGGCTTACAAAATAGCCCGGCAGGCTAACCTGTCCGGCAGGCAGGGGAGCAACCCCACCCTACAGCCTCGCTCCATAATTATCCATTCTTTGCAAATCACCCACTACGCCCACCCCAAGCTATCCCTTGCCATCACCTGCTCAACTGGCACCTACCTTCGTTCCCTAGCCCGTGATCTGGGCACCGTTCTTTCTACAGGAGCATATGTCCAAGAACTCTGCCGCACCCAAATTGGTCCACACAAATTGACTCAATCAATCAAATTAAAAAATTTAACAACCAAGCAGCTCAAAGAAAGACTATTGCCGGCTACTGCCCTAATTTTTCATTTACCACAAATTACTCTTCCGGATGATAACGTCGCACAATTCATACAAGGACAGACGATAGGGGAACAGGGGACTACCATGAACCACACAAACAACACTCTGTCTCTCCGCTCCATTGACCTACCCTCCCCCACTTATCAAACATCACAGGACGACAACTCTACCACCTTTGCCATTTTCAACCAGTCCTCCACCCTTATCGGTATCGCCAAGCTAGACCCCCTCACTCACCTGTTACATCCCGTCAAAGTTCTTATCACCTGAAACACCCAGCCTCCCAAGTCCCCTACCTAATTCCTGCCTATTCACCAAATTTACCAAAATTTTGTACATTTACGTACCCGTCCGGCAATTACACGGACACTCTCCCACACAGTCCTGTCAACCAGCCTATCAAGCGCCAATCAGCCATAAAATCAAATAACCACCTCCAGCTACTTGAATTTTTTAACATTTTCCCCCATAATCACTCCACAAACGTTACTTATATTTTACCCTCCCCATTTGCCCACATCTATTTTCTAATTCACTTCTAAAAACCCATGCCACAACTAAAAGCCGCTAAAAAGGATATTCGCAAAAATCAACGACGGCGCACAAAAAACGATCGCTGGCGCGTAGCTATGCGCGAAGCTACGCACGCTGTACGTGACGCTATCAAAGCACACGACAAAACATTAGCCCAAAAAGCTTACCAGGCTGCCCAGAAAGCCATTGATCGCGCCGTACGCCGTCATGTTCTTCACGCCAACAAAGCCGCTCGAAAAAAGTCCCGTCTCTTGAAATCTATTGCCAATATAGCAGCCAAATAAAGCCTAATAGTCCCCTACTTTTACCTCACCGCTGGGAGAAAAAATTGCTGAGTTTGTATACCCAGGAAATCGCAGCTCCTGCACCAACGCTCGCTTATACCACGCTTACAGTTGACGTCAACCTAAAAAAGACTATATTACACACGTTGTTGTTGTTTCTTGCTCTTTCCCATCCCCAGGAGAATTGTCATGAACTATGCTGCAGGATTTGTGATGAACGTTGTTTTTGTAGCTGCCATTTACCTTATTTCATTTAATGAACAGGAGGATAATACCAGCCAGCCAAACAACCGCATCATCGCCGAATGTGTTGATGCCACCTCCGGTTTAAACATTAAAGGCTCTATCTATGTCGACGCATCTGATACGACACCGCGTAATCCAGACGACATCTTGCCAGTAAGATTCAGTTACAGGTCAATTACTGACGGATTAATAGGAAATAGGTTTGCTCACACCCGCGCCACCAGCCAAGTCAGAAAAGGCTTGATTTCAGACTTCCTTGACAGCATTCCAGACATGACGCTTACTCGCCAAAAGATATTCATAGAGGAACCTGATAAGGACGCATTTCCGATAGCAAACTTTACCCTGTATTTCAGCCAAAGATCAGACGGCTACATATTAGATCTCTCTGATCCGGCTCAAGAGAACCAAGAAAGATTAGTCTTTCACGAACAAGAGCTCCGAACATCCGGCCTGGCTAGTGTCAATTTCGCTCCCCAATATGATGACGCCAACATTGAGCATTACAAACTCTGCCTTTCCGTTTTTAGACAGTTCAGCACACTTGCCTCTGAGCTGGATTGCCAGAACATCTGGGTTACAGTCAAAATGGGAAACGATCAGAAGATTGGTCTCTGCTGGAAGGACAGCTTCACAGTTATCATCGAGAGGCCTTTATAAAGCACCAAGACGGAAAAACCGTCTTTTTTTATTTCTAAACTTCCTCCCACCCCTCTTCCCCTTTATCCTTTTGCACAACCCTCCCCCACCTCCTCATAAAAAAGTGCTATAATCAAAGCAATATTTAATCAAATTCCTTCACTAAACCCATGACAACCAAAATAAAAAGAAAGAAGCATACGCTCAACCCAATCATGATCTTAGGGTTTATTACAATTATCCTTTTGCTTGTGATTTTAAGCATCACTATAAAGACCAACGTAAGTGAGCAACTGAAAGCTTTCGCCCCCCAGTGCCTCGACCTGACAAAAGAGATCGGCAAGTCGATCTGGGGAGAGGGTACAGGCGCTGGCGTCAGATTGGCAAAACGGGCTGCTTATAAAGATGCCGTAGATCAGTTCAATACATGGTGGACTACTAGTACTTCTCTTGGTGGGACCGATGGAACCGGCAAGGAGCAGACTGAAAAAGCATTAGCAAAGGAACTTGATTGCGCAAAAGGCCAACCTCAATGTCAGCAAGAGAAGAATGCCACAGTAACCTGTTTACCAACACAGAGTGCTGACTGTGCATACACTACTTCCACCAATACCACTCCAATCAGTGCCACAGTGAGCTGCATTTTCGGTATAAGATGTTCTAATGCATGCGAGACGGTGAAGCTCGCTACAACGCCTTTGACTTTTCCACAGTGCACTAAATCTGGTCCGCCTAAAGACTGCTACCCAAACAGTGAGGGCTTCTTTCAAGTAGACAGCACAGCAACCGGCACTGCCACAAAAGACGAACTGTGGAACGGACAAGCCCAAGTAGTGGAGGCTAAGAGTCGAGCCATAACAAATGCCCAAAAGGGACTGGACACCAAATGTAAAGCCCTAGCAGCAACACCAACCAAATCAGACCCAATGTTGAAATGTAACCCTAATAAATACTGTGAAATTGGCTGCAAACCAGAAGGCAACGCAGTCTGGAGCCCACCATATTTACCTTTAACTGCATCTGGCATTCCAGGGAATGACACGGCTGATGACTGTAAGACAGCTACCGTAGCCAGTCCCCCTGGTTCTGTTACAATAAAAGCTACTTGTTATGCAGCTTGCAAGTATCAACAAAAATGTGTCCCTCTTGAAACCCCTGACATGCCCGTCAGCGACCCATTCACTGATCCCTTGCCAGGCACCACAACTCCATCCCGCCGCTAAAAGCGATGGGACTTTAAGCAATTACCTATAAATAAATCTTCACGACAACTTCTACCCCAATCCCGCTACTAGCATCAGCACACCCGTCCGAGCATCCATCCTACCCTGTTTAATCGCCCAATCTGTCACCAGGACTCTCGTCAATGCGTCTCGCCACACGACCGCCGGCCTGCGCTTAGCCACCTCCCAGTTTTTCTGTACTGAATAAGATTTGATTTTTACTTCCCACACTATTTAATTTCAGATGGTTTCTGCGCTTAGGCGCCATCCAAAAATAACTTGGCCAGATCTCGTTCAATATGCGTCGAGATACGGCTTTTCCAATTGAG
>MHHQ01000012.1 GCA_001817065.1 Candidatus Andersenbacteria bacterium RIFCSPHIGHO2_02_FULL_46_16
CGGATAGGTTGAAGGCCATGTGATTGTTTGTCTTGTTGTTTGTATTTGTTACCTACGAGGGAGTTTACCATATCCTTGACCTGTGAGCGATTACAAAACGGGCGGTTGACGTCTGGTGAAGGATGGTTTATGATGGGCGGTTATTTATGATAAACCAAAACCAACGATACAATGATGTTTTTGAGGAGAAGAGAAGGTTTTTTAGTCGATATAAGAGGATGTTTTTGGGGTTATTGGGGGTAATTGTGCTGATTGGCCTCGGCAGCTATTTGTATTGGTCGGAGAAATCAAGCGACGTGACTGGAGATGTGACTGAAGAAGAAGCAACTGAAGTTATGACTAAAACGTTTGGTGAATTGGTCAGGGATATAAAAATTGAAAAGATAGCAGCCATAGAACCTGTGGCAGGGGCTCCTCTAGTGGCAAGAACGGGCGGTCGAGTTAGTTCGATTGAAGTGAACTTAGGGGAAGAGCTTACAGCTGGACGTGTCGTAGTGAGTATAGATACGGGAGTAG
The DNA here is from genome assembly GCA_001817065.1 of Candidatus Andersenbacteria bacterium RIFCSPHIGHO2_02_FULL_46_16. Classification (GTDB taxonomy): domain Bacteria; phylum Patescibacteriota; class Andersenbacteria; order UBA10190; family UBA10190; genus UBA10190. The sequence continues at coordinate 517 of MHHQ01000012.1, forward strand.
AAGCTAGTCCGGGGCGGGCACAATTAGCGGCAATCCAAGCATCTTTGGGACAGATTAACGGTATAGAAGCAGAAGCAGTGCGCGCAGGTGAGAATGGAGTGAAGATGGCTCAATTAGCAGCGGAAGCAGCGAAGGCTGGCAGGAGCTTGACGACTTTACAGTTAGCCAAGAGTCAAGAGCAAGCGGATTTAGCGGTTAGGCAAGCGGAATTAGCGTATAACGATGCTGCAGAAGCAGAGCAGAGAGTAGACCAGGTTGTGAGAGCAGCTGATATTGGTTTAAAGGCGGCAAAATTGGCGCAAGAACAAGCAGCGATTGCGCAGAAGGTTGCAGCCAGACAAACGAGCGATGGACTAAAGCAGGCGGAACAGGGTGTGGCAGCAGCAAAACAAACTATCGATAAAATTCATGTCGATATTCAGGCGCAAAGGGTGAGTTTACAAAGACAAGTGGCGGTAGCAGCTGAGCAGGTAAAGCTGGCACAAGTAATTAGTCCTGTAGATGGTCAGGTAACACGATTAGCAGTGAGGAAGGGTGATTTTGTCCGGCCAGGCCAGGAAGTAGGCGAGGTTATTGCCTTCGAAGGAGCCCAGATCAGTCTTAATGTGGCGACAGGTGTGCGGGAGAGTTTAGCGGTCAATGATCAAGTCGAGATTAGTGCGAGGGGACAAGAATTTTCTGGTGTGATTGCGCGATTAGCTGATGCACCGCGTACTGACATGGCGTTATGGCAAGTGGATATTTTTGTATCGGGTACGCCAGAAGTAGTACATCCGGGCGATTTGGTTGTGGTAAAATTACCGGTCACGGTAGGTGAGAGTGACAATCATTTTATTCCGCTAGATGCGGTAGTGGTCAGGCAGGGAGGGATTGTTTTGATGACGGTAAATGAGCAAGGGGTAGTAGAGGAGCGGATAGTAACACCAATCTCATATACCGATAACTATATGGAAGCGAAGCTTGAGATAGACGATAATACGGTGGTGATAATTCAGGGACAGCGGATATTACGGGCTGGCGATGTAGTGAAGCTTGGGTCATGAACTTGGCGTCCGACAAAGAGCCGGCTGGCAGTTTAGATGAGATGGGTGTGCGGCAAGGGGGGCTGTCCGGATTTTTAAATTATTGGCTGCGATCATGGCGAGTCACATTTTTAGTCTTAATCGGCTTGGCTATTTTTGGCACATGGACGGCTGTTACCCTGCCGCGTGAATCAACACCTGAAGTGGAAATTCCGGTGGCCGTAGTGGTGACGGCTTATCCTGGGGCGTCAGCGCGGGACGTGGAGGAGTTGGTTACTAAACCGATTGAGGAGAGACTAACCAATCTGGAGGGGCTGGATAATTTAACGTCTTCCTCGCGCTTGGGAATATCATCGGTGGTAGTAGAATTTTCTGCTAATGAGGATCTGAAAGACGCTATTCGAAGGTTAAAAGAAGAGGTAGATAGTATTCGAGGATTGCCTGAAGCAGCAGAACGGTCTGAGGTGATGGAAATAAGCATATCCGACGAGCCAATTATTTCGGTCAGTTTGGGCGGTATTGAGGACGAAAGGTTGCTGTCTTTATATGCGGACAATTTAGCGAAGAAGATTGAAGAGATTCCAGACGTATCGTCAGTAGATATTGCGGGCAGTATTAACGAAGAGGTAAGGATAAGAATTGAGCCAAAAAGATTGGCTGACTTAGGATTGAGTATTGGGCAGTTAATGAGTGCTGTCAGGACAGCAAATATCAATGCGCCGTTCGGGCAATTGGAAACAGATAAATATAACTATGATTTGCGCCTGACGGGACGGTTTAATGGTATTGGGGATGTTGCGCAAATTCCGGTGGCACTACCGGATGGTACTGTGGCTCCGCTGGGCACGATCGCGGAAGTAGATTTGGTGTTGACTGAGCGTGAGAGCCAGTCACGGATGAGTAGGGGAGGGGAAGAGAGCACACCGGCGGTCAGTTTGTCTGTCCGGAAAAAAACTGGGGGCAATATTGTGCGGATCGTGGATGAGGTTAAACAGAAAATAGAGGAAGAAAAGGGGGAATTACATAGTGACATCCAGGTGGAGCTTTTTGCCGATCGGGCGGAGGATATACGTACTCAATTAAATAATGTGTATAGTAGCGGCGTTCAAACGTTGCTGATCGTATTTGGCTTGTTGTGGTTATTTTTGGGATGGGGTCCGGGATTAATTACAGCCCTGTCCGTACCACTAACATTCGCAATCTCATTCTTGGTTTTTGCTCAGACAAATACGACATTGAATGGAATATCATTATTTTCATTGATCTTATCAATGGGTATGTTGGTAGATAATGCTATCGTGGTAGTAGAGGGAATCTGTGGACATCAAGATGAGATTGCGACCAAATCCAGTGAGGGGCTGGTATTGAGGGACAGGGATAGTAAGGAGTTAAAGGAGAAAAAAATTCAAGCAAGGTCGGCAGAAATGGTCGACAAGTTCACTAAACCATTGATTGGCGGAACGATGACGACGGTCGCAGCTTTTTTCCCGATGTTATTAGTGACGGGTATTATTGGCCAGTTTTTGAAAGTAATCCCGATAGTATTATCCGCCACTTTAATCAGCTCGTTGTTTGTATCGTTGGCTTTTCTGCCACCAGTGGCGGTGAAGGTTTTGGGACGCCGGAGCGAGGATGAGGGACAGGAGCGCTGGTTCGATCGACAGTTTGATAAATTTAGAAACTGGTACGCGAATATTATCGGCAGAATATTGGAAGCAAAACGGTTCCAAGCCCTATTCATCACTGTGTTAGCAGTATTGCTGGTGTTTGGGTTGAGCTTGCCCTTTAGCGGTCTCTTGCATACCGGGTTGTTTCCAGCAGTGGATATTGATTTCATGTTTATTAACATCGAGAGGGAGCCAGGGACAAAGCTGGAAGAAACCCTGGCGACGGTCGAACGTGTGGAAAATATAATCAGGGGTGTGCCGGAAGTCAGAAGTTATGTAGCTAATATTGGTAGCGGCATTAGCCTTGATTTCGGCAGCGGGTCGAGCGGGGAAGAAGTAGCGTCTTTGTATGTGAATCTTGAAGATGAAAGGGAGAGGTCCTCTCTCGATATAACAAATGAATTGCGAGAGAATTTTAAACAGATCACTGACGCGCAAGTTACAGTTGAAGAGCTTACGGCCGGTCCGCCTTCAGCCCCGCCGGTCGAGATGAGAATAATTGGCGATGACATGAATGAGCTAGACAGGCTGTCCGGGCTGGTGATGGAGGAGATGGATCAAGTTGATGGGGTGATTGATATAGACAGGGATTTGACGAACAGTGCCGGTGAATTTAATTTTTCGCTGGATCAGGAAGCATTAACGGCTATGGGTCTCGGGGTAAGTGATGTGGCGCAGACTTTACGGGCTAGTGTGTTTGGTACGGAAGTAACAACGTTTCTTGATCAGTCCAATGAGGAGGTAAGGGTATCGATGGCGGCCTTTGATCAGGCAGTTAATTCGATAGACGACGTGCTGGCGATGCCAATTTTATCTATGGCTAGACAAAGTACTATGGGGGAAGCTACTGCAGTGACATTGGGGCAGGTGGCGAAAGTTGATTTAGCGTCTTCAGTGGACGCGATTAGACATCGTGATGGCAAACGCACTGTGACTATAACGGCAGATGCAGACAAGGGATTTACGCCGAATGAACTGACACTAGAAATAACAAAGAAAGTGGAAGCAATGGGCTTGCCGGACGGATACAGTGTGGAATTTGGTGGAGAACAGCAAGAAACGGTAGAGACGTTCAATCAGCTGTATCGATCGATGGTGATTGCTATCTTGCTAATACTGTTAATTTTAGTGATTGAGTTTAATTCGTTTCGACAGACGTTCATTATATTTTTATCGATACCACTAGCCTTGATTGGGGTGTTGTTTGGGCTACTGTTTTTCCAAGGGCAGTTGAATTTCGCGGCATTTATTGGGTTGGTTAGTTTGACGGGAATAGTTGTTAACAACGCCATACTGCTGGTAGACCGGATGAACAGCATGAGAGAGAAAGGGGCGACTATTATTGAGGCGGTGAAGGAAGCGGCAAATTCACGGTTACGACCAATATTATTAACGACATTGACGACAGTGGGAGGGATTGTGCCTTTGATTTGGGTGGATGAATTCTTTCGGGATATGGCTGTGACATTAGTTACAGGACTGTCTTTTTCAACGCTTCTGACGTTAGTATTGATTCCGATTTTGTATTATAGACAACAAAGTAGGTTGGAGAGAAAGAAAAACCAGGCTAGCAATGCAGTAGAGCATGGCAAGGGCAACGCGGTGCAGTTAAGTCCGGTGCCGTAAGGGCGGCCTAAGGGTTTGAGCATAGCTATCGGTGGAAAAACAACTTAATATGATAGGGTAGGCAGGTACACCTAATGAGCCTGACTACTAACTTTTATTTTAGATATAGGTGTCACATCATGAAAAGTCACCAGACAAGAAACGGGTCCAGCCTTCGCTATGGCTGCGGCCGGCAGGCCTGTCGGCGCTGCTCCCCCATCCGACGGCATCGCCCTTCGACAAGCCTGCCTACCGGTAGGCAGGCTCAGGGCTCTGGCGCTCGGTGGGGGACCCCCGCGCCGCCACCCGCTTATTCTGCAGTGACATTTCATGATGTGATGTCTATATATGCCTGACGTTAAACAAAGCTTATTTGGATTGACCAGAATTTGTCTGGGATGGATTTTTGTCTGGGCTTTTATGGACAAGATGTGGGGGTTAGGTTTTGCAACGGAATCCAGTAAGGCTTGGTCTAAGGGTGGCTCGCCGACAGCCGGTTTCTTACAGTTTGGCACAGAAGGACCGTTGGTTAACTTTTTTCAGTCGCTAGTAGGAAATGGAGCAGTGGACTGGTTGTTTATGATGGGGGTGCTGGGGATTGGACTAGCTTTAATATTGGGCATTATGTTGCGGCTGGCTGCAATTAGCGGAGTGCTTCTGATGACACTGCTTTATGCGTCAATGATGCCGCCGGAAAATAATCCGTTAGTGGATGAGCACGTAATTTATGCTTTCTTGCTGGTAATATTTGCATTAATGCCAGCGGGAGAGTGGTGGGGGCTGGGCCGCTGGTGGTCTAGTCTGACACTGGTGCAAAAAATATCCTGGCTTAAATAGCTGGCGATACAATTGGATAAGATAGCAGACGGCTTGTAATTATAGATTTTTATATTTGATGAATAAAAAAATCCCGCAGTGTTATGTTGTGCGGGGGAGGTTTGTTTAATTAGTAGGAGGCAAAATTAGCGGACATGATTTTGGGCGAGGCGCTGCAGGACAGTATTCCTTTCACTGGTCGGGATGGGTCCCCAAGGGTAGCTTTGGCCGGGAATCGCGCGCTTAATACCGGTACTAAACCAGGCGGCCATTTCTTGGGCGCAGTCGCGGATAACTTTCGAATACTTGGCCTTATCGGTTCTAATTGCTACTGACCAGAGGGGTCGACTAGCCCAGTTTGGCCGGTTTGAGTCTGGCTGGGTAAGGTGGAGTGGTTTATAGTACTTGATGGTACCGCTGGGGACGTCGAATAATGCGACCGTGAGATGGATAGGGATAGTAGTAAAAGATTCAATTAAACGAGTGGGAGTGGGCTGGGTTATCAAAGAGTAAAGGTCTTTGGTTGCGGTAGGTAACGATGCGCTGAGTTGTATTAGGACAGCTTGGCTGGCGGGGTTGCCATCGACAGTAACGAAGTAGAGGGGAGCAGGGTAAGCGGCTGACACAGGGGGTCTCCTTTATTAAGTTGGTTAGAGGACGTTTGATTGTGGGGAAAAATGAACGATCCAACGGACGTGCTAGATGGTCAAAAATGCCCATGAATAGCATCTTTTCACTGGGGGCATTGAATGTCAAGCAGGTGGTCATCGGGTATGAGTCGTAGTCGGTATCGAGACGGGGGTGGGTTTGGGGACGTTTGGTTGCGGCGGGGTGCCGTTATTTTGACTTGCAGGCCAGGAGAAGGACAGGAATGATAGTGAGATGAAAGAGCTAACTAAAGAGGAAAAGAGAGTGATTGAGGAGAAAGGGACAGAGGTGCCTTATTCGGGCGAATATGAGAATTGGTTTGCTCCAGGAGTATATAAATGTAAACGGTGCGGGGTGGTGCTGTATCGATCAAAGGATAAATTTGATGCCAAGTGCGGATGGCCAGCGTTTGACGAAGAAGTGCCGGGGGCAGTGAAGCGATTGCCGGATGAGGATGGGTTAAGGACGGAAGTGCAATGTGCGAAATGCGGAGCACATCTGGGCCATGTGTTTGATGGCGAGGGAATGACAGAAAAGAATGTCCGTCATTGCGTTAATTCTGTGTCTTTAGAATTTGAACCGGATGAGGCAATTAGAAAAGAATGAATGGAACTAAAACGGCCAAAATTGTGTTGGGGGGCGGATGCTTTTGGTGTACGGAGGCAGTTTTTAAGCAATTAAAAGGCATTGCGGCAGTACGGCCAGGATACGCGGGAGGGGAGACCAGCAAACCGACCTATAAGGAGGTAAGCACGGGCAACACTGCGCATGCTGAGGTAGTACAAGTAGAATATTTTCCGTCACGGGTCTCGTTAGAGAAGCTGCTGGAGGTGTTTTTTTTAGCGCATGATCCGACGACTCTGAATCGACAAGGCAACGATGTGGGCAGTTGGTACCGGTCAATAATTTTATATACAACTGTGGAGCAGTGCCTGAAAATTGAACAGTTTATCAACGACTTAGAGGAGTCGAGTAAGTACAATGAACCAATTGTCACAGAAGTGAAGGCGCTGACTAAGTTTTATCCAGCAGAGGATGAGCACCAAAACTATTGGCGCAAGCATCCCAAGCAGGCATATTGTGAGTTTGTGATTGCGCCGAAGGTAGAAAAAGTAAAGCAGGTATTGGAGTCGGAGGAAGCAGGCCGACAAGTACTCAAGTAAGTAGATGGCTAGTGCTGATCGGTTTTGTTGCTGCAAGATAATGGATTTAGGAGAATGTATTATGAAGATCTTGATGATATTAGTCGTGGTAGGGGCGGCGGTTTTTTTAATCTGGCCGATGGCCGTAAAGAAAGTAGAAGAGGTGATGGTGATGGAAAGAACGCAACAGGAAACGACACGTTCGGGTATGGATATTGCGCAAGATTTAATGGGAGAGAGGAACAATGAGGCGAGGCAGGCTGATAACCAGTCAAGCGAGAGCAGGAGAGATATGGTGGAGAGTCCGCTAGCGGATGGAGTGAGTGAGGCGCGGGTGAGCGATCAGCTAGATGGGCTAGAAGTAAATGAAGAGGTGGCGGAGATTAAACAGGTGATGAACCAGGAGTGGACAGAAGTGGCAGCGGAGGAGCCTGAGGTGGTGTTGACTGTTCCGTTTGTGCCACAAGCACCACGAGGTAATTGGGGTCAACCGTACCAAGATGCGTGCGAAGAGGCAGCAGTGATAATGGTGGACAGGTTTATCAGGGGGGAAGGGTTGACTGTCGATGAAATGGATAATGAGATTTTGCGGATGATAGAATGGCAGCTGCAAAAATATGGTTCGCATAAAGATACAAATAGTGCAGAGACAGCTGGATTAGCCGAAGAGTATTTTAGTTTGTCCAGCAGAGTGGATTATAAAATTGGTGTGGAGGATATAAAGAATGAATTAAGGGCAGGGCGGCCAGTGATTGTGCTGGTAGACGGAAGAAAGTTAGGAAATCCATTTTATTCGCCACCCGGTCCAGACAAGCATGCCTTGGTGATCAAAGGGTTTGATACTGATGGATTTATAACTAATGACCCGGGGACAAAAAGAGGCGATGGCTATCGTTACCGGGCGGATAAATTGATGGGGGCGATGATTGATTACGATGGGCGGCAGGCAGGGACAAAAGGTAAGGCGATGGTGGTGTTTGATTGAAAATAGAGAAATGTGTGGATAGACTGGCTGATCGAATTAGTTAGAGGCTGATTTTTGGCTGGGGTGGGCAAATGGTCTATACTAGGGTTTCAGGTGTTTAAGCTAAAAACAATAAAAAAAGCGGGAATAATGGCGTGTTTGCTGGCCTTAGTGTTGATGTCGGGGTGGATTGGCGGTCAGGCGCAGGCGGCGGAAGAAGTTGTTGTGTCAGTTTTTACTAGGGAAACATGCCGACATTGCCAGGCGGAAAAGGAATTTTTACATAATTTGCAGCAGGAATTACCGGCGATGCAAGTTAAATACTACGACCTAGCGGAACTGGATAATGAGAATCTGTTTAAGGAAATAACTGATTTTTACGGAATAACCAAAGGCACACCGCTAACTTTAGTAAGAGGCCAATTGATATCGGGTTTTGATAAACCAGAAACGACGGGTGCTCTATTGCGGGACGCTATTAAAGGTGACGGAGTGGCAGCTCTGGGATTTGAGCAAATTAAAAATGGAGGAGCGAAAGTCGGCGGATTGGGGACGGACAGCGTGGTGTGCGATGAGATAGAAGGTTGTTCGATAGATAATCCGTTATTAGTAACAATTCCGATTATTGGAAACACGGTTGATGTGGGTAAATTTTCATTGGTGGGATTATCCCTAGTTTTGGGTTTGATTGACGGTTTTAATCCTTGTGCGATGTGGGTGTTAGTAATGTTCCTACTACTGCTGGTGCAGATTGGAGACAGGCGGAAAATGTGGCAATTCGCAGGTTTGTTCGTGCTCGCCCAAGCAATCATGTATTACCTGATACTGATGGTCTGGTTTGCCGTGTGGGATTTTGTGGCATTAGACCGGATCGTGACACCGCTCATTGGCTGGTTGGCATTGGGCAGCGGTGTGTACTTTCTTTATAAGTTCAAAACCTTCAAGCCTGTGTGCAGCGTGACGAGTTTCGAACAACAGCAAAAAGTGGAGACGCGCGCGACGGCATTGGTTAGCAAGCCGATGACAATGGCAGTGGCGCTTGGGGTGATTGGCTTGGCTTTGTCTGTTAACATTTTTGAGTTTGCGTGTTCGGTTGGAATCCCGCAGGCCTTTACAAAGATTTTAGAGTTGAATAGCTTGGGGTGGCTAAAAACCCAGGGGTTGGTTATTGCGTACATGCTGATGTATATGTTGGATGACATTATTGTTTTTGGCTTGGCATTATGGAGTTTTGAGAAGATTGGCCTGACACATAAGTATAGTAAGTGGACGACTTTAATCGGTGGGATATTGATGATTCTGTTAGGTTTAACAATGCTGTTAAAGCCAGAGTGGTTAGTGGTATAGAAGGGGTGGTATAAAGGAGTTATAATTGGTTGATTTTATTAATATAAGTAATTTTATTGATATTATGTTCAATGCAAGTATTTACCGGTCGTATGATATTAGGGGCATAGTGCCAACAGAGTTGGATAAAGAAGAGTGTTATCATATTGGCCGAGCATATGCCAAATTTACCGGGGCAAAGAGGGTAGTGGTGGCACGCGACATGAGACCGAGCGGTGATGAGTTCGAGCCGGAGTTGGTAAGGGGATTGACTGAGGGCGGAGTGAATGTGATTAGGATTGGTTTAGCGACATCGCCAATGTTTTATTTCGCGGTGCATTTTTTTGGCGCTGATGGAGGGGTGATGGTAACGGCCTCGCATAATCCGGGTCAATATAATGGGTTGAAAATGACGAGGGCAGAGGCGGTACCTATTGCCGGAGATTCGGGTTTAATGGATATACGTGATTTAGCGGAGAAGCGAGACTGGGAAGCAGTTACGCAGGCAGGCAAGACAGAAGATAAACAAATTAAAGATGAATACGTACAGATGGTAACAGCAGGTTTTTCGGCGGAGGGTTTGAAGATAGTGGTGGATGCAGGCAACGGAATGTCTGGATATATATTAAAAGACGTGTTTGAGAGATTAGGTGGCGAAGTGGTGCCTTTGTATTGGGAGTTGGACGGATCTTTCCCTAACCACGAAGCGGATCCCCTAAAGGAAGAAAATTTGGAGGACCTTAAAAAGGTTATGAAGCAGGAAAAGGCTGATTTAGGTGTGGCGTTTGACGGGGATGCTGACCGGGTATTTTTCGTGACTGATCAGGGGGAGACAGTTCCGGGGGATATAACAACGGCTATCATTGCTAAAGAAGTATTGGCGAAGCATAAAGGGGCACCGGTGCTGTATGATATTCGAGCTTCCTGGACTACCCCCGATGTCATTAAAGAGGCGGGCGGCGAGCCTGTAATGTGGAAGGTGGGACATTCGTTGATTAAAGCCAAGATGAGAGAGGTGGGGGCTAAGTTTGCTGGTGAGGTGTCGGGACATTTTTTCTTTACTCCCTGGTTCGCAGAGTCGGGGATGCTGGCGATGGGGCATGTTTTAACGGTTGTTAGGCGAGAAGGCAAGTCTTTGTCTGAGATTGTTAAGCCACTACTGAGATACGTGAAGACACCGGAAATAAATTATGATGTGCCAGATAAAGAGGCGGCGATTGCTCGGATAAAAAATCAGTATAGCGATGCATCCAGAATATTTGATTTTGATGGAATTCGTTTTGAGTACGAGGATTGGTGGGCAAGTGTGCGGCCAAGCAATACGGAGCCAAAGTTGCGTTTAAATATGGAGGCTAAGACGAGCGAGCTACTGGAGAAGAAGAAGGCAGAGATTGAAGGATTGATAAAGGGAGATGGGAAATAGGGGGAAATGAAGGATAGAAAAATTATGGTCTAGCGATACTCTAAGAAGGACGCATTAATAATGCGTGTCGTTTCAAGGTAATATAAATATTTTAAATAAAAAAAGAGAGCCTAGGAGAGAAAGAGAGTAAAAAGAGGAAGGGAGAGTAAGGCTCTAAGAGAAAGAACGAATTGTAAGGGAACTGATAATTTAATAATAGCAGCTGCAATAATTATGTCAAATGATTTTGACAGGATTTAGTGGATAAGTTGTATTAGGGCTTATGCTAAGCCCATTTTAAAATAAGAGAAATCCAATTAGTTTTGATGTAAATGCGGGATTAGCAGGGAAGGGGGAGGTACGATGAGAAAAGGCTCTTGTGGCACTTTTTAGATAAAAAAAGAGAGCCTAGGAGGAAAGAGAGAGAAATGAGGAAAGGAGAAGGGTAAGGCTCTAAAAGAACGAATTGTAAGGGAACTGATAATTTAATAATAGCAGCTGCAATGATTATGTCAAACGATTTTGACAGGATTTGGTGGATAAGTTGGATCGGGGCTTATGCTAAGCCCATTTTTTCGTGAACGATTGCCAGGGTTTTGGTAGCAACTTGAGCAGCTTTGGCTGCCCCGTCGGCTAAAACTTCTTCTAGATGTTTGGTGTCCGGACGGATGGTTTGAAAGCGTTCTTGAATAGGGGAGAGGTGTTCAATGATGAGGTCAGCTAAGGAGGATTTAAATTCTTGGTATCCGCTGCTGGCAAATTGGTTTTCAATATCCTGAACAGATTGTTCGCTGAATGCTTGATAGATAGCCAGGAGGTTGGTTACGGCTGGACCGCTATTAGTAAAGGAAAAATTAGGTTCTGTTTCAGTGACTGCCATGGAGATTTTTTTACGGATAGCGTCGGCAGTATCGGTCAGGGTGATATATGATTTGGCGGTGTCGTCACTCTTGCTCATCTTTTTGTTTGGATCCGTCAATGACATAATACGGGCAGTGTTTTTATTAACGAGTGCTTCAGGCAACGTGAAGACAGCATCAAACTTATTGTTGAAGCGCTTGGCGATATCGCGAGTGAGCTCTATGTGTTGGATCTGATCCTCGCCAACTGGCACGATGTTTGTTTGATAAAGCAGGATGTCAGCGGCTTGAAGAACAGGGTAGGCAAAAAGTCCAAGAGTAGAACGGTCTTGATGGTTAGCGGACTTTTCCTTGAATTGGGTCATCCGGTTTAATTCACCTAGCGGAGTCTGGGTAGCGAGCAGCCAAGCTAACTGAGCGTGGGCTGGGACATGCGATTGAACAAAAATAGTGCTTTGGTTGGGATCTAATCCGGCAGCTAAATAGAGGGCGGCTGTGTCTAGCACGGTAGTGGGCAGGGATGCCGGATCGTAGGGAACAGTGATGGCATGTTCGTCCACAATACAGTAGAAAGCAGAATTGTTTTCCTGCAGGGTGATCCATTGCTTGATGGCACCGAGGTAATTGCCGATATGCAAAGTGCCGGATGGCTGTAGACCAGAGAAAACTACTTTGTTTTTGGGGGTTGTCATGCAGTTAAGAGTACGGTTTTTGGTTGTATTGCTCAAGCTAGAAACGAAGCGAGGGAATCCAAAAGTCAAAACCCAAGTAAAACGGAATCAAAAGCCCTGCGTTGTTGCAGGGCTTTTGATCAGCGTTCGTCCGCCAAAATGGCGGACTCACTTACTTGTTTTCGGTTTGGGAGGCTGCTGAAAGTAAAATTATACTTCTACTATTACAGGCAGAACCATAGGACGGCGCTCGGTTTGCTTGTACAAGAATTGGCCGATATCGTCACGGATACTTGACTTAAGGTGGGTCCAGTTGGGTTCACCGCCATGGTTTTCACCAGCTTGTTTCTTCACGATTTTACTTATTTCCTTTTTAGTGTCGCGGACTAGCTGTTGCTGTTCTTTCATGTAGATAAAACCGCGGGAGATAATGTCTGGTTCGCCTACTACTTCGCCAGAGCGGCCGTTGATCATGGCGATGATAACTACCATACCGTCAGAGGCGAGTACTTGGCGGTCCCTAAGGACAACGTTGCCAACGTCACCGACACCGAGGCCGTCAACCATCACAAATTTAATGTCATACTTTTCTCCATTGAGACGGACTTTTTCTGGTGTTACTTCAACTACTTCGCCGTTGCTGGGCAGCATGATATTACCGCGGTTCATACCGTTGGCAACTGCCAGTTTGGCGTGTTCAGCTCGGTGGGAGAAGTACCCGTGGGCCGGAACAAGATATTTGGGCTGCATTAGATGGATCATATGCATCAAATCATCCCGGTGACCGTGTCCGCCAGAGTGAATATCCATCATTTTGTAGTGGAAGACTTCAGCACCTTGCTTATAGATTTGATCTTTTACTATCTGTACGGACGCTTCATTGCCAGGGATAACGGATGAGGAGAAGATCACTATGTCGCCCGCTTGCAACTCTAAGGATCGATGTTCCTTGTTAACGATACGCATTAATACGGCATTGTCTTCGCCTTGAGCACCGGTGCAGAGGATGAGGACTTTGTTGGGCGGCAGTTTATTGCTTTCTTCTGGCGTGATAATTGTTTCTTTACTGACTTTCATGAAGCCGATTTCACGGGCGATTTCTACGTTAGTCTTCATAGAGTACCCATCAATGGCAACCTTGCGACCATGTTTTTCCGCGACAGCGATCAGTTGCTGGAGACGGTCAATCATTGAGGAGAAGGTAGCGGCAATGATGCGTTGTTGAGGATGGTCATCAAAGAGTTTGGAGAGATTGGTTTCGACGGTTGATTCAGATATAGAATGGCCTTCTCGTTCAGCCCCTGTTGAATCAGAGTACAAAACAGAGATACCCTTGTTGCCTAATTCCTGGATATGTTTTTCGTCAGCCGGCTGATCGTTAACTGGCTTGTTATCAAACTTGAAGTCACCGGTGAAGGCGATGGAGCCGGCCGGGGATCGGACAACTACACCGAAGGCATTGGGGACAGAATGATTAACGTGAAAGGGCTCAATGGTGAACTGGCCTAACTGGAAGGGTTTTGTGGTGTCGATAATTTTGACATTCGGCTTAGCATATTGGGGGAAATCATCCTGCCGTTTTTGGACCAGGCGCATGGTGAATTCAGAGCCGTAAATGGGCGGATTACCCAGTTTTGGTAATAAGTGGGGGACAGCACCAAAATGGTCGTAGTGAGCATGAGTGATAATGACCCCTTTAATTTTCTTTTCTTTACCGTATAGCGGGGAAATGTCAGGAATAACATAATCGATACCATACATTTGCTCGCCGGGAAACATTAATCCTAAGTCGATAACAACAATGTCATTTTTATATTCAACGGCGGCGGAATTGCGCCCGATTTCCTCAAGGCCACCTAAGGGGATCAAATACATCCCATCAGGATTGCGCGGTGGCTGTTTGATGTCGGGCAAATTTCGTGAACGAGAAGGCCCGAAGTGAACTGCTTTAGGATTTCGACGACCCTGGTGGGGTCGGCGAGGGGAGCGCTGGCGAGGCGGATTATGGCGGACTGGTTTAGGCTTTGATGCTGGTGCCACTTTGTGTGTGCCGTGAGTTTGGGTTGGGCGCACTGGTGGAGGCGGCGGAACAGGGTTGTTCGACGGACTCTTTGGTGGTGTATTTGGTTGTATCATTTGATGATTAAAAAATTAGTTTTTTTGATGACAGGATATAACTAGGCTTCGGTAAACACATAAAGCAATAACGCTTTGTGCACTGTACTGGTCCTTACGTTGTTAGCCCGTCGATCGTAATAAGCGAGAAATCAGAAATTATGGCGTCTGAGCTTTCGTTTATGGCGATTAATCTATACATAGACTGTAGCAGAATGGCAGAGAATGTCAAATGGGGATAAGTATGTTAGTTAATAAATAGCTTATTAGAGCGGTGAATATGGAATTGGCTATAGGCCCAAGAAGATGGTTTAACTGGTAGGGTGGCAGGGATATTTATCGTATAAAACACAGAGCTTAGGGTACAGCAAGGTTGGCGCGCCATTGGTTAGTGTCAATAGGCTGGTTGCTGGAAGATGATTTAGTGGGGACGGAGAGAGTCGAACTCTCATGGATGTAATCCACACGCTCCTGAAGCGTGCGCGTCTACCGATTCCGCCACGTCCCCTAAAATTAAAATCCTAAATTCGAAATTTCAAACCCTAAACTCGCTGGGTTAAAATAGAATATATTAGATTTACTAATGAACAGGGGGGAATGTGTGTTGGTGATAATATATTCTATCTTTATTAATTTACAAGTAGAAATTAATTTGAGGTAATGAAGATGGATGGATTGAGGGGGTGGTAAAAATAGTGATTTTTTAAAAAAGCCGGGATGTTTCCCGGCTTGGTTTAGAATTGGGTGCGAAGGAGCATGTAGCCAAGGGTCATGCCAGATGCTATCCCTGCCAGAAGAAGGAGTACCCGGGTGCGAATCTTTTGCTTGTGTCGCTGAGCTTGTTTTCGTTTAATCGCTTCCAGTGCTCTAGAGATAGACTTTTTTGCATCAGTTTCACGGATGACGGGAGTGGTCACTTTTGAGGCGGCAGCTCTTTTTGGCTGGTTAGAGGTCGGTGATACTTTCTTTGGTTGGTATGGACTTTTGGTGGCATATTGAGCTCTGGCTTGCTTGAGAAACTCCCGCTCTTTTCTAATGGCTTCATCGTACTGTGGTTTAAGTGTTGGACTTAGCAGGATATTTCTCTTCAAAACGCTGTCTGATGAGAATTGTCGTGCCATATCCTTCTCTAGATCGGTAGCTTCAAAGTTCTTAGACGAGATGATGGTTTGCAGCTGGGACATCAACTTATCGCAGGCTTCCTCGATGCGGGCCGTATCATCTTCGAAATCCCTTAGCCCAAACCATGCATAATGATTAGTGGGCCAAATGCTAAGTTTTAGTCTGGTCAAGCGGAGGATGATGGTGATCTCTTTGTCTGACATATTCCTATCTCCGTGATGAGTATGGGTAGTGAAAGTTGTTAAGAGAACGGGTAACGTATGGTACCTCGTTAATGATAGTTTGTCCAGCGGCTAGTTTGTAAACACTCACTCCTCCGAAGTCATTCCCGCGAAAGCGGGAATCCAGAGCCATTTTTTATGATTAGCTGGATTGCCCGGTTAAGCCGGGCAATGACAAGAAAAAACTTAACTAAGCATAAATAATTAAGATAACTTCGCTAGCGTGAGTGTTTACGCTAGTTTTTTGGACAAAAAAACCGGGCAAGATTGTCCGGGTGGGGGGAACTGCGGGAGAACAAACATTTAGTGGAGGAAGAGGACACCGGCGACAGACAGGACGAAGGGGATCATGAACCACAAGCTTTCTTTTACCAGCCGTTTTGCTCGATGGACGTGGTGTTGGTGAATGATCAGACGCACAATGGGATTGTCGCTTTCCTGGGGCCTTGGGTGCTTAGAAACGTGACATTTGTGCAAGGCGGCAATGAGAGACATGGGTCTTACTCCTAAAAAAATGGTGTTGAAAAGGGCAATATTTAAGCAGTTACAATATGCGGTAAAATCTATAAAAAGGCAAGAGCTGATTTGTCAGACTTTATTGACAAATATATTAATCGGAATGGGGGGGGGAGTGAGTGCTGAGGACGTGAGAGGGAGATAGGAAGGAGAGGAAAGTGACTATGGCTATGTTAGGTCGCCGGAGACTTGTTTTAATTCGCCCTTAAACGATTCAACGCCTTCGACAGGGACGGGATCGATGCCATAAGCCAAAGCCAGGTAATATGTAGTCCAAAGACCAAAGGTAATAGCGGCAAATATCTTTTCTAATAATGAAGTGCCGGGGACGGTGAACTGTTCCACTGGAACACCCCATTGTTCATACAACTTGGTGGTGACGTCCATGCGAACCTGGTTGCGCGGATGATCGTGGTCGTCTCTAAGTATCAGGGCTATAAATTGATTGGGATTTTTAGTAGCGGCTAATTTACTGAAACCGACAAGTTCGTTGTGGTTAAGCTCAGGGAAAGTATTCCAAAAGGCGGGGTATTTAGCGTTCTCATTGGTTTGAATCTTAAAGTTTTTTGCAGCAAAGCCAAGACTATCAGTGGAGATAAAAACAGGAATTCGGCCTTTGATTTTTTGGGCTAGTGTTTTGCCAGGTTGCTCCAGGTCTGGGGTGATTTTCTTTATTTGAGCAGCTGTTTGTGTCAGGTCGGCAGTGATGTCCTCTGCTAAGCCGCTATTTCTCAGAGCGGCGAAGATCCCGCTAAAAGAAGCAAATAAAGTATGGCGGGGCTGCATGCCGGGAAAGTCGATGTGAGTGATTGGTAAACCGTCGCGCTTAGCCCAGTCAACTAATGTACCACCCGATGAATTAACCAGAATACCTAAACTCTCTTGTCGGGCTACGCGATAAGAGGATAAGGCTTCTTCGGTATTGCCGGAATAGGAGCTGATGATGACCAGCGGCTGCTTGAGCCCCATGTGGCGCAAGTAGTCGAGTGGCAGATCGTAGTTGCGATGGACATAGAGAGGCAGATTGGTGATGTTGAGGGCGTTCAGTAAGTCTCCCGGGTGGCCAGAGCCGCCCATGCCGGCCAGAATCATTGAGTCAAAAGCACCTTTGACCTTAACATCTTGATTGACAGCCAGGGAATGAATGATTTGCTCGGATTGTTTAAGGATTACTTCGCGCATAAATAAAGTTTAGACACAAAGGTAGTCTTACTCAAGTATAAAATCTCAGTTTGTTTTCCAGACGCGCTTAGTTTGCACGTGCCATTTTTCTATATTGTTGAAACGGCCAGACGGAAGGGCGGCGTACTTGGCATCAATACCATAAACCTGGTTGGTAGCGAAGAGGTAGTAAGGTTGATAGAGGATAATGGCGGGATTAAGTTCAAGGATTTTATTCTGAAATTCTTTATAGAGTTCAAGGCGTTTAGGCTGGTCAGTGGTTTTTCTAGCCTCCTCGAGTAATTTATCGACCGCTTGATTTTTGAATGAGGCTAAGTTTAACCCAGGACTTCTAGTTTGGGTAGAATGCCAGAAGGGGTAAGGGTCGGGATCGGCGGGCAGTATTTCACCGAAGAGTAAAGCTTCAAAGTCGCGAGGTTGGACAATAGTTTGTTGAATGGTACCTGCGCCGAGATGCTCTAGTTGAACATCAATACCAAGTTGCCGCCATTGTTCTTGAATGATCTGGGCGGTCTTAATGTATTCTGGCCAGTCGGTGGTAGTTAATTTAATGACGAGTGGTTTGCCGTCTTTCTGTCGGATACCATCATTGCCCACTTCCCAACCGCTCTCGGATAAGTTTTGTTGAGCCGCTTCCAGGTTGGTAGCCGGCGGATTATTATCACCGTCGAAAGACAGAAAGTTGGGAGGGATGGGCAGGTGTAAAGGGCGACCTTGTCCAAACAAGGCTTGTTCAACAATGGCAGAACGATCAGTGCCTAGTGAGAGGGCTGCACGGACGCCGGCTTCATTTAAAGCTTCGTTTTTTTGCGGATTGAAGAAGATAGCGAAATACTGCGGGAGAAGGAGCTGGTTAATATCAGTGGACCGATGTTGTGTGGCAGCCTTAAGGTTAGCTAAAGGCAAGAAGCTGATTCCATCGGCTTTGCCGGATTGCAGGGCTTGAAGAGCCTCCTCATAAGTGGTGTAGAAAGTGAAAATTATTTCGTTAAGATAGGGTGACGATCCGTAATATTGGTCATTACGGACAAGACGGTAAGAGGTGATGTCTCCGGTTTTACGGCGCGTCGCTATTTCAGCAAACTGGAAGGGACCAGTGCCAACTGGTTTGAGGACTTGTTCGGTTAGGGTGGCGTTTTGCGGAGCGATTTGGGACCAGACATGTTCAGCGGCTATGCCGACGGTTAGGCTGGTTAAGAAGGGAGCATAAGGCTCCTTGAGGGTAAAGGTTACTGTGTAGTCATCTGTTTTTTCGATCGTGACTCCTTGGAAGGACGAGGATAAAGGAGAGCCGTAATTGGGAGTTTGGATGCTGCGGTAAGTAAAAAGAACATCGTCAGCGGTAAAAGCCTCGCCGTCATGCCACAACACATTATTACGCAAGTGAACGGTATAAACTTTGTTGTCGGAAGAAATCTCATAACCGGTGGCCAAGTCATTAGTCAATTCCAAGTTATTATTAAAGCGAAAAAGACCGGAGTAGATCAGTTGGGTCAGGTCCATATCTAAATCATTGGCTGAGGAAACAATTGGATTAATGTAGCGAGGCTGACCGACAGCCGCTTCATGATAGACGCCGCCGGTTTGGGGTATTAATTGTGTGTGGTTGTTAATGTAATTTACAATACTGAATAATCCGGAAATGATCAGCAGAACCAGCAGCACAGATAAGCTAATGCGTTCCGCTGTGGTAGTGGCCTGGTAAAGACGGGGTATCCAGTGGGGTAAATGAAGACGCGGGCGTGGTGACCAAGCAGTCCAACGTCCAGAGGCGGCTGAGGTATTAGTTGTTAGTGGTTCTCTCTCCATACCGAAGCGATGCCGTAATCATAAAAGAGTAAATTGGTGTTGGGGCAACCGGAAGTTGAACGGTCTTGGTTTGAATCGGCCTCTAGAATGGAATAGAGCTCGAAGGAGGCGGGGCTGCGTTTCCAGTAAAAATACGAAGGAGGCGAGGTGGCATTGGAGGCAGAATTTATTTGAGGGTTGGCGGATGACTTAATAACGGCGAGCGGATCGGAAGGGAACGGTTTGTTGGGATTAGCGTATTTTTCATTTTGACGACGTAGGGCAGTTTCGATTTGGGATTTAACAGAAGCATTGTCTTGATTGTCCAGTGTGCCGCACCAGGAGGGTTGATCGTAGGGAGGGTAGGTGCCGTGGGTAAGACGAGCTAAGTAGAGAGACTGTTCAATGTCTTCTAAGTGGTGTTTGCGAGTGGTGTCGCGAGCTTGTGCGTCAGCTCGATCGAGCAAGAAGACACCTCCGACAATCAGAAAAACAAACGCAATATAAACTGGCGCGGTGGCTCCCGATGGGGAGAGTTTGTTCATTGGACAAATAAATGAGCAGCGGCAGTAATCAAAAACAGACCAGCTAGAACAATGGTCAGACGGAAAATGGTTTTTTCGCTACCGCGTCTAATATGAAATCCTTCAGCTCCTCCGCCAAAGGCTCCGGACATACCGGCAGAACGGCTTTGAATTAATATGGCTACCGTAAGGCCAGTGCCAAAGATAATAAGAAGTATATTGAGCCAATACATAGGAAATAGTGACTATTTAAAGATGAAATTTCGGTAATTAAACGATTAGAACAATAAGTTTGGTTAAGACTGGACTGATAGCTTTCATAACATTCCACGGTATGGAAAAGTTATGGTCTGGTCAAGTGTTGACTTGTTCTATTAATAATTGTAATACATTAATCTTTTTTGCAGTAGGGCAGCTTGATCGGTTGATGCCTGAGGGTTTCCTAGACTAATGATTTAATGGGTATTAGTTGTTGTGAAAGGAATCGGGTTGATAGGACTAGGTAGGAGCGGATGCTATTCGTAGCGTAAGGAGACAATAGGGTCTTTGAGAGCGGCTTTGCGGGCGGGATAGATGCCAAAGACAAGTCCCACTATGGTCGCCATTCCTATGCCTAATAAAATTGCGAAAGGCGGCAGATAGAAAGGCCAAGCTATCTGGTATTGGGTTTGGGCAATCCAGGTAATGATAAAGACTAAGGCGGCAGCGATGCCGGTGCCGATCAAGCCGCCAGTGGCGGTTAGGATGATGGACTCGGCGAGAAATTGGCGCATGATATTACTGTTAGTGGCGCCGACTGCTTTACGCAAGCCTATCTCGTGGGTGCGTTCGGTGACGGAAACCAACATAATGTTCATAATACCGATGCCGCCAACCAAAAGTGAAATTGAGGCGATGGCGACTAAGAAAAGGGTGAGGGTTTGGGTAATTAATCCCAGGCGGTTAACAATATCCTTCTGTGTCCAGACAAAAAAATCGTCCTTGGCGGCAGCGGTGATGCCGTGTGATTCGCGTAGAGTGGCTCGGATATCTTCCGCGACTGTTTCAATGTCTGCGTCTGGATCAGTGCGCACAAATACTTCGACGTAGTAATCAATACCAAGGATGTCCTTTTGAGCGGTGGAGTAAGGGACGATGGCTATTTCGTCCATATTAAAGGACATGATTTGTCCGCTGGGCGGATACACACCGATGACACGGATATTGTGACCGCGAAGTTTGAAGGATCGGCCAATGGCATCGGAACTGCCGAACAGTTCTTCTTTCATGGTTGCGCCAATGATGGCCACTTTGGCGCGCTGGCGAATATCCTCGTCGGTAAAAGTAGTGCCAATGGCAGGCCGGATGCCGAAACCGTCCTCCATAGCATTGGCGGTCCACCCAAAAATCATTGGACGAAAGATATTCTCTTGGTAGGTGGCTTCACCAGTGACTAAAACGGCCGGGTCGACGGAAACGACACCCGGAGCATTTTCTGGCCGGCGCAGGGCGAAGATATCCTTTTCTTTAATAGAATCACCAAGGATACTTTCAGCAATATCAGTGGGTGTGTCAGGCTGACGGCCGGGACGAATAATAATGAAATTAGCGCCAAAATTTTCAAGTTCACTGACAATAAGGTTCTGGGCGCCCTGGCCGAGTGCGATCACTAATACGATAGCGATAATGCCGATCACAATACCAAGGATGGTCAGGAGGGAACGACCGGGATTGGCCAGTAAGCTAGTGAAAGCAGTTTGGAGCAGCATAGGTAAAAACTAGAGAAAGATTATTTTTGATAATGATGATGGCGAGCCTGTGATAGCTGGTCGGAAATGATTTGGCCGTCCCTGAGTTTAATGATGCGTTGAGCGTAATCGGCCGTGGGTGTCTCGTGCGTTATAACAATAATAGTTAGTCCTTGTTTGTGCAGATGGTCAATTAATTCCATGACGGTATTGCCAGTTATAGAGTCGAGGTTGCCGGTTGGTTCGTCAGCGAGCAGGACTTGGGGCTGCGTGACTAGGGCGCGGGCAATACAGGTGCGCTGTTTCTCTCCGCCAGATAATTGACTGGGTTTGTGATCAATGCGATGAGTCATGTCGACCTGCGCTAAGGCTTGTTTGGCGCGTGCGATATGCTGGCTGCGCGGTAGAGATGAGTATTGTAAGGGGAGCATAACATTCTCCAGAACCGAGGTGCGGGCGAGCAAATGGAAGGCTTGGAAAACGAAACCGATTTTATTGTTGCGAATGCGCGATCGCTGAATGTCGGTTAGTTCAGCAGTATTTACATTGTTCAGTCGATAGATCCCTTGAGAAGGGTGGTCAAGTAGGCCGAGGATGTGGAGTAAGGTTGATTTACCGGAACCAGAGGCACCCATAATAGCAATGAATTCGCCTTCGGTGACATTAAAGCTGATGTTGGTTAAAGCTGCAGTAGCAACGGTGTCCTCCTGGTAAATTTTAGCGACATTTTTTACCTCAATCAGATTAGGTTGGCTCATTGCTCCAGTTGCCTAGTTTCAAGAATGACTTGGTCGTCTTCGGTCAGACCATTAATAATCTCAATAGTGCCGGTAGATCCAGCTAGTCCGGTCGATACTCGACGTTCGACGGTTTGCCCGGTGGGTTCGAGGACTTGGACAAATTGCGCATCGCCACGGGTAGCGACAGCGCGGCGGGGGATGGCTATAACGCCGGTACGACGGTCGGCATGAACAGTGATGTTGGCAGTTAGTCCGGCGCGAAAACGGGAGTCAGGCTGATCAATAAGCAAAGTTATTTCATAATTGGGAACACCTTCACTAATAACAGCAGCGGGAGATATTTTCTTGATGACAGCGGACCATTGTTCCTGGGGCGGCAGAGCATCGAAAGTAACTGTGGCGGGCAAGTTGACCGTCAATTTGGCCGCGTCAGTTTCGGTGATATTGGCTTTGAGCTCTAATTGGTCGATAGTGGCAACGGTAACAACTGTTTCGCCGGTGGTTGCGGTTTCGCCGACTTCTTTATCGACAGCGGTGATTGTCCCTTGAAAAGGGGCAACAATAGTTTGTCGTTCTAGATTATGACGAGCGATGGCAGTGGTTGCTTCTAGGCTGGAGAGACCGACGACGGAGCCGGAGGTTTGAGTGGTGGCCAAGTATTGGGCGCGGGCCAGATCAGCGGCTTGCCGGGCAGCAGCTGTGCTAGCTTGTGCTAATTGCTGATTTTCATTAAGGGTTTGTTGACTAGTGTGATAAGCGGTCTGGGCAGCCTGAACACTGGCGACGGCAGTTGCGGCGGTACTATCGTTTTCTCCTTGTTCGCGAGCCACTTGTTCGTGTATTGCGCGGTATTGGTCTAGTTCTTTCTTCTTGTCGCGAACAGATTGGCGAAGTCGAGCTATGGTACTGGTGTTGGTGTTAGAAGTATTTTGCCAAGCTAGTTCAGCTTTTTGCCAGGTGATCTTGCTTTGTTCTTGCGCGGCGGCTAGGTCGGCCGATGTTTTAGACACGTTGAGATTGGCGACCGTGGTGGAAAGTTGAGCCAGTGGTGTATTGGCTGTGACAATATCACCGATGGCAACATAGATAGCAGAAATAGCACCAATAGTTTCAAAACTGAGCTGGCTAGTTTGTTTGGGCTGAAGGCGACCCGTGAAGGCGACATCTTGCAGAACGTCCTGGCGGGCGACAGCAAAAGTGCGGACGGACGTTTGGCTAGGCCGGGTGACAAAGAAGGCAATGGCCCCGCCGATCAAGAGAAGTAAAGTGGCGGTAATAATAATTGTGCGAAGACGCATAAAAACTAAGAAAGATTAGATTTTCTATTAGCGTACGCTTGAAATAAAGCCAGAGCTAGTGTGCTAAGGGTGATTATAAGTCCAGGGATAAAACCCTTGGTTCGATAAATAAAGGAGATGGTTTGCTCGCCAGGCGGGATGTTCGTCGCGACACGTCCAGAGTCACCAAAGACAGGAAGTAGTGTGACTGTCTGGTCGGAGACAGCTTGAGCTTGCCAGCCGGGAGCAAAGTTGGTGTTGAGAATTAGTTTAGCTGGTTGGGAGCTTGTAATTTGAAAGGTTGCTTCGTTGGGGTTCCAGTCGATCAACTTCACTTCCTCTAGGTTGGGTTGGGTGAGCAGAAGACCATTGTCGACTTCATCGTGTATGGTACGGATCATCGGATCCGGACCAAGCACGGAGCAGTAAGTCAGAGTACCGTAACCTTGGAGGATAGCAGCGTAAGAACGGGTGGTCCGAGAAGAGTCACCGGTCTGGTCAAATCTCTGGGCGGTATGAGCAATTGGATAAGGAGCAGGGGGGGGAGGAGTGGTGACGCGAGGCAGCACGAAGGATTGGCTAGAGAGTTGGGCAGAAAACGAGAAGAGATCAATAGCAATAAGGGCAATAATAAACAGCGCGAGGATAGTGGCAAGAAGTTTCGTAGGGGGAGGTTGAGGCAGTGGAGAAGCGCCGATATATTGTTTTTGGCTGGTGGTGAGGGGGGCTGATTCTGGTGTCCGGTTGATAGGAAGAATTTTGTGTCGAGTGATATCCGAGAACGATGCAAGTAAAACATCTAAGCCATAACCGGCGAGCAGAGAAATGGGAATGATGCCAAAAAGAATAAAGCGAGAAATATTAGATCGTGGCAAGAAGGGTAAATGATCAAAATAAGGCTGCAAGGCTGGTCCGACGGAGGAGAGAAGAATGGCAGAAGTGGCGGCAACCAGTAAAGCGCGCACTATATGATGTCGTTTGACTTGGCTAATGCCGAGGAGGGCTAGGGCAAAAACAAAGTAGCCGATGTAGGCGCCGTATTCATGCCAACCGCTGTCCTGTCGAAAAATAATATTGGAACCGTGCAGGTGGCGACCGAAGAGAATTTGGGTCAGGTAAAGCAAGGAGAAAGATGAACCGGCATAGATTTTATCGGGATAATTAGAGAGCCAAAAAAGAACAGGCAGCAGCTTGAAAGCGGCAAATCCCAAGGCCCAGAGACCAGAGGAAAAAGTGATGAGAATAGCGGTGAGAGGATGATTGACTAAGAATGTAATAAAAATGAAAGCGAGGAGGGTATACATTAAGAGGTAAATTCCTCCCGCGTAGAAAGTAAGGGCTAGGAATAAACCGCAGACAAGAGACCACAAATTAAATTTGAAATTCTCCCGCCTCGGGCGGGACCCCGCCTGACGGCGGTGGGAAACCTTAGAAATCCTAAACAAATTAGAAGCTTTAATTTTTAAATAAGAAAACACAGGCGGTTTTTGGTGGCCGTGATTATTTCTTGTACTGGGGGGTGCATTTTGTTGCTGGCGTTGGTTGTTTTGACGATATGCACGGAGCCAAGCCCAAAATATCCAAGGGATCCACATGGCAGCAAAGACATTGGGATGTCCTTCAACGATTTCGATAATGGTGACTCCACCAAAAGTGCCCGCGAGGGCAGCAAGTAGGGAGGCGAGTAGTGATAGACGCAGGTGTCTCGCGAGCAAAAGAAGACCGACGGCGGTGGTGGCCACGGAGAAATAAATGGCTAGCGGGAAGCCAGTGGGAATGCCGAAGATGAGTTCCAGTAAAAAAGTCAGAGTAAAGAGCGGAAATTCGGGGTCGCCTAGAGCTGCCGTGCCCCCGCACAGCCAGGGATTCCAAAAGGGAAAAACATGAAAATTCAGAACAGTGCGGCGAATCACTTCATGATAAGAGAAGTATAAATCCCAGTCGGCAATACCTAGATCACCGGTGGAGAACCAAAAACCAAGCAAGGAAAGAGGGGTGGCAATAATAAGTAAAGCGGCGGTGGCTAACCATTGATAATATGAGGGGACGAAGGAAAAAATAAGCGTGACGGCTAGGACGAAGGCGATTCCTACGGTAGCGCCAATTTTAGCGTCGGTATTAAGAATGGTCGGGTGGATAGTGGCTAAGGCTAAGTCGCCGGGTTGTTGAACATCATCCAAATAAAGAGTGCCGCCATGATAAGTGTTATGGGCAGAGATGTTTATGGGCAATTGGCTGCCAGCAGATAAGGACAGGGTAAGGGTAAGTGGCTGGTTTGGCTTTGTCGTGAACCAGGGGAAGGAGTAGTCGAGGACAACGGCATCATTGGACGCAAGGAAGGACTGACCTGTTAAGTGCCCGGTGGCGAGGAGCAGATCGTTGTCATCTTTTATTTGCAGTAAAAGCTCTTGGTCGGTAATAACGGGGATGTACGTAAAAATTTTTATACCCGACTGAGTTGTACTGTGCGACAGATAGGTTTGTTTAATGGTGTGTCCGGGTGTTAGTAAAAAGGACTCGACAGTTAAATCGTTGGGGGCAAGCAATCGGTATTCTTTGGTGAGTGGCAAGCTATAGACACCCACTAAAATAAGCAGACCAATCAGTAAGGTAATTAGAGAAAGAGAGATTCGATGTGCAGTCATTGAACTATTATAACCAATCTCGCAATAAATTCGTCTTGACGCGACCAATAACCTGAATCAACTCGTCATTACTGGCAGCGCGGATGGCTTGGAGTGAACCGAAGTGGCGGAAAAGTTTCTGTTTTGTTTTGGGGCCTAGCTGAGGAATGTCGTCTAGTAAAGAACGAGTGTGTTGCTTGCTGTGCAATAAGCGATGGTAGGTAATAGTGAAGCGGTGTGCTTCATCACGCATTTGCTGCAGGAGAAAGAGAGTGGGGGAGTCGAAAGGTAGATTAACGGTAGTAACTGTTTGATGAGATGCGGTGGGAGGAGAGAAGAAGTGGAGTGTTTCGACCCTCTTAGCTATGGCGGCAACGGGCAGGTCAAGGCGTAGTTGGTTTAGAACACGTTTTGCGACGTTAAGTTGTCCCCTACCACCATCAATTAAAATTAGATCGGGCAGAGGCCAGTCGTGGCGTTGCTTGGAGAAGCGGCGCAGTAAAATTTCTTGGAGCATGGCGTAGTCGTTTGGTTCGTCATTCAATTTAATTTTGAATTTGCGATATTGATTTTTATTTGGCTGGCCGTTGCTAAATACTATCATGGAACCGGTGGCTAATTGTCCTTGGAGGTTAGACACGTCATAGGTTTCGATACGGGAGAGAGTGGGCAGGGATTTGTTTTTTACCGAAAGGTTAAAAATAAGGGCCGATAATTCTTGGAGAGCACGGCGGATTTGGACTAGATTGGTGAAAGTAGCTGTTTGCTGGGTGAGGAATTGTTTAGCGTTGAGCTCTCCCATGATTAAGAGTTGTCTTTTTGGGCCGCGATGAGGAATAGCAAAAGTTGGCGGGGCAGTGGAGTTGATGGTTTGAGCGATGGCTTGCTGGTCTTTGATCTGGTGCGGGATGAGAATTAACTGGGGAATATCTTGAGCTACTTGGTAGTACTGAAGGATAAATTGGCGTACCAGGTCGGCGATTGGGGTAGTGGCGGGGTGACGGAGCAGGAAGGTATTTTTATTCAAGAGTTTGCCATGACGAACGGAGAAGACATTAACCGCGCTAGTTTGTGTCTGACACACTAAGCTGATGATATCGAATGATTCGCGGCGAGGTAAATATACTTTTTGGCTGCCCTCTAACCTTTCTATCGCCTGCAGCTGATCACGAAAAATTGCAGCCTGTTCGAAGCGCTTTTGCCGGGAGGCTCGAAGCATGCCGCGGCGCAGGGTGGTGATAATACTTTTACGATTACCGCGCAGAAAATGGATGATGCTGGAGATATTATCTTCCGGGAAGCTTGATTGGTATCTTGGGAAAGATGAGGCAGCTGGGTGGTGGGAAGACGCAGACGGCTGATCAAAAAGAGGGTGGGGAAATGTTTGGTCGCGCGGTGATTCTTTTTCCGGATGGTAGGGAAAAATTCGGCGCAGTAATAATAAAGTCTGTCGAACAGAGGAGGCGGAGGAGTAAGGACCAAAATATCGTGCGTCGTCTCTCTTTAGCTGACGGACGGGAAAGATACGCGGCGGACTTTCGTTGGTAGTGATCTTGATAAAAAGATAGAACTTATCATCGCGCAGGAGAACATTGTAAGCCGGTTGATGTTGGTGGATTAGGTTAGCTTCAAGAACCAGTGCTTCTATCTCAGTATCGGTGGTAATGGTATCAATAGAAGCGATGCGTTTAACCATATATTGCTTGTTTGGATCTATGGCTGGATTGGGAAGAAGTCGGGCTGGGTTGTCTTTGTCTAGCCGAAAGTAACTGCGGACTCGATGACGCAGGGACTTGGCTTTTCCCACGTATAAAATATCACCTCGTTCATTTTTAAAGAGGTAAACACCGGAATGAGCTGGTAAGGTGGCTAATTGGTTAGTGACAGACATGGATACGCTAAATAATAAGGAAGGCAGCTAAGGCACCGTAAATAAATAACTTAACCATCTCTCGCCCACTATGCACCAATCTGCGACTTTTTCTCAATCGCGAAACACTCACCGTAGTTCAACAACGCTTCGTATTTCACTCAATCGAAAAAGCCGCATCTCGGCGCAGATTGAACGAGATCTGGCCAAGTTATTTATTTACGGCGCCTAATAGAGTAGAGGCAGCCGTACTTGATAGCAAGCTCTATTTGTTCTATACTGCTTGCTTACCATGCCGGAAGAAATTTCTATAAAAGGCGCGCGGGTGCATAACCTGAAGAACGTCAGCTTAAAAATCCCGCGTAATAAATTGATTGTGTTTACTGGCTTGTCTGGATCCGGTAAATCGTCTTTGGCCTTTGATACTTTATATGCAGAAGGACAAAGACGATACGTTGAGTCTTTATCGGCATATGCTAGACAGTTTTTGGGTTTGATGGATAAGCCGGATGCTGATCAGATTGATGGTTTGCCGCCAGCCATTTCCATTGACCAAAAATCATCATCGCGTAACCCTCGCTCTACGGTGGGGACTGTGACGGAAATTTATGATTACCTGCGTTTGTTATACGCCAGAGTCGGAATTATGCACTGTCCGAGTTGCGGGCGGGTGATTGAAAGGCAGACGGTTAAGCAAATATCGGAACAGGTATTGAAATTACCGGTCGGGTCGCAACTAATAATAATGGCACCCCTGGTGCGGGATCGTAAAGGTGAGCATCGTCAGGTAATAAAGGATGCCGGTGCGGCGGGCTACGCTCGCGTGCGGGTGGATGGAGTTATTTACTCTATAGATGAAGCCTTGCGATTAACTTTGGACAGACAGAAAAGGCACTCAATAGAAGTAGTTATTGACCGCTACTTTTTAGAGGATAAACCGGATCGGCCGCGTTTAAGCGACTCGTTAGAAACGGCAGCTAAGTTGGGGGAAGGTTTAGTGGTAGTGCAAGATGCTGGCAGTAAGGAAGGATGGTTGTTCTCCGAAAATTTTTCCTGTCCAGAATGCAATGTCAGTTTGCCCTTGTTGGAGCCGCGAGATTTTTCTTTTAATTCACCACATGGGGCTTGCCCGGACTGTACGGGGCTTGGTACCAGACAAGAAATTGATCCAGATTTGGTTATGCCGAATAAGAAATTAAGTTTGGCGGAGGGGGCAATTAAGCCATGGAGCAAGTCGGGCCGGAGCCGATGGTATGGCAGGATTATGGAAGCGCTGGCGAGCAAATATGGCATTAATCTAGGAATACCAGTGTCGGACTTGTCGTCAGAAATGATTAATTTGATGCTGTACGGGAATGGGGAATCAATAGTTGTGCAGACCAGACATGGTCGCTGGGAAACGGAATACGAAGGAGTGGTGCCACAGTTAATGAGGCGATATAAAGAGACGGAATCGGATCATTCACGAGCGGAAATAGAACAATATATGATTGAGAAAGAATGTCCGACTTGTCAGGGTAAGAGATTAAAGCCGGCACCACTGGCGGTACAAGTAGTTGGCAGAAATATTCATGAAGTGGTGATACTGTCTATACAAGAGGCGCTAAAGTTTTTTCAATCACTGCAGAGTAAAGGGAATAATTTGCTGACAGTACAACAGAAAAAGATTGCGAAACAAGTCTTGAGGGAGATTGTAGCCAGGCTAACATTTTTGGATGGGGTTGGGTTGTCGTATCTAACCTTAGACCGTCGGGCGGGAACACTGGCGGGCGGTGAAGCACAGCGGATTAGATTGGCGACACAGATTGGTTCTGGTTTGGTCGGCGTGTTGTACATCTTGGATGAGCCATCGATCGGGCTGCATCAGCGCGATAATAGCAAGCTGATAAAGACCTTGCTTGATTTGCGGGATTTGGGAAATACAGTGGTAGTCGTTGAGCATGATGAAGAAACTATCCGAATTGCCGATATGGTAGTGGATATCGGTCCAGGGGCAGGAGAGCATGGCGGCAAAGTGGTATTTCAGGGAACCCCCAAACAAATCGAGCGAAGCGACACTTTAACGGGGAAATATTTGTCGGGTCGAATGAAAATTGAATCGCCACATGATTATCGGCAAGGAAATGGCAGGAAGCTGAAAGTGGTGGGGGCAGTGGAGCATAATTTGCAGAATGTGTCTGTGGAGATCCCCCTGGGGATGTTCGTTTGTGTGACCGGTGTCTCGGGCTCCGGTAAATCTACATTGGTTAATGACATTTTATCCCGGGCACTAGCGATGGAGTTTCATCGAGCTAAATTACCACCCGGTAAATATAAGGAGATTCAAGGCTTGCAGTATTTGGATAAGGTGATAACTATTGACCAGTCCCCTATCGGCCGGACACCGCGCAGCAATCCGGCGACTTACACGGGGCTATTCACGCCTATTCGGGAGCTATTTGCAGCGACGCAGGAGGCTAAGATTCGTGGTTATCGGGCGGGACGTTTTTCGTTTAACGTCAAAGGCGGCCGGTGTGAACGGTGTCAGGGTGACGGTGTACTTAAAATAGAGATGCATTTCTTGCCGGACGTGTATGTTGATTGTGACGAGTGTCATGGCCAGAGGTACAACCCCGACGCTTTAGAGATCGAGTATAAGGGTGTCACGATAGCGGATGTTTTGAATATGACGGTTGAACAGGCACTCGATTTCTTTAAGGCAGTGCCGGTAATCAAGCATAAGCTGCAAACATTATTTGATGTGGGTTTGGGGTATATCCATTTAGGCCAGCCGGCTACCACTTTATCCGGCGGTGAAGCACAGCGGATAAAGCTAGCGACAGAACTATCCCGTCGAGCGACCGGCAAAACGTTGTATATATTAGATGAACCGACAACCGGTCTGCATTTTGATGATGTGAAAAGATTACTGGTGGTGCTGCAGAAATTGGTGGATAAAGGCAACTCAGTCTTAGTGATTGAGCATAATTTGGATGTGATAAAATCCGCTGACTATATCATTGACCTGGGACCTGATGGTGGAGAGGCGGGAGGTCGTTTAGTGGGTGTGGGTACTCCGAAGGAAGTAGCGCAGATGAAAGAAAGTTATACGGGCAGCTATTTGCGTCGGGCTTTTGAATAAGACGGAGAAAGTCCACCTGTCGTAAAAATTAGGTGGGGTTAATATTGATTGGGTCGTTTCCTCTAGAAGTTTGTTATACACTGGGAGGATGAATAAAAGACTGTGGCTGACAATTATCGGTATGGGCGGGGTGTTATTGTTGGCAATATTTTTCCGGTTTTATGATATTCAGAATTATCCGCCGGGGTTGTTTCCGGACGAAGCGGCTAATGGCGAAGATGTGTTGCTGATATTGAGCGGTGACATTCGTCCATTTTATCCGCGCGGCAATGGCCGCGAAGGATTGTTTTTTATTCTGCAAGCGGCAGCAGTCTGGATGTTTGGGGTAGGGGTTTGGCAACTGCACATAGTGGCGGCGACGGTCGGTGTGTTAACGGTGCTGGCGATGTATTTTGCGACTCGTGTTTGGTTTGGCCGACTAGCGGGATTGATGGCGGCATTGCTAATGGCTACTAATCATTGGCATGTCACATTGTCGCGCACAGGATTCAGGGCCATCTTGATTCCCCTGTTTGTGCTGCTATTTACGGCATGGATGGGCTATACGATCCAGTCGGTTAAAAGGCAACAACGAGTGCGGTCTTATGGGTATGCGATATTGGCGGGAATGGCATGGGGCGGAGGATTCTATACATATATTGCTTATCGGGTGATGGTGGGAGTTGTGGTTGGGGTAGCTATTTTATTAGCGCTAGCGGCATTGCATCCGAAGATTGGTTTTCCGCACTGGCGACGATACGGTAAGCAATTAGTGGCGGGTGTGATCGCGGCAGCGGCAGTGTTGGTGCCTCTGGGGTGGTATTTTGTGCAGCAGCCAGAGGCATTTGTAGGTCGGGCGGGGCAAGTATCAGTGTTTAGCGAGAATTTACAGAAAGAATATGGAGGAGGAACACTGCTTGGCACATTAGCCTATTCGACCAGGGAGACATTGTTGGCATTTTTTACAGGCCAGGGTGATTTGAATTGGCGACATAATGTAGCTGGCTTCTCCTTACTAAATCAGTTGACCGGATTGTTATTCTTGCTCGGTGTAGCTTGGACGATATGGGGATCTCTGGTGGTGTTAAAGAAAATTTGGCAAGGGACGGAAGTGCATCTGGGGATGATATATGCCTATTTGCTGCTTTTATTAGCCGGGATGTTAGTGCCGGTTATTATGACAGCGGAAGGGATGCCACACGGACTGCGGTCCATCGGCTTGTTACCGCCAATTTTTATTTTGGCAGGTACAGCAGCCGCGGTAATGGTGCATTGGGGAATGAAAAAGGCGAACCAGAGCATGAAGCAGAAGTGGTGGGCAGGTGTTTGGCAAGGGACAATTATAGGAGTAGTAATGCTCAGTATCTTATATGATGGAGCCCTCTATTTTTTGGTAGCACGGAACGATGCACAGGCGCATTATGCTTACCGAGCAGATTTAACGGAAGTGGCCAAGTATATAAATGGGTACACGCGAAATAATGCGGATAAAGAGAGGCCATACTTAGTGCTTGATAGTTTTTCTGTGCAAACAGTGCATTGGCTGACTACTGTATCGGCGCATGAATATACTGTTGGTGACGAACCGCATCCGGACGTTGAAATGCATAAGTGGGAATTATTGGATCCGGCGCAAAGTCACTTAACATCCCTTAAGCCGGGGGAGATAATAGTTTTCACGCAGTCCACTATGGTTGATGCGGATAGATATATGCAGACACATTCAGAAGTAAGACTGCTGGAAAAGCGAATGAATCGTTTTGGCCAAGAAGTGATGCGAGTTTATGGATTACAGGACGGTGCTTCTCAAGTAGAGGGAGTACGGGATGATGGTGAGGACAGAGGTTTTGATTTGGATGCGGGATAAATATCCAATGTCCAATGTCCAATTAATGACTCCAGCCTTCGCATAAAGCTACGGTGGGCAATGCCAGCCTTCGTCTTTCGACTTCGCTCTG
The DNA here is from genome assembly GCA_001817065.1 of Candidatus Andersenbacteria bacterium RIFCSPHIGHO2_02_FULL_46_16. GTDB lineage: Bacteria > Patescibacteriota > Andersenbacteria > UBA10190 > UBA10190 > UBA10190. The sequence goes on from MHHQ01000012.1 coordinate 33,404, forward strand.
GGCTACGGCGGGCAAGGCCAAATCCTAAATCCTAATGATCAAAGGCGTGAGCTTTGAAACTAGGTGATTTCTAAAAACTTAATAGATTGGTTGGGAGCGGGGAATATCGGGGGGGGTGCCGGTCTTGTTATTATTGCCTTGGTGTTATCGACGGAAGACTGATCGTTCCAGGCGTTCCACGCGTTGGGGCAAGTGACGAATTTCTCTAAGGAGTTGATTGTTCTCGTTAAGGACGTTAAGTACAGCCTCTTGTCCGCGTTCGAGTCGTCCCAGATGGCCATCGACTTTGTTGAATCGCTTATCTATTTTTTTAAGTCGCTCATCGACTTTGTTGAATCGCTCATCGACGACATTAAATTGCTTGGCAGTGATGGCTGCTAACTCTTCGATGTCATTAGTCGTCGCGTGTTGACTATTATTACTGAAAGCTGCCAGTTGGTTTTTTTTTCGTGTTTTCTTCATAAGCACCAGAGTGCCACAAGCCATAGCTGAAGGCAATGCAATCAAATCCCTATTTTATCTTTTCTAAAGAGGATTTACGCTTGAGTTATGCAGGGGGACTGGTATTTAGAGCAGGCAGTATTTGATACGCTGCGTTTTTATAGCCTATTTGAAATGCCTTTAACGAAGGTGCAGATATGGCGGTCTTTGGTGGTGGCTCGGGATGATTCGGGGCAGCGGTGGCATGGTCATCAAGCGCCGAGTTTGCAGGATGTCGCGGAAACGCTGAGTAATTCGGCGATGCTAAAAAAGAAAGTGGGCATCTTGTGGGGTTATTATTGGCTGCGAAGTGCGGTGCATAAAGAAGGGCCAGGAGGAGAAGAGGAAAAGCAGGAAGCTATACGTTATGTGCGGCAACGATTGACCAGGCATGCGTTGGCCCAACAAAAATGGAAGATTGCCCGACGGGTGGGGTGGTGGTTTGATTTAGTGCCACTGGTAAGAATGGTTGGCGGCAGCGGATCCCTGGCGTGGTTCAATACCAGCTGGTCCAGTGATGTGGACTTGTTTGTAGTGGCTAGGCGCGGCCGGATATGGACAGCTCGAGCGCTGCTGCTGCTGATCAGCCAATTATCCGGGCGCCGCAGAAAATATTGGGACGAGATTTCGCCGGACAATATTTGTTTAAATCATTATATAACCGAGGATGCTCTATTAATGAATCGGGCAGTAAGAAACTTGTACATGGCGCAGCAGTATACTGCGATGGTGCCGCTAATTGGTTTAGATGTATTTGGCCGCTGGTGGGAGGCTAATCAGATGTGGCTACGTCAATATGTGATTTATCCCGAGCGGCCGTTGATTAAGTCGAGATTATTTATTCAGGAGCGGGTTTGGCGGCAGAGGATTAAGGAGCTGCTGGAGAACTGGTTACTAGAACTGCCCGGCGATTTAATAGAACGAACATTGCGATGGTGGCAGCTGAGAGCAATAAAGAAACACGAGGGACGACGAGGAAGATTAGTTAACGATAGGTTGCATGATCGGGTTGTGCTGTCCGAGGATGAATTGGCGTTTCATCCGAATACAAAGGTGCCGTTAATATTGAGGAAGTATTATGAGGAAGAAGGGCAGAGGACTTTGTTATAAAATCCGAAGCACGAAACTGGAGAAATCCTAAACAAAGCGGAGCGTTAAAAAATCCAAATGACAAAGATCAAATTTTCAATTTCCAATTTCCAATTTTCAAAGAAGCATCAAGGCTGCAATTTTCAAACAGCGAGGTAGAAAAATCTAATGTCTAATCAAATCCTAAACGGAGGAAATCCGAAACAAATTTTAAATCCTAAAAAATTTCGAAACTAGAAATAAAAAAAATAGAAAATAGAAATTGGGCTCGTGAAATCCAAATGTCAAAATCCAAATGGCAATTCAATGACAAATGCCAAAAAGTGTGAATGCGTAGATGTGACAGTGAGATAGAAGGTAATAATATAGACAAAGACTTTATATGGGCGTAGTATCGGGGGTTGCGTTCTGGCTTTGATAAGTTTGTTTAGAGGCTAGAATGCATCGTGTTGGTTCTTTTCACTACCTGGACGCTTGTTTGGTTTAAGGTGTGCTTAAACTAAGGGAGCCCCAAAAATGGAGGACGTTCACATGAGTACGAACCCCTTTTCGGTCGATGTGGTTATTTCTGGACAGGCAAAAAAGTTGTTTGAACAGCTATCGGGCCTGACCACTGAGCAAGCGCAGGAGTTATTGGAGGGTGGGTATTTCACTGCACTACGCGATGCCAAGAGGGCGGGCATTTTGCCACCTATCGGCCAAGTGCGAGACTTTCTGATGGGACGAAGGACCTTGGCGATTGTCGCTACTCCCAATTGGAAAGTCTGGAAAACCATCAGGATCGGCACAGGCATCAAGAACGGCAAAGGTTTTTGCTCGGAACTGGAGAAGGATGACTGCCGGATGGGCAGCCAGGATCGTGCCATGCTGGGTCAAAAGGTGTTTACCGTCGCTACCGAGGAGACCAAGGTTGATCTGGTCAGGCTGTCCGTCGCAGATCTGGGATTCAAGGAATGTGCCCGTTATGACGCCATCTGCGCCCGCGCCATAGAGATGGGTCTGGAACTGTGTCCGGCGGAAGTCGGTCCGCAACTTCGTTGGCAATACCCCGACCAGCCGCTTGGTGAGTGGTTGGTGATCGCAATGGAAGCCATCTGCGATTCGGATGGCAACCTCCGCGTCTTCCTCGTGTGGCACAATGACGCTGGTCTGTGGCTCCACAGCGAACACGGCTGGCTTGGCAGTCTCTGGTTTCCTGACGACCGTTTCGTCTTCCGTGCCCGCAAGCGGTCAAGGGCTGCTTGAGCTCTTGGGTCTTCTTAGACCCTTTGTCCCTTGAGCCCTTTGCAATTTGAAAAATTACATCGGGCTCTTTTTTATTCCACTGCGCAGAAAACCATGGCCGTGAGATCGTGGTTGAATCAGCCGTCATCAAGGCTTTGGCCGACAAGGTGCGAATGGAATAACCTCGCGCTGCCATTCAAAGTTGAGGGTTGCGGAGCAAAGTGGGTAGACAGTTTTCTGTTACGCGGGATTCCACCATCCCTTTGAGGGGGCGGGATGGGGTACCATTTGGAATAAGCAGGCCGGTGAAACAGCCTAATAACAGAAGGTAGATAGTTTGGGCGATGATGCACTTGCGCGTTAGCACTCGTGATGATAGAGTGCTAATTAGTAGGAGGCAGATGAATTTAGCTTGCCAGGCAGGCTATTTTCAACTATAATGTAAGGTTCATTAATTATTAATTTTTAATGTCAAAAAATATGAAAATAGAACCACTATATGACAAGGTTGTGGTAAAACCTTTGGACGCAGAGGAAGTGACGGCATCTGGTATTGTGCTGCCGGATACAGTTGATAAGGAAAAGCCGATGCAGGGAGAAGTAATAGCAGTCGGTCCAGGTAAGCGCTTGGAAAACGGACAGACAGCGCCGATGAGCGTTAAAAAAGGCGATAAAGTTTTATTCACCAAATATGCTCCGGATGAGGTGGAGATTGATAAAGAAGAATACTTAGTAATCGAAGAGGATAAGATACTGGGTATCGTCCGAGACTAAATAAATAATTTCTAATTTCTAACATTCAACTTATATATGGCTAAGAAAATAACTTTTGATGAAGCCGCCCGCGAGAAATTACGCCAAGGCGTCGATCAATTAGCGAATGCCGTCAAAGTGACGCTAGGTCCTAAAGGACGGAACGTGGTACTGGATAAAGGGTTCGGTGCGCCAATTATTACTAACGACGGAGTGACGATTGCTAAAGAGATTGAGTTGGCTGACAAAGAACAGAATGTCGGTGTTGAGTTAGTAAAGCAGGTGGCGGAGAAAACTAATGATGTAGCAGGAGATGGAACGACAACTGCGACTGTTTTGGCACAAAGTATGTTTCGAGAAGGTTTGAAGAATCTTGCCGCTGGGGCTAATCCGATGGTGCTGAGACGGGGGATGGACCGAGCAGCTAAAGTAGTAGTGGAATCACTAGAGGAGCAAAAGCGAGACGTAGCCGGTAAAGACAATGTTGCTCAGGTAGCAACAATTTCTGCCCAGGACAAAGAAGTGGGTGATTTAATCGCAGACGTGATGGAAAAAGTCACGAAGGACGGTGTGGTCACTGTGGAAGAGTCGCAGACCTTTGGTTTGGAATCGGAAGTGGTGGAAGGTATGCAGTTTGATAAAGGCTATATCAGTCCCTACATGGTTACCAACACGGAAAAAATGGAGGCGGAGCTAAAAAGTCCGGCAATCTTAATTACTGATAAAAAGATTTCAGCGGTGGCCGATTTATTGCCATTGCTGGAAAAGTTGATGCAAGCCGGTCGCAAGGAACTGGTGATTATTGCTGAGGATGTGGAAGGTGAAGCATTGGCTACCTTGATAGTGAACAAGATCCGCGGCACGTTTAGTGCGTTAGCGGTCAAGGCACCCGGTTTTGGGGATCGTCGCAAGGAAATGCTGCAAGATATTGCAGTAGTGACTGGCGGACAAGTGATTTCCGAGGAAGTCGGTTTGAAATTGGAGAATGTTGAAATCGATCAATTAGGCCAGGCCGATCGGGTTATTTCCGATAAAGATGAAACCACGATTGTGGGCGGCCGAGGAAAACAAGAAGAAATCGATGCACGAGTCAGTCAGATCAAGAAAGCCATTGAAACCGAGACGTCAGATTTTGATAAGGAAAAGCTGCAAGAGAGACTGGCTAAGCTTGCATCGGGAGTAGCGGTTATTCGCGTAGGCGCGGCAACGGAAACCGAACAAAAAGAACGTCAGCACCGAGTGGAAGATGCAGTGTCGGCGACGCAGGCCGCAGTAGCCGAAGGCATTGTGCCGGGCGGAGGTTTAGCACTGCTGGTCGCAGCTGAGAAGGTAGCCGAAGAAATCAAGAAAGAAGAAGAGAAAGGCCAAGAAGAAGCGCAGCGGGATTTTGTCACCGGCATGAGACTGGTTATGAAAGCATTGGAAGAGCCGGCGCGACAAATAGCGCTCAATGCTGGTCGGGAAGGATCAGTCATTGTGGAAGAAATTCGCAAACAGGGCTTCAAGGTTGGCTATGATGCACAAAACCACGTGTATGTGGATATGTTCGAGGCCGGCATTGTTGACCCGAAGATGGTGACGCGGTCAGCGCTGCAAAATGCGGCTTCTATTGCCTCGATTATGTTAACCACCGAAGTGATTATCAGCGATGCGCCAGAAGAGAAGAAAGAGATGGGCGGCGGTCATGATATGGGCGGCATGGGTGGTATGGGCGGCATGATGTAACATTGGCAATGAGCAGTAAAAATTTCCCCAGTTGGGGAAATTTTTATATACAGTGTTGAAAAGAGGAAGAAGGGGTGGATCGTGGGAAATCTCGGTGCAACAATTGTAAAATGCTATATCATATAAATATGGCTGAAGAGAAACAAATATTGGATATGGAAGAAAAGAATGTCTTTGCCGCGCTTTGCTACGTGGGTGTGTTGGTATTGGTGCCGATACTGGTGCGCAAAGATGACCCATTTGTTAATTGGCATATCAGGCAGGGATTGGTGGTACTCGGAGTATTAATTGTGTCTTTACTGGCGTCTGCCTGGATCGAAGTGGTCGGCAACGTACTGTTTCTAGTGGTGATGATAGTAGATATTATTGCGCTGGTGCAGGCGTTGATGGGTAAGAGCTGGAAGATACCACTGCTGGGTACTTTGGCGAGTAAGTTTCGGATTTAATCTTGAGCGGGAAGACATGTCGCCAGACGGTCCCGCTTGAGGTGTGGTAAAATTTTAAGATGAAGAAGACAAAAGACCGAGGAGTCAATCGGACTAAGATTGTTGCTACCTTAGGTCCGGCGTGTAATGCGGAAGGGACATTACGAGAGATGCTGAAGGCCGGTATGGATGTGGCGCGAGTGAATTTTTCACATGGCAGTGCGGAAACAAATTTTGCGCTGTTGGCGAAGTTGCGCAGTGCGGCGGCGAAAGAAAAACGGGAAGTAGCGGTGATGCAGGATTTACAGGGGGCAAAATTGCGGGTAGGCCGTTTGCCAGATGCAGGGCTAGAACTGCTGGACGGTTCAACGGTCGTCTTGCTGGCCGGTGCGAGCAGTGCGGAAGATGGCTTGATACCAGTGCCTTATGTAACGCTGGCTAAGGAAGTGAAGCGGGGCGATGCAATTTTGTTAAGTGACGGATTATTGGAACTGGTGGTCATAGCGGTAGAGGGCAGGAGAATACTGACGAAGGTAGAAGTAGGCGGTACATTAATTTCTTATCGCGGCTTAACAGTGCCAAACAGAGCGCTAGCCATTGAAGGTTTTACTGATAAGGATAAAGCAGATTTGATTCTGGGAATTAACAATAACGTAGATATGGTGGCGTTATCGTTTGTGCGTACCGCTGAAGATGTGCAGCAATTAAAGAAAAGAATCAATCGTTTATGCGGAGATAGCATCGAGCCGCCGCAAGTAATTGTAAAAATTGAGAAGCGGGAAGCGATCGACAATTTTGACAGCATTTTGGAAGAAGCGGATGCGGTCATGGTCGCGCGAGGTGACTTGGGACTAGAAACTGCATTTGAGCGGGTGCCGGTGATGCAAAAAGAGCTGATTGCTAAATGTCTGGTGGCAGGCAAGCCTGTGGTGGTGGCAACGCACATGTTATCCTCAATGACGCTTAAGCCGCGTCCAACCCGGGCGGAAGCGTCAGATGTAGCCAATGCTGTGATAGATCATGCGGATGCTCTCATGTTGTCGGAGGAAACTGCGATGGGCAGATATCCGGTGCGCAGCGTGAAAACAATGGCCGATATTATTGAAGCGACAGAGGAGTCATCATTGGATAATTTAAAACCGGAGCGTGATTCCAAGGGTGCGCCAACCCAACTGGCGGTAGCAGCAGGAGCGGTGGAGTTGGCGAGGCAAGTGAAAGCGGCTGCCATTCTAGTAACGACCAGGTCCGGATATTCGGCGCGGGCGGTGGCTCGGTTCAGACCAGAAATTCCTATAATGGCAGTGACAGACAGTGTTAGGGTGCAAAAACAGCTGCAGCTTAGTTGGGGTGCTTGGCCAATTTACGTAGAAGGTTATACCGAACCAGACAAGATGGTGAAAAGAGCTTTACAAATAATAAAAAAAGATAAACGAATTAGTTTGTCGGGTCAGGTGGTAGTTGTGTCTGGGCTGAAAAGCGGGCGGAGCGGCTGGGATCCAACAGTGAGGGTAGTGAAGGTTTAAGATTAAGATAGTTTTGTTTGAGTAGGACAGAAAAAAAGTTCGGTGGGGACCGAACTGGAGTTAAATGATTCAGGTTATAGGGAGGGAGATTGCCCGGTAAGTCTACGGTAGGCTTCCTCGTATTTAGCGATGGTTTGGGCAATTATCTGGTCAGGGAGTTGGGGCGGACGGCTATGTTGGTCCCACTTGGCTTCTTGGGTTAACCAATCACGAACATATTGTTTGTCGAAAGAGGGCTGGCTGTGACCCGGCTGATACTGATCGGCTGGCCAGAAGCGTGAGCTGTCTGGGGTCAGAACTTCATCGGCTAAAGTAAGATTGCCTTTGTGAAGTCCCCATTCGAACTTAGTATCAGCAATGATGATACCTTGCTTGAGGGCGTATTCAGAGGCTTGCCTATAGGCAGCTAAACTGCTTTCTTGTAGTTCGATGGCGATAGCTAATCCAAGGATAGAGTTACCGACCCATTCTTGGATTATATCAGTCATCTTCTTAAGAGAAACGTTGACGTCATGCTGGCCCGATTCAGCTTTAGTGGAGGGGGTGAAAATTGGCGCAGGTAATTGGCTACATTCGGTCAAGCCGGGAGGAAGGGCAATGCCGCAAACCGATTGTGTTTTTTGGTAGGTTTGCCAGGCGGACCCAGACAGATAGCCGCGGACGATGCATTCGATGGGGGCTATCTTGAGCTTATGTACAATCATGGTGCGACCAAGATATTGCGGATCTAGGGTTTTTTGGTGCAGAGCTTCTCTTAAGATATTGGCGTCATCTGAAATAAAGTGATTGGGGAAAATGGATAAGTGTTTGAACCAGAAAAGAGACATAGCATGAAGGATGCGACCTTTGTTGGGTATGAGAGTGGGCAGGATTTGGTCGAACGCGCTGATACGATCAGTACTAACAAGGGCTAAGCGGTCGCCGAGATCGTAAATATCCCGTACTTTACCTGATGTTCGAGAAACTGCTGCACGGTCGGTGGTGGTTGTGTCCTGGGACATAGCTGGTCTCCTGAATCAATTGGGAAGTGAACTAAAGTTGGCACGACATACATATCAGCCAACGCTGGGTTATATAAGCACGAAATCGCTTTTATGCCAATAGTTTTGTTGGTTTGATTGGGTTGTAGAATATGTGTATAGTGCTGACGTTGGAGAGGTCGCATAGTGGACTAGTGCACCGGTCTTGAAAACCGGAGTCCGTTCACACGGACCGTGGGTTCGAATCCCACCCTCTCCGCCAATTTTCACTTTTTGTGAAATCGTAAGAAACAGCCTCGGCGCAAAGCGCCTC
>MHHQ01000013.1:0-24400 GCA_001817065.1 Candidatus Andersenbacteria bacterium RIFCSPHIGHO2_02_FULL_46_16
AAATTGTGAGTTGTTGAAAAATTTCCAGAGAGTGGGTTGGTTTAATTGTGGCTAGAAAAGGCGGGTCAGCTGGAGTTTCGTAATTCACAGCCTTTAGGACCAGGGTGTCTCGGAGAGCAAATCAGTTTGCTCTCCGAGGCTACCCTTCGAATCCCTGCTAGTCAAAATAATTAAATCAAACATAGGCATTAAGCCAGTTTTGATTTTATAGTTCCCGGGCAGGGATTCGAACCCCGATTACCAGGTTCAGAGCCTGATGTCCTGCCGTTAGACGACCCGGGAATATACTCCGATAATTTCTTAGCTTTAGTATAAGTGGCCCTATTCTCTATGAATAGTTGCCCCTCGTAGCTTTAGCGAAGTGGGGCCGTAAGACGACCCGGGAGTACATCCTGACAATACCTATTTTACAGAATCACGCAACATCTGGAGAGAATTCTTCACTTTTAAGTGCTGCTGCATCCAGAGTCTTCACACCACATTGTTCAAAGATACAGGTGGCCATGCTGCCGGATACTTCTATCACCACTCCCCGTCCAAACTTGTCATGGCGAATAAAATGTCCCTCCTCCACTTCGGTAACATTGGGTTCGTTACTGGACGATCTGGCTAAATAGTCTTTAATGCTATCCGTTGATGTGTTATTCATACTGCTTCCCACTTCCAGCCATGTCGCCTCTTTCTTTAACGCCGATAAAAATCGTGAGACTGTTTGCGGCAATACTTGCCCGTGCTGGAATCTCGTCCGTGCCCACGTCAATGTTAAACGTTTCATCGCCCTGGTCATACCGACATACAACAACCTTCTCTCTTCCTCCAATTCAGCTCGTTTATCGACACTATTTGCATGCGGCAGCAATCCTTCTTCGCAACCGACCACATAAACCACGGGATATTCCAACCCTTTGGCTCCATGCAATGTCATGCACGTGACTCGATCATGCTCTTGCTCCAAGGTGTCTATATCCGCCAGCAAAGCCACTTCCTCCAGAAATTGCCCGGGATCACTAAAAGCCGTTGCCACATTCAAGAGCTCTTCCAAATTCTCCATTCTCTCATCGCCATCCGGCAATCCCTTAATCATTTTCAAATAGCCGCTTTTTCCTAGCAGCCATTTCAATAAATCTGCCACGGTAGCAAAGGCCTGGTCATCCGCCGACCGGAAACTGCTCAAAAACTCTTGCACAACTGGCCATCGTCCAGCCGCACTTTCAACCACTTGTTCTAAGCTGCGACCCGTTCCAGAGGCTTCACTCCAGCGTGATAGCGTCTTCGGACCAACGCCTCGCCACATGGTGGCGGCAATCCGCTGTACTGCCAACAGCGAATTTCTATTCACCCAAAATTGCAGAAACGCTAAGGCGTCTTTAATTTCACGACGCTCATAAAAGCGAAATCCGCCGATAATTGTGTATGGCATACCGCTGCGCAGAAACTCTTCCTCAAACGCCCGTGATTGGGCATTTGTGCGATACAAAATTACGCAGTCTTTGCGTTGACCGCCACCCTCCACATATTGCTCAATTTCCTGCCGAACCCATTTTGCTTCGGTTTGGCTATTGCCTAGGGTGACGACCCTGATCGGTTCGCTTTCTTTTTTATCCGTCCATAAACGCTTATGTTTTTGCAAAACATTTTCTGCTATCACTTCATTAGCGGCTAACAATATTGCCGGACTAGACCGGTAATTACGCGTTAGATATACCACTTGGCAATCTGGATATTTTTTTTCGAATTGTAAAATATGCTCAACATTAGCTCCCCGCCAGGAATATATCGCCTGATAATCATCACCTACCACACAAATATTACGCTCGGGACCTATGAGTAGTTCTAGTATCCGGTCTTGTGGCGGATTGGTATCCTGGTATTCATCCACTAGCAGGTATCGCCAACGATTTTGATATTGTTGCCTGATTTGCTCGTGTGCTTCTAAAATATCTATCGGCCGGATGATCAAATCATCGAAATCAAAGGCGTCATTCTCTCTCAGTAATTGTTCGTATCTGGCAAATACCGCTGCTGCCGCTTCACTCGCCGGTGATTTTTGCTCGGCCAGTTGCCCAGGTGTCAGACGGCTGGTTTTTGCCATCGAGATTTTATTTTTTATTCCATTAATGCTAAACATCTGCCGTGATATGTTTAGTTCCTTCATGGCCATCTTAATTAATTTTTCACTGTCACCAGCGTCGCAAATAATAAATTTGGGTGACCGGTCTGTTTTGTAGCTATGTTCACGGAGCATGCGAACACCCAAGCTATGAAAGGTGCTGATTGCCGGAAGTGTCGTTAGTTTTCCACCCATTAATTTGTGGACCCGTTCTTTCATCTCTCCTGCTGCCTTGTTCGTAAACGTTACCGCCAATATTTGTGACGGCTGAGCTTTCTTGGTGGTTAGTAAATAGGCTATTCGATAAGTTAACGCCCTAGTTTTGCCCGAGCCGGCTCCTGCCAGTACTAATACGGGACCTTCAGTAGCGGTTACGACCTCTTGCTGCTTCTCATTTAACTCCGTTAATAAATTAGTCATATTCGGTATGGTATACTACCTCGTATGGCTGACCAAACAGCATTTGTTGATGTACATAGTGTTCACCTCGACTACGTTTTGTCCCGGCCGTGGTTTTATTTTTTTGGCGGAAATAAGTCTACACACTCGGCCTTAAATAACATTACTTTTCAATTGCCCCAGGCCACTCAATGCACACTTTTTGGCCACTCCGCTGCCGGCAAGTCATCACTTTTACGTTTGCTAACCGGACAGTTGTTACCCAGCCGCGGACGGATCACGATTAACGGTCGCCGACCCGGAGATTTCAAAGGATTATCCGCCGGTTACGTTTCGGCCGAAGAAACTGAAAATAGCCGGGACACCGGTTATCAAGTGCTGCAAGCCTATACCTCTACGCATCAAGTTAGCGATGCAGCAGAGCGGATAAGAAACGTCGGCGATCAAATGCGTCTTAATGAGTTTCTCCATCGCCCCGCTGATACCCTGTCGTTGACCCAGAAGCTCAAATTAAATCTGGCTCGTGCTGCCATCTCGGATACGCCGCTCATTCTGCTCGATGATGTGACCGATCAGCTCGGTGCCAAGTATATCAGGAATCTTCTGTCTGAAACATTTGCTGGTCGTACCGTTATCGTTGCTACTCGCCAAGCTCGTGCCGCTGACGTGCTGCAACTGCCGGTGCTCCTGCTGCACCACGGGTCACTAGTCCATCAAGGAACCATAGATGAAATCTCCCTGGACTTGTCTTGTCCCCGCGTCGTTGATGTTTGGGTAGAGGGGCTGCGTTATGATATGCTTCGCCAGCTGCGTCACCATACTGGTGTATTAGAAGCTCGCCTCATTCCCTCTCACCAGTTTGCCGGACAGCGCCTACGTATTACTTTGTATTCCGCCCGCTACCTGCCCGCTATGTATGACCTGGTAAGCCAAGCTCCGCTTATCAAAGTATTAGAGATACCACCTTCTCTAACCGATATCCTTCCCCGCCTGCCGTAGCCATACGCTTTTCCAGTTAGGTACAAGAAACCTCTTTTGTCACACCAGCTCGTGTAGTTGCTTTGTGTCATTTATCTTCATTTTTACTTCGTCGTCGCCAGCATATACAAGGTTCTAACTTGTCACCTAAGGTTCATCAAACCTGTTCGCTTTTGGCGTTTTTAATTTTGCGTCGTTATTTTCGCTTTACGTTTTACGTTCTTCTTTATCTAACATTCCCCCACCCATCAAACAAACACCCGCTCGAGGCGGGAGTCTTTCATTCTATCAATTTTCTTCTCTTACGATTTCAGGTATCGCTGTAAAGCAATGATGCTGCTGAACATGGCAAGTCCAACCGCCACGGCCAATTGCAATCCGACAATATTCGGCCAGTTATCAAGTGTATGCACATAAATATCAAAAGGCTCTCCTTGGATATGCCCTTCGAAAAAGAACGTGGTGAGAGTTGGGGCTACTGCTTTAATAATCGGCCAAGCAATGGCGTTAGCCATCACTACGGATATCAGCGCCACTAAAATTGATTCTATGACAAACGGCCCGCGGATAAACCACCGTGATGCACCCACCAAATGCATAATATCAATCTCTTCGCGGAAACTATAAATAGCTAACCGAACGGTATTGAACATGATCAACACGACCAAGCCAGCAAACACAGCACTAATGATTAAACCGGCGTTCTTAATAGTTTCAATTAAACTTATCAAGCGCTCAATAATTAACCGTGAGTCTTCAAAGTGTATTTCGTCAATTATTTCTGCAAATCTATCCGTGCCCAAAAATCCGGCAATTGCCTCGTAGAACTTAGGTTCTTTTGCCACAATAAACATGCTGGCCGGTAATGGATTTTCTTCCAATTCTTTTAGCGACTCTTCAATAAAAGGTTTGTCTATGTTCCGCTGTTTGAAAATTTCCAGCGCTTGCTCGCTGCTAATAATCTGTACTCCCTGCACATCACTTCGGCTACTCACTGTCTTGGCTACTTCATTCACCTGTTGCTCGCTGATGCCATCTTTAAAAGTTACCGACAAATCGACTTTCTGCTCGATGTCCTTAATGACTTCTAGACCAAAAATATTGGCATAATAAAGCAGCAACACAACCAACAACGTAATAGTCATGATTACCAGCGTAGCCAAAGTCAACCAAACATTTCGCCAAGAATTTTGTAACGCCGCCTTGCTGACTCGGAAAAATGATACGCCAATCATAAATATATACTAAACTACCCTCTCGCCTTTTGGCATTGCCCATCCCCATAAAACCTCTGTGCCCTTCCCACAAGACATAGCTGCTACTTTATGTGATTCCACCTTTATTTCTGTTTGTTTGTTGGGCTGTAGCATGTGCTCATTTAGAGTTTATATGTTCCGCTCTTCTTATCCGCGACCACCTTGCCTTGACTTAACGTCAGGACTCTTTTCTTCAACGCATTTACTATGTCGTTGTTGTGTGTCGCCAGTAGTACAGTCGTTCCTAATTTATTAATTTTAATTAATAACTGCACAATGTCCCACGAATGCAACGCATCTAGATTGCCAGTTGGTTCATCGGCCAACAGAATCTGTGGTTTATAAGCCAGGGCGCGCGCAATTGCTACCCGTTGCTTTTCGCCTCCCGATAATTCCCCCGGGTAAGCTGTCGCTTTATTCGTTAAATTAACCAGTTTTAATATATGCGGCACCGATTCCCTGATTTCACGTGTCCGCGCTCCTCCCACCTCCATAGCGAACGCGACATTCTCATAAGTGGATTTTTTTGGCAGTAACTTAAAATCCTGAAAAACTACTCCGATTTGCCGGCGCAAGTGAGGCACCTGCCACTTTTTAATTTTTGTTATATCCCATCCGTCTATCACGATCTTACCATTAGTCGGCCGCTCCTCCGCCGAAATCAACTTAAGCATGGTAGACTTGCCGGCTCCACTCTGTCCCACGATCGACACAAAATCACCCGTGGGAATCTTAATATTAATCTCATGTAGAGCAGCGCTGTCTCGGCTATATTTTTTCGACACGTTAGAAAAAGTAATCATGACCCTATCCCCTCAATATCTAGATAAATAATTACGTTAATTTAAACACTAAACTTAAGCTCTTTACCGCTTCCAGTATTCGTTACTGTACGTTTGCTATTATACCACACGCGATTGTCACTCTATGACTAATGCTTATTTATTCCTAAAGTTTCGGTATAAAACCCGTTAAATCTCCCTCTAGCACCTTTTGCACATTGGACGTTTCGGCTTTAGTGCGGTGGTCTTTTACCATCTTATAAGGATGCAAGACATACGATCTAATCTGGTTTCCCCACGCTGCCTTTACATAATCGCCTTTAAGCTCTTTCACTGCCTTCGCATGCTGCTCTTCGACTAACAACTGCAGCTTTGACTGCAAAACAGCTAGTGCGTGCGCCTTGTTCTGGCCTTGCGACCGTTCATTCTGACATTGCACAACTATACCTGTTGGCAGATGCGTAATCCGCACCGCTGAACTTGTTTTATTAACATGCTGTCCCCCGGCTCCACCCGCTCGGTAGGTATCAATTCTTAAGTCTGCCGTATCGACGGCTGGCATTTCCTTTTCTTTCAAAAGAGGGACAACCTCTACGCGTGCAAAAGAAGTTTGTCGCAGCTTATCCGCGTTAAATGGGGACTGCCGCACTAGCCGATGCACTCCTCTTTCACCCTTTAATAACCCATAAGCATATAGTCCATTAACTTCAAATGTACTATGCTTAATTCCCGCTTCTTCGCCTGTTGAACGGTCTAATACGAACGTTGGCCACGCTTTATTTTCCGCCCAGCGTAAATACATTCTCTCCAGCATTTCCGCCCAGTCCATCGCATCAGTCCCTCCTGCTCCAGCCTGAATAGTAATAATTGCTCCGGCCTTGTCGTGCGGTCCATCAAATTGCATTACTTTCTCACGGCTCTGAAGCTCTGAATCAATCTCTTTCAACTCTTCCTCCGCGATATCAATCCAGTCCTTCTTTGCCTGATCGTCAGTGGTGCCTGTTAAATGCCAGTCGGGACTAGCTAACTCGTTTATCCTTTCTTTTGTTGTCTTATACCACTGTACATCGTCGGTAAACTCCGCCAATTCTTTTTGCTTCTCTTGTAGGGCAGGCGTCCAGGTTATTGTCTGCTGTAAATCGGCCTCTATCTTCTTGATCCTTACTTCCTTATTCTGTAAATCAAAGACAGTCGGCCACTTTTTGCAGCCGTCGTGTTAAGTCTTGAATCTTCTTTTGTGCTTCTGGTTTTTCCATATGTGAGCCTTAAGCTGTCTGTACACGTCAAGGGGTATTATAAATGATTGATAATTTCCAGATACTGCTTTTGACTAATACCTAACACTCGTAGATTATTCTTGATTATAAAAACCGGCAGAGATTTATAGGCAGGCACCACGATCGGTCGTGATAATCCGGGCTTACTGTAGATACGGTGACTTGCCTTTTGCCGTTCAAAAGTGCAGCCAATGTAAAGAAGAAACCGATCAAATTTCTTCCAAGCTATTGGCGTGATCTTGGACATTTCATGACCGTGCTGGTACTTCAAAACTCTCAATAGAATGCTCAACTTCTACCGGTGCTGACCATGAGCTCTTCACTTTTTTCCAGCCCATAGATTCCAGGACCTCGTTTATTGTACCTTTGCGCTCCAGTTCTTCAAAAAATATACCAACCAGTTCCGCAAAACGTTTTTTAACCTCGGCAAGTGTATCTGCACACGTGGACACATCCAGTGCCGGCGTATAGGCAACAAACACTTTATCTTCTTTAAAGATGGAAACTGGTATGGAGATTTGAATTTGTGGCATAACTATTAATAATACATAAACTAACGGCGATGTCAACCAAGCTTATTCCTCCGTATAGTGGCATTATATCACACAGAGTTTTTTATTTTTCACTTTGCTTTTTTCTTTCAACCACAACCTTTTTCACTTCCTCGTAGCTCATCTTTTTTGGCCAGAGTAAATTTCCTTTTGAGTCATAAATAGGCATGAGAAGCCTTAGTTGATCTTTATTAGCTTCGACCATCGTGGCCGCAATATTTCTAACTATTCTTAAAATTTCTGTGTCGGTATAGTACTCTTTTCCGTTGTATTGAAGGCTTTGTGTCTTTTGGCTAAAATATTCTATGTAATCTCTCTTTATAGACGAATACACAAGCCCCTGAAATTTTCTAGGAGGTATTCTTGTCGCAGTAATAAATCCAAATTCTGTTCGAGGTTTTGATGAACCTATCTTTTTTGATCCAGGAGTATCAACAACAGAAGCGCTAGTAAAAGTTTTTGGAAATAACTCATCTCTTCCTAAATCAAACCTTCCTTTCGGTCCCGGTTCTGTTTCCTCAAGATCAGATATGTCGAAAATCACAGCAACGTTATCGTGTCGGTGAGTCCAAGCGGTAGAACTTATTTCCAGAAAATCGCTTTCTTCTGGGGGCCGATAAGAACTTTCTTTCCAATCAAGCCAACGTGGAGCCCTGCCAGTGATATTAAAATGAATAAGCGCATGCTCGCCAGCTGTCCTTTTCTCCTTTAATAATTTTTTATGCTCTATAGCACTTATTTTAACCTTATTTGCCTCGAGATCCTCCATTCTTTTATCCAATTTGTTTTTAGATATGCCCTTACTCCACGCAAATTCAGTAACTTTTTCTTTACCGCCTTGTTTCCAAAGTGCATCGATTTCGTCGACGCTAGTTCCACAAGCAATTGCCAGATTGCCCATCATTTGTTCAAAATTAAACTCCTTGCTTGTACCAACTATTCCTTGCTCAAAAACAGCATTCATTTTTTTTAAGCCTCGATTTAATTGACGCGGGAAAAGATATTGATCAATCAATGCATATCTTTGCTTAAAAAATTCTGCGCCAGTCATCTCACCAATTTTAGGATCGATTTCAAATAGCTCCTCTGCTAAGCGATCGCCGCCATGGCTAGGAGTGGGATTTCTATCAATAAAGGAATTTCCAGTAAACAAGCTTGAATATGCAATGTCGTCAGTGCCTATATCCTGGACTTTATTCATAATTTGTTCTCGAATTTCTGGACTTAGGTTTTTTTCAAAATCCATTAACAGCGCCATTCGTTCTTTCTCTTCTGGACTTACCGCACCACTAATTATTGTTTCGTCTTCTGCTTCAAACGGTTCTTGGCTGGGATTTCGTGGTCTGATTTTTTCATAATGTTCTGGCATAAATTTCAATTCATCATACCATTTTTTCTTGGAGCCGAAGACGGGAATCGAACCCATGTCTCTGCTTTACGAAAGCATTGCTCTACCACTGAGCTACATCGGCTGATACTCGCTCTGCCTTTTAGACAAAGCTTCGCAGGGCAAGTAATACTAAGTCTTACAACTGCCTGTCCCGCGAAGATTAATCTGTGATTAAGCGTAGTGGGAAGCTACATCGGCCGTCGCCCTTTTATAGTATATCCTGCCCAATCAATCAAGAAATAGCCCGATCGTCCCCTCGCGCTGTTTAGGATTTATGATTTTTAATTTTAGGTTTGCCTTGCCCGCCGTAGCCTCTGGCGAAGGCTGGGTTTAGGATTTAAGATTTCGGATTTAGGCCCTAGGATTTACTTTCTATCCTCGCCGATACTTCCCTACTAATTCCGTCTGCTCTATAACATGCCCTTCCATCGCTCTCTCCACTTCTCCTTTAGATACTCCCTCTCCTAAATCCAGCATCGTGTCTAATGCATAGAGCTTAAAGAAATACCTATGTTCACCTGATGGTGGACACGGACCGTGGTATTTCAAAGTACCGCTCGTCCCCAGTCCATGCATGCCTGTCGGTTCGGCACCTTCATCTATTTGGGTTAAGGCAGGCGCCATGTTAAATACAATCCAGTGGTCCCAGATTCCCGCTGGCGCATCAGGATCATCCATAATTAGAACTAGGCTTTTTGCCTGCTCGGGTACGCCGCTAATCAACAGCGATGGATTTATGTCGTTCCCATCGCATGTAAATTTGGTTGGCATGCTAGCATTGCTGCCAAAGTTCCCACTGCTTAGTTGCATATTATTTTAATATTTAATAAGGCCTTTCTCCTGATGCTTAAAATATTACCCCTTCTTCAACTAACCGCCGTATTTTATTTATCCTCCCGCGGTTATATCCGCCAGTCTTTCCGTTCGATAATATCACCCGGTGGCAAGGCACACTTTTATCATAATTCTTATGTAAGATATTTCCGACCGCTCGGTAAGCCTGAGGATTGCCCACTAAAATCGCCACTTCTTTGTAAGTCATCGTCTGACCGCGCTGGATTGTTCTAACCGTCGCTAAAACACATTCATTAAAATTGTTGGCACCCCGGTGCAAAGGCACTGTTTCTTCACTCTTACTCTGGGGCTGTTTCCAGCGTGACATTTGTCGTCTTCTCTTGACCCTTGCTCAGCAATTTCAGATTCAGTGTCTCGCCCACTTTACGTTTTTGAACCAGGCTGGACAACGTCTTGCTGCCTTCGATTTTCACACCATCAATCTCCAGGAGAATATCTCCTTCAACCAGTCCAGCTTTATCAGCCGGAGATCCTGGCACAACAGCCAATTCTTCCGCAGATGCACCGCGCACCACTAGCGCTCCATAATTAACCGATAACTTATTTTTTTCCACTAAGGCCGGAGTAATCATGGTATACCGCACACCGATATATGCGCGTTCGATCTTACCCGTCCGTACTACCGACTCTAGCGTTTCCTTAGCCACGTTTGCCGGCAGCGCAAAACCAATATTTTCTGAGCCCAAAGCTACTGCCACATTCACCCCGATCACTTGCCCGCCCAAGCTTAGCAGTGGACCACCTGAATTGCCCGGATTAATTGCTGCGTCTGTCTGGATCACTTCATCCAACTGTTCCGACTGCCCCATATTATCACCAGCTGTAATTGATCGTGCCAAGCCAGAAATAACTCCTACCGATACCGTATTCCTAAATTCAGCTAAAGCATTGCCTATCGCGATAGCCGTTTGCCCCACTTTCAAATTATCCGAATCAGCGAATTCCAAAAATGGCAGATCATTTCCCTCTATCTTAATGATTGCTAAATCATTCACCGTATCTTTGGCTAACACCTGCGCATCAAATTTTGTTCCATCATTTCGAAATACTGTATATTCCGCCCCCTCCTGATCCACTACATGCTTATTTGTTACAATTAAACCATCGGCCGACACAATAAAACCAGACCCGCCGCCAATTTCCTGTTTCTGTGTTCCGTTCTGTCGATACTGCGGTACTCGCAGATTAAACGGGGAGAAAAAGTTATTACCTCCAAAGAAATCGTTCAACGGATCAAACGGCACTTCCGGTGAGTCCTGATAATATCTTTCAATAATCGGCACATCCCTAGTTACCACGATCGATACCACTGCCGGATTAGCTCGCTCCACAGCCTTTACAATGCTACACTCGCTATCTCCATCCGGCGCAAATATTGACCCATCCGCTGCCTCATCTTGCGTTAACGTTTCTGGTATTAGGGGTTGGTCACTTTGGAAAAACTTAGCTGTTTGCGGGCTGTTTTGAATGAGCATTATCATCACCGCTCCTCCGACTACCCCCCCCAACACGCTCCATAAAATATCAATACCTTTTTTCATACTTATATAATTTATAAAGACTTATGCCTCAACGCAAGTCGATGTTGTTCATTACCTAATAGACACCACAAAACACTATCAAACTCCATAAATCAAGCACCTTTCTTCATTTTAATTAGAGTGATTATATTCCAGCACGATCTGTGCACGTTTTCCTGTGCCAATGAATCAATGTCTCGAAATTTTACGTCCACGGAATCTTCTCCGTTTGGCGTCAGTTCGCCACTGATTTTTTCAACTTCATAAAATATCAAAATACCATGCGCATCTTCACCGTTGTAAGTAAAATAGGTATCTTCAACCGATATCAGCTTACCGACTTTTATCATTAATCCTGTCTCTTCCATAAATTCTCTGATTAAGCCATCAGTTATGGTCTCATCCAATTCAATACCCCCACCGGGAAGATCGTACTTTTTGATCGCCGGATGTCGTTTGAATAAGACTTTATTGCCTTCTCTCAATATCCCATAGGCGCTTGGCCGAAACTTAAAGTTCTTTAACTCTCTTTGATGGATGTTATCGAAAAGATCGTACGCATCCACTATTTTTGTCACTGGTTCATTAAATAGTTTTTCAGCCATATTTTTTCTATTGTTAATTATTTTCACTTAGCTTATCACATTATATTTCATCGTATACAGCACGAGACGTTTTCCAAGCTTCATCAGAAATACATAACGCCCAATATGACAGGCCGCCGTGTCCTTCTGCTGATGAAGCTTTGGGGCTACCGATCGCTCACGCTGGACGAGTTTGAACGCCTACAGGAAAACCCCCGCCCCACCGCCGACTGGCTCGAACGAGACGATCACTGGTGCGACCACAGCCGTTGCTTCCGGATCCGGTAAACCACTTTCAGGCCAGCTTCTCACTCCCCCTCGGGCGACACCCTTCACGACCACCCAAGTCTAAAAAACTTCTCGGTGGTCTTTTTCTTACCTAGAAATTCAATAAGCCAGCTATTTAAATATGCCGAATTTGGTGGCTCTGCCGCCAAACTAAGACCACCCTGTGGTAAGGGAGTAGCAAAATCATGAAGTGATTTTTCGATGAGGGAGAGGATGCCTCCTCTCCCTCATAGTCAGAGCGGGTAACGGGAATCGAACCCGTATCTCAGCCTTGGGAAGGCTGCATTCTACCACTGAACCATACCCGCAAATCAACAGCACATTATTTCCCGTTGCCATAATACTATTTTATTCTCGCTTACCGCAACCGATTAGACATAAAAGGTATTACACTGTTCACTATTGATATTTGGCATTTGTCATTGAATTGACATTTGAACTTTGGCATTTGAATTTTATAAGCCCAATTTCTATTTTCTATTTTGTTTAGAATTTCACTAGTTTAGGATTTGGACATTCTTTGGGCATTGGGCATTGGTCATTGGGATTTTAGCTTAATCCTTACTTTTGTTTCACTTCGGCGGTTTCTTTATCCCACACCAAACCTCGCGGCAGCACCCACAACTTACGCTCCGCGGCTAACTGCTCAAACATCTTCTCTAGAGTTTCACCCTTCATGCGCTGTCTCAGCATCTCCTGTTTAAGCAGTGGCAATATCACCATCGAGTCGTAATCATTCAGATTTAATCCGGTAGCCTTCATGATCTTTTCCTCGTCCTTGGCCTGCAGAACTTCTTCTCGATATCGTCTTGCGCTGCCCAGCGTAATCGAAGAATCACCCAGCACCTTATCTACCAAATGCTGCCTCGCTAAAGTCGTTAACGCCTCTTCCGGCGTTGGCATACTTTGCTTAGTTTCTCTCGCAAATACCAGCCTTGCCCGATAATGTTTGTGCCAACCGCTAGTCGTTACGCACCCTCGGGATGAGCAAATGATTGGCCACAAGCCTGATTCGCTCAGATTATGCTGATAGATATTAGTGCTAACCATTATCGAGATCCACAGCAACATCCATACCACTACAGGACTTAGCAGGATGCAAAGAAAGATTCCAATAACTTTACCTTTGGACGAACCCATGACTATATATTACCGGCTTTGTCTTTGTTTCTCCAAATCCTCGTCCTAGCGGGCTAGCGGTTTAGTAAAAAAAGCATCCCACCATCTTTTTGGTATCGATCGCTCGTCTACTTGATCCGTCTCAGCGCTCTCGTCCTGCACTGCCTCAATTTCCGGAATCAACACAACCTTTTCTCCCTCCGCTCGATAATTCAACTTTTCCCGTGCCATCAATTCGGCAAAATCATTAGTTTTAAAATATTGATTCAAATTTTCCATCTGAATTAAATTCTTTTCTAATTTATTTGCATCGCTTTCCAGTCGTACGATTTCTCGCTGCACAGATAAACGGCGATTCATTTCCTGCACCAGGGAAAAAATTATCAGTATGCCAACGATCCCGGCGGCTGCCAATACAAACTTAAGCCACCGCGCCATCATTGGGGTTTTGCGTTAATAGTCAAGACAATATCTTCCGCCCGATTGCTGCGCTTAACAGTTACTTCTCTTACTGGCTGTTCCATAATCTGGCTAACTAAACTTTTGTCCCAGCTTAGCTTGTTGCCATTAATGCCCACAATAACATCTTGCACTTTAAGCCCAGCTAGAGCAGCCGGTGTGTCCTCTTCGACGCTTGTTATTTGTGGTGTAAATTGTCGACCATCCGTACTGCTTGTTTGTAAATTAAAATGCAGCTTGATACCTAAATCACGCAAGGGGTCCGTCTCCCGCTTCCCCTGAGACAAACGCTGCATGCTAATTAATAAGTCTTCAGCACTAATCGCCAGTCCAGCTGGTCCATTCATTAATAAACCCGCTAATCGTCCTTCATCATCAATTAATGCACCGCTGGTCAATGTCGGATCATTGAGCATAGTACCGCGCCAAATCCTTTGCATGCCCCGCGGGCTTATTTCTGGGGGCAGAATCCATTCTTTTAGACCCCATTTTTCTACTTGGGGTAAAAAAGTTAATTTAGCGCGACCAAGCAGCAGCAACTCGCTGCCGGCCGATACGCCTTCCTTGCGCACATCGAGCGGGCCGACGACACCTTCCTCAAACTTCAGGTATGTTAAACCGTACAGTTCATCACTGCCAACTACGCTCAGTGGCGCTTCCATGCCCAGGTAATCAATCGCTGTTAAATCTACTTTCGGTAAACTTGCACTAGTAACAACCAACCCATCGTTCGTCACCACTACGCCATTAGCCAGCAATGTTTTATTGGTCGCATCTTTTACCGTGATGCCGACGATCGATTTATCTGCTTTGTCTACTATCTCCGCCACCGCCTTATTTGGTGAAATCGTTACCTCTTGGACAGTAGTCGTTATTAATTCTTGGCCTTCGGTCAGAGGCAACACTGTCGGAGACCAGATCAGGTTAACTAGCACCCCCCCACCCATCCCGAGCAGCACCATTAACGCTGCTCCGAGCAGCAGCCACAATAATGACACTCGAACTACTGATTTATTTGCTTCTGTTTGATCATTCATCATGATACGTATTTTACTTAACTATACAAAAAAGTTTAGCACTAGTGTGACTGTTGCCAACTTGTTAGTCGAAGATGATATCCGCTCATATCCACTGCGCACTGAGTAATATAATGATAATCGCCGTCAGTCCCACCAAGCCATATTCCAGGTAGTCCCCTTTGGTGATTTTTCTTTTCACGCTCAGTCCCAACAAATTAAACATCACATAATAGCCTGATGTAGTAAGTCCCGCCTGAATTAAATAGTGTACTGGCAGAAACTGCATAACCCAAACTAGTTGCGTGAGAACGAAAGCCATTACCGCTACCGGTAGCATAATCACCGACCCGCTAGCTAACCGGCGCAATGCTTGCCACGCTAGTAAGGCAGTTACCATAAACACCAAAAACAACAGGAAAATGATCGGTAAATACAAATGAAAACGCAGCCCTAATATAAAGGCAATATTTAAAAAATACACCAGCAATGATATCATCCAGTTCCAGATCGGGTACGCCTGCCGTGCGCCATGTTTAAGAATAAAGAATAAGACAGCACCAGCGGCGATGATATACAAATGCAAGATATATGAGGTTGGTAATAAAAAGCCAAAACCGCACAAGCCGATAGCAGCCAATATCGGCAGCAGCATATTGGATAAAGTAAATTTTCCCGATTCCTCGATCCTTACTAACACTACACCAATCGAAACAACCACTATTACTATTTGGGCTACCACTAGCACCCAGCGCTGCAAAGCAAAAATTAATTCCAGACCAACAATAAACAATAAAGCTAGTAACGCATAATGCGATGCCGGAAAAAGCCGCTTAATAAATAGCAATGCTTTTATTAAGTACCTTAGTGCCGCTGCTGTTACTTGTTTTACCACCTTCATAATGCAAATGCGGAATTTACCACAACTAACCCATCCTGACAAGGCATATTGACACATATTGACTTGACCGACCCTATCGAATTACCAATCAGCCCAACACCTTATTCTTTCGTCACATTCTGGCGATATAATCACCAGCGGATAAAGCAGCGGAGCAGCCGTGTCCGGCGGCCACCACAATCTGTGCGTCTCGAACATTGGTGACGTCCCCGGCGGCAAAAAAACCAGCTTGATTGGTTACACCATAGCGATCGGCAACAATTGCTCCCCATTCATTTAACTTAACTAAATCTTTAACCGGGGCGATGTTAGGTGTTGCTCCAATTGCTACAAACACTCCCTCCACCGGTAACATTCTCTTTGTTCCGGATATCAGATCCTCATATTCCAGCCCTTCGACCGATTTATTCCCGCCAATTTTCAATGTTTTAGCGCTGACAATCACTTCTGTTTTTTTATTGTCAAAAATATTTTCTAGCAGAACCGCATCGGCCGCTAGCTGCTGACCGATATGTAAAAAGTAAACTTTTTTTGCAAAATTCTGCAGCATTATTACCGCCTCAGCCCCAGTATTACCGCCACCAACCACGGCCACCGTCTTATCGTTAAATAACGGCGCATCACAAGTGGCGCAATAACTGACCCCTAAATTTTTAAATTCCTTTTCGCCCGGCACCCCTAGTTCGCGCGGATGTCGACCGGTGGCGTAAATCACCGTTTTTGCTTGGCTGCTTTTTTCGTTGCCATAGTCTAAAATAAATTCCTCGCCCTCCATTCTTATCAATTGTACTTTGCCTTGAACAATATCCACTTCTCCTTGATGGTTTTGGAGATGTTTAATCATGTCCTGGGCCAACGTTACGCCATCTGTCGTGGCTCCTCCCGGCCAGTTCTCAATCACCCCTGAATTTAATACTTCACCACCTGGCAATTCTCCCACCAATAATGTTTTTAATCTTCTTCGTGCAACATAAATAGCCGCCGTTATCCCCGCCGGTCCATAGCCTACAATCGCCACGTCATACATACACTCTCGCCTTCTTCCAATTACTTAATTGCCTCAGCTATGCGCTCCTGATCAAACCCGACAATCACTTCTGCGTCCGAGCCTTCTCCCACCACTATCACCGGCACTCCCATCTGTCCAGATTTCTCAATCATCTCTCTAGCTTTTTCTCGGTCTTCCCCTACATCGATTTCTGTGTATGATATATTGTTAGCACTAAAGTAAGCTTTGGCTGCTTTACAAAACCCGCAGGTTTTGGTGCTATACATAATAATTCGTTTATTCATAAGTTGTTTTAATTAATAACCGCTCAGGCAGTATAGCAAAACCTGCCTCTGCTAACCAGAGAACAAATGACAAAAATAAATAATACGGTCGCAATTATTGGCCTCGGTTATGTAGGCTTACCCTTAGCCGTCCTAGCGCGAGAAAAAGGCTGGGAAGTTTTAGGTATAGACATCAACGAACCGAAGGTGGAATTAATCCAACGCGGACAGGTACCATTTCGGGATGACGACTTAGCTGAAGCTTTAAAGAAACATCCTATCCAGGCGGGCACTGATTTTAGTGTTGTTGCCAATGCCTACATAATAATCATCGCCGTCCCGACACCCGTCACAGCCAGCAACCACCCCGACTTAATACCGCTCACATCAGCGATTGCCAATATTAAACCTTACCTGAAGCAGGGGCATACCATTGTCGTGGAATCAACTGTTAATCCTGGTGTAATGGACGAAGTAATATCCCCATTGCTCAAAGACGTTCCGGCCGTTCACTTGGTTCATTGTCCGGAGCGCATCAATCCCGGTGATGCAAAGTGGTCCGTGCGCAACATTCCACGCGTTCTGGGCGGCTACACGAAGACAGGCGTTAACAATGCCAAACATTTTTATGAAAGCGTCCTAGAAGCACCAATCAAGGTCATGGGCTCCCCCACCGAGGCGGAAGCCGTAAAAATCATGGAAAACACTTTCCGCGATATCAACATCGCCTATATTAACGAAATGGCCCGATCCTTTGCTGTCCTCGGCATCGATATTACCAACGTGATCGCTGGTGCGGCCACCAAACCTTTTGCTTTTATGCCACACTATCCCGGCAACGGCGTGGGCGGGCACTGCATCAGTGTCGATCCCTACTACATGATTGAACGGGCTAAGCAAGTAGGTTTTGACCATAAGTTCCTCAAGCTGGCTCGTCGCATCAATGAAGATATGCCATCTTATATGGTCGAGCTATTATTGAAAGCATCTCAAGAAGCTAAACTGCCGGTCAATCAACTTAAAGTAGGCTTGCTTGGATTAGCCTACAAAAAGAATGTTTCCGATATCCGCAATAGCCCCGCTTTAAAAACCTTGGCTCTGCTCAAAAAACAGTCGATTACTGTCCAAACTTTCGACCCGTTTATTCCTAAACGTTCAGACGCTGCGTCCCTTTCTGAAGTTCTCTCCAACTCCAATGCCATTATGCTCACCTGCGATCACACCAAAATTGTCCACTCACTTACACCCCAGCACTTACAGGCTGCTGGTATTAAAATCGTCATTGATGGCAGAAACGTCCTCAATATGCCCGCCATCGTCCGTGCTGGCCTAGTATATTATGGCATTGGTAAAATGCCCCACCCACTCTCCGCGAGTGTCAAATAATTTTTCTTCTTTACCCCCACACCCAGAAAGCACCGGCCTTTAAGGCCGGTGATGAATGGTATTTATATTAGCTCCCCTGAAAAGCCCTGGCCAAAAGACCGGGTGTGGGGGTTTACTTATTCAGCGGTTGTCCCGTTTGGCCTGATTGGTCTCGAGTTGCTTGATTAGTATTGCTTTGATTCCCTGCCCTCGGCGGTGTTGGAGGTGCTACCGCTGTTGCTGGAGGAACGGGTACAATTTCGTCTTCCACTGGTGTCTGCTCGACTAAAGCATCGTTCTCGTTAGCTAAATCCGATTCTGTTTCCTCAGCCATTACATCTGTCTCCTCCGGTGCTGTTGTCCTGGCCGCTTCTTCTTCTGCCACTGCTTCCTGGGCTTGCTCGGCCACCATATCACGCGTAGCGCCGACAATATCTCTAGCTGCTTCCTTAAATTCTTCCAGTGCTGTTTTTGGTTGAGTGCTCACATGCCCTGATTCACTTTTTTGCTTTTTGTAATTGCGGTATCCGCCCCATATCACACCGACTAAAAATACTGGAAACCATAACAAGGTTATAAACCGCGACATTAGCAACAAAATAAATAGCACAAAGCCTGCAATCAGGCCGTACATCAGTCCCCAGTACATTATTGGATAAATATTTGGTTTAAAATCTGCCATAAGTATGTGCTATTAATCTGACTTAAATATTAAAAACATTAAATTACTATACTCCCTTTATTTATACACCAATATACCAAACAACAAATAAAAACAAAATATTACTGATAAAACAGCTGATCGCGCTCCTTGCGCACCATTACATTAAATGACCGTAATTTCTTGCCTCACGGTCTTTCTAACAATGTCCTGGCATCACTCATACTGTCCCATTCACTGGGTGACCCAAGTACTACGGCAATTAAATTATTGTCGGACGCTTTTCGTACTACCAGGCAAAAACCCGCTTCATACAAATAGCCAGTTTTACTACCGGCCAACTTATAATCATAATCCACCATCAAATTATTAGTATTTACAATAGTATGCTCCCGCCCGCTGCCCCCCACGACATATTGATACTTAATTTTGCTGGTTATTTCTGCAATGATGGGATAGTCCTGCCAGGCTGATTCTGCAATTTTAGCCACCTCATAGGCAGTGGAAATATTATGCAAATCCAAACCTGTCAATTCCACAAACTCAGTTTGTTCTAATCCCAGGGCAATCGCCTTGCGATTCATGGCTCGAATAAACTCCTCCTCCTCTACCCCCACTCCCCGAACAAAAGCCAGCGTCGCATTATTAGCTGATCCCATTAACGAAGCATGCAATAAATCCCGCATCGTCACGCGCTCGCCTGGGGCTAAAACCAGTCGTCCACCAATCCGATATTCCTCGGGCATAATAGTCATTTCTTTGTCCAAGTCAACGCCATAGTCCAATGCCACCATAGCAGTCATTAACTTAGTCAAACTGGCTATCGGTCGTCTTTCGAAACCGTTCGCCTCGTACTTAATCACCCCTGCCTCACTGTCCCAAAGTAGTGCGCTAGCCGATTCAACAACGTCGCTATCGCCATCCGGTCTTACGTCATTAAGCCCAATTTCGAAATGCGCCTCACTGGCCGGTTTTTCAGGGGCGGATAGCGCTGGCCATAACGCCATCGCCGTACCTACCAGTGCTCCCCCAAGCACCAAACAAGCACCCCCTAAAATCATTGTGCTTCGTTTCATTCTTGTGTTATGTATTACTTCAATTAATTCCTATATTTCAATTTTACCTGCTAATGGCATAAAGTTATCATCACCAGGTATACGTTATAATATGTTTTATTTTTCCCCACAAAACAAACGATAATTACCATATGCCAACCAAGTCCAAGTACTCAACACATTTATATAGTCCATTAACTAGCGACATCACCGCAGCCGCTGCCTTTATCACCTCCGGCCGTATTGTAGCTTTCCCCAGCGGTACCTCGTATGGTTTAGCAGCTGACGCTACCCAAGGGTACGCCCTGCAACGCTTGCGTCTTCTGAAGGGCCGTCCAGAGGACAAGTCTTTCACTGTGATGTTGAACCCTGCTCTATGGGGGCAATACTTACAATTAACTGCCACTGAGACTGCTTTCCTTACTCGTGCTGCCAACCAAGCTTTGACCTTGCTGGTAAAACCCCAGCCGTCCTTAGAGCATCTTGCCAAGGCTGATCTGGTAGGACTTCGCGTAATTGATCATCCCTTGATGAATCAGCTTTGCCAAGCCATGCCGGTACCGCTAACTGCCACCAGCGCCAATCGCACTGACGAGCCGGCTTGTTTTTCCCCTGAGTGTGTCCAAGCAGCATTTCCTGGATTGCTTCCTGACGATCAACTAGGCGAAGACGATCCTCATGGTGCCAGTGGCACGACTTATAACCTATCGCTGGCTGCTATTATTGATGGCGGCACACTTCCACCCCACAAGCCAACAACGATAGTTCGTCTTCAGAAAAACGGTTCACTTACCGTGGTGCGTCCCGGCGCAGTTACGCCGGCTATGCTAGATAAATTAATTGCCTAAGCAGCTTGGGTTATCACTCAAAATAATCGGCTATAAACCCAGCTCCTCTGTTATTTCTTTCATAGCAGACAGCACGTGATTGATGT
Source organism: Candidatus Andersenbacteria bacterium RIFCSPHIGHO2_02_FULL_46_16 (assembly GCA_001817065.1). GTDB lineage: Bacteria > Patescibacteriota > Andersenbacteria > UBA10190 > UBA10190 > UBA10190. The sequence goes on from MHHQ01000013.1 coordinate 20,773, forward strand.
GTTCATCCAGACTAAAACCAAGCTCTTTAGCTCCTAATTCAATCTCCTCGCGCTTCACCGCCGCGGCAAATGATTTTTGCTTTAGCTTTTTGTGTACTGATTTCACATCCACTTCTGCTAATTTCTTATTTGGTTTAACCAATGCCACGGCCACAATAAATCCGGCCAGTTCATCTACTGCGAAGATTGCCCGCTCCATCGTATTTTTTCTGGCTGTGCCAGTATGTGGCGCATGAGCCATAATGCCCCTACGCATTGTTTCTGAATATCCTGCCTGCTTTAACACCTCTTGCCCCTTATACGGATGGTGACTTAGCTAACCGCTGCATCCACTTTATTGATCGGCTCATGTTTATTGGGCCTCAACTGTTCCCACAAACTCATCCCTAACGCACCTGCTGTCAGTAGCCATATTACTAAACTGATTAACCAACCTATTATCGGCACAATTTGTACGGTTTTTACTACCACGGTCCCGATCAATACATGTTGCCAGGTTATGGGAGTTTCTTTCTTTTGTATTTTCTGCATCACCCACACGCCGACCACAATCATACTGACTGCATTAGCCACCATCAGCATAGCCGCACTGCCTAATACTCCAATCACTGCCAAAGGCCAGCCTACCATCGAGATCATTAGTAATATACTCACTGGTATCAGCGCAATCACCCAAACAAATCCAAACCCGAGCGATTTTCCGCTTTTTTGCAACGCATTCTGGATAGTATGGCTCACTAATGCCGGTCCCACATACCAGCCAACTAGCGCAACTACTGCCCACACTGCAATACTCATGACCCAGCCTAGTATTAATCCTTTACCGGTAGATACTCCTGCCGCCTTCTTCGCTTGATCGAACACATGTTTTGTTTCACCGCCGATTGCTACACCCTCCTCGATTACCGGTTCATTCGGTCCGTAAGTAACAAGGTCACCTTTAATCTCTGACCCTGATTTTACTTTTACCGTCTCCCCCGTTGCTTGCACTGAACCATTGATCTTACCGCTGATCGTAATTTTTTGGCCGGCTGTATAAACGGAGCCCTGGATATTGTCACTGACAATCTCTACGACATTTCCCGCCGCAAACACGTCATCGGCTCGCTTTGTTGTTACTCGTACCGAATTACCAGCGGCAAAAACATCATCTCCTACCTCACCTGTGATCCGTACCGAATTACCAGCGGCGTAGATATCCTGTCCAACATCGCCAGTTACCTCCACCGAATTAGCCGCCCCAAATAAGTCGTCCTGCACGTTGTGTTCCACCGTTACGCTGTTACCCGCTATATATAAGTCATCATTAACCTCAGCCGTTGTTCTGGCATCCTCCTCCTTGGTGACAAAAACCCCGCCATAACTAGCCAATGGCCATATTCCGATTAGGGCCACTGCTGCCATTACCAAGAATTTTTTATTCATCATTTTCATCATCATGATTATTAAATTTCTTGTCAATCTCAATCACTTTATTCTCAATCTCCCGCATTCGATGCTGCAATTTCTGTGCCAGCTCTAAGCCCCTTTCAAATTTTGGTAAGTCCTTTTCCAGGTCAATCTCGCGGGACTCAAAGTCAGCCACTAACCCTTCCAATTCCTTATATCCTTTCGAAAAATTAAATTTATCTTTTTCTTTCATAATTTTTTATTTTCTTCCTGTTACTGTAGAGTTTATTTCACCAAAGCTCAACCGTGAAATAATTTTATCGCCACCATTCACCTCGCCCGCTTTTCTAAGTACTTTACCACTCTGCGTTATTGTAATACTGTATCCCCGCTTCAGCACTCCTAATGGCGACAGTGACATTAGTACCCTTTGTAATTGGGTTAGCCTTTGTTTCATCGTTCTGAGTTCCCCATGCAAAATCAACATGATTTGTTTTATAGTCGCCCGTCGTTGTTTCAACTGTTCAAAGACTGTATCACGCAGTCTTTCCCGCAGCAGCAAAATCTCATACTCTAATAAATCACGCGACTTAACCAACAATTCTGCCGCGTTGCTTGGTGTTGACGCCCGTACATCCGCTGCCAGGTCCGCCAAGGTAATATCCCGCTCATGTCCCACCCCGACTATTGTCGGATATCTTGATCCGGCAATTGCCCGCACCACTTGTTCATCATTAAATGATTGCAAGTCTTCTAAGCTGCCTCCGCCGCGCACCAATACAATCACATCAACGCCCGCTAATTCCGTATTAGCAGTTTCCAGTGCCCCTATTATCTGCGCGGCTGCTTTCTCGCCTTGCACTTGTGTATGTATAAACGAAACTGTTAGTCCTCCCTGACGGGCCTGCAATACTTTCAAGAAATCCGTGTAAGCCGCTGCCTCGCGCGACGTGATAAGAACCACGTGTTGAGGATAAACCGGGATCGGCCTTTTCCGGTCGGCATCAAACAGACCCTCTTCATGCAACTTCTTTTTTAACAGTTCGAATGCTCTTTTTAATGACCCTTCACCCGATGGTACGACTGACGTTAAGTTAAAACTAAATCCCCATTTCTGTGTCAACTTTGGTCTTCCTGTGGCCAATACTTTCATACCGTTCTCAATCTCTGTTTTCAAATACCACACCGGCATAAAACATCTCACCGTACTACTCTCGTCTTTTAAGGCGAACCGCACCCACTTACCGCCACTTAGTTGGTACTCGTCCACTTCGCCTTCCACCACGACGCCATCAAAAGCGTCCAGCGTCTCATCCACTAGGGCTACTAATTGGGTTACAGTTATTGCTTTCATATTGATGGTACGCCTGGCAGGATTCGAACCTGCGACCTCTGGCTTCGGAGGCCAGCGCTCTATCCGCTGAGCTACAGACGCAAAACCCTCAATAAACTTCTCTTCCCGAGATGTTTCTTGTTTTTGTTTGGTTATTATAATACATTAAAATCCTACTAACTACCAAGATTGCCAAACAATCAACAATGTGGCATAGATTCTTGGTTAATAGTTTAAACGTGGCTAGGTCGGGGTTGATCATTAATTAGCCATTTGTTTGATATTTAACCTGTTATTACAATAAATTTATGCGCGTTCAATACGTTGACGGTTACAAAATAAGACAGGAACTTGACGTCGATTTCAATATTATCCATTTTCGTCATACCAACCCGGCATTTTTCATTTCCAAGTGGTATATTCCCGTTGGTGAGATTTGGCTGGATTATAAGTTCCGCGCGGAAGAAGAATTCCTTGTAAAGATGGAGACTACGCCGATGCAGGACTTCAGTCGCAGCGCCTACGTTAAAAAGTTTATCAGCCGGGGAAAACCTAAAAAGCTAGTAAACCATGAGGAAAAACAGCCTGATGGTTTGACTGTTCAACGTGTCGTTGGCGCGCAAGTACGCCGCTATATTGATCCGCAATTTGTTATCGGCGGCCATGATCTGGTGTATGACTATGTCCCCCGCCGGACGGTCTGGATTGAACAAACTCTCGACAAGCGTGATTGGCCCCATATATTGAAGCATGAAGCTTATGAGCGTAGCCTTATGGAGCAGGGCAAACCATACGATATTGCCCATGACTATGCTTGTGCTGCCGAAAAGGAATCCAGACGTGCCGCCGGTGGCGGTTATATCGGCGATGAAGATCATTCTCGACAAATTGATTTTTCCACTTTCT
>MHHQ01000013.1:24409-68016 GCA_001817065.1 Candidatus Andersenbacteria bacterium RIFCSPHIGHO2_02_FULL_46_16
CGGCCGGGAATATTCCGAAAGCCATCTCGCAGAGCTGTCCGCTGCGACAACCCAGCACGGTACCGAGCATGCTGATTTGATCAAAGCCGTGAAGCAGCTAGGCGGCGCTGTTATCACTAATGAACACGCCAGTATATCGGACGTAGAAAATTTAGTCGTTAAGCAAAAACTTCCGGTCATTATCGGCTGGTTTGATGAGGATGAAGACCATTACAGTGTAGTCGTTGGTGCCACTCCCAAGTACCTCATCACTCAGGATCCAGAAGTGGGGGGTATCAGGCGCCTGCCCAAATCCAAATTTCCGGCTATCTGGTTTGATTTTGTTGGGCCGGAGAACAAAATAGTCTCCTGGGGTTGGTATATGGCTATTAATTTTCCCGCTTCGTTCGCCTCGCCGGTATAATCCTTGACTAGAACAGTTTTCTGTTTGTTGCTAATCCAGTCTAGGTTCAGCCGACCAATTTTAATTTTATCTTGCTGTGTTCATTGGTAATTTGCATACTAAAAGCCTAATCAATTCTCACCACAATAAATTATGAAAAATAATGCTCATCAAATTCAGTTAGTATCCTCGCGCTCAGCGGAACGGGGCATGACCAATACTGCGACTATCGTCATCGGCTTAATTACTCTAGTCGTTGTCGTCGCCATCGGCTTTATCATCTATCGCCGTCCCCCCGAGCAGCCCGCGATAACCGCCGACGAGACTACTTCCGCGACTGAGATGGCCATACCTACACTAGAACAAGGTGCACCCATTCTAACCAGTCCGAAAACCATGCCGCTCCTACAGCCAGACACCAGTATTGATACCCTTACCGCCGAAACGGCTCCTGTTGCCTCGCCTGTTCCACCGGCTGTCCAGGAATTTATAGTCTCGGGGCAAAATTATAGTTTTACCCCCAATGAAATTCGCGTCAAACAAGGCGATACTGTCAGAATCAGTTTCAAAAATGCTGGTGGCATGCACGATTGGCGCTTGGATGAATTTAACGCCAGTACTCAAATCACTAAAACAGGAGAAACCGATACGGTTGAATTCGTCGCCGATCGCACAGGTCGCTTTCAGTTTTACTGTTCAGTGGGTCAGCATCGTCAGTTAGGTATGGTTGGCACGCTCATTGTTGAATAAATACCATAAGGTAGCGCTTTTGCCCCGTCCGATTATAAAACCCAAGACGCCACAATAAAATAAACAAGCACACTGACCATATCCTGAATAATCGTAGCAGTGGGCCCGCTGGCATTGGCTGGATCGAACTTCAGTTTGCCAAAGAGGTAAGGCACAACCAGTCCAGTGACCAGTGAAGAAACAATGGCCAAGAACAGCGCCGCCGATACCACAACACTCACTCTTGCGTTGCTGTATATCACCAGAGTTGCTACAAACAGTATGATACTCAATAACGACCCAATAAAAGTAGTCACGGCGAAGTGTCGCATCAGATACCTAAAAAAATTCAGATGAGGATTCAATGCCAAGTCCCTGATTATAAAAGCCTCCATTTGGGTGCCTACCGCATCAGCTACATAGACAATCAATGGAATAAAGGCCGCCAGAATTAGATGCTGGGCTAGCAGGTCCTCAAAAAACTTAATAATTCCCGCCGCCAATATTCCCCCCGCCAAACCAAGAACCAGCCAAGGCAGCCGATGTCTGATTGAAACCGACAAAGAGTCGTTTAGCACATTATCCACTGTGCTTTTATGATAGATTCCGCTAAAGCGGAGTATGTCCTCTACGGCTTCACTGTCCAAAATCCGTAAAATTGTATCCGAAGTAACCGCCCCCAGCAGTTGTTTGTTATTATCAACCACCGGTATTGCCTTCAGACTATGCTTTAACGCCAGTAGTGCCACATGCTCCTGGTCGGTATGGGAAGTAACAGAAATTAACTCTTTTCGCCCCTGCTGTTTTATTAAGTCAGCTACCTTCATAGCAGACAGCTGGCGAAATATATCTTTGATCGATAAAACTCCCGCTAATTCTTTCCGTTCGCTAATAACGTAAATGTAATTAATTGTTTTATATACAGCAGCGTGCTCAGTAAGCAGTTTAGCAATATCCCCTACCGTGGCGGTCATCTGGACTATAGGAATATGAACCGTCATGAGTCTGCCGGCTGAAGCCACAGGCCACTTCGACCCTTTTGTTTCTAATAAATTATTGTGGAATTTCATATACCCAACTTTCCATCATTTGCTCCTTCTTTCCTTCGCTCCTAATATGCTTAACTTCCAGCCAGGTGTCCATCGGCTCCATGGTTAGCGGCTCCAAGTTCGTTACCATTAACGTGCGAATGTTTGTAGTATCAATCCATGCTTGTTGTTTTTCTATCGAAAGATCGTCTCGGTAGTAAAAAACATTATCCGGAAAATACACCTCAGAAATTTGGTATAACCGATCAAAGCCATGTGGACCAGGTAGATTCTTGGCGGCCTGGTTTGCCTCATAGATCACATAGTCTACCGCTGAATTTTCGTTCAGGTGATCAATCGTGGGAGTAATCTTGTACTGCAAAATAAAAATGGTAATTACCAACGGCGCCAGGAGAGCATAATGCAGCAGTAAACTGCCCGTTATGGCTAGGACCTTATATCTCCTGGGCTGTTTCATCGCATACTTTTGTATATAGTACAGCGGCAGGAACAAGGCAGTGGTTAGCATCAGTATGAGCAGCGGATAATCCTGTTGGAAATGTTTAGGCATCGGATGAAACCAGAGCGCAATAAGTACTTGTGTCACTAGCACCAACAAAATTAGTACCCCTCGCCAGCGCGTATGTAGGAGAAAAGGAATGACACTCGCCACCATAACCCCGGCTGTCAATTTCATGACGGCATCACTAAACTCCATCAGCGGTCCATCCAGTTGTGTTACGGAGCGCAATATCATAACAAAAAAAGTTGCCACCAGTGATGTCGCGATCATCGCCAGCGCCAGTACTCCCCATGACCGACCTAGCCATCGCTTTCTTGCTCCCCCTCCGGCAATTATTAGCCAAACAAGAGCAAACGCACCGCCCGTCAGCAAAAAAGGATCTTTCAATTCAATATATTTTTCTTGGGACCATGTTCGCCACCACAATGATCCCAGGACTTGCCAGGTTGCTGCCGCGCTTTCCCGAAAGGTATTCCAAGAATCAACGAGTTCATTGCGTCCCCCCTCAAAATACGATGTGAAAAAAGGGTTTCCGAAAGTAGCTGCGTTATTAATAAAAAACGGTAACACCAAAATAAATAGCGGTATTATAAGGCGTACATATCCTTGCCACCACAATTGTTTTCTCAGCGCCAAGGTTCCAAGAATAAGTACCACTGCCAATGCCAATCCCTCTTGTCTGGTCATAGCCGCAAATCCTAAGGTGATGCCGAGACACCATTGTGCCCACGCATGATCAAGCGACAAATATAGCCATAGTGCTAAGAGCAGAAGAAAAGTGTAAAAAGTATACGGTTCTGGCCTCAGGGACGTTAAGAAAAAATCTTTCTGAAAAGACAATAATATAGGGGCTGCCACTTGCACACTCCACGGCAGGTGTAATTTTCTTGCTAACAATGCCAGCATCACAACACTGCCGCCAGCGCTTAGGATAGATAAAAAGCGCATCCACCAGATATCATCTATCTTGCTTAAATATGCGGGCACCAATAATAAAGGCCATCCAGGCAGTCGCTTTTCTACTGCTAAAGGATTTTTTAGCTCAGTGATTTGTTTGGTAATGGAAAGATAATTATATGCATCTCCTCCGCTTACTCCCTTAAGGCCTTTCGATATATTCATTCGAACGCCGACCGTCACCAAGAAAATAATTAACAGAAAAGACAGATACAGCCCAACTTTCCATCGCTGTGAGATGCCCCTGAGGGACGGGACAAGAAATATTATGACCATGACCAGAGTTGTTGTTAGCCCAGACAAAATAGCTGGTCCCAGATTGTATGTCGTTACCAGCTGCACAAAAAACTGCCTCGCCGCACGCCAAAACGGCACTCGTTCGCGCACTGCTAAAGCCAATTCCTCGGGGCTGCCCAATTCAAATCGTAGCCCTACCGGATTATCCTTGGTTGCCTCTGGCGCGGAAAAATCAACGCGCACCTGTCTGCCTGGAATATCCAGGTCAGAAAAGTTAGTCCACGCTATACTGTCGTCCTTTATATCCTCGTCTGGGATGTCTTGTTCAGCCAGCAATTCATTGTCTACCGTATACACTGCTACTTTAACTCCAGTGAGTTGTGATGCGCGTCGCAGATTAACCAACACCGCCCCGATACCCCTCAGTTTTCCATTGATGGTAATAACCTGAGATTTGATGCGTTTACCGTAAAGCGCGTGATGCGCCGCGTATTCGTCTGTGCCGACATTAATAATGCGCTGCTGATTCACGGGATAAAAAACCGCTACTGCAGCCAATCCCGCTACTATCACAACAATGATTCTAAATGTTCTGCTCACCACTTTATAATAAACACGGAATAGCAAAGAAAGAAAAGACAGCCACTTAGCAAATCCCTACAATCATCAGCCTTATGTGTTGGCATCAAGTTCCTACTTCACTTCGTGAGAACACTATCGATGTGGCTTCTTACTTTTTAATCCACGCGTAACTCTCAAAGTGTATCTTCCTGTCAGTGAATACCTCAATTACTTCGAACTCTCCTGTCGTATAAACCTTCCCATTTTCCAAAAAATTCTTCGACTACTTAATCACTACACTCGCTTTAGGCCGTGATAGTTTCCCCTCCCCGGCCGTCTCCAACAGCGGAATCTCGCCATGCAGCCAATATAATCTCTGCCCATTCTTCAGGAAAGGATACGTTTCGCCCGCTTTTAGGTTTTCCGGAATACACTCCTCCTCTTTTCTCTGGCCTGCTCGAAATTCAGCAATATTCCGCAGCGCTAAATCCGGGTTAAATTCCACTTGTATACCCATTTCCTAAGTGTATCAAAGGAAGAGAAATTATTGCCAATTCCAACACCAGCCCTGTTTTACTGCGCTGGCCATCCGCATTGACAGGCGTTCATTATAAAATTCAAATTATTCATGACAGGAGCCTTTATCTGTGATAAAAAGAGCTCATGATATAACCTCCGGAGAATTGTACCTTTTCATATCTTACCAAGCACAAGAAAAGGAGACTGCCATGATCCGTATTGACGATAAACACTGGTCCGGAAAAATTAACAGTCGGCGCCGCACTATCAAGTGTAGAAAATTTCGTGCACTGCATAGAAAATGGCATTCTAGGCAACCGTTCAGGGAATGGGCTCGAGAAAAATTTTTATCGGCTGACATCCATATATCCCGAATGTAATCCAACCCCCAAGCTGTGTAGCAAAGCTCTCGTGACTTACTGCCGATGATATTTTAGCGGCACTCGCGGATCATGCTCGCTGTCCCTTTCTCTTTCACCGCCGAATCTTCGCGCAGTTTTTTATTTCCCCAATTTTAAAAGTAGGCAGGATGGTCGAATTGTCGGATTGTTTTGCGAGTCCACTAGCGCAATTTTTGGGCTATAACTGCTTAATTTTTTGTTCATGACGCTGTACGGATTCTTTCACTATTTCCATATCTACCGTTAATTTGCCAGTCTGTTCAAAAATGACATCCACCTTCTCCGTCATATGATCCATTCTCTCCGTCATATGATCCATTCTCTCCGTCATATGATCCATTCTCTCCGTCATATGATCCATTCTATCAGTGAGGTGCGAGACGTTTTCTTTTATTGTAGAAACATCATCTGCGATCAGCTCTAATTTATCGTCAGTGTTTTTAATCAGTTTTTCAATCTTGTCATCAGTATGCCTAGCGTGTTTCGCTAAAATATCTTCCAGTTCTCGCTTTTCTGTTTTATCCATGACCAAATGATACCGTATCTGTGAATTCGCCGCAAAGCAAAATAAGACCAATCTGAACGACAAGGCGACAAATATTGATATTCGAGATTATGCCAAGCACGTCCTCTTGACCGGCATGCGCGAGGACAAACAAGCAATCATGGTCTGCGTCACTACGACGCTATATCTGAAATCAAAAACGATCAGGACAATGAAGCCGAGGGCGGCAAGACTTTAGAACCCCGAACTATTTTCCAGCTCCAAAAGCAGTATATATATATCCCCGACCTACGCCCACAGGGACAGATCTTTCGAAACTCACCGAACGACTCAACTTATTAAACACTTTTCTTTAAAATTGTTATTGGGGAATGGGGTTTCGTTGATTCAGTTTCACTTACATATCCAGTAGAATATATCGTCTCGTGGTTCCCGCTTGGAGGTAAGGAGTTTGAAATCAAGCAAATACCTCCAACCTTAAGCACCCGTTCCATTTCCGATTGATAATCTTTTTTATATGAATCTTCAGTTAGAATATCGCCTATTCCCGAGTTTAAAAGATTCACTGATTTATCTGGCAATCTCTTCATAAAGCTAACTGCATCTTCGGCTACTAAATTAAATGGAATTGGCTCATAACCAACTCTAAGTTTTTTAGTGCGAAGATAACTTCGTACGAGACTTTGAAAATTATAAGTTTCAACACCAATATAGCCTTTAGCCCCCAGCAAGCAAGCCATCTCATAACTCCTATTGGGCCTTACAACTCCATCACCAGCGCCAAGGTCAACAACAACAGAGTCTTTGAAAGCTTCTTGTAACTTATCAAATTCTTCTGGCTTATTCTTTTTTAAATTATCCAAAAAAGTCTCAAGATCTATAACGAAAGCGGTAGGCATGTCTATGCCAGGATTATGATGTATAGCCTTGAATGTTTCAGTGGCACTCTGTGGACAGTTATCTAAAGAGATCAAATCCTCGTCCAACCTTATCTCTGGAACTAGCACGTCTAATGAAGTGATTTTTTCTTTTAAAAAACCAATTTCTTCTGGTTTAACATCGTTTACATAATTCAATATTCGAGCGTCTAGAACACTATTCGCGACTTTATCCTCTCTCGCTTCGTTCGACATTTCTGGAACGGGCTGTTTCGGTATTGGATTTAACCGTGGTTCGCGTTCGTTCATGCCTTTATGATAGACGAGCTTGCCAACTTAGTCTATCAGTTCGGCAGTCCGACTTGGGTACAAAAATAACCGCCTTTTTGAGCGATTATTTTATAAGTTCGCCGTTATGGTCTAGAACCTTAGTATGGGATTTTACGGGGTCTTTGGCAAAGCAAAATGGGACAAATGAGACACTACATGGCATATATAGAAAGTGTTCCATTTCTAGGGTTAACTACTAACATATCCTCCCGAAAGTACGGTTTCGTGGCGTTATATAAAATGGGACAGTGGTCGGAACGACTGTCCCATTTTTTAGCATCGTGCCGAAAGAAAATGTTACAAAATGTTACACTATTTTGGCTATTTGAAAAGTGTAATTTATTAGCAAAAACTAGAAAGATAGTAGTCTCAAATAGCGGTTTAGTGGCGGTTTACAAAACGTTACAGTCCAAAGCGACTGTAACGTTTTGTATATGCCAATAAGGCAAATTATAGATAATACTTTGTAGGAGGGGTGGGATTTGAACACCACGACCTTTCTCTTATAAGGAGAACGCTCTACCAGGCTGAGCTACCCTCCCATTATTTTTGAGCAAGCCACACGACAAAGTGCCGTTCTTCTTTGAGCTTGATCTTCTCCACCTTAGCAAAGCCTGCCTTCCTTAACAAACCTTCCATTTCACTTTCGCTTAAGTCGTAGGCCATGTTAGGTAAACCTTCTTCATTGCCATTCTTGTCTCTTAACAAAAGCTGAGCAAACCGCACGTTATCTTCAGGTTTACGTTCGACATAAAACACCAAGTCTTTTTGCTCCTTCGAATCCCTAATGTTTAGCCGTGCCGCTACTTTCCTGTCAGGAATTTCTGAATCCCTGAATTTGTCTACATACAAATAACCGCTTGGCTTCAGCAAGTCGTAATAAACCTTAAACGTATCAAGTAGGGCTTGTAATGTTTTTTCTTTATCTACTACTGTCTTAGTATTCCAACCGCCTCCGGCGTATATAACGGTGTTGCCGCGGTTGAATAGCATATCAAAAGAGGATGGCGAGAAATGATGAGGCAAATCAAGCCAAGTAGATTTAGTTACTTTGTGGTCGATGTCTAATTCTTTAAGGCTTTCATAAAACGGTTTGGTTGTTCCTTCACTCATGTCGGCGGTAGCAAGGTTGTATCCCTTTTGTAGAAGTTCGGTAGAGAAAAAGCCTGGCCCCACACAAGTATCCAGTATTGCGGACTCATTATTGATGCCAATCTTTTCGAATAGTTTTTCCATTTCTTCCACGTACGCCTTGCTGTCGTAGAGTAATTTATACTCAGTTAGCTTCCATAGTTCAGCAAAGGTCGGCGTGGTTTCCACGTCTAGTTCTTCCAGCGCGTCTTTGTCAGATATGTATTTCATTTCCGTACCGATCGCTAAGTTTCTTTCTGCATTCGGACCGAGAGGAATGTTGAAAAACTTAAACGAGCCGCTGCCTTGCTCCTGCAAGAATAGTTTGGTGTACAGCTCACCTGCTCGGGTAACGGCATTATCGCACATGGCCGGAGTGAAGGCGACCAACATTTTGTGCTTGGCCTGTGTTTTGGGGGTTTTAACCTTCTCTGATAAATACCCAAAGCTTACCACCGGAGCCCTACCAAACAATTCGGCCAAAAACTCCGAGATTTCCACGATGCAGAACTTACCACCCGTTTTTGACTGGAATGTTTCAAAATTACAAACCTTGATTTGCTGGTTATCAAGAATGTTGATTGAGATATCGATTTCTTCGTCGGACGCAGTGTAGTCAATAATGTCAGAAAAATATTCCTTATTTTTGCCAACAAATGACTTAAAGTTGGCGCGCAAGATTGTTTCGCGGAAGAAATAGGCGCGGCCGTTCTTGAGAATATCCTTCTTGCCCAGCTTATATTGCTTGGCAATGTCCAGATACTCTTCTGGAACGCCTTCCGTACCGGCAAATTGCGTCAGGATTTCATCACGGTAAGATTCAGCCGTCCGATTCGATTTATTTGCATTGGAAAGACGCAGCTCATTAATGCCGGTAGTGTCATTGGCAATAATAATGAGTTTGGCGCTAATACCATTGGCTTTCAGAGTAGCCACCACATTGCAAGCTAGCTCCCAGGTAAACAATGGAAAACTGGTCATGCCAAATTCCTCAAGCAAGCCATGAAGCCGTTCGGGCAGCAAAGGCTTAATGCTCGGCCAAAACTTATTTTCCTGCATATCTGGCACGGCTAGGAAGTGCCCACCCATAACTATCACTTCTGTCTCGCGAGGGTTATATATTGCCGATTTTATTTTTTCAATGATCGCTGGCGCGGAATTAACAATCGCCGTGTTCTTGTAATAAATTTTATTCCTCAAAGGCTCCAGATTAGGATTCCGAATTAACCCTTTCTTCTTATCAAAAAACATTTCAATTTCGCCTAGCAGATGGTCAATATCCTCTTGGTCATTGTAGACACCCAAGCTCACACGTAAAGTTTCCTGACCCAGTTTTTCCGCAAGAGGAAAGGCGCAGTGAGCGCCATAACGGACACAGACTTTTTGTTTTGCCAAATAGTCGCCAAGTTCTTTCGTGCTGTATTCCTTCACGCCGAAGGATACCACCCCGATTTTCTGGTCTAGGCTAGTCGGGCCAAACACAATAATATCTTCTATTTGCTTCAGACCGTCTAATAAATATGCTAATAATTCAAGCTCGTGTTTTCTTATTTCATCGAAGCCAATCGAGCGAATGAAGTTTACCGCCTTGGAAAGCCCGACAATGTTTGAAGTGTTGGGAGTCCCGCCTTCAAGTATCACGAGAGATTGGTAATATTCGGGAGAGATAACGTCCGTCTCTTTTCCATAGGTAACGGCGACGTTCTTGACCGTGCCACCACCCACGCGCACCGGTGCTAACAAATGATGAATATCCTTAGAAGCATATAGTACTCCTACACCATCAGGTCCATACATTTTGTGACTTGAAAACGCGTATAAATCCGCATTGTATTTTTTAACATCAACTGGCAGATGCGCTATGGATTGCGTGCCATCAATCACATACAGAATACCCTTGTTATGTCGCTTCACGATTCGGCCGATACCCTCTACATCATTGATGTTGCCTAGCACATTTGAGCAATGACCAACCGCTACAATCTTCGTTTTATCGTTAAGTACCCTTTCAATTTCCTCAATGTCGACAATACCATCTTTAAGTCCAACCATCCGTAACTTTGCACCTTTCTTTGTAAGTTTAAGATACGGCAGCATGTTGGAATGATGCTCAGACACTGAAATAATAATCTCGTCCTCCGACTGAATGTGGTCGGCGATAGAATCAACAGCAAGGTTTATGGAATCTGTCGCGTTGTTGGTAAAAACTATTTCATCTGCGTCAGCCCCGATGAACTTAGCGACGTTGTCTCGAGCTTCTTCTAATAGCTCCTTGTTGCGGATAGCGACTGCGTGCGCGCTTCTTTCGGGATTGCCTCGATATTCTAAAACTTGCTCCACGGCGCGAACGACCAGATCGGGTACCTGAGTTGTGGCCGCGCTATCAAGATACGTAAGGTTATGACGACGGAAAAAGTTAAATTTTGATTTGATTTCCATCGTCTAAAATGCCGTTAAAATACTTGTTTGCGTAGAATAGTTATTGCACCAATAATGCGTCAATTTTGTCTCTTGATCAAGCTAACTCGTCATCGAACTCGTCATCGACTTACCTACAGTTTGAGCCTGGACTTGTATGCAAGACAGCGGCACTGTTCCTGCTACCATGGTTAATATTAACTACTGCCTATACGCCAGAAAAAGTACCGAAAGTGATGAATTACAAGCCCTTTCGATTGATTCGCAGATTAAGGAGATGTTGGCACTAGCAGAACGTGATGGCGTTACGGTAAAAGAAATCAGGCGTGAAAGCCACTCGGCCAAAGAGTCGTTTACGAGGCCGGTGTTTTTACAACTGATTCAGGATATTCGTGCCGGACAGTTTGGTGGCATTCTCACGTGGGCGCCTGATCGCCTATCGCGTAACGCTGGTGATCTTGGTGCTTTAGTCGACCTTATGGATCAAGGGCGATTAGAGGAAATTAGAACCCACGGTCAGATTTTTCATAATTCCCCAAATGAAAAATTCCTACTCATGATTTTATGTAGCCAAGCGAAACTAGAAAACGATAATCGAAGCGTCAATGTAAAGCGAGGACTGCGTGCCAAATGTGAGATGGGCTATCGCCCAGGCATTACGCCTTTAGGATATATAAATCTTAAATATGAGATCAAAGGACAGAAAAAAGTTGTTCTTGATCCTAAGCGTGCACCAGTAATAAAAGAAATGTTCGAAAAGGCGGCTTTGGGTTGTAGCGGCCGCGACCTACTACATTGGATGAATGAGATTAAGGGTTTCCGCACCAAGACTGACAAAAAAGTGGCGCTATCAGCTATCTACGTGATGTTACACAACCCGTACTATTCTGGCCGCTTTGAATACCCTAAAGCCGGCGGCAAGTGGTACAAGGTTAAGCATCAATCAATAGTGACTAGAAAACTTTGGAAAGAAGTGCAGGAAAAATTAACGGTTGATCCGAAATCAAAGCCAGGCACTAAGGTTTTTGACTTCACAAAAATGCTAACGTGCGGAAGTTGCGGATCAGGTGTGACAGCTGAAGAAAAATGCAAGGACATAATTGATGGCACAAAACGGCGGTACGTCTATTATCACTGCACCAGAGCCAGAAACTTAAACTGCAAGGAGCCGTATATTCGCGAAGAAGCCCTGGTTAATCAGTTAGTAAACATTATCGACAAAGTGGATATCGATAAGCTAGCGGTCGAGAATAGATTCACCGAAGACCTAATCCGCTATCGTGGGTTTATGGAAAGCGTGCTCAAGAAAAGCGGCCAGGTAATGACGGCAACGAATATTGATATTCGCGACTATGCCAAACATATTCTTATGACGGGCAAGCGCGAGGATAAGCAAGCTATCATGGCTTGTGTTACTACAACGCTTTATCTAACACAAAAACGAATTATGTTAAAACGAGTTACTTCCGCAAAACAACGTACCAACCTGGATGATAAGGTCCATGAGTACCATCCATAATTTTTGTAATATCCAAGGTGGAGTAAATTTGCAGTTGCTTAGCTTGACCATAGTGGAGGGCAGGTAGACCATCGTATGCGCTAGGGTTTTCTGTATAATATCCAGCCACTTGGTTTAAGAAAAATAAGGTACACGACCCTGACTCATCGGTAATTTCTTTTACGGAACGAAAGACATAGCCCTCGTTTGTTAGTGTTTGATAAATATCCGGTGCGGTTTCCTGTGGATTACCAAAAGTATGGGCAATGGTACTAGTAAAATCCAATCCTGCACTTGTTTTAACGTGTGGCAATGCGCCAAAATCTTCTACTATATTATCTGTAATTCTTCGCGACCAATCAACTACTGGGTAATGACAAAAAGTATACAATAGTGATTCGGTGTCACGCAGGCAGACTATGGTCGAGAAAAAGTCAGCATTTGATACATACCAAATAGTGCCGTCAATCGGATCCAGTGTTAGCGTTAATCCGTTTGTGCCTTTAAACTTAGCCACTGATGGTGTATCTTCTTCGGCAATAAGTTGGCATTCAACTAATTTTGTTTTAGCCATTTCTTGAAGGATAGCTTCTTGCACGGCGAGATCAGCATCGGTGACTATATCAATACCGCGTATGCCTGTTTTGTGCTTATAATGAGTTTGAACATTGGGGCGTAATTGCAAAGCTAATTTACCAGCCCGTTTAATTACTGGTTCAAGTGCGATAAGGATATTTATGTATTCGTCGGTATTACCAATCATATCTTTTGAATAAGTTTATCCATTTGTTGAGGTGAGGTTGCTCTTAAAATCCGTGATTGATCTACTCCTTGCAAAGCAGCTTCCACATCCTTTCTCTCGCCTCTACTAAACACTAGCCAAAGAAATTTCAAATCCAGTTTTTCTAGCGCTTCTAGTGGTAATTCGGGCCGGCTTACTCTGCGATGCTTAAACCAACGCAGAAATACACGCCAGGCGCATAGTAAACCAGAGTAATCAAGATAGATTATAATATCCGCCATTCTTACGCGATCAGCCATTTTGGCATCAATATAGCCTTCTGTGATCCATTGTTCTTGTTCCAGCAGTTTTGCATGTTGGTCAAGATACTCTTTCTCCGGAACTGCTTCCCAAGCGCCTTTCCAAAATATTTTGTCCATATGGATCACTGGCAAATTGAGTTTTTCGCCAAGATGGCGAGCAAGAAGACTTTTTCCCGAACCACTAATTCCTACGATCGCGATTTTGCTAGGATTCGTGATAGCTGATATTTGTGTAGGCTTTTGCATTGGATAGGAAATGGTCGCGTTTAGGGCCTGTTTTTAGTGTTCCGGGACGTGGATTCGAACCACGATTAGGAGGACCAAAACCTCCCGTCCTGCCGTTAGACGATCCCGGAATATCTTAGCACTTACAACTTACCCCAAAAAACCCCTAATTATCAACTTTTCCCTCCCTCAATTTGGCCTTAGTTATTTGTCATTGAATTGACATTCGGTTTTTGGATTTAATTATTTATGATTTGTTTCGGATTTCTCTATTTCGGATTTCGGATTTTCTTACTTATCCAAACACTTCCTTCACCGTCTCGTAAAACTGTTCTTCTCTGGACTTGCCATTGCCGCTATTGCTCTGTCCACTGCTCGGGCTCGCTTCGTCTAAGATAAACACCGCTTCTGTTTTAACTCCCAACAAAACTTCCAGTGCCTCTTCCACCATCTCTTTATTCCGGGGTGTACTAAAAAAATTACGGTGCAGCGAGTATCGCGCGCGCAAATCAACTCGTCCTTCACTACCGGCAATCGGTTCAATCGCGCGCAAGAATGTCGCCGCGACCGGATTCTTGCTTTTAACTGCTTCTATCAATTGCGACCATATTTTCGCTACCTTTTCTACTCCTTGCTGATTAGCCTTATTCTCGGCTGGTTTATTGGAAGTTGGCAATGACTTACTTTCCTGCTGAGGCTGCTGGAGAAGCGCTTCTTTCTTTTCTGTCGGCCTACCTCCCCCTTGTACTGGTCCCTGCGTCGTGCATATGGTCAATATAGCAAGATGTAACGCAATCTGCGGTTGTGGCACATAATCTAAGTCTTGTCTGGCCTGCAACAATGCCCGTATGATAGCAGTCCAGCGCCCGGCCTCACTCGAATTTTTTGCGATCGCTGCTAAGGCCTTATCTCTAGCCCGACGAATACTTTCCTGTAAAAATTGTTCCGGGTCATGGCCGCCATTGCAGGCAGTATCAACCGCCGTCAACGCTGCTGCGCTTTCCCCCCTTAGCATTGCTCCTAGAAAATCTTCCAGGACCGAATCAGGCGGCAAGCCTAACAATTCCATCAACGCTTCCTTCTTCAGCTCATTCTCTTGCAGCGTAAGCAGTTGACCCAGTAAAGACTCAGCATCGCGGTAGCACCCATCAGACCGCTCAATAATAAAATCCATTACTCCGTCTTCCGCCTGCCTCTTTTCCTGCTTCAGTAAGAATCGTAGCCGCTCCATCATCTCCTCCCGGGACGCGCGCTTAAAGCGGTATACTTGGCAGCGCGACAAGATTGTCGGCAGCACCTTATGCAATTCCGTCGTCGCTAATATAAATATGGCGTGCTTGACTGGCTCTTCTAATGTTTTAAGCAAGGCTGCCGCCGCTTCCGGTGTTA
Organism: Candidatus Andersenbacteria bacterium RIFCSPHIGHO2_02_FULL_46_16; assembly: GCA_001817065.1. Classification (GTDB taxonomy): domain Bacteria; phylum Patescibacteriota; class Andersenbacteria; order UBA10190; family UBA10190; genus UBA10190. The sequence continues at coordinate 39,165 of MHHQ01000013.1, forward strand.
GCATGTGAACTTCATCAACTATATATACTTTGTACTTTCCCATGCTCGGTGCGGAAGCAATCCGGTCCCGCAGCGCTCGGATGTCATCAATTCCGCGGTTGCTGGCGGCGTCAATTTCAATCACGTCAATATTTCGCCCCGCTGCCATCGCTTGGCAAGATTCGCATTGGCCACACGGCTCTGCCCCAGTTGCTTTCTCGCAATTTAACCGCTTCGCCAGAATTCTGGCCGTTGTCGTCTTGCCTGTGCCCCGCGGTCCGTAAAACAAATACGCGTGCGTTAAGCGATTCCTCACAATCGCTGCTTGCAGCGTGTCTGTCACGTGTTTTTGCCCCGTCACCTCGCTAAAAATAGCCGGCCTGTATTGGCGATATAATGTGGTCACAAAACGAGTTTATCCTACGCCTTCACTTCTCTCAAGACCCGGGTTGGTTTCTTAAATATCAAGAACTTACTGCCAGCAAAATTCAGAAACAAAATAATGCCAATTGCTAACACTTTTGCCGCATTATCTTTTTGGTCACCAAAAAGTTCCTGAACAATCGGCACCTGAAAAGTAAACATGGAAACAAGTAATTGGTTAAATACCCAGGTAAAAAAGTTCAGCGTAAAATAACCAACCCATTGTTTAGCCACTTGCTTGCTAGAATCTCTAAAAGTCCAGTACTTATTAAACAAAAAGTTGCTAATAATCGCCAGCAAGACACTGATGTTATTAGCCACAATAATTTGCTGACCAAATACCATATAGGACGCAACAAACCCTATCCCTCGAGTCAAGAAGTTGTAGGTGCTGAAATCTACTACTGCCCCAATCACGCCAGTTACACCGAACTTAATAAATTGTTTACCACTATTTTGGTACCGGGTGGGTAATTTACCAACCATTTCGTCGATCTTCTCTCTTAGCATGATTGCTAAATTTTCTGCTTAATGATGTATAACGTGTTCAACTGCCCCCCACTCTGCCTCGCCGTTCTCCGGCAGCAGAATAGTTACCTCGTCCCCTTCCTCTGCTTTATAGAATGTCACACTGGCCAGTAAAATTTTATAATTCTTTTCTGCCGTCTCCACATTGAAATTGCCATGCTCGTCAATACGCAGCGGTCCGCTTACTCGCCGTCTCTCCACCGGACTTATTTGTTTGTAAACAAACGATCCATCCACACCAATTGTCAGCTTTAGTATATCGCCCTCAACCAGTTTGGACTTAGATGCATAGTTAGGTGGCACCGGATATTCTTCGCCATTGTTGCCCTGCATGTTTTGCCCATCAAACACTCCTTCCACTACTTTTTCACCGCTGATGCTTTCTTCGTATCCCCGGCTGTTACTGCCCTTTTTAGCAATTAATCCCTCATTCTCTTCTAGGGCTTGTCGCACATACTGAATATTGCGCTCTGCTTCATCCAGGCGTTGTTTAATTAGCGCTAAAGTACGATTGTCTGTTTTGGTTTCCATACTAATGTTTGTTTTACAATAATTATATCCTCTACATTTCATGATAAACTATAGTTAATGATAAACAAAATCCCCTTCACAAGGCGTCGTCCGGTAACCGCGCTGCTCTTCAAGTGCTAATGATGCTCTTATGACGCATCGAACTGTTTGGCTATCTCTTCTGCTGATTATCCTGATTGGCCTAGGTTTACGTTCCTACCAACTGACCACTCGTAGTCTATGGTTTGACGAAGCTTTTTCCTGGCGGCTTATTCAATTTCCCGTACCAGAGATGATTGCCCGTGATGCTGCTGACGTCCATCCGCCGCTTTACTATTTGCTCCTCAAAGGCTGGTCAGTTATTTTTGCCACCTCTCTACTCTCCTTGCGTTCCTTCTCAGTCCTTATGGCTGGACTAACAATTCTAGGCGCTTATCTTTTTACCTCGGTAGCCTTACGCAGTCGTGCCGCAGGCTTGCTGGCCGCCCTGTTATTGGCCTTATCTGGGTGGCAAATTCAGTTTGCCTGGGAAGCTCGGATGTATACCTTGGGCACGGCTTTTATTCTTCTCTCTTCCTGGTTCCTCCTCCGAGCCATGCGTCATCATCGTTGGTTCGATTGGCTGGGGTACGCGTTGACCGCGACTGGTCTGCTCTATATCCATTACTACGCTTTGTTTTCTATAGCTGCCCAATTTTTATTCATTGTTGGTTATATTGTCATCACTACTCGAGGCCGAATAGGCGAAATACTACAGTGGTCGCTCTTCTGGTCGGCCGCGGTGTCCTATCTATTAATTATGCTACTTTTCCTGCCTTGGCTGCCGACCTTTATCGCACAAAATTCACAAGTCCAGGCATCGTATTGGATTCCAGCTATTGGCGGCTGGTCAATCCCTGATACTTTTTATCGCATGTTTGCTCCTACGTCGGCCATTCCACCTCACACTGGCCTGGTCTGGATAATCCTGGCTCTCCTGCCCATAGCTGCCACTATCATTGGCTTAATATTGTTAATACTCCCGCCGCTTTTTCCCAACCACGTGTATGCCCGTGACTCCGCCTGGTTAATCTTTTCTTCCATTGTCACGCCGTTCGTTGGAAGTATCATCCTATCCTTTCTCGGTCAAAGCTTATACCAAGATAGATTCTTTGTTTTTGCCCACATTTTTATTATTTGTGGTTTGGCCGTTCTGCTGATGCGGATTCCCTTCAGACGCACGCGATTACTCCTAATTGTGCTTGTAGTTGCGGGATTTCTCACGGCGGACATAGCTTACTGGCGCGAGCTTGATATCCCGCATCACCTAGGAGCCCGAGCAGCACTAGCTGCCGCAGCTGGGCAATTTAAACCATCCGACAGAATTATTGCCAGTTCTCCCTTCATCTATTTCGCTGCACTGCACTACGCTCAAGAAGAGCACCAGCTGCCAAGTCCCAAACTATATTCCGAAACGAATCAATTATCTCATTTTGCTGGCGGTCCCATTTTAGTTAACGAAGACATTGTGGGGCCAGCCGTATTTAATCAGCCCGGTAACCTATGGGTAGTCGATACGACTGGCTTTGGTGCTTCTCCGCTAACTGTCCCATCTAACTGGCGCCTCATCTCAACACAATCCTTTCCTGAAGTCTTTGCCCACCAAGGTGACGTGATCGTTTCCTATTATCAAGCACCGCAATAACTGTTCGCTATTTAGCTCGACAACTTCATTGTCCCTCTGACTCCCCGAGAGCTGTCTTGTAATATATCCGATGGGGAATTCTCACATCGATGTGTTGCATGGCCGCCACTTCTTCGGGGCTCACAGTTTCTTGTATCAGTTTCCTGATCACTTCAATTTGCCCTTCCGCTGGTCTGGTCACATCGAATAACACCGTCCAGTTATTATTCAAAACAATTTTAACTTCACGTGCTGCTAAGGACGGTACATGCACTTCACCAATTTGCGCCCCAACTAGCTGAGGCAACTTTTCACCAGCCACTTGTAAAAAACTGATTAACGACGCATCTACCGCTGCCGCCCCGATAGTCACCATAGCCTCTTCGTCATCATTCTTGACTGTCGTTAATACAACGCCGGGCAAAGTGTCTAATCGGGCCATTTCGTAAGCAATCCCTTGCTCGTCTAAGAAGTAATATTTACCGCCCGACAACAATAGCGACACCGGTGTTTTCTCTTGCACAATTGCTTTGATTGTACCGGGCAATTTTCTCACTACATGCACCGTTCGTACTTTCGCTAGGCGTCCTTGAATTAGTTCTTCAATAGTGTTGGCTTGCACAAAAAATATATTTTTACCCAATGGGCTACTGGCAATTTCCTCATTTATAATCTTTTTCACTTCGTTAGCCGTTTCTTCTCTGGCATCAACAACCGTCACGGCTTGCACATCAAACATGTTAGTAAAAAATAATAACCATCCGAATAAGACCAAAGGAATCATTAATAATGCAACAAGCAGACCGATCGAAAGCCACTGCAAAATAACGCTCTGAAACATTGTCCATTGCGCGGACTTGCGAGCCATGAAACTGAGGGACTCCCCTGGTCGTCGTAGTTTTCCTTTCAATAATTGCGATTCCTTAGGCCATAATTTCATCTCTCCAGTATTGCTGATATCAACTAAGACAGCCAGTATCCACTCTTCTCATCTTCTCTTTCTCCTAAAAAACCTCCTTCCAACACCTAACGGAGCTAGCTATACCCGTGCTTGGTATTAAATAGCCCAGTTGTTTCTGGTTGTCCTGATCAACCTTCCTGTTGACTGTCTATCAACGCTTCGGTATAAATAACCATCGTCAGGAATCGTGCACAAACTAGTTTCACAGCATAAGGTATTCTCCCCGTTCGTTACAAACTTCAAAGTTAAAAACAAGGAAAGAGCTATGGTCAGTCCCAATGAACTCTTTGAGCCGCCTTCTGAATTAGAAGTCGCCGAAGCCAACCAATTACAGCACCGAGAATTTGCCATGTTCTCCGCTCTGCTGTATATACTGAGTGATGCCGACAGTCGCAAGAGGCTGACCTGCCTCCCGCAGCTAACGCCCCGTCAACCCTCTCATTCCAATCGCTTCAGAATTTCCTTTCTGCGCTGCTTTCGTCTCCTTAGCTTATCCGAAAGAAAGTACGTCAAGTCATTCTTTCTCGGTAGCCTTCGGCAGGCATACTATGCGTCTCTTGCCCCTAAAAGCTACTTACTGCAAAGCTGGTTGGATAAAGAGGAAATAGATCACGATCAAGACTTCCTTTCCTGGTGCGCGGGTCAACATTGCCGGCGACTATCTGCAGCCGATATGTTTCTAGTTCTGGTGCAGTTAGAGTGTTGTGTTCTGCGTGAGAATTTTATGCCGGTCTGGTCTGGGTTTACTATCTCCTCGGCTGGCAAGTTACGAGCGATGATGTGGCGCATAATACAATGCGGCGCGAGCACCATTAATCCTTTCACTTCGGCCGGCGAAGTCAGGTATTTGGTACGAACCACTCACTTTAGCTGTGAGATCTAGCGTTTCCCACCCGAATGAATTCAACAGAATTTACTCGGTTTTTTTTATGGTTTTAAAGCCCACCCACCGTTGCAATACTTTCGGAACATTGATGCTGCCATCGGCTTGCTGATAATTCTCCATAATAGCAATTAAAGTCCGTCCAATCGCAAACACTGTAGCATCATTCATATGCACCAGCTCCAATTTTCCCGCCGCTCTTTTCAAGCGGGTATTAAGACGTCTCGCTTGATAATCCGTCATTAAATCTGATGTATGGGTTTCGCGATATTTATTTTGTCCCGGAAGCCACGCTTCAATGTCTATTTGCCGAGCATCCGGATCACTCATGTCTCCAGCTGCGTTGGCCACGACGCGGTAAGGCACTTTTAGCTGCTGCATTAGATGTTCCTGTATAGCAATGATGAACTCCTGTTCCGCTAAGGAATTCTCCGCGGTCGTGAAGGACTCAATTTCCAATTTATCAAATTGGTGCACCCGGAAAATACCTTTAGTATCCTTGCCGTAAGAACCGGCTTCACGCCTAAAGCTGGTAGAGTAACCCAAGTAACGCAATGGTAAAACTTCCTCCGCTAACACCTCGTCCATATGCAAAGGTCCCAGCGTATGTTCAGCGCTCCCAATCAAAAATACATCATCGCTTGGAATATAATATCTTTCGTCACGCGGTTCTAATCGCGCCATGCGTTCAAATATCTGCGGTCTGATAAAAACCGGCGGCACAATCGGTATAAATGGTTTTGTCGGCACCTCCACTCCCGCCTGTCGCGCAATCTTAGCCAATGTTTTCTCGCTGGTTAAAACTTTCAGTGCTAATTGAATCAGCGCAAACTGCAGTTGCACTAAGGGGCCCATTAAATAATTAAAACGAGCACCTGCCACCTGCGCCGCTCGATTCATATCAATAACTTTAAGCTCCTTGCCTAGCTCCCAGTGTTCCTTGGGAGCGAATTTAAATTTATTTATCATTCCCCACTGCCTTAGCACTTTATTGTTTGCCTCTCCTTTTCCTTCAGGGACATCAGCTGCCACTAAATTTGGCAATTTATGCCAAGCCGCATTCCTCGCGCTAGTTATTTTTTCTAGTTCGCTCTCTTGCTCCTTAAGCTCCCGTGATAATTTCTTCAGCTCAACAATCTTTTTCTGTTTGTCTTGTCCGGGCGTCTCCTGCATGACCCTATTAGCCTCATTCTGTTTCGCTCTCCCCTCTTCTGCCAGGCCAAGCAATCGGCGCCACTCTTCGTCCAGTTCCTTAACTTCGTTTAATGTTTCATTGGACACACCACGGCGCGCTAAATTCTTTGCTGTTTCTGCCAAGTTTATTCTGATTAATTCAATGTCTATCATATTATTGTTTGGGTTTAAGCAGCGGGAAAGTAATCGTATCCCTGATTGACGGTGCGTTAGCGAGCAACGTGACTAACCGATCAATGCCCATTCCCCAACCTCCTGCCGGTGGCATGCCATATTCCATTGTAAGTAAATAATCCTCATCAATCTCCGCTGCTTCGAGGTCCCCTTGTTCTCGATTGTGCTGCTGAGTGACAAACCGCTCCCTTTGCTCTACCGGGTCATTTAATTCCGAGTAAGCTTTAACTAGCTCCATACCTGACACCACTAATTGCATCACTTCCGCCACCCGGGGATCCTGCGCCTTTGTTTTGGCTAGGGGTGCTAATTCCACTGGATAGTCATACAATAACGTCGGTTGCACCAAGGTCGGCCTGATCACTTCTTTATACAGTTCATCCACCAATTTATTAAACGTGCGGACCTTGGGCAGTGCCAATTTCCGTTCCGTAAAAATTGCTTCATACACGCTAGGCTCCTTTTCCGTCAACACATCCACACCAAAGTTTTCCTGCACTAACTCAAAAAATTTAACTCGGCGCCAGGGTGTCGCGAACTCTAGTATGGTATTACCATGGGGCAAACTAAAATCTCCGGTAAGATCTTTTACCAGCTGGCTTAACATCTGCTCCGTAAAATCCATTAAGTCCTCGTAGTCGGCGTAAGCCCAGTAAAATTCCGCCATAGTAAATTCCGGATTATGCTCACGGTCCATTCCCTCATTGCGAAAGTTCCGGCCAATCTCAAACACTCTTTCTAGCCCACCGACTAATAAACGTTTCAAATATAACTCGGGAGCAATCCTCAGGTACAGGTCCGTATTCAACGAGTTGTGGTGCGTCACGAAAGGCTGAGCCGCTGCTCCTCCCGCTTGCGGCTGCAATATTGGTGTTTCCACCTCCAGAAAACCGGCTTCCTTCAAATACTTTCTTAGCCAGTCCATCGCTTCACTTTTAATAACGATTGGCCAGCGCGATCCCTCGTTTTGCAGTAAGTCGAGCGCCCGTCGCCGGTATCGCTTCTCTGGATCTTTCAAGCCGTGCCTTTTATCCGGCAATGGCCGGATATTCTTGGCTAGCCAGTGCCAGCTGTCAGCCAAAAGTGTCTGCATACCTCGTTTGGACGTGATCGCTCGGCCTGCTATTTGTACGAAATCCCCCGCGTCAATCATGGCTGATTTGTCGTAATTATCTCCCAGATTCTCGCGTGATAACTGCACCTGCACCTTACCGTATGCATCGCTCACATCAATAAACGACACCGCACCGTGCCGGCGCATCGCTAACACCCTCCCGACAATTAACACTCCTTGTTTGTTCGTTTGCAATTGCTCAAACGAAGCCAGCAGTTCGGCTGTAGTATGTGTTCGTCTGGCCTCAGCTGGATACGGGCTTACACCCGCGTCAATTAACTCTTGCCGCTTGGTCAGTCGCAGTTGCCTGATCTCTTGAAGTCTTTCATTAGCCATCGTTAATTAGAGTAGCTAGAAAATCCAAAAGAGTACACAGTCATCCAGACCAATGTCGATAGTTTCCACATGCCACCCTGGCCCGAAAATCAGCTACAGGATTTCTATCACTTCGCAATCCTTTTCGCCCGCTGGTGTAGGAATTAATATTTTTTCCCCCTTCTTGCGGCCCATCAAAGCTTGTCCCATCGGTGATTCATTGCTAATTTTCGCTGCCATCGGATCAGCTTCATTTGAACCCACGATGCGGTACACGATTTCCTGTCCATTACAATTCAGTTTAACGATAGTCCCTACGTTTACTTCGTGCTTACTGACATGAGTAATCACGTGCGCGTTTTTTAGCGCCACTTCTAATTCCGCAATTTTAGTCTCTATCCGTCTCTGCTCCTCCTTGGCGCTTACATACTCAGCGTTTTCTGATAAATCACCCTGTTCTTTCGCGGTATGAATAGCATCAGCAATCTCGCGGCGTCTTACCGTCTTCAACTCCAGCAGTTTTTCTTGTAGGTCTTTTAGTCCTTCTTTAGTTAAGTATGTTTCTTTCATAATCGTTTAAAATTAAATTATCCTCTCGCGTTTATTTTATTAAAACAACCCATCCGACTTGATGTAATTATTACTTGCCAACTAGGATAAAAGTTTATGAGGCGAAGCTATTACGGTCAAGTAAATTTGTTCACACTTTGTCACTTTTAATTGACAATTTTCCTCAGCCATTGTTCCTGTCTTAATGTATTAATTAGTGTTGCTTATTATTAGCAAGGTACCAGGTATTTGTAAAGATTATTTAACGTGTTCTATCCACCACTGCCAAATCTCTTCAGCTACTGGGATTGCGTCCACATCCCCTTTGCCGCCTTCCTCTAATAATACCGTAATGACCAAATTAGGGCTTTCTATAGGCCCGTAACTCGTAAACCAGGCATGCGTAATATCTTCTCGCGAATCCAATTGTGCCGTTCCGGTCTTTCCGGCTAAGGCGATTGGCAGACTATTTAACCTTCTGGCCGATCCCTCCTGCACTGCTTGTCTCATGCCCTGTTGCACAATTTTTAAATTATTCAAGCTAATCGGTAACTTCGTGCTGTGCTCTTTATGGGTGCTGATTGTTTTCCCTCCTCTGGTTTGCTCGGCGACCACATACGGGGTATATACTATCCCGCCATTCGCAATTGCTGCTGTGCTAACCGCTACTTGCAATGGTGAAACCAGCACATCTCCTTGGCCAATTCCCAGGTGATAAGTATCTCCGATATACCAGGGCTCATTCTTAGTCTCCATTTTCCATTCTGGCGATGGCAACAGTCCCGCCGTTTCTCCTGGCAAATCAATCCCAGTTTGTTTCCCCCAGGCAAAGTAATTCAAATATTTAGTAATTTTTCTAACACCGAGTCCCTCTTTAGTTTCGTCCCCACCGACCAGCAAATAAAAAAATGTATTTACCGATTCCGCGATCGCCTTCGTCACATTAGTCTGTCCGTGGCCACCTGCTTTCCAGTCCGGAAAATTCCACGCGCCAATCTGGATCCCGCCGCTGGATAACACCGTTGTTTGGCTAGTGATCAACTTCTCTTCTAAACCGGCGGCTGCGATCAGCGGTTTAATGGTCGATCCTGGCGGGTACTTTCCACCGATTGCCCGATTAAACAGCGGTTGTTGTGCATCGAGCAAGACTGATCGAGATTCATCCTGCCGAGCTGGTTGCGAAAAAACATTAGGATCGTATGTGGGATAATTCACTAACGCGAGCACCGCACCAGACGATGGATCTAGAGCTATCACTGCTCCACGGCGTTTATTTTCCGCTAATAAGTTAAAGATGAATTCCTGCAGATCCGCATCGAGCGTCAATACTAAATCATTGCCTGGCTCGGGCGCGACCTGGGATAACTCTTTTTGCGGTTGACCATCAGCGTTCACTTCCACATAAGCGGCACCAGACCGTCCACGTAACTCTTGGTCATATTTTCTCTCAATTCCAGATTTTCCCACTAAGTCATTCATTATTAACGAATTATTGTTGACCATTTCCTCTGCACTTGCGAGGCCAGTGTAACCAAGCACATGGGACATAGCATGCGGTTTTAAGTAATTGCGCACCGAGGCGGATGCTAGTTTCGCTCCTGGCAGTTCCTTCAGTGCCCGTTCCAATTCAATAACAACTTCATGTATTAAAGATTTCTTTAATAACACCGGCTGAATATTACCGCGCGCTAAATGAATCGCTTCTCTTGCCTGTGTCGGCTCCAGGTCAGTATATTTAACCAAGCCTTCAATCAGGCCGCTTTCGTTCTCCTGGTTAGGCATATACAGCGGGTCTAATACTAAGTCTGTACTGGCAATATTTTCGACGACCTGTCGCCCAAAGCGATCATAAACAATCCCTCTTGGCGCTGCCTGTAAAGTGATCGAAACACGATTCTCTTCGGCCTGTACGTGCCAAGTGGTACCTTGTATCACCTGTAAGTAATAACTTCTGCCTAACAAGATTGCCACCGCGCAAACTAAAATAATCCGTAACAATTTTAGCCGCATCACTCTTTTGGCGACAGTAGTAGTAAAGCTATCAATCATCGACAGCGTGGTATTGCTTGGTCGCAATTGCTTCCGTCGTGCTGCCGAGTCTGTCAGCCTGTTTAATATTCCCATATCGTCACCATGTTCGATTATAATACACAGCTATAGATGTCACATTATGAAATGCCACTCTTAAATAAACGGGTGGCGGCGCGGGGGACCCCCACCGAGCGCCTGCAGGCTGCCCGCCTGGCAGGCCGAAGCCGTCGGGTGGGGGTGCAGCGCCGACAGGGCCCGTCACTATATTTGTGGCATTTCATAATGTGACTTCCATATAATAGTTAGAAAAGAGGTTATTATCGTTATTAACATCATTGGTCCTACCACCGTCCAGGGTATCACCGCCACGTTTCGCATACTAATAATCTCTGGTAGAAAAAGTGTTACAGTTTGCATTATTATAGTGAGACTTAATATTCCCACCAAAGCTGCGCTCACATCTACCTGACCCCGCCAAACTTTTTTTACCAGGTAGGGCAAAAAAACTACTAAACTAGCTAGTCCAGGCAGTGATACTGAAAAAAGTTCGGTATAAACAGCCAAGACCGCTAGGTAAACCAACGGACCATTGACCGAATAAGTTAAAACAATTGGCAGAAAGATGATTAACGGCAATAACCAGACAACTTTACTCACCAGCATACTCAAGCCTACTAATACGACAACATATATTATTTCTCGTGCCGCTTCTTTCATGGCGCCACCAACACAGTTACCGCCTTCAGCTCGGACGTATCATAGGATAACTGTAGACGTGCTCGTTGGTACGGATCATGTTGCTCATCTTTCGATTCACGAATATGTCCCACTAATAAACCATACGGGACCAATCCTTCCTGCGCTGCGGTCACGACCTCCTGTCCTGGGTGTAGTGCGACGTCCCTCGGAATGGTTATCATCTCTACACTCGTATAAGACTTGCCCTGCACTAACCCCTTGCCCATTGTTTCATCAGCTAATACCTCAGCCGGGAACGTAGACTGCGGACTTGATAGCAGCTGCAGCACCGCTGTCTTTTCGAATAGCTGGCTGATAAATCCCACCACTAGAGAACTTTGTATAACCGCGGGAGACCCTAAAACCAATCCATCTTGTGCTCCTCGATTTATAATCAGCTGGGAGTGATACGTATCTATCGGTTGCGCTGCCACTCGGGCAGGAACTTCTCTAAAGCCTTCCCGGTCCGTGGACCCCAGCTGTTTTATTATGGCTTGATAATCGCGACACTCAGCTTTTAACCGTGCATTTTCAGCTACTAATGTTCCCATTTGTTCCGCTACGTTATTCGGCACGGTCAACGGTCCAATTTGCCATATCCTCCCAATTACACTCACCCAACTGCCCCACGTAAGATTGCGGGCTGTTGTCATTAGTGGCGTTTGCAGCCACAATAACCCCAAAACAATCACTACCAATATGACGAGATAAACCTTGCTTCGTTTAGTCATACCCCTTATCTTATCCCTAATCGTATAGAGTGTTTAATACCCTTTTTGTGGACTTGTCCCAAGTTTCACCTTCCCGAATTAACACGAGAGCATCCTGTGCACGTCTGAATGATTACTGGACATTCCTCAACCTACTTTTAATCAATCGATATTAAACCCTTCACGTCAACGATACACTTAATCAGCTACGATTAATAAATCTTAGTACTTTATTTTAATTGCACGTCATGTACGCTGGGCAATAACATTTCTTGTACCGCCTCTAAATCTTCTAGCACAATTCCCGTCCCGCGCACCACACTCGTTAGCGGATCATCCGTCAATTTTGTCTTTATCTGCGTGGCTTGCCGGATTACTTGGTCCAGCCCCCTGATTAAACTGCCGCCGCCTGCAAGCATAATGCCTTGTTCAATAATATCTGATATTAACTCTGGCGGAGTTTCCTCCACTGTATTCCTTACCGCCGACACTATGGCTGTGATGGAGCGTTGTAAGGCTTCCCTCACCTGCGTGTCGCTTAGCATCACTTCTTTCGGCAAGCCAGTTACTAAGTCTCGTCCTCTGATTGGTGTTTCCAGTGGACTGGCCAGTTCTACCACCGAACCAATGCGAATTTTTACTTCTTCTGCAGATCTTTCACCTACCAGCATATTAAAATTATCGCGGGCATATTGCACAATATTTTCATTCATTTCATCACCTGCCACTCTAATCGTTCGGCTCACCACGATCCCCCCTAACGAAATAACAGCCACTTCTGTGGTACCGCCGCCAATATCGACTATCATGTTTCCTGTTGCCTCGTGGACCGGCATGCGTGATCCTATCGCCGATGCCATAGACTCCTCAATCAAATACACATTGCGTGCCCCTGCTCGTAAACATGCTTCCTCAACGGCGCGCCGCTCCACTTCAGTAACAGAAGAAGGAATGCCGATCACCACTCGCGGTCGCGGTAAAATATGAAAACCTTCTTGATGTACTTTCTGAATAAAGTATCGCAACATCTGCTCGGTTACCTCAAAGTCTGATATTACCCCATCCCGCAGTGGCCGCACCGCCACAATGTGCGCCGGTGTTTTGCCCACCATTCGCTGCGCATCACGGCCAATCGCGAGCACATCGCCAGTTCTTTTATTGATCGCCACGACGGAGGGTTCATTGATCACTATTCCGCGCCCCCGTACATAAACCAGCGTATTAGCTGTTCCTAAGTCGATTCCAATGTCCTGCGAAAAGGCACCGAAAATTTTATCGGTAATCCTCATTATTTATTTACCTGCCCTACCAGTTCTTCCAGATTTATTAATTTCGTCTCCGTTGCCTTCCTCTGTTTCACTTCGACTTGCTCGCCTGTTTTTTTAGAAACAACCACGCGCCACGGAATGCCAATTAAGTCGGCTTCTGCCAATTTCTTACCCGCCGAAACCCCTGACCGATCATCCCATAATACCTCTATCTCATTTTCTTCTAGTTGCTGTAGGACGCGTTCTCCTTGGGTGACCGTACCTTTGTTGTCCATATTTAAAACCACTCCATGAATTTGGAATGGCGCCACCTGGGCTGGCCATATAATCCCATTTTCATCATTAAACTTCTCGACTAAAACTCCCATCACCCGCGACGACCCAATCCCATAAGAAGCCATCACCACCGGTTGCTGCTTGCCTTGTTGGTCAGTGTATGTATACCCTACTGCCTCCGAATATTTTGTCCCGAGCGGGAAAATATTACCTACCTCACATGTCCGGCTGGCGCAAAAATTAGCTTTATCCACTTCTTGATCGACAATCTCTTTATTATAGGCTTTATGTGCTTGCTTATCGATGTATACAGTGTCCTCGCCGCTCTCGCATATTGTTTGGAATTCATGCGAAAAATTAGCGGTAAAATCCCCCCCGGTCGCTTGCGTAATAAATGTATCTGCGCCAATGCCTAAGCGATCAAAGATCTTTACGTACACTGACTTAACTTTCTCGTAAAAATCTAGCATGTCTTCTTCTGTCGCATGAAAGCTATATAAATCCTTCATGCGAAATTCGCGGCCGCGTAGCAGTCCAGATTTTGGCCTTTCTTCATTCCTGAACTTTGTCTGGATTTGATACACAGCAAACGGCAAGTCTTTGTAGCTAGTTTTAATTTTTTGGGCGATCGGCGTAATTATCTCTTCGTGGCTTGGGTTGATAATATAAGACGCATTATTTTTCTTTATTGATGCCTCGTTAGCGCCACTGGCCATAAACAGAATATCGATATCCTGTCGTCCAGTTTGTTGCCATAATTGACGGGGCGCCAAAGCTGGCATCAGCATCTCCGTGCCCACTTTATCCATTTCTTCTCGGATGATGTTCTCTATTTTATTAAGCACTCGCCAGCCTAATGGCAGGTAGGTGTATACTCCAGCCATGGTTCGTTCAATAAAACCGCCTTTTTGCAGCAATGTCGCATTAACAGAATCGAACTCATGAGCCTCTTTGTTTGTCTTTATCATTAATGATGAGTATCGCATGATGTTGTCTTATAAATAACGGCTAATATCACGGAAGGTAATTAAAATCATTAAAATTATTAACAGCCCAAAACCAGTCATGTGGCTGATGTACTCAATCTTTGCCGGTACTTTTCTCCGGAAGATGGCTTCTAATATCACAAACAAAATGCGGCCTCCATCTAGTGCCGGAATAGGCAAAATATTTATTATTGCCAAATTCATACTGATAAAAGCAGCAAACTCTAGTATATAACTAAGCCCGAGATTAGTCATTTCGTTTGTGTATACTGCGATACCTATGGGACCTGCCACAGCTTCGCTTACACCTCGTTGAGCGATCAACCGGCCCAGCACTTTGGTAAATTCCGTTCCAATCATCCATCCCGCCGAAGCCGTGCGTGTCACGCCATACCAAGGTGCTTTCCACCAGCTGATGTGCTCCAAACCGGTCATTTGTAGTGTAATACCGAGTGGCCCTTCCCCTGGCGCTATCTCAACCCGCGGTACAGCGGCGATCACAATATGGCTTCCCTGTCTTTCTACTTCCAGGTCTACTTTCTGACCAGCACTTTCTTTAACGACTTGTTGTACTTGTTCAATCGTCGGATCAATTACTGAATCAATTCGTACAATCCTGTCTAATGCCTTGAGTCCTGCCTCCATGGCCGGAGTGCCCTCATCGACACCGACGATAAAAGTACGTCTGTCTTGCACCTGATTATAATTAACATCAGTTACTAGAGTTGGCACCCCAACTAAACCTTGCCAAGTGAGCAATACCACGGCCAGTACTATATTCATCGCCACACCAGCCGCTAGGATAGTGAGCCGCCACGGAATGCTTTTGCTGGCAAAGCTGGTTGGTCCAGGATTCACATCCTGATCGTCTTCACCTTCAATTTTAACGTAGCCCCCAATAGGCAGTAAGTTAAAAGTAAACAGCGTTCCCCCGCGCTTGATTGACCACAACCGGGGTGGAAAACCGAACGCAAACTCCTCCACGCGGCACCCGGCTCGTTTGGCGACAATAAAATGCCCTAATTCATGCACCAAAACTAGTACTAGCAGCATCACCACGAAGACGATAATTGTTATCAATAACATAAATTATTCTTAATTATTCTATTCTAACCTTACTAGCCTAAGTTAGATATACAACTATCAATGCGCCAGTCTGCGCCCCCATGCAATGCTATAAAGTTATAATTTCTTTTTCCTTCTTTTGCGCCAGATCTTCTAAGTGCTGATTCGCTCGATCAATCATATCATCCAACTCCTTTTTTCCTTCATAGAAATTGTCTTCTGTTAAAACGCCCTTTTCTTTATCGTCCTTAATCTTCTTAAGCTCCTCATCGCGTGCTTGCCGAAGCCGGACCCTAGCTTCCTCTGTTTTATGGTTTAATTGTTTAACTGTGCGCTCTCGCCCCTCTTCGGTTAGCGAGGGAAAGACGATCCTTATAATTTCTCCGTCGACGATAGGCATCACGCCGAGTTGCGCCTCTGTTAAAGCCCGCTCGATTGCCGCGACGACCCCTTTGTCCCACGGGGCAATCACTAAGGTTCTCGCGTCGGTATTATTTATTGAAGCTAGTCCATTGAGCGGCGTCATTGCCCCATAATGCTCTATATTAACATGCGCCACCATTTCCGGCGTAACACGGCCAGTCCTAATATGACTAATTTCTCGCTGGAACCATTCCATTGTTTCCTGCTCTTGTTGATCAAATGCGTCTAAATTTTCCTTTAGTGACATAAAGTACTTAAATGTTAATTATCAATTATATTCTTAATTATAATACAAATTTTATTTTTTCCTCGCTGTTAAATGAGCTAATAATACCTCTTTAGCCATTTTTTCATTGCCACCCTTCTCCTTAATGCGGTAATAGTCCACTAACCTTAATAACAATAATTTTAACTCTCGGCTAGGCCCTTTAGCGTTTAGCTCGTCCGCTAGACTTTTGGCAATACTTCCTATACGCTCCTCGTCTATATCGTCCGCAATATTTAAACTCATCACTTCTTGCCCCTGCCGCGTAACATTCTTTGCCTCTTCCAGCTGCGATGCCTCTTCGTTTACGGTTAACCGCCGACACCTTGACCTGATAGTAATCAGTAACCGCCCAGGCCACTTGCTGGTTAATATATAACGGGCATAATCAGGGGCTTCTTCCAGTGTCTTTAATAACGCGCTGGCCGCGGTCTGGCTAAGACAATGTGCTCGTTTGATATACAATATGTGCCGTTGTTTAATTGGCTTTAATCTAGCTCCCGCAATAAACGACCTGACTTGCTTAATCGAAATATTACACTTCTCTGTGACTAGCGTCTCTATATCGCCGGTGGAGATGAGTTGATCTGCTACTGCCCTAGCTATCGCCTCCTCTACTAGTTGGTCCAGCGCTTGCTCCTCCTGCCCCACTATCAATAGCGGTGTTTGTGCACCGTCAGCTCTTAGCCACAGATCAAGTTGTTGCCGGCCCTCACTCATGTCTAGTAAATTCCCTCATTACTACTATTTGCCAAATTTTGCTAAATAAAACAAGATCGGTGGGGCAACAAATATTGAAGAATAAGTGCCCACAATTGTCCCAGCAATTAAAGCCACAATAAACCACTTAATAGTTACCCCGCCTATCGCCAAGAGTACAAACAATACCAGCAAGGTTGCCCACCCCGTGTTTAATGATCGGGTCAGACTTTTTGTATTTGCGCGGTCTAACACTGTTAACAAATCATCACCACGGCTAGCTAGCCATTCAGTTTTGAAGCGATTGAAGATAACGATGGTGTCATTTACCGAATAACCCAAGATGGCTAATATTGCCGTAATAAACATAGTATCAATTGGCACCCCATAAAGTCGGCCCAGCACCACAAACAAAGCGAGGACAAAGAGTAGGTCATGTACCGAGGCATAGACGGCAGCCAAGCCCAGTTTCCAGGGCGCCACGAAACCTGACACTTGTCGGAAAGTGTAAGCCAGATAAACAATCAACATTATCACCGCTAAAGATAGCGCAATCACCGACTTGCGCCTTAACTCAGCGCCAATTGTCGGTCCGATTGATTCAAACCGCAGTTCCTCTTTCAGGAGATTTTCTCGATTTAAAACACTAATAATAGCTGAATGCTGTTCTTCCGTCAGCGGTTCTGCCTTAATAATGATCCGGTTATCTTTGCTGGCTTGTACCGATAAACTAATGTTTGTTTCATTTAACAAAGCGCGCGTTGTTTCTACGTTAGCATTGTTTGTATCCAGCTCCATTAAAGATCCGCCCGTAAAATCAATCCCCCATGTTGGCTTAATTATTATCACAATCGCTGCCGCAACAATAATTGTTACCAGCGGTAATACGAACCATACTTTAATATGTTTAATCATGATAACGGCTTTATATTTTTAACCGCTAAGAATAACCTGCGGTGTGTTACACGATAAGAGGTTAACCAAGTCAGAAAAACTCTCGTCACGGTGATTGCCGTAAACATCGATAAAATGATACCGATGCCATAAGTCAAGGCAAATCCGCGTACAATAGAAGTTCCCATGGCGTACAAAATAACAGCGGTGAGCAAGCTTGACAAATTTGATGCCTTAATCGAATCCCACGCTTCCTTAAATCCATCCTCCAGTGCATATGGTACAGTGCGGCCTGCTTTTAAATTTTCCTTGAAACGTTCAAAGATCAGCACGTTAGCATCCACAGCCATGCCTATAGTAATTATGAAACCGGCTACTCCTGCTAGAGTCATGGTGATTGGAACGAGCTTAATTAAAGCCAAAAAGAGCGCTGCGTATATTAACAGCGCTAAAGTTGCCACCAGTCCCGGTAAGCGGTAATAGCCAATCATCCAAATAGCAATCAATATCAAACCTATCACACCGGCCTTGATGCTTCGCTGGGCTGATTCTTGCCCTAATGAAGGACCGATTGTCTGTTGGCCGATCAGTTCGATCGGTACGGGCAATGCCCCGGCATTTAATCGGCGCGATAATTCTTTTGCCTCGTTCAAACTAAATCCGCCGGAAATTACTGCTTGGCCATTCGTAATTTCCGCCTGCACTACCGGTGCGCTGATCGGCACTTGGTCTAAATATATCGCAATTCTTTTTCCCATGTTCTCCTTAGTCAATTTGGCGAATAACTCTGTGCCTGCCCCATCAAATTCTAGATTAACCTGCGGCTGCCCTCCGACCGAATCAAACGACACAGACGAACGCTTTAAATTTTTTCCGGTCAGCTCCGTTCTCTCAAATACCGGTCCCGTTAAAGTGGAAGGATCGTCCACGTTAAATTGTTGCAAGGCCTCATCGGTGCCCACTTCCCGTCTAAAGTCCAGTTGGGGTGTCGCGCCAATCATCTGAATAGCGGTATTGGGATCATGCACGCCCGCTAGTTCGACAGTCACCCGATATTCATTACCTACCTGGTTTGTTCTTATCTCTGGCTCCGCTATCCCAAAAGCATTTATCCGCCTTTCAATCACATCTCGTACGCCAGCAATAGCTTCCTTAGCATCGTTCGAAGCAATACCTTCCAAGTCCGCCCGATAAATAAGATAAGCTCCCCCCTGTAGGTCTAAACCTAGTTTCACGGTCAGATCGCGTTCCAGTTGTCCAATTTTTAGTCGGGGATGTAAGGGGCTATCTATCCATACAGCCACAGCCAACAATAACATTATTGCTCCCATGGCTACCCATCTTTTATTTTTTTGCTTCATAGTCCTTATATATGTTTATAGCTGGGTCTCTCTCTTTTGGGAAGTAGCTTCTTTAGGCCATTACTTAGTGACAGCGCAGTCAGCTACATGACCAATGACTTTTCCTTCGGTTTCTTCCCACACTCTTTCTTGCTAGCAATATGTAAAATTGTTTCCCGACCTCAAGGCTGATGATTTCTAGTATGTTGTCTCTGATGAGCTTGTTGTGATTCCTAATTAATTATCGTCGGCACTCTTCGTGCTTCATATAGTGCTTTTTGACCCTCAGTTACTTTCCGCAGGCATAGTAATCAGAATAGGGCTATATTTCAAATGGTTTCTTAAGCTATCAATCGCTTTACTTATTATGCCCTCATTGATTTTCTTTAACTTCCCATCAAATGGATCAGCAATTTCTATAAATTCCTTTTCTTGTTTTACGGCCATCACAAAGTGGGGAGCGTGAACAACTTTTTGTAGATAATAGCAATCAAGATAAACAATTACTTTGCCATCTTGCAAAAGTCTGCTTATCAAATTGGTATCAATCTTCTTGTTCGTTAATCTCACTCTCTTCCCTCTCTGTTTTTGAAGCTCCTTGAAGTAGTATTCATTTTCCACATACGCCCCAATTTCTTTTTCATACTCACGAGCAACATAATTCAGTTGTCCTATCAAGTAATTAAACTTCCAGCCGTGCTTCCAAATTTCTATCTCATCTTCCTCTTTTTTGTCAGCCATCATTAGAAGGCAACAGGCTAAACAGGTTTCGTAGGTTGATTGTTTTATTATCTCCATGTCATGCTGCTACTTCCCATGACACTTCTTATACTTTTTCCCACTGCCGCAAGGACAAGGATCGTTCCGGCCGACCCTAGCTGCCCCCTTGATAGTCTTCACCTCGCTTGATTTTCCCTCAATAGTTGGCATACCAGTCTTATCCTCTGCTGTCGTGCCTTGGCGGGCTAATTTGTGTAAGCTGCTTCCTTCCTGGGCGCCAGTTTCTCGTTGTTCCGTTGGTAGTGCTGTCTGCTCAGCTGTCGCGAAGGAGGGCTGAGCGCGTAATACCACTTCCACCACCGATGCTCGAATGGTGCTTAATAAACCTTGAAACATTTGGTAACTCTCTCGCTGGTATTCCACTAACGGATCTCTCTGTCCATAACCTCTCAGGCCAATGCCGGTGCGCAGGTAGTCCATCGCATCTAAATGGTCCATCCAGTGCATATCAATTGCCCGTAGGACCACTGCCTTTTCCAGCCGCATTATTACTGCCTCGCCAAACCTGGCTATTCGCTCTGCCCAAAAGTCCAAGCAAGTCTTTAGCGCTTGTTCTGTTAATTTATCTTTAATATTATCCGGCCGTTGCCCGCCCTCTTTTTGCAGTAAGTCTTTGTAGGCAGACTTTAGATCATTCGCGTTGAGTCCCGTAAGCGCTGCAATTGATTCGCCGACTTCATCTGTATTCCAGTTGTTACTATCACCATCATTCGTATGCGTGAGGATTAATTTATTTACCTGATCCTTAATCAACACCTTCATATGATCATGAATTTTTTCTTCCTTCTCTTTGCCTTCTCGCCAGACGTTGCCGCTAATCACGCCGCGTCGCAGCTTATAAATAGCACTCCTTTGTCTATTCAGAACATCGTCATAGGACAACACCTGTTTTCTCATATCAAAATAATATCCTTCCACTCGCTCTTGAGCGCTGTCTATTGCCTTCGTCACCATTTTATTCTCAATTGGCTCGTTTTCCGGAAAACGCAGGCGGGTCATCAGGCCCTTTATCTTGCTTCCCCCGAATATTCTCATCACATCATCCTCTAAGCTGACATAAAACTGCGTTTCACCTCGGTCTCCTTGCCGACCGGATCTTCCACGCAGCTGGTTATCTATTCGTCGTGCTTCATGCCGTTCAGTTCCCAAGACGAATAAACCGCCTAATTCATCCACAGTCTCGCCCAGTTTTATATCCGTTCCGCGTCCAGCCATATTGGTCGAAATAGTCACGGCTGCTCTCTGTCCGGCTGCGGCAATAATCTCTGCTTCCCGGGCATGTTGCTTCGCGTTTAGGACCTCATGCTTGATGCCTTCTTTATTTAACAGCTGTGATAAATACTCTGACTTCTCAATCGCTATTGTTCCCACTAACACTGGTTGCCCAGCCTCGTTTTTCTCTTTGATTGTTTGTACCACCGCCGCAAATTTCGCCTGCTCATTAATATAAATACGGTCTGGTTTATCCTGCCGAATTAAAGTCATATTAGTGGGCACCGCCACCACATCTAAGTTATAAACTTTCTCGAATTCTTCCGCCGATGTAACTGCCGTGCCGGTCATGCCGGCGAGTCTGGTATAGAGCCTAAATAAATTCTGAAAAGTGATAGTCGCCAGAGTACGGCTCTCTTGCTGTACTTTTACTCCTTCCTTAGCTTCTATGGCCTGATGCAGTCCTTCCGAGTATCGTCTGCCTTCCATGAGCCGTCCGGTAAATTCATCAACAATCACCACTTGGCCGTCTTTCACCACATAATCTTTATCGCGTTGGTATAAAGTATGTGCGCGCAAGGCTTGTTCCAAATGATGTACAAACCGTATTCCTTTTTCCTCATAAATATTGTCTACACCCAAGGTTTTTTCTACTTTGCTCGTGCCTTTGTCGGTCAGCATCGCGGCGCGCCTTTTCTCGTCAATATTGTAATCTACTTCTGCCTGCAGTCTGGGTACTAATTGGGCAAATTGGCTGTATAGTATCGTTGAGTCTGTGTCCGGCGCGGAAATAATCAAAGGCGTTCTCGCCTCATCAATTAAAATGCTGTCCACTTCATCGACAATCGCGTAATTCAACGGCTGTTGCACCATCTCGGCTTCGCTTTGGGCCATGTTATCCCGCAGATAATCAAAACCGAATTCATTATTTGTTCCATAAGTTATGTTCGCAAAATAGGCCGCTCTTTTTTCTGCTGCAGTCTGGCCATGCCGTAACACACCCACTGTTAATCCAAAAAACTCATAAATTGGGCGCATCCATTCCGCGTCCCGCGCCGCCAGGTATTCATTCACCGTTACTAAATGAGCTCCTTTTTCCGTCAGCCCATGCAAAACTAAGGGTAAGGTTGCCACTAAGGTCTTGCCTTCCCCCGTTTTCATTTCCGCAATTTTTCCATCCAGCAGTGCCAGTCCGCCCATTATTTGCACATCGAAATGACGCATCCTAATCGTCCGCTCGGCTGCTTCACGCACTGCCGCGAATATTTCAATTTTATGATCTATGACTGCTTGGGTTGACTGGCCATAGTATTCCCGCACCCGTTGCTTAAGCTCCGTGTCAGGCAAGTCCCGCATTTCATCACTTAATGCATTAATGCTGCCCACGGCCTCGCTATATTGCAAAGCCGCTTTTTCATAGCGGTGATATTTGTCCAGCCATTTAAACCATTTCATTGGCCTAACATACTCATTGCGCGACCTTTAGTCCAGTGTGTTTAACGCCAACAAAACGCCTTCACCCATACCCCCATACTCTCTTTGTCTCTAACGGCTGTTTTTAGCCCGGCCTTGTTTTCTTTTGTCTTGGAACTTCAGCAGTTCTTTTTTAGTCGCTGCAAGCGTTAAGTCCACCGCATTCTGCACCGTATCTGACGACCGTTCAGCATGAAATACTTCGCCGCTTTGCTTAATGTTAAAACGGCAGGTGATAACTTGTCCTTGTCGATGATGCTTATCATGGCTCAGCCTGACATCAATAATAAATGGTGGATGCAACATTTTTTCAAGTCGATCCATCTTTTCTTCCATTAGCTGTAAATCCGTTGCCCCTAGGGTGATATGCTCAGTAGATAAATTGAATTGCATGTGAATTTATTAATAATTTAAAATAGCTTACTCCCTCTCGAAGCCATTATTATCGTTTGCCTGCTTAGGCGCCATCCAAAAATAACTTGACCAGATCTCGTTCAATATGCGTCGAGATACGGCTTTTCCAATTGAGCGAACCAGGAGCCGTAGCCAAGCTACGGTGAGTGGTTCGTGATTGCCTGCCGGCCGTAGCCTTGGCGAAGGCTGGAAGAAAAGTCGTAGATTGGCGCATAGTGGGCGAGAAATGGTTAAGTTATTTACGGATGGTGACTTAGTACTTTCACTTATTTTTTACTTTACCAACATACAAACCTTATAACACTCGGTCAATATTACCTAATTATATTCAAGCCGGCTAGTCTATCAGTATTGCTCGTATCGCGTCTGTCATCCGCCTCTGCCAATTATACCGGCTAAAATGTAATACCGAGTTTTGCAGCCTTCCCCGACTAAATTTCTTTTCGAGTTGTTTAAACTTCCTGACAGCTTCCGCCAGCGCTTCCTCGCTCTGGTCTTCATAAAGCACTCCTGTTTCACCATGTCTCACAATTTCACCCACACCGCCTTCGCCCAAGGCTATGACTGGTGTGCCGCAGGCCAAACTTTCAGCTGTTGCCATGCCAAAATCCTCGATGCCCGGTTGTACCAGCGCCGTTGCTTGGCGGTAATACTTGCGCAGCTTCTCTCGATTCACCTGGTTTATGAATCTGGTTTTGTTCCCTGCTATTTGGCGCCACTTTTTTTGCTCACGCCCACGACCAATTACTATCAACGGATAATTCAGCTTATTCATCACTTTTATCACTTGATCAAACTTTTTACTGGCACTACACCGGCCGACACAAAGAAAGTATCGGTCATGACGCTTCAGCTGGTATTTATTTTCCTCGCTCGATGGCGTGAAGAAAGTTGTATCAATTGGAGGGTAGATCACTTCGCTCTTCCGTCCATAATAGGTGGCAATCCTTTGCTGCGTAAACTTTGAATTGGCGATAAATTGATCCACTCGCTGTGCGGCCGCAAAATCAACTATGCGCAAATAATGAAAAACCAGCCGCGCCAGCCATCTTGTCCCGGGCCAAGCTAAGCCGATTGCTTCATGGGTGCTGTCCCATAAATATCTGGTCGGTGTATGGCAGTAGGATAGGTGTGGCACATCCACTCTGGTTATAACCCCTTTGCACAAGCCGCTGGCGCTGCTGATAACTAAATCAAATTCTGCTAGATCAAATTGTTCAACAGCATGCGGCAGCAATGGCAGCACACGGCTCGGGTGTCGTCGAAACCACAAAGGTAATTTTTGCAGAAAGGAACAATTTATCGGCTTGGTTTGCCCGTCCACAATTATGGTTGGTGTACCAGCATACAACGCAAAAATCATTGCCTGCGGCAACAGTCTAATTAACTCTTCTACCACAATTTCCGCTCCACCGCGCCTAGTAAACTCGTCGTGTACAATAGCTACGTGCTTATCACTTAAATTGATCATCAGATCAGGATAGATAATCAACTCTCATCCGGCAAGCTAGACCACTCTCACCCGAGATGATAATTTTCTATTTAGTTAATAAGACGCTGCGTTTATAAGCGTCAATATTTTCCAGTGCTGCTCCTGCTCCCTTCACGGCGCAAACTAAAGGATCATCAGCTATATAGCACGGGACGGCGCACGCTCGCGATATTAGTTGATCAATATTGCGCATCAATGCCCCACCGCCGCTCACCACAATCCCTTTATCGATAACATCCGCCGCTAATTCTGGTGGTGTTTCTTGTAGGACGTATTTTATCGCTTGTAATACTTCTGCCAAAGGTTCCCGTAATGCTTCCGTGACTTCGCTTGAGGCGATAGTCGTTTCCTTTGGCAAACCCGTAGCTAAATCTCGGCCTCTGATCATCATGTGTCGCGTCTCTTCATCGGGTATAGCCGATGCTAATTCCTTCTTGATTATTTCTGCTGTCTGAGCACCGACCACCACCCCATATCGTTTTCTGATATGTTCTGCTATCGCTTCATCAAAACGATTGCCGCCCACTCTGGCCGAATGCGCAATCACAATACCCCCCAATGAGATAATGGCTACTTCGCACGTGCCTCCGCCAATATCCACTATCATATGGCCTGAGCTTTCGCCGATCGGTATGCCAGCCCCAATGGCCGCTGCAATTGGCTCCTTGATCAAATAAGCGGCGCGTGCCCCGGCTGATATCGCTGCGTCCACTACCGCCCGGCGTTCTGTACTAGTGATGCCAGCCGGTACGGAAACTAGAACTTCCGGTCGCAAGAACCTCACTGAGACGCCAGTTTTCTGGATCAAATACCGTAGCATTGCTTCGGTCACGCGATAATCAGCGATCACGCCGTCTTTCAGCGGTTGATGCGCGACAATACTTTCCGGTGTACGGCCGATCATTTCTTTTGCTTCCTCACCGATGGCTAGCACTGCGTTCTCATCAATTGAAACCGCCACCACCGACGGCTCATTAAGCACAATCCCTCGGCCGGGCACATACATCAGCGTGCTAGTCGTACCTAAATCAATCGCGATCTTACGTGTTAAATTCATTATTTATATTTTATACCTTTGAATGTTTAATTGTATCTCCTTCACACAGGGTTTGCACTCTCCCTCCACTCTTCTCTGCTTCCACCGCTCGATTAATATTCAATTTTAACCTACTTAAATCCTGTGTAAACCATACACCAGCTGCTATCCAGGGTTACGTGATTATACACTGGCCACAAGGTCAGTTTCGTCGTCGTGATAATTTAGCCATCTAATCTAATTTCTTTTCGTCTGATTCACCGACTCTTTTTATATCAGCACCGACAGCTCGCAGTCGTTCCACCAAATCAGCGTATCCCCTTTCTATTATTTCCGCTTCGTCAATAATAGTCTGCCCTTTCGCCACTATTCCCGCCAGAACTAATGTTGCCCCCGATCTAATGTCCAAGCTTTTGATGTGCTGTCCGCGCAATTGCGTGGGACCGTCCACAATTACTCGGTGCGGATCGCACACGGTAATAGACGCACCCATTTTTGCGAGCTCATCACAGTGCCGAAAGCGGCTTTCGTACATCGGATCATGAATCAAGCTCGCTCCTTTGGCTTGTGTTGCCACAACCGAAAAAGGCGCTTGTAAGTCAGTCGCTATTCCGGGATGAGGCAAAGTCTGTAGGTGAAAACTCTTCAACGGCGCCGGATGAACCTTTACTGTGTCTTCACTACACGTATAGTCAATGCCAATCTCATCTAATTTTTTAAAAAATAAAGTTAAATCTTCCAGGGGTACATTAGTAATTGTCAGCTCTGACTTAGTGGCTGCGGCCATTAAAATAAATAAGCCAGCTTCCAGCATATCGTTCGTATTTCTGACTTTGGCACCTTTTAAATTTTCACAGCCTCTTATACAAATAGTATGGGTGCCTGCCCCTTCAACGGTTGCTCCCATCATCGTCAGCATCTCTGCTAGCTTAACCACGTGTGGTTCATTAGCGGCAATATTGATAATTGTATAACCCGGCAATGTGGCAGCCACCATCATTACGTTTTCTGTCGCCGTTACGGAAAATTCTTGTAGCACAACGCGACCGGCTTTTAGTCCTCGCCCGTCCACATGAACCAGATTATTTCGTCGACTAATTGTAGCACCTAGCTGCTCTAGTGCATCTAAATGCACGTCGATTGGTCTCGCTCCAATTACATCCCCTCCTGGTTGCGGCAAATGTGCTTCCCCAAATCTGCCCAGTAACGCTCCCAGCATAAGGATCGAACCACGCAGCTCGCCCACCACCTTATTTGGTAATCTGAACGGATCAATATCTTTAGCTTGAACAATCACCCGGTCTCCTTGCTGCGACGCTGCAACTCCCATCCCCGTCATGATTTGGATGATGTTTTTTACATCCTTTATCTGTGGTACATTATCCATTTGCACCGGTTTTCTCGTCAACAAACTAGCCGCCAACAACGGTAGGGCTCCATTCTTAGCCCCGTTAACACTGATCGTACCGCTTAGGTGCTTACCGCCAGTTATCACTATTGATGACATTTGATAACTATAACAGTAATAACGCATTAGTCAAGCACTGGACAAATGTTTTTATTTCATTCATTGTCCTCATAAATGAACATCATCTACCGCAAAATATTACTGATTATTTCGTTTCTCCTGTTTATATGCATCTCTCCGCTAGTCGTACTGTATGCCCTCGGTTATCGAGCCAGCAATATACTGGCCAACCCCTCGCCTGTTGGTGTCTTAATTGCTGAGTCAATCCCGTCCCGTGCTAGTGTCACCATTAACGGACAGGCGTACGGACATACACCTCAGTCAATCACTAACTTATCACCGGGCATCTTTGATCTGACCGTGGCTAGTGCGGGCTATGTGCCCTGGCATAAACACATCAATATAAGTTCTGGTCTAGTGACCGAAGCCAGAGATATCAGATTATTTCCCAGCAGCCAATCCATCACCACATTACTTAGCAGTGTCAAAACCTTTTCCTTGTCCCCTCATCGCCGGCTTATTGCCGCGCTGACGGCTGACCACAAACTCCATGTTATAGACGAAGACGGAATTGCTGTAATTGAACCACTCGCTTTTCCTGTCCTGCCGGACAGTTTATTATGGTCGCCGGATAGCAGTTCGATGCTGGTCGTGACTTCTGGCCAAGCTTCCTTAGTCAGCTTGACCGATCAGCTTGCGACAGCGGTACGCTTGCCTCAGCTCGATCAGGCTATCCAACTGGCGTGGGACCAGCGGATACCCGGCCGATTATATGCTATCACTAGCGGCCATAGCTTGATTGCCTATAGTGTTTCTAACCAATCTTCGCAATTAATTGTGGCCAACATTAGCAGTTTTGCTACCAGTTCCCGTCAGCTCTATCTGGTGGATGATGACAATCAGATACACATCCGCACCCTGCAAGGCGGATTAATTGATTCACCTTTTATAAAAACCGACAAGATTATCGAGCAGCTCCACGTGACGCCAGGCGGCAATATCGCTATCCAATTTACCGATCGCAGTGCCGCAGTTTTAACTGACACAGGGATATTGCTGCCGGTCGCCGATAGTGTCACAAAGCTTGGCTGGTCTCCCGACGAACTAATACTGTTAATGCAGCTAGATGATAACTCCCTGCACATTATGAATGTCTACGACGACCGTATTAGTTATATCCCCTTGCGAGATCTGCATTTGGTTACGCGCCTGTCTCGGCCGATCAGAAACCCCCAATGGTACGCGGGCGGTCGTCATCTGATTTATCAAGTGGACGATGAAATTATGATTACCGAAATTGACACGCGAGACCAACCCGCGACTTACTCCGTAGACACGACAAATCTCGGCGATGCTAACATCACCGTTGGAGCGCAAGGCACGGTCGTTCTTTATCTTAAAAAAACCGCTCAATCGAACCGGTTAGTTCAAGCACGCCTTACCGTTACACCCAATAACTAAATATGTCTTCAATCCTCGCCATAAAAAAACCGTCACCTCGTGACGGTTGCTGGAGTAATGTTGTGAAATCAAAATCAAGGCTTATCAGTTCTTGCCTCTCTCCTGTATTGTTTCCTCTGCTTTAAGGTGCCGGAGTGGGACTGAGATCCCTTTTCTCCCTTCGTGGTGGCACCTCAGGTCGACGTATGTGGATTTCAGGAGGAGCAATAAAGCCCAGCTGCACTCGGCTGCCGCTAATTTTTAATACTCTAACCACAACTTCTTCGTCGATCACGATTTCTTCACCGATTTTTCGCGACAAAACCAACATTACCAACCCTCCTCGTGAGAGAAATACTGTGCCGTCCATGACCCATTGTCAGGGATTCGACAAAAATAGAAAGAACCACTCGCCATGCTTTATATCACATCACATAACATTTGTCAACTTAATTTTTCGTAATCGCTCACAGGTCAAGGATATGGTAAACTCCCTCGTAGGTAACAAATACAAACAACAAGACAAACAATCACATGGCCTTCAACCTA
>MHHQ01000014.1:0-5974 GCA_001817065.1 Candidatus Andersenbacteria bacterium RIFCSPHIGHO2_02_FULL_46_16
TGGATTGAGTGACAAATTGTGAGTTGTTGAAAAATTTCCAGAGAGTGGGTTGGTTTAATTGTGGCTAGAAAAGGCGGGTCAGATGGAGTTTCGTAATTCACAGCACAGTAGAGTCCATAGTTTCGACCAGGATATCTTCATGCTAGATAACCAGGTGTGACTGGTCAGCGAAAAAGGTCGGCGACATTTACGGCAGCGGTACCGCTGCTCGCTTCGTCTGACCGGACTAGCTTTCCTGCAGCGGGGACATTTTGGCCTGGCGTCAAAAACCAATTGTCTGACTTTTGCCTTAATGGTCTTTTCGGAAGGAACAAAGAAGGGTATGTTCTTCATAGGAACAGGTTTTGTTAATGATTAGATAATTTAACTTTACCTGTTCCAACTTGTTTATATACCTATAAGGCCTTTCTTTGCTAGCGTAATGTTCTAATGTAGGCTTACATATATTTAGGTCCGTAGCTCCCTCCTTCGTCCCGCTGATGGCGGGACTTCGGAAGGGCGAGTAACGGAGAGAATTGTTGTTTACAATTATTATAGACATGCTGTAAGTATACGTATGTTTTCAGGTCCGTAGCTCAATGGTAGAGCGACACTCTTATACAGTGTATGTTGTGGGTTCGAGTCCCACCGGACCTACAAAATATGGAAAACAAAGCAATTATTATTCACGGATGGGATGGTTATCCAGAAGAGGGCTGGTTTCCCTGGCTTAGGCAGGAGCTGGAAAATAGTGGTTGGCTGGTTCAGGTACCGACCATGCCGAATTCGGAAGAGCCAAAGATTGACACCTGGGTGTCAAAACTGGCAGAAATTGTGGGCAACCCAGACGAGCAGACTTACTTAATAGGCCATAGTATGGGATGCCAGGCTATTTTGAGATATTTAAGTGAATTGTCGGGCAAGAAAGTTGGCGGGATTGTGTTGGTGGCGGGCTTTTTAAAGTTGAGACCGCTGGAAACCGAGGAGGAGGAAGATATTTTAAGACCATGGATTGAGACCCCGATTGATTTTTCGAAAGTCCGTGAGGCTGCGAATAATATTGCTTTGGTTTTTTCTGATAATGATCCATGGGTGCCGATGGAAGAGAATATTAAACTGTTCAAACAAAATCTCGGGCAGGAGACAAAGATTGTTAAGGAACATAAGCGCGGGCACTTGAGCGGGAACGATGGTGTAGTGGAGTTGCCAGCAGTATTGGAAGTAATTACTGAATATTTAAAAGACTAAATTTACAACCACGCCCAACGCAAGAGGCTGATATTCATTCGCTATTATTCGTTATTTTACAAAAAATAGAATTGGAGGATAGCATTTGTGTTAAGATAGACAGTAAAGGAAATTATTCATAGTGTGGAGTATGACCAAAGGGAAAAGAAAACGGAGGGGACCAAAGCACTTGTGGTCATTAGTGTCGGTGGCATTAGGGCTGGTGGTGTTAGTATTATTAATAGCGCTGCAAAATGCGGGGTACTTAAAAACACAAGTACGGAGAACGGGGACCGTGGGAAGTGATTACCAAGTAGCAGAACCGCCGACAGTAACTGGTGGATCAACCGGAGCAACTTGGTGTGAAACGCCGACACCGCGTCCGCCGCTAACGACGAGTCCACAGCCAACTATGTCAAGTTCACCAAGAGTGCAGCAAAGAGCGCAGCAAAGAGTGCAAGGTGTAGTAGAAGGGTGCTTGCGAGGGGGAGAGGGACCGTTGCCAAGGAATTATGTTGGTGCCGTTACCCGAGAGAAGATAAAAGTGCCTATCGACGGGAGGGATCTTCCTGAACTAACCGATACTGCTTGTGGGAATTGGGCAAGTAAATCACTAGGAGCGCCGTGTGGCGATGATGTTCTTGGAGGTTGCGCATGGCCAGGAGTTAAGCCCCTTCATGCTCGGTTCAACGTCATGTACGATATTATAAGTAAAATGTTTAATACAACCTGGTATGCAATGGCCGGGGGGTATGTCCATGATGGCAGTGATGTGGCGTATGCCACGGGTGCTTATCCGGCGGCTAAGAAAGGCAATGACCAATTACGAAACGATATGAAAATGCAAATATGGGAGTTGAGTCCAGCGGACAGACAAAAAATAAGCGAGGGGCTGGATGTTGTGTCGCAAGCTGTGGTACTGAATCATATAAGTAATGTTGAACGTCATGAAGAAACACACTGGAAGATATTTCAGTGGACACAGGACAATTATGTACAAGCGCTGAATAACCCGCCGGATAACTTCAGCATGCGGACACGAAATCCGGCAGATTTTACAAACTACGTTGATAATAAATTATATTCAACCTTAAAGGAGATTAAAAATTGCGAAAAAAGAATGCACGAGAAGTTTGAGGAGATATGGGATGCAAACGAAGAGGGTGTTCAGCTTCATGATAATATTGGGGAATTTGTAGGTTTCTGTTCGGTGATGCGTAATGAAGACGCACTTCAAGTACCAAGAGTAGAGGGATGTCCACCATCTACTACAACCGCTCCATCAAGATAGACAAGTTTTTGTTTATCTCCGCCTGAGCTTTTTTCACAGACTCACATACAACAAATCAAGTTGGTTATTATTTAGGGTTAGGATGGTTTTTTGAAGAGGGTCTCTAATTAAACTTCGTATAGCAATAATAAAATTAACTTTTAGAAGATTGTCTGGATCGTTTTTGGTTCAAGTCTTATCGGACCTACAGCAAATACTCTAAAAAATTATTGGGGTGGATGGTTTGGGGGGTAACTTGGTACATCCGCTTAAATGTGGCTGAAGGGGCTTTGGCTGTAGAATCAAAGCGGATGTTAAATGGGTGTAGTATATCACCTTGTTTTACTACCAGATCGACAGTGAAATCATTGCGAGATTGCCAGAAGTAGAGCTGTTCTTGACGGTTAAAGGTGCGACTTTGTTTAAAAATTTCGGCGATTATGTAGTTTTGCCAGAGAGAGTCAATGTCACGTCGTGATTGGGGCAAGGACCAAATACCACGCAGAGCATTGAGAACACCATTGTCCCAAAAGTAATATTTCTGGCTTCTATTCACTTCCTTAATGGAATTGGTGGCGTAAGCGGGCAAACTGAATATCACAAAGATACCTGATAACAAATCAAGGTAGCGCTGAACAGTTTGGCGACTAAGTTGGAGGCGGGTGGCTAATTGGAGAATGGAAATAGTGTGGCCAATTTCCTTACCTAATTCTAACAAGAGCCGGCTAACGTCCTCAGGAGAGCGAACGATTGAGGAAGTAAAAATGTCTTTAAGTAGATAGTCGTGGCTAAGATTGGCTAGATATTGCTCGGGATTGGCTGTGAGGTATGCTTCCGGATATTGGCCATAAACAAGACGACCCTGTAACAGCGAATGAACTTGCTCAGGAAAGTTACGGTGCAGGTCCGCCGGTTGGTAAGAACTAGAATACCAATCTTGCTGGTGCAGTATTTCAGAAAAAAGAAGGGGGGTAAGCCATAGCTTTTCGTTGCGCCCGGCTAATTCGGCGGAAGCAGTGTCTAACAAGTTAGCGCTGGACGAACCGAGAAGAATGATCTTAGGAGTGACGTGAGCGTCGTACCATCCTTTACAGATGCGGCCAATATTAGGTAGACGATGTGCTTCGTCAACCACTAAGACCTGGCCAGCGCGAAGGGTGCGCATAGCTTCGGCGGGGGAGAGCTTAGAAGCGGCGGTTAATTTAGCCCGGTCCACATCAATATCCAGATTGAGCATATTACCTGCAGCACCGGAAAGGATGTGTTCGATAAGAGTGGTCTTACCAACTTGCCGGGCTCCAAGCAGGAAAAGGACTTTGTGGTTGATTAGTGATTCTTTGATTTTTTCTTCGAGGTAACGGGAAATATACATAAGTTGATATGTATAGTTTACAAAATATACATCTAAATTGCTATGTATGGTTTACAATTTTAACGTATATTTTGCATTATTGCAGAAAATTCAGGCTATAGGCTTTTTAGGATATTCTTAATAGACACCCACGGGCTTACGCCGTGGAGCTCCCGCTAGGTTAGAACTTTATTTCTGAATGGGGATAAATAAAGTAGGAATAAGGGCTATGAAGTATAAAAAATGTATTTAATTACACTTATACTGCTGCGTTGAGACAATTTAGACAAGTGGTAAACTTTGTTCACTATGTGTGTATAAGTTGCGGTTTATTTAGTGTTCACCTGAAAGTTGATTATAGAAAAAATCAGAGCGCGGCTCTGATGGGATGGGGTAGATTTGATGGCTGGGAAGGCTAAACAAAGAGTCGAGGCTGAACAGTTTTTCCCCGCGTAAGCGCCAGGCCGGTGAGGTGAATTTCTAATAGAATAGTTGAGCTGCCAGACGGAAGCGTGACAACTGCCGTGAAAGGAAGCGGTTTTTTGGCTCGTTTGTTAGTCTTGATCAGGGCTGTTTCTTGTTCGGTCCTGGCTTTCAAGTAGGCTACTCGACCAGCGGAGCCGCAGAAGGGGTGATTTCTCTGGACAATTCGCACCATCTTACCGACCCAGCGACGCCAGTAACAACGGGTTATAGCACGCCATTCTTTAGCTTTTTGGCCACGGCTGTTGTTTCCGTTAAGGACAAAATCCAGTAAGCGCGAAGCGGTTGTTGTGTCGGGCGGGATAGGAAGTTTAAGTTGCGTCAATAAGTCGGCTTGTCTAGAACTCGCTGACATAAGTATTGCTCCTGATGCGAGGGTGCTGACGGACACAATTTTGGTAAACGAACGAGAGAAATAAACAATACCGGATACGTGAATGTTCTTATTGTGCATGAGGAAATTTTTTTAGCAAACAAGAAAGAGAGAGGCGGGAAGAACTGGAAACTAATACCAAGTCCACTTAATTCGTGACAAGCTAGTAATCCGGCTGACCAGGAGGAAACAGGGGGTTTGGCGTCAGCTACGTTTAAACCCACCCTAACCCTCCCTTATCCCCACTTCGCCCTCGCGCTGATGGCGGGGCTTCGAGAGGGCAGGCAGGGAGGGGAACTGCACGAATTAGATGGACTTGGTATAATACTGCAGGATTAGTGGATGGAAGGTAGCGGGATCGAACAGGATGTTTATATACCGGCTAAATTGACATTAAACCACAGGTAACCTAGTTTTCTATTAATTCCGTGCTAGGTGGTTGTTTGCCAACACAATAGAAGGAGAAGAATGATGAGTAACAATCTGCTAAGCCAAGACGGCAATGGTCTAACGAGCGCAGAGGTGTTTGGACGCGGAGCCGGTGTAACATTTGACGATTTAATTTTGCTACCGTCCTTCAGCGATGTTTCAGGCGATGGTATTCACTTGAACCAAGAACTGGCACCAGGGTTAGTGTTGTCGCTGCCTTTAATCAGTTCACCAATGGATACAGTAACGGAGTGGAAAACTGCGACTTATATGGCTTTGCACGGCGGGCTGGGGATTATTCATTTTAATCTGAATCCTGAAGAGGCGGCCGCGCATGTTAAGCGAGTTAAGCGTTTCCGGATGGGATTTATCTTTAATCCAGTATGTCGCAGTCCCAGAGATCCAGTCAATGAAGTAGCTCGGGTAAAAGAAAGTTTGGGTTTTTCGACTATTTTAATCACTGACAATGGAGAGCAAAGCGGAAGGCTGTTAGGAATGGTGATGAAAGGCAACGTCGCTTTAGAAGAGGACAAGAGTGCACCGCTGGGATCCGTAATGATTCCCCGAGGTCAATTGGAGACTCGTCTGGCGTCGGAAGTATCTGACCTGACATCAGCCCGCGAGATATTAAGGCAACGACCCAGTATTAGTAAACTGCCGTTGTTGAATAGTGATGGCAGTGTTTATGCGTTAATTACCCGGGAGGATGTGGCGAAATCGGAAAAGTACCCGGCAGAACTGTTAGACGAAAATGAGCAGTTGCGAGTAGGAGCCGCGGTATCGACACACGAGCAAGATCGCGGTCGGATTGACCAACTGCTAGAGGCGGGTGTGGACCTGCTCGTAATTGATAGTGCACAAG
>MHHQ01000014.1:5987-12490 GCA_001817065.1 Candidatus Andersenbacteria bacterium RIFCSPHIGHO2_02_FULL_46_16
CGGCAACGCAGTAAGAGTATTCCCATAATCGCTGGCAACGTGGTGACACCCAAGCAAGCCGAGCCTTTGATTGAGGCTGGAGCGAATGTGCTGCGGGTGGGGATGGGAAGCGGATCAATTTGCACGACGCAGGACAAGGTTGGTGTCGGACGAGCGCAACTATCCGCTGTTTACCACACAAGCTTGGTGGCTAAAAACAAAGGAGTGCCGGTGGTGGCTGACGGCGGGATTCGCACGACGGCAGATATTATAAAGGCTTTTGCGTGTGGAGCTTCGTTTGTTATGGTGGGAAGGTACATAGCTGGTGCCGACGAAACACCGTCAGAAACCGTCCAGGATCAGTATGGAAGATCAACTAAGCGTTATCGCGGCATGGGATCAACCGGAGCGATAAGGGCAGGTGGCAGCCGACGGTATGGACACGAGGTGGACATGAGGACGGTTGTGATCCAAGGTGTGGAGGGATTAATACCAGCGCAGGGATCGTTAGATAAATTGCTCCCGGAAGCAGCCGCAGCAATTAAGAAGGGATTGGAGTACTGCGGTTGTGCCTCAATCAGTGCTTTGCACCAGATGGCCACTGATGGCAGAATACGTTTTGAGTTGCAATCGGCCGCCGCTCGAGCAGAAGGGCATCCGCATGACATCATGTAGAATTTAGTTCTGTAGTTTATATAACCGAATTAGCCAGAAACTTTTTACGAGTCTGGCTTTTTTTATCCCACTGATAGTTGCCGGTAAGAGCGGGACTAGGCAGGGGAGGGGGCAGGAGAAGTTTGGCCGGATGGTTTATTGTCTGAAGAAGTGGTGGGACGAACGGAAGCCGGCTGGGAAGCGTAATCACTGGCGGGGGGTGCAACAACGTCAGTTTGGCTCATCAATTGCTTGAATTCTTGCTGACCGATAGTTTCTTGAGTGATGAGAGTATTCGCGATCAGTTCTAGCTTGTCATTATGGCGCTGTAGAATTTCCGTGGCTTGTTGTTGGGCGGCTAAAAGGAGAGTGGAAATTTGTTTATCAATTTTAGCGGCTGTTTCTTCGGAGTAATTACGCGCTTCATGAAGTTCCTTGCCAAGAAAAACATACTCTTCTTTATGACCAAAAGTCATGGGGCCCAAGGCGGACATGCCAAAATCAGTAACAATGCGACGAGCCAAATTAGTAGCTTTACGTAAGTCGTCGCTGGCACCAGTGGTAAGCTCTTTAAATTTCCATAGTTCAGCCGTATAGCCGCCCATGAGGGTAGCTAGTTCACTTAAGAACCCGGTCTTGGTATGCAGGTGCTTGTCTTCCTCGGGTAATTTTAAGGTATAACCGCCAGCGTGACCACGAGAGATAATTGAAATCTTGCGAACAGAATCAGAGTCCGGGGTATAGTAAGTAACAACCGCGTGACCAGCCTCGTGGAAGGCCGTGATCTTCTTCTCCCGCTCAGAAAATACCTTACTGCGTTTCTCAGGACCTAAAATAACTTTTTCGATGCTTTCTTCCAGGTGATGCTGGGTAACGGTTTTCTTATTATGCTGGGCAGCGAGGATAGCAGCTTCGTTAATGAGGTTGGACAAGTCGGCACCGGAAAATCCTGGTGTGCGTTCAGCAATATTGCGTAAGTCCACCGCTTTATTAAGAGGGACGTTTTTCGAGTGAATCTTCATTATCGCTTCCCGTTCTTTAATATCAGGCAGCTCCATAACAACGTGCCGGTCAAAACGGCCTGGACGCAGTAGGGCTGGGTCGAGTACGTCAGGACGGTTAGTAGCAGCAATAATAATGACTTGTTCGTTTTGTTCAAAGCCATCCATTTCCACCAAGATTTGATTGAGGGTTTGCTCACGCTCATCATGACCACCGCCTAAGCCGGCGCCGCGATGGCGGCCGACCGCGTCTAGTTCATCAATAAAGAGGATAGCGGGAGCATGCTGCTTAACGCGACGGAAAATATCCCGCACACGGCTGGCGCCAACGCCGACAAACATTTCGACGAATTCGGAACCGGAGATAGTAAAGAAGGGAGCGTTAGCCTCACCGGCGACGGCGCGAGCCATTAAGGTTTTACCGGTACCGGGAGGACCAACCAGCAGTACTCCTTTAGGGATGCGGGCGCCCATCTTCTGAAACTTTTTGGGATTTTTGAGAAATTCGACAATTTCGAGCAGCTCGTTTTTGGCTTCATTGTTGCCTGCAACGTCGGTAAAGGTAGTGCGCTTTTTCTTTTCTGCTTCGACCGGTCGGGCGCGTGTTTGACCAAAACCTAAGGCTTGATTGGAGGCATTTTGAGCACTGCGCATCATGAACCAAAGGAAACCACCCAATAATAGAAAGGGCAGCAGAATGGGCAGGAGAGCACTAGCCCAATAAGAGAACCCAGATGGCTTGTTGACGATTAAGTTGGTGGTTTGAATTCGTTCGTCACTCACACCCAAATTCTTTAGAGTTTCAGTGATGGATGAACCGGCTTCTTTTTGGGCCACGAGTTTGATGTCGCTATTTTTTAAGGTAATAGTGAGCTCTTCCTGATTAACCGCAATTGAAGTTACGTTATCGGTATTAATTTCCTGTACAAGGCGGGACAAGCTGACATCTTCTTGTTGAACTAAAGGCTGACTATAGAGGCCGATTACGGAGGATAAAATCAAAAGGAGTAAGAGACCGAAACCGATATTTTTCAGAAAGTTGTCCTTTTTACCGCGTTTTAATGGGATTATTTTCATGTGATAGTGATTAGTTGTTCGTGGTTAAGAGAATGCCGAAAAAAACGTAAAATGTAAAGCGTAAAATTAAAAGTAACTGTAACGCTTATTCTTCCTCCTCAATAGCAATTTTGGCTTCAATATTAATTGGATGGAAGTACTGGAGCTGGCCGATCGGACCAAGGCCGGTTTCGTATATGGCCGTGCGATTAGTCCAGCCATCCGATAGAATGCCTTCTTCGTCCGCTAGACGCACTATTTGGCGCAGCCAGCCAGCGTGGGTGACACAGGCGATACGCGAGTTAGGGTATTGCTGCGATATCTGCCGCAGTGCTTCATGCACCCGCTGCTGGACATCTTCTTCATTTTCTCCGCCGAAACGGCGAAAGTCATAGTCTTGCCGATTGCGTTGTTCACGAAAATCCGGAGGCACTTCAGTCCATAGCATACCTTCATAAAAACCCATGGCTTTTTCACGCAGGAGAGGCATGACGGCTTCTTTGAGGTTGGGGATTTGTAAGAACTCCTTGAGCATCTGTCTGGTTCTGA
Organism: Candidatus Andersenbacteria bacterium RIFCSPHIGHO2_02_FULL_46_16; assembly: GCA_001817065.1. Taxonomy (GTDB): domain Bacteria; phylum Patescibacteriota; class Andersenbacteria; order UBA10190; family UBA10190; genus UBA10190. The sequence continues at coordinate 9,227 of MHHQ01000014.1, forward strand.
CTGCCCGGTCTAAATCAGAAGAGATTAGTAACTGCGGGCTTTTGTCCCGAAGTAGGGGAGTAATAGCAGCTAGATAGCGTTCGGTATCTGGAACAATTAATGTACCAGGAGTTTGCCCCTGGATGCGTTCAACTTTATTTTCTTCGGTCGGACCGTGGCGAAGGAAATAGATGGTAGTCATGGGATTATAGTAATCAGGAATTTTGAATCAGTAAAACAGGTATTGAGGACGCATATTAGAGATTAGTGTGAATGGAGATTACTTAAAAATTCCAATGTCCCAATGTCCAAAAACGGCGAATCGTCGTCATTGGTCATTTGTCATTGATTTGACATTTGAAATTTTGATTTTGGTTTTTTTGGTGCCCCCAGCAGGAATTGAACCTGCAACCTACGGCTTAGGAGTCCGTCGCTCTATCCTTTGAGCTATGGGGGCAAGACTGCCACTGATTAACCTTATTGTAGCTGTAATTAAATTAAAATAATCATTACCTTTAGTTAAACGGATGCGACACATACCATAGGGTAATTTCCCCACCTTTTTTCCTGAAAGAACATTGACGCTTAAAATATCACTCGGTTTTATTCTCGCTAGCCTTGCCCAATAGCGTTTTGCTTCACGCTGATCGATATCTTCATATATTCTTATGCTGAACTTCAGTCTTGATTTTGCAATCCCAAGTTTTTTTAGACACTCTAAGAAAGTTTCTATCAGATAGGGATCAGTATTAGAAATGTTAAACTCCTTTTTGTTTCCCTCACCCCAATAAAGACACGCTGCTATTATCAGCATGTCTCTCTCGGTTAGGCCACCGATTTTGCTTAACACCTTATCATAAGACTGCCTTCTTCTTTCTGTTGCGCGACGATGACTTCCTCCTCGTTTTACCTTCCAGGTATCATAGAAAGCTGATGACACAGTTACACCCTTAACGTGTCTTACAATAGTCGATTTACCACGTTTTAGAACTGACGCAATTTCTCCTATGCTGAACCCTTTGCGTCGCATGTTTATAATACGACCTTTCTCAAGCACGGTAACTCGTTTCGTATTCATGATGGTATTATAAACGAACTAACTAAAACCAACAAGGACGGGACTGCTCTAATCCGCTGAGCTACGAGGGCTTAGATATAAACGTAAAGTGAAAAGCGAAAAACTCAAAGTAACAATATAAAAAATCAAAATCATGAGTATCACATCTATCTTCTGGTTCAATACTATCAATTAGTCTTTGCTTCACAATATTCAGATACCGGATGATAATATAATGATGATCATCTGGCCAACTTTTAAGCGGGAAAAACAGTACTGGGAGCAAGGTATCCAGTTAATCGCAGGAATTGATGAAGTGGGGATGGGAGCGTTAGCCGGTCCCGTGTGCGCGGCGGCAGTGATATTTAGAAATGAAATACAAATGTCAAAATCCAAATGTCAATTCAATGACCAAATCCAAAAACCAAAAGGCGTAGTTATACGGGACAGTAAGGCTATGACGGCTCAACAACGAGATGAGGCGGCTAAGTGGATTAAGGAGAACTCATTGGCTTGGGCGGTGGGGGAGGCAAGTGTAGAGGAGATTGATACTATCAATATTAGACAGGCGTCACATCTGGCGATGCGAAGAGCGGTGGACGCTTTGAGCGTTATGCCTGCATTACTGCTGATTGACGGAAATCCAGCCCAGCCACACACGAAGATACCAGCGGTTAATATAATTAAAGGTGATCAACTCTGTTATTCAATAGCAGCGGCCAGCATTGTGGCTAAAGTATATCGCGATAAAATGATGGAGAACTTTTCCCGGAGGTTTCCGGGATATGACTGGGAAAGCAATAAGGGTTATGGAAGTCTATCACATAAAAACGCTTTGTTGGACAAAGGGATAACGGTTTTACATCGAAAATCGTATGCGCCAGTAGCGGCGTTAGCCCATAAACAATATCCTTGAGACAAGGTGGCTGTTTGCTTGACTAAAGTTTAGGCAAGATAATAATTAGCCTAAATTAGTGTTCTTTGTTTATTGATCTAGACAAAGGGAGACATGAGCTGAGATGGAAGAAGGGGATTTCCTGGCTGGTTGCATAGGGGGATCTAGAGGAGTTTGGTTTTATTACGGTAGCAGTCGGTTTGGTCTATTCGTTACTATCCTTTTCTGTTGTGGTTTTGTCCTTGGCCCTAGAACGTAATCATGGATTCCATGTCTGGGACGTCGTGCTTCGACCGGTGATAACGTTTGTTGTGGTCTGTTTGTGTTTGAGTTCAAGTTATTGCTTAGCCCTGACGATTGTGGGCGTGTTATTCGTACTAGTTAAATTGTATTCTTGGATGCGAACACGAAAGTCCTGTTGAGCCTGAATTTTTCGGGCTTTTTTTATAAGTCTTGACTAGATGGGCGATTGTACATAGATTGTATGAATCATCGGACGGGGAGAATCCCCGATGTATGTGAGCATTTAACTTTTAGCTTAGTGATAAAAAACGGATATGGCCGTACCAAAGAAAAGGACAGCAAAATCGAAGCGAAACATGCGGAGAAGCCACCATGGCTTAAGCCGGATGCATTTAAGTTCTTGCCAGCGCTGTCATCAGCCGCTGCCATCGCATACAGTATGTGCTAATTGCGGGACATATAAGGGGAGAGAAGTGATTGACGTTATGGCTAAATTGGAGAAGAAGGCCAAACGAGAGAAAAAGAAAGAATTGGAACAACAAGAAGCTGATCATGAGCATTAGCCAGCCTGGATAATTTCCAGGATGGATATTTTAAAAACAGTCTCCTGATAATTCATGAGACTGTTTTTTATTGTTACGCTTGGGGGTTTAATTCACTCACATTAACCCCTCCTTATTAAAATTTGACAATAGTATTGATAAATTGTATATTGGTTCGTTCCTGTTGCTATTGAGTTCTTTCACAAAAAGGGTGTGACCATGAACAGGAAGGCCGCATTAAGATTCGTCAAAGCGTTGCGGAAAGAGATTGAGGCAATTACGCTGCAAGCTCGGGTATCGATTGAGGGCGGAATATGCATCTGCAATGATCCAGACAGTGACAGTGATGGCTATCAAGAGTGGGACCTCGCAGTGAACTTTGTCCATTTTTCGGGATGGCCGACCAGCAAGAATGACCCACGGAAGTTTGCGTTTGCGGAAGTGCCTTTAAACAATCCGCTACTAGCTTCACTTCGTGATCGCGCTGTGCCAGGCCAATCGCACTTAATTTCCATTTTTGTTCACAGCTAGTACGCGCAGAAGATAGG
>MHHQ01000015.1 GCA_001817065.1 Candidatus Andersenbacteria bacterium RIFCSPHIGHO2_02_FULL_46_16
CTTCCTGCCGGAGTTGGCAAAACTCACCAAGGTAACCTAAAACAACCCTGGCGGGCTGTTTTCAGTTAGGGGGCTTTCCTTGACCTGTGAGCGATTACTTTAGCCTCCATTGACAATTACTAGTAGTAGGTATATATTAATTTATTGTTCGTTGGACATTATAGGGACTTTTTGAAGCAGGAGTAGTAAAAACGATGGTTTACGGCATTGTAGCTTTATTGATCGCTGTGCTAATCGTTCTGTTGTATGTTATGAGCAAGTGTTCTGCTGGGGGATTTCATAGGTGGATTGAACAATCCGATCGTCGACGCTGGTTCAGCGATGGAATGGGCGGATCAGGCTCAATTTATATCTACCAGTGCCAGAAATGTGGACGAGAAAAGACGACTCATGATTAAAATCTGGTTTATAGGTGTTTGGACATTCGTAAGCCACAGAAGTTGTTTTTAAGGACAAAACATGTTAGAACCCCTTCACCCTTCGACATTACTCAGGGTGAGTGCGATAAGGGTTCTTTTTCTTTGGTCAGAATGATATATAAGTTCTGGACTTTGGCATTGAGACGTTTCAAGATTACCCATGGCATAAGAAGTATCCTCCGGCGGTTTAAGGTACAAGTCTGCGATTTATTGGCAAAGAACGACTGCTAATATTCGTTGTTTTTTGTGATAACGTAAAGTGGGCAAGGTGTGTTGCGGTTGTCAGCCTAAGCAAGCTCGGCCGGAGTCTAATTTGACTTATAATTATGTCTGGGATATAACATGTATGCTTTGTTGTTCTTTTTAAGCTCACTTTTTGGAACAGAAGGGGAGGCGATATGTTAGTTCTATCAAGACATCGGGATGAAGCGATTATGATCGGGGATGAGATTGTTGTTACGGTGGTCGATATTCGAGGGGATAAGGTAAGGTTGGGAATTGATGCCCCGTCCGACGTTCCGGTCCACCGGCAAGAAGTGTATGATGCGATCCAGAGGGAAAACCGGAAAGCGGATCAGAATGATACGGATACGGTATCGTTAAATGATCCACCCGTAGACGGATAACTGGACCATCGGACAGAACGATAGAACAATAGGAACACCTGTGTCGGAATTTGATCCGTAGTGTTAGGTAGCGTCATACAATTATAAAAATTAATGACGCTTTTTTATTACACCTACGCAAAACTACGGGCGTGCGCCCGTAGAGTTTCACTGTTGGCAAGATATGTATGGCTTGAATTGAGAAGCGTTGGGGGTCATTAAGCGTTTGATGAACGTGATCTTGATTTGACATTAAGGGGAGAATCGTATATAAATTTTACGGTTGCGTTCTTTTTATATCCGACCTTGTAGGAACAATTACGGAGGATGAGGCTATGTTAGTACTCTCGAGGAAAAAAAACGAGTCGATCATAATTAATGACGATATCGTGATTGTGGTAGTTGAGATTCGGGGTGATAAGGTGAGGCTGGGAGTTGAAGCACCGAAGGAGGTTCCTGTACACCGACGTGAGGTATACGATGCGATTCAACGTCAAAACAGGAAGGTCCAGAATTCGGAGGAGGAAGGTCAAATAGAATAATATCATCATTCTTCTCTGTGTTATCCGCGTCAGTAGATTTTACAAAAATTTACTGACGCTTTTTTATATTAATTATTTTATGCGTGGTGGCGCGCATGCTTGCACTCTGTTGTTCCTGTATCATAGTAATGTGCTTGGCTTATCGTGTAGCATATCAGAGGAATAACTCGATTTTCTGCTTTTGGAATATCCAGTATAAACTGCAGATAAAGGAGGTGAGTTTTATGAAGATGAATAATTTTTTCCTAGGTGCAGCAGCGGTGATGATGGTTGTTCCAGCACTAGTGGTTAGTGGAGCGTCTGCAGCCAATGACAGCAAGTTATCCGCAGGAGAGAAAATAACTCCAGCAAGGTGTGATGAAGCAGGGAAGTTGGTGGTTAATGTTAAAGAAAATATCGTTAATACTGTGGATTCGGGCGAGGGTGGTAATTATTGGGCATTTGATGCTATGAATCGCCAAATCCAAGTAAGGGACAATGGCGATGGAACATTTTGTGTGGTGATGCGCAATGAGGGAAAGTTTGATGCTCAAGCTGGTCAAACCAGTCCTGGTGTTGGCGGTATACTGGATGGTGATGAGGACGGTACATATCGTGGCGGGTACCGCGCGACAATTACCGGAACGTTGAGGGCGACGCCGGATTGGCGAACTAATGGTTCAGTGGGCACAACCGATTACGAATGCGATATCTCCGGCGCTTGTCCGGGTTATGTAAACTGGGCAGGTCAGTATTTTGAACCTGGTTATGGTTTTACCTATGACTGGTGGGGCTGGATTTATTCCGCAGGTAAAAACGGAAAATGGCTTAATTCCTCTGATGGAAATTCAGGCGACATCTTATAAAGATTATTAGTTTGGGCGTTTTTGCCTGAATTATTAGGGAGTAAAAAACACGAAAGTACAGATGTACTCTCGTGTTTTTTTGGAGGAAAGGGGGTGATTAAGGATATGCAAATGATGAATTGTTTGATAAAAAAGGTGATATTTCTGTTGACGTGCTAGGGCTATTTTTGCTAGGTTAGAAATATGAATTTGGCACTAGCACAAATGGGTTGGTTTATTCTGTTTATGATTATGCTGTTCGTGATGAGCGAACGCGTGCTAGGTATTGATGTAAGAGCCTGAAGAATTAACATAAATAGACCTTTACATGAGCCCCTAGCACACAGCTAGGGGCTTTTCGTTCTTTTCACTTTCAAGATCTGTATTACGGAGATAATGAGATGTACGTTAGAACAAGATCTGTATTACGGAGAGAAATTTCCGAGCGTCGTCAGCAGCAACGAGAAATTGCGGAAAAGCGTGACGGATATATCTGTACGAAGTACGGCATAGCAAGTTTCTCGCGATTGGTTGATGAGTATCTAGGCACTCTGCGCAGGGAGGACAAATGCACTGCATTGTTGTGTCGGCACATTGCTTCACCGACAATGGAGGCGCTGGCTTGCTACTTCGTGTGCAACAACGTCGGGATGTCTCCAGCCGCTGTGGAGTTAGTTTGTGATGGATTTCAGCTGGGAAAGAATCCGGAGAAACTGGCGTTGGTCAAGCAGCTATGGGTGCGTCGGTCGGCTAAGGGCAACATTGTGAGACAGTACAAAAAACCGTGCCAAAAACGGCAGCCCCTAACATCCTTGGAGCATCGACCATTTAAGGACATTGTCACGGATGATGGATCTTCATTGGTTGGCCTTCACCATCAATACCATCAGCAAGTTTTCGGCGATTATCTGGTTCCCCGGCTGGATGCATCTAAATTTTTTCAGGCATGCCTGAAACAAGCGACGGGTAAGCCGGAAACAGTTTTCGTACAATGTACTGATGGTTTGGAGTCGGAGGTAAATTATTGTCGGTTACGGCAAGCCCAAGCGGAGGCGACGTGTGACAAGTTTACTGTCCTTAATGTTAAGAATCAGCCGAAGACTGTTGACCAGGTTTTGGATGGAAAGATTCGACCTCCGGCCAAGTGGTATTACCCGTTGTACTTGTGTTTGTTTCTGGACGGCACGTTTGCCTTGCTCGAGAGCTTTGACGATCCCAGTTTGGATGACAAAGTGCCCAGCATTTGGCGTCATGCGATGGAGGAGATTAAGCGATCGACTGGTGTCTGGTCTTTGATTGTCGAGGTGCCTTGTACGACGGAGATGAACCATTATCCGCAAAGAATAATTGACAACGGGATTGACAGTGCCGCCGTGTCTATTAACGGAGAAGAGGACCTGAATGTACTTTTTAGACAGACAACGACTGCTTTAGGCGAAAATTTATAATCGCTCGAGAGTTGTTTGCCACAGGGTGTCATTTATGACATCCTTTTTTTATGTCTAAACAAACCATCAGAACTAAGCAAATACTACTTTTAATTAAGAAGCTAGTGTCTTTTTCGCCGCGGCAGGAGGAAAATGAGACCGCGTGCGCTGAGTTTATTAAAAGCTGGCTTAGTGAACAGAATTTGTCATTCTCAGTACAAAAATTTACGACGCTTATTCCGCATATTGAGCAGGCATCCCTATTGGCTGATGGCCAGGAGCTTGAGTGTGCGGGCTGTTCTTTTGTCAGCGGGGAAATAAATAATGCGAATAACATTATTAGCTCGCTGGCTGATATTCCTTCAGATTGGATAGAACCAAATATAAATTTCAATCCTCGCTGTCCTGCCCTATCGCGCAGCTATTATTACTGGGCGCCAGCATTGGCTGTTCGGCCGCGGGATCTAAATAAGATTATTAAAGCCAAGCAAATAAAAGGAATAGTTCAGGTGAGACCGGTAAACCGGCCGGCGGAAAATATTCTGGTGGGTAATATGGTGGCACCGCAGCAGATAGTGATTGCCCATTATGATTCCATTGCAGTGGGGGCGACAGACAATGCTTCAGGTACGGCAGTGGTGATGACGTTGATTCAGGAACATCCGGAACTGGCCAAAGATAATTTGTTTGTCTTGTCAGCAGACGAAGAGCTGTCCTACGACAAGCCTTATTATTGGGGTCATGGCTTTCGGATGTTCGAGGGGAATTATGGAGAAGTGATGGAGAAGTGTCAGCAAATAATTGTGGTTGATAGCGTGGGCAATACGACAAATACCATGAAGCGAGATGAGTATCTCACAAAACTGGCTTTCCCGATCAAGAATCTTGATAAGTGGATGAATAAAATATCCCTCTGCTGTGGAGATATAGATAAATTATTGAGTGTTTATCACTCCGAGCTTGATTTAGATGGTCAACTTAAGGAAAAACAATTACAACAGGCAGTGAAATTATTGCGTTCCTCGTTAAATTAATATTTGTTGGTCAGGGAGAGTGATTCTGGAAGGACAGTGAGGAGGAAACTGTGTACGGGGCATAAGCTTTGTCTTTTGGCCGAACTGCCCAATGCTAATTTTTAGAGCCATCGGGGCTGATGTATGCTAAAGGGACTAGTGTTCAGCGATGGAGGATGGTGAAAATGGGATGCTGGGGGAGACGGCTTTACTACCTATTGGGAAGATTATCAGGTGGTTAATCAGGGAGGCGGCGCTGGTGGGAATGGCATGGAGAGGACTCTTGATAACTGCCGGAATGCTTCGTTAGGGGAACGGAGCTTTTTTATTAAACGAATGTACGGGTAAGCGTGTTTTATTATTGCCGAAACTAATTCTAGCTGGGGATTGGTTAATGAATAAAAGAATTAGTTTTTGATCTATTTTATTCTTCCTTGTCTGTCAGTTTCTGTAATAGTTCACGCTTGGCTGCGTCGGCTTCCGCGCCGTCCACTGAGTCGGATGAATCTTGTTTGAATTCCCGAGCTACTTCGATAACATCTCGCTCTGTGATGCCACCGCCGCTGCGTTGTCGCAGACGCTTCATGATGGCTTTTTTATCCTCGCCACTAAGAATGCCAATGTTGTTTAAAGCATGTTTAATATCCAGGCGTGATAGTTTGTCTTTATTGGAAGTAAAAAATAATCCCATATTATTAATATAATTTAAGCATACAAATTTTTGCGATGGGGTGCTAGGGCATGTGTCTATGGAGAGTAATAGTATAAATGCACTATGCTTGGCCAAAGGTTGAGAGAAAAGGGAAAATTTAAATATAGGGCGTTGAAGAATGCTTGTTGGGTAATACCTGTTTGGTTATGCGAATGGGTCAAGTTAGGATAAAACATGATGAGTGACGATGAGCTGAAGCAAACCTGGTGGGAAAGGGAAGGGATTGGTCTGGTGGCGATGCTTATAACCTGGCTAGGATTTTTTTGGCGGCAAATATTTAACGGACAGGCTTATTGGCAGGGTGATATCGGTGTAGTCTTTTATCCGCTGGAATTTGTGTATGGAGTGTTTCAGAAAGCACGGCAGCTGCCGGTTTGGAGTACGGAGTTTGGTTTTGGTCATCCGTTATTAAGTTGGGGACAGTTAGGTTTTTTTACCCCTTTGCATGTGATGCTGCGAGAGATGGGTTTGCATGCGCTGACTCTAATACAAGTGTCGATGATGGTGCATTTTGCGGCAGGACTGCTGGGGATGTACTGGTGGCTACGGTGGCGCAGCTGCCGATCGTTGGCAGCGGCGTTGGGGGCGATCGTGTTTGTTTTTAATGGTTACAATGTTAGTCACATCCTGCATTTAAATTTTTTTATTGGCGTCATGTTGTTGCCTTGGGGATTGGTGGCGCTGGAGGCCTTGATGAGAAAAGTGACAATAGTACGGGTAATAAATTTAGGAGTGATAACGGCGGTGATAGTGTTGAGTGCGCATGCACAGATCGCTCTATATTGTCTGCTGCTTATAATGTTGGTTGGTGTGATGTTGGTCGAACGCTGGTCTGTAAAATTACTGCTGGGCTTAGCTACTGCGGCGTTGTTGGGTGCTATGTTGTCCTCGTTGGCATGGTTGCCATTGCTGGAATTCTTGCCATATCAGGACAGGACAGGAGGCATAACAACACAGGAACTATATAATTTTAGTTATCCGCCCTGGCAGGCAATTACCTTAATCTTGCCGACTTATTTTGGGGACTTAGGAAGTCACTGGGGGGCAAACAGTTATTTGGAACTGGGATCCTACGTTGGAATAATACCATTGCTGCTGGCAGGGGCGGGTTTAGCCTGGAGTAGAGCGCGAGGTAAGAGAGATTATGTAGCTGCGGTAACAATGTTGGTGATAGGGGCAGTGTTAATATTAGGCCGTTACTCGATTGTTTATCGTTTGTTAGTAGAAAAAGGCTTCTGGCCGCCATTTACTGCACCCAGCCGGTGGCTTTTGTTGGTGGAGTTTGCGTTGGCGTGGTTAAGCGCTCTTGGACTGAGTAAGTTCAATGGGTTGTTGATTAAAATGGAAAGGCTAGTCGGAATCATTGGTGGATTGCTGCTTGTGGGGCTGCTGCTGGCGCCATTTGTTTATAGCCAGCACTTAACTAATTGGCAGAGTGTAAAAGGGTGGGAAGTGGGATTGTCGGCAGGCGGTATAGGTGTTTTTGTTCTGGGTGGGTTGATTGCAAGAAGACCACTATCAGTAAAGTTTTGGTCATTAATGATAGTGGGGATTGTAGCTCTGACTTTAGTATCTTTTGGTTGGCAGCTATACCCGATGGTGAACCGGAAAGAGGCTATTAAGCAAACCTCGATAACGCAAGTGCTCCTTGACTATAATAAGCAGCATGTGGTGCCGGCACGTATATACAGCGATAAAGTATTATTACGCAAAGGAGGAGAAGAAGGGGACGGGCAAGAGTTAGAAACCAAGCGGACCGGTGTATTAAGCAGTGAGCTTTGGGTGCAACAAGCTGTCCTGGCAGAAGAGAATGACTGGTCGTGCGTGAACTTGGCGATTGAGTCGGACCGCACTGGTGGCGGTATGATCGAGATGGCGATAAGGGAGATGGACGGGCAAATGATGGTGCGGCAAGTACAGATATCATCAGGCGAAGTGACGGATGCGGGCCGACAAACGTTTTGTTTTGAGCCGATAAAAGATAGTGGCGGGAAGCAGTACTGGATATCGTTTCAGGCAATCCATAACGGGGGGAACATCCAATTGTTTTATTGGCTGGAGGAAAGTGAGCAGACTGGGTTGTATTTAGTGAGAGTCGCCAAGCCGACCAAGCAACAAATGGCACAATCAAAGAAGAATGCGCGACTGGCGATGCAGCTACAATATGGCCTGGATGTGAATGATGAACAGATGCTGCTGATCAGGCATTTGAATGCGACAGTGGGAGCCAGCGGAGCGAGATGGATTGGTTCAATTTCAATTAGGCGATATCGGGATTTTGTGAAGGAGCTATTCGCTAATGATCGGGATACGGTTGATGGCGACGGTCAGCATGTGCTGATGAAGAATAGAAAGTTATTTGATTTAGCTGGGGTGACCCATTTCTCCCAGCGGTTAGAAGAAGGGGTAACGGATGCGATGTTAGATAATGGTTTTCGCTTAGTAAAACAAGAACGGGTACGCGGAGTAAATTATCGTTTGTATGAAAATGAGCAGGCGCTGCCCCGGGCATTTATAGTGCCGCGGGCGATTATTGAGTCTAGTGAGCAAGCGACTTTAGCGGCTATGACCCGAAATGATTTTAATCCTCGTGAGATGGTGTATTTGGAAGATCCGCAGGGAAAGCTAACGACGCATGATCTGCCAGTGGTTGATAAAGTAACGGGGTCAGTAGAGGTGGTTAAACATGAACCGTCCAGAGTAGACGTGCAGGTGGATATTAATGAAGCAGGGTGGTTGGTGCTAACTGATTCCTATACTCCCTTGTGGCAGGTGTTGGTGGATGGTCAGCCAGCGGCATTGCTGATTGCTGATCAACTGTTTCGAGCGACTCGTGTGCCGGCTGGTGAGCATGTGGTTTCGTTCCAATATGAGTCATCCGCAGTGGCGCAAGCACAGCGATTGACCGGGGCTGGTTTATTATTCGGATTAGTTTTGTTTGCATTGAACGGTTTGAATATGAGAAACTTGCTGCATGCAGGAAGTACACTTTCAGACAAAAACAAAAGAGAAAATTAGTACCCGGGAAAATTGTCGGGTGTGCGGGCGTGGTAGTTTGCGGTCTGTTTTATCTTTGGGGGAGCATAGTGTGTCAAATTTTGTCGCGACGAGTGAGGAGGAAGTAGTCAAAGCGCCATTGGAGCTCGTGTTATGCGATGGCGGGACTGGCGGCTGCGGATTGTTGCAATTGAAGCATACGGTTGATAGCGAAGTGATGTATCGCAATTATTGGTATCGATCGGGTGTGAATCAAACCATGATTGAAGCCTTGGGGGATGTCGCGCGCAAGGCGGAGTCGTTAGTGCAGCTCAAACCGGGTGACGTGGTGATTGATATTGGCAGCAATGACAATACGCTGCTTAAGTCTTATACGGTGAATGATTTACAGCTGATCGGTTTTGAGCCAGCGCGATCAATTCTACCCTATGCCACGGAAGGGGCAACCAGGGTAGTGAATGATTATTTTTCGCAAGAAGGCGTGGTAACGCTGCAACTATCAGGCCGGATCAGAGTAATTACGGCTATTGCCATGTTTTATGACTTGGAGGATCCGAATAAGTTTGTAGCTGATATGAAAACTTGTCTGGCTGAAGACGGATTGATCGTGATACAACAAGCTTATCTGCCGGTGATGCTAACAGATAATATTTTTGACAATATCTGTCATGAACATTTGGAGTACTATTCGTTATTGTCCATAGAGGCGTTGCTGGAGCGGCATGGTCTGGAGGTTGTAGATGTCGAGTTGAATGATGTGAATGGCGGCAGTTTTCGTACTTATATAATGCATAGGGGTGGTCAATTACAGGGCTTGAATCCAGGGGCAAAAGAGAGACTAGAGACAATGCGTCAAAAGGAAAGAGAGATGCAGTTGGATAGCGAGCAAGTCTATTTAGACTTTGCTAACCGAGTAGAGAGTATTAAGCAGCAAGTGGTTGATTTTATTAGCGGCGAGGTGGCAGCAGGCAAGAAGGTGTATGTTTATGGGGCTTCAACCAAAGGCAATACGCTCTTACAATATTTTGGATTGGATCATAATTTAATTACAGCCGCGGCGGAGCGGAATCCGGATAAGTGGGGTAGGCGGACAGTAGGCACAAACATTCCTATCGTTTCGGAAGCAGAAGCGCGAGCAGCTAATCCTGATTATTTTTTGGTGTTGCCGTGGCATTTTATGAATGAGTTTAGGCAAAGGGAACGGGCCTGGTTAGCACAGGGGGGTAAATTTATTGTGCCTTTGCCACACTTTGAAATTATTGGTCGGTGATGACAGGTGGTGGTAGTTGCAGGCAGGCGAAAAAACCTGATGTGTCTTACTAGCTAAACTTTATTTTCCAGGGGAGCAAGACGGAGTCGAGGATAATTTTATTGGTCATCTTCGATTTGCCTTGATGACGTTTAGGCCATTTGACAGGGTGTTCTCGCAGCTTAAAGCCTTGCTGAGTCAGTTTGAACTTGAGTTCAAAAAGGAAGCCATAACCGTCGGAGCGAAACTGATTAAGGCCGATGGCACGAAGGACATTAATGGGTATGGCCAGGTAGCCGGTCGTACAGTCCTGGATATGTAAACCGAGAATGGTCTGAACATAGCGTTGAGCAAATCGGCTGAGCAGCTGTCGCCAGAGGGAGATGCCTGGGAAGGTGGCACGGGTGGTGTGCCGGGAACCGAGACTGACATCAGCGCCGGAATCTAAAAGTTTAATCAAATGAGGAATCTCTTGGGGATCGTGGGAAAAGTCAGCATCCATGGTGATAACCGTATCAAATTTATTATCGGATATAACTTTATGGAAGCCAGCTAAATATGATTTAGCGAAGCCGCGTTGTTGGTAACGGACTAGCAGGTCCAGGTTGGGAAAGTTAGGTTGCATGGAGCGGACGATGTTAGCCGTACTGTCAGGTGAGTTGTCATCAATTACCAGGATGGATAGAGAGGGATCGACGGAAAACGTTCGCTCAATTATCGGTTGGATGTTCTGGGCTTCATTATAGGTGGGAATCAAAACGATAATTTTTCTCATATCGTTACGTTAGCAAACAATAACGGAAAAACATATAATACGTCTTCCTTAAAAGAAAGGTAAAGGAAGATTAAAAACGTTTTTTAGGGCTAGGCAGAGAGCGGATAAATTGGACGGGGTAGTGGGGTAGTTACATACTAAAGATAATGAGTCACTATAGACATCAGAAGTATTGGCAGCGTTTTTTGTTGCCGGGAGAATCAATTGTTTTTTGTTTTGGGGTGAGCGGAGCATATCTGATACTGTTTTGGATGATACCGGCGATGGTGATGACAGCACTGGCTATATATTCGGTTTTTATAAACGTGATCCTAGGCTTCTTACTGGGGATAGTGGCTGTGAGCGTGTATTTGCCTATCTTGTACCGGAGATATTTTGTACACTATGCTATAACTGACCGTCGGGTGATGACTAGGGAGGGTCTGTTACACAAAACATTTGTGACGGCTGATTTACCGTCGGTTACGGATGTAACTATCGATGAATCTTTTCTGGAGAGGGTTTTAACGGGCACCGGGATTGTGGGTATCAATACTGCCGGTAGCAATCGTGTCGAGCTGCATTTTGATCATGTGAAAAGGCCGTTTGCGCTGAGAAAAGAGATTTATCGGAATCAATATAAGGTAATTGAAGAGCGTAAATTAATGTCGTTGCAGAAAAACGGATATAGTGAAGAACAAGTTCCGGTGCAGCCGCAAATTTTATAGGTTGGTTAGTGAACAGGCGATACGGGGTCGAGGAGTGGGCTAACTGCTTTTTTTAGTTAATTTATTCTTCTTTTTCAGGGAGAGAAACGGGCATGTAACTGCTCACTGGTCTAGGAAGACTATTGGCTAAGATAAGACGTTATAATTTTTCACTTTTAAGAAAACCTTCTTTTTCTGGCTCTAAATATGGCTTAACCTAGTAATCCACCCTTAACCTGTGAGCAGTTACACGGGCATGGGTTGACAAAATGCTTGTGGTGTGATATATACTATACGTAGTGTTTTTAATGCTTGTTCGTTTCAATTTTGTTTCTTCGTACCTCAAGAAAGAGAGGGTCAAGATGTCAGGCAAGAATTGGATTTTCGAAGTGCCGACGAACCATGGGAATGTATCGATTGCCGTCCATCCTGGGCCGCATACAGATGAGCTGCTAGCTATTATGATGATTCAGAAAGCAGCAACGAGGCAGTTTGTGATGGATCATCAGGCAGAGACAATCGGATTGGGTGTGGAGGGTGGACCGTATGATGAACACCCGAACAACGGTAAGCCGAGAAAGGTCGGTGAATGCACGGCCACGTTAGTGGGTAAAGCGCTGGGAATTCATCAGGATCCGGTATGGGAGCGGATGCTCCGGTTCGCTTACTGGGTAGACCAAGGTGAACCCATGCCTAGAGTGGATGACG
Organism: Candidatus Andersenbacteria bacterium RIFCSPHIGHO2_02_FULL_46_16; assembly: GCA_001817065.1. GTDB lineage: Bacteria > Patescibacteriota > Andersenbacteria > UBA10190 > UBA10190 > UBA10190. Next base: position 11,958 of record MHHQ01000015.1, read on the forward strand.
GGGAAGGATCTTTTCCGGAGGAATGGAACCATCCCTTCGACATCAACAACTTGTTCAAGTGTCATTGGCGGCGTTTGAGCAAAGGGAAAAAGGAGGTGCCAGTAGAGAAGGGGCTTGAGTATGTGACGTGGGCGTTGGAAATTCTCGATAATTTCTGGGCACAGCAAAGGGACTTCATTGCAGCCGAGGAGGAGATTAGGAAGAATTCAGAAACGAGGACTATGATGCATAAAGGAAGACCTTTGGATGTCATGTTGATTCGGTCTGATAACCCGGAAATCAACGCAGCAGCGCGATACTTCTTCAGGGCGGGGCTCGTGATAATTCGCCATAGCCTGGGGCATGTCCGCATTTTCCGCAACAAGCAGAACGGAGTCGGATTGGATGACCTGATGAAGCTAATTACGATCCGAGAGTGCGAATTACGGGGAGAGCCGTATACCGGGAGATGGGATGAACTGAAGAATGAAGGAGAAGGACCGGGCGGGATCTGGTATTACTTTAGACAGCACGGAATGTTGTTGAATGGGTCTGAACAGCACGAGAAACCGTCAACGGTCATCAATGATGATGAGTTGCTGAGACTGGTAGCAACGGCGTTAGACACAGACTTGTTTCACCCGCCGTTAGAGGACACGTGTAAAAAAGGATCATGTCGTCATTCCCGAACAACGCCGTGCCCGTTGTACCAGTACGGATTGGGTCGTTGTCAGAAAGTGAGGTACGACGAAGCCAGGAACCGGATTTCTGGTTAAGTAAATGAAAACGACTACACCCCTTGGGAAAAAGTACGAAGCTTTTCCTAGGGGGTTTTTCTTTAGGCGGAGGTATAATACAGTAGAATATTGAGTATGTTGAATTTAAATAAAGAAATTCGGAGCGACATTGAGGAAGGCATAAAGACAGCCATTGCAGCTGGTGCTTTGGCGTCGACGGCTGATAAGACGAACGTAGTGGTGGAAGCCTCTTCGGAAAAAGGAGGAGGAAAGCTACAAGAGGCAGAAACTCATCGGGGAGACTATGCGTCGGCGGTGGCTCTGGCGATGACTAAGCAGGTAGGAAAGCCGCCGATGGAGATTGTAAAAATAATTGCCGAGCATATGCCGAAGAAGGAATACATCGGACGGATGAAAGCGGCTGCACCTGGATATTTAAATATTTGGCTTAATCCGGGATGGATGACAGCGCGATTAAATAATTTAATTCAGGATAACGTATGCGATACGGTTAAGGCGGGAGAGGGGAAGAGTGTTAACTTGGAGTTTATTTCTGCCAACCCGACCGGACCGCTGACTTTGGGCAACGTACGTTCGGCCTTTAGTGTGGATACTTTAGGTAAAGTGCTTGAATGTGCCGGATTTAATGTGACGCGGGAGTATTATTTTAATGACACGGGTGCACAAGTAAAGAAACTGGGTGAGTCGGTGGTCCGAAGGGTACTGCAACAAAAGGGCGAGACGGTTGATTATGGAGACGAGTTATATCAGGGCGATTATATTAATGAATTAGGGCGGGAAATAGCGGAGGGGCTGAAGGAAAATGAAAACAAGGAACTATTTCAAGCAGACCTAGTGGACAGCCAGATGATCGAGCGCGTGGGGGGACTTGCTGCTACGCGGCTGACGGCCGATATAAAAAAGATGATAGCGGAGGACATGAGAATTGAGTTTGATGTTTGGACGTCCGAAGATGATTTGCGGCAGAAAGGGAAAGTAGCTGCGGTGATTGAAAAACTGAAGGCAAGCGACAAAGTATATAAGAAAGATGGCGCTTGGTACTTGAAAACTACTGCTTACGGTGACAGTGAGGATCGGGTGGTGATAAAAAGTGACGGTGAGTATGCATATATCGCGCCAGATATTGCTTATCATCAAGATAAATACGATCGGGGATTTGATGAGATTTTTACCTTCGTCGGGGCAGACCATCAAGGGCATCTGCCAAAGGTAAAAGCGGCGATGGAGGCATTAGGCAATGACGTGACTAAGCTACACCAAATAACTTGCCAGTGGATGAGGATGACCAAGGACGGCCAACAGGTGAAATTGTCGAAGAGATTAGGACAAATTGTGACACCCAAAGACCTGATTGACGAAGTGGGCTACGATGCGATGCGTTTTTTTATGGTTCAGCATGCGTTGAACACGCATATGGATTTTGATATTGGCATTGCCAAGGAAAGAAGTGAAAGAAATCCGGTGTATTACGTCCAATATGCCTATGTGAGATTGCAGTCAATTTTGCGGCAGGCAAAAGAGAGGGGCGTCATTAATGAAGTAGGCGAGGTGTTTGAATTATCCAATAGTCCGGCCTTAACTCACGTGCAGGAGCTGAACTTGATACGGCAACTATATCGATTGCCGGAGGTTATCGCGGGGGTAGCAGAGCGGTTTGAGGTACATGATTTGCCTTACTTTGCCATGGAGTTAGCGAAGGCCATACATGTATTTTATAAACACGTGCCGGTATTGGCGGGAGAAAACCAGGAGTTGATTAAGAATCGATTACAGTTGGTGTTGGCTGCTCGAGAAGTAATGGGAAAGACATTGGATTTGATTGGGGTTAGCAAGCCGGATGTGATGTAGTCTGGTGGGGAATAATGAAGTCAATATACTTGTAGCTAGCGATATAAATGAGGTTTTTGTAAGTAAATTTATGAAGATAGAACAAGTTAGGCAAAGTCGTGAAACGACGAGCAGAACAAGGTGAAGCTATGCTAAGCGAGGTGAAGCCAACGATATTAGGTAATAGAGCGAAGCAAGTGGATTTCGTCTAACGTATCGCTATATCCGAAGTTCTGCGGAGCGTAGCGGAGCAAAATATGGGTGGAGGCTTTTGTATAAAAGCCGTAACCGGATACTTGTTGTTAGCTGATGTATATGTTTTTCTCTAATTTAAGAGTTGGGCGATAGCCCAAAAAAGAAAAGGAATATTTCAGCTAACGTTTACGCATCATCTGAAGTTTTCATCCCGACTTAGCAGGATAAACTTTTTATTTCAGACTACGCTTTATTTAATTATCTCCGCCTAAATCTTCATCTAAACTAAGGGGTGAAAATTTGGGTCGAGAAAAGTTTTCACTCCTTGTTAATTCTAATAATGAAAAATTTTGGAGCCAGATATGGAAGTCACATTATGAAATGCCACAAATATAGTGACGGGCCCTGTCGGCGCTGCACCCCCACCCGACGGCTTCGGCCTGCCAGGCGGGCAGCCTGCAGGCGCTCGGTGGGGGTCCCCCGCGCCGCCACCCGTTTATTTAAGAGTGGCATTTCATAATGTGACATCTATAGTTGGTGTTGGGCGATGTTGGATTTCATTTTCCATTCCTTATTATTGTATTTTAAATAAATCGCCGTTTAGTATAACTGGTTGCATTGCAAGAAGTTCGTCAGTATAAATCATCTCTGGAATATCATTTAATATGAAAATTGTTTTATTCAAACAGTGCGCAAAACCCATTTCCAAAAAAGAATTGCCCCCGATATAATTACGAATACCCTTTTTATCAATATTAACTATCAATACAGCATCAGCGTTTTTAATCTTCTCAAAATAATCACGAATTAAATCATGTTCAATCTTGTTTTTGGTAGATTCGTGAGAAGATTCCTCGGCCAATACTTTTTCGGCATATTTCTTGGTGTGTTTCGGTAATACAACTTCGTGATTATTTTGAAGCAATTCTTTTTTAGCGGCTAACATTTGAACAGCTGACGACATGCTTCCGCAAATAACAATTTTCATATTTTTCTGTGGCTAGGTGATTTATTTAAAATATTTTTATAAAGGGAAAATGGAAGCCAATTTCGCACAATGTTTCGGGATATCTGATGTTTCTGGCTCGATTCAATATAAATGTAGAAAAGAGCCTGAAATATGGGTCGAAGAAATTTGACATACCTTATTTATTAAATGCGTCAAATTTCTGAGCTAGATATCCCGTGTTCTGCGACCCGAAGGGCTTGAGTCGCAAAAAAATTTATAATCGGCTTGGTCACTTCTTAATTTTAGTTTCAGGATACCTTACGATAACAGAAAAAATATCCCCTTTATCGTCCAGCTCATCAAGTCTAGTAAAAAGGTCCAAAACTATGTCATCAGTAATATCTTCTTTAAGCCGTATAATGAGCGCGCGATTGATTCCGAGTTGTTTATATAAACTTTCCATCGCTTGAAATTTTCTCTCTTTATTTTTAACAACGGTATGCTTTCCGCTGGTTACATCCACTGCGTAGTTTTTGCCATGGAAGGTAAACATCATGTCAATGCCGAGCATACGATCCAATAAAATATCTTTCGGTAAATCAGATAGCTTTAGGCCTTCATCGCGCAACTTTTGCACCACCAGTTCATATCTCTGCGGAAAGCCCTGTTTGACCTGCTCTAAGATTTTTCCCTCGCCATCTTCAAGAGAGAAAATTTCAACGCCAAGATCGCGCGCGGCTTCAATCAGTTTGTGCATTCTTTGCTCTGCCAACATTGAAACTTCGTTTACATAGTTTGGGGATATTTTTTCTTGTTTTGGTGATTCAAACATAGATTATAAATTTTTTGCTATTTCCGATAAAGTCGTCGGTATATCTGAAGTTTACGACTAAAACTTTAGTTTTAGGAAGTAAATTTAAGATATACCGTGCTAGGCAAAGTCGCGAAACGACGAGCAGAACACGGCGCAGCCGACGACTTTATGCAAAAGAGCGAAGCGATTTTGCATAACGTTTCAGAATATGCGATATTTGCCAGCGGTACAATATGCCCGAAGGGCGACCGCTGGCAAATATGGGTGTAGCGACCAGCGGGAGCGGAACCGCATATTCTGTGTTATACGCGCCGAAGGCCGAGCCAGAGTGCAACGTCCCGTAGCGAAGCGGAGGGCTGGCGAAGAGTCCGTCCCGCCCGACACTTCATCACTTACTTTGTTTGCAAAAGGGCAGAAATTTTGTTTTCCAGATGGTCAATCCCGCCAAATTCTTTGACCGGAATTGATTTTATTTTGGCTCTCGTTTCAGGATTAACATGTGTAATTGTCATTTCTTCTGTTCCGCCGATACTTTCGCAATCATCTTCTATGAGTACATCTGGCATGACTCTCTCAGCTACATTTTTGTATTCTTCATCTCCGAGGCGGAATAGAAGTTGACCGTCTGGAAAATTGAACTGTTTCAAAACCGCACGAACAGCTTCTATTTCATCTGACTTTCGACGTGATGTGAGATACAAAATTTCTGCCCCTTGGTTTTTCCACGAAGTCAATTTTTTCACTGCGCCACCGATTGGCACATATGAAGTATATTCCTTCACAGAAGGCTCTTTGGCTTTAACCTGTTGCACAATTTTCTCATGTGAATGCCCTACTGCGTTTTTGTGCATCGTTATTGTGCCTTCTGTGAATACCATGATTTTCATAATAGCAGTGAAAAATTGATGTCCTTTATAAATTGTACCAATTAAGGGCGGGACGGATTGCGTATAACGTTCACCGATAAGCGAAGTTTTATTGAGCAAAGCGAAATAAAATTTGGGAAAATGCCGAGCCGAGGCATTTTCCGCTTATCGCGTTGTTAAACGACCCGAGCCCGCCTTTCCTTATTATAATATAAAATAATAAGGCGGGCAGAGCGCAGCGGGGCTTGAGTTTTGTTCAAAAATATATTCCTTATTAAATAAGCCCTTCTGAAATTTTTCGTCCGCGCTTGATTGACTTTTTGGTCACGATATGCTTAAGTGTACTATCCAGTCAACTTCGACTGGCAACGACAATTAAAAGGAGGATAATGATATGCCATACGATCCGAGACCAGTAAGTGAGGGTGGCAACAGCGGTATCGACGAACGGTTTTCGCGAAAGGCTCCATCTGGAAAGTTCCGCGTCGTCATGGTTGACACATTTGACGGCACGGACTCTGTTGTCGGCGACTACACGCGCCGAGGCGCACAGAGGGTCGCCAAGAAAAAGGGTGGCGAAATGACCAAGATGTACGTTTACAACGACGAGGGTAAGTGCGTTGGGGAAACCGGAACTTTCTAGTCGCAACTCATCATCAAGCCCAGTCGGCCATGGCCTGCTTGCATATGAATAATGTGGGCAGGTCTTTTTTTGTAAAAATTTCAAAAGGGCTTAAATTTAAAATGAAAAAATATTTTTGAACAAAATTTCGTTTAACGTATCGGCATCATCTGAAGTTGCGCCCATTTTCAAAGGCTAAAACTTCAAATTTCCACCTATCATTATTATATCACCAAACTTTTATGTCACGGCGCAATTTGGGAGAAGAAATTTTGCATGCCTTGATTTATAATTGTGCAAAATTTCTGAACCAGATATGCCGTGTTAGCTGATGTAAATTTAAAAATTATTTTTGAAACTTCCTTTGACAATCTATTGCAACTTTTATACATTCTTCCGGATCATACCCAAGGTCTTCACACCATCTTATCGTCGAAAATATAATATTACCCAGTTCTTTTTTAAGTTCATCATCGGTATGCACACTTTTATCTTTTACAGCGTCACGTTCCCAGCGACAAATATCACCAAACACCTTGCCCATACGGACAATGATTTGACTGAGGCTTAATTTCTGGTCGCCCCAAATATCGCGGCTTTGTTGCAATAGATTTTTTATTTCCATAGATTTCAAAAATAATTTTTAAATTTATTTCAGCTAACTGGTTATTAAATGAACTTACGGATGTACTTTAGCATAATTTAGTATGTTATGCATACTTTTGATATAATAGTGATGTGGAAAATGTTTTGGATAAAACCGAACGGATATTGCGATTGCGTAACTATAGTTCAAAGACTCGTAAAGCGTATTTGCTATATATAAAGGATTTTATCACGTTTTCCAAGAGAGTAGGTATTAGAAATAAACAAAAAGCAATTGAAGAGTTTTTACTTGATAAACATAAGCGAGGACAATCGCCGCAGACAATTAATCTTGCGTTGAATGCAGTGAAGTTTTTTTACCGCGAAGTATTAAAAGATCCGCAAAAAATAGATTTGAAAATGGCCAAGAGAAGTAAGAAATTGCCGGTTGTACTTTCACGCGCGGAAATTAAGAAGATTATTGATGGTACCAAGAACACAAAATATCGGTTAATGATTGCGCTGGGTTATGCCTGCGGTTTGCGAGTGAGCGAAGCGGTCAGTCTAAAAGTGCAGGATTTGGATATTGATGAATTGGTTGTCCACATAAAAAAAGGAAAGGGAAAAAAAGACAGAATTAGCGTATTACCGGAAAAATTGCAAAACAATCTACGCAATTTAATAGCTGGTAAGAATAAAGGAGAATATGTTTTTAGTTCCAACCGTGGCGGACTCCTGACCACAACATCTTTACAAAAGATGTTTCGTCAAAGTTTGGCAAACGCGAGGATTAACAAGTTGGCAACTTTCCATTCATTGCGTCATTCTTTCGCGACGCACTTGCTGGAAAATGGCATCGATGTGCGCTACGTCCAAGAATTGCTTGGGCACGCCAATATCAGAACGACGCAAATATATACACGGGTGACAAATCCCGGGTTAAAGAAGATAAAAAGCCCGCTATGAGCGAGTGGGTAAAATAATACAGTAACATAACCATATTAAATTTAGGTTTTTTACATTATGCTTGATATAAAGTAAGATAAAGTACTTATGAGAATTGGTATCGATGCACATATAATATTGTCAAAGCATAAACGGTATGATCCGAAGATTGCTAGATATACCGAGAACCTGATAAAGAATTTGATTGCCGCAGATAAGAAATTAGAGCACGCCTGGGTATTATTTTTTGACGCGCGCATGAAGGGATCGAAGAAATTGAAGAAATTTGAACAGCCGAACGTGGAAATCAAGCATTTTCCGTTTGTACAATATCGGAAGTACTTACCGGTGCTGTATTCCCACATGCTGGTGTCGTCTTACTTGACGGCGGCTAGATTGGACGTTTTTCATTCGCCGGAAGGACTGATCCCCTACCTGTATCTAGGCCGAATTGTCACGACATTTCATTACGTGCCTACAGGAGAAAGCGAAAGTAACATCTTTGTCAGAACATTTATGTTAGGAGCCCGCGCGGCATTTGCCCAGTTGTGCAAGCGAGCGAAAAAGATCGTGGTGAATAATGGATCAGACAAAGCCTTGCTATTGGACAAGCACGGTTGTGATAACAAACAGGTGATAGTGATGGCAACGGAAGACATAGCGCAGGTGGAATGGTCCAAACGTGTAAAAGAGCTCATGGGCTTATACCGAGAGGTGGCCAAGAAAAAAACTAAAACGAAAGAAGCCGGGAAAAAAGGAATAAAAAAAGAGCCTAAAGGAAAAAAGTAGAATAATAGAGAGCTGTAGTGGCAGACAGCGTAAGACTTACTTGGCATAAGAGCGCTGATGTGGTTTCTTAATGATATGGTAAAGAAGAAACAAAAATTTGAGGATGTTCCGTCGAGGGTGAATGTTAGTGAGTTGGAGCAGGGAATTTTGCAGTATTGGGAGAAGGAAAATATTTTTAAAAAATCGTTGGATAACAATAAAGATAACCAACAGTTTACCTTCTATGATGGCCCGCCATACGCGACGGGCAAGCCGCACTATGGTCATATATTGCAGTCAACGATAAAGGACACTGTTTTGAGATACAAGACAATGAGGGGTTACTTTGTGCCAAGACGGGTCGGTTGGGACTGTCACGGTTTGCCGGTGGAGACCTTAGTGGAAAAGGAGATGGGGATCAAGTCTAAGAGGGATATTGAAGACAAAGTAGGGATTGAGCAGTTTAACAAAAGATGCCGCGATACAGTTTTTCGTTACATTGAGGATTTTACCAGTACTTTAAAGAGGATGGGCCGTTGGGCTGATTACGACAATGCCTATGCGACATTGAACCGTGATTACATGGAAACGGAGTGGTGGGTGTTTAATAAACTGTGGGAACAAGGTTTGGTGTATCAGGCGTTTCGGTCGACGCCATATTGCATCCGGTGCGCGACACCGTTATCGAATTTTGAAGTGACAATAAATTATCGAGACACCAGAGACACGGCAGTTTATATTATGTTGCCGGTGGTAAATGAAGATAATTTGTTTTTGTTAGTTTGGACCACCACACCATGGACGTTGCCGGGTAATGTGGCGGTCGCATTTAATCCGGATCCAAGTTTCAAATATGTGATTGTCCGGGATGGGGAAAGGCAGTTGATTTTAGAGAAAAGCCGGGCAGTGGTGCTGTTTGGTGAGCAAGTTGAGGTGGTAAAGGAATTAACAGCGGCGGACATGGCAGATTTAGAGGGATATGAACCATTATATCCGGAGGTTTTGGAGAAAATGGAAAACTTGGATCGGGTGAAGATGTATAGACTAGTGAAGTCCGGTCATGTTGTTACAGACGAAGGTACAGGCTTAGTGCATATTGCTCCAGCTTTTGGGGAAGAAGATGCTGAGATTGGCAAAAAGCAAGGGCTGCCGACATTAAGGACGGTGGATACGGGCGGAAAGTTCACCGCGGATGTTGCCAAGTGGGCGGGCGAGAATATTTTTCAGGCGAATGAAAAAATTGTCACGGACTTAGAAGAAAGACGGTTGTTGCTGAAGAGTGAGAAGTACCAGCACAGTTATCCTTTTTGTTGGCGCTGCGATACGCCGCTGATTTATTACGCCTTGGATAGCTGGTTTGTGAAAATTAATGGCAGCGGATTAAAGGAGCGAATGCTATCAGCAGCGGAGAAAATTGATTGGACACCGGAGCATATTAAGAAAGGCAGATTTTGGAAAGGGATTGAATCGGCGCCGGACTGGGCAGTGTCCCGTAACCGATACTGGAGTGTCCCAATGCCGGTGTGGCAGTGCGATCAATGCAATGAAAAAGTTTGCGTATCGAGTATTGAGCAGCTGAAGGATCTGTCGGGGGCGACGGAAGAACAAGTGGCTGATATCCATCGGCCATATGTTGATGACATTACGTGGTCTTGTTCGTGTCAGGGGACGTTGAAGCGCGTTGAAGAAGTGTTAGATGTTTGGTTTGATGCCGGATCAATGCCTTATGCCCAGCTGCATTTCCCGTTTGAAAATGAGCAGCAAGTGAAGAAGAGCTTTCCGGCTGACTTTATCGTTGAGGCGGTGGAGCAGACCAGGCTGTGGTTTTATGTTATGCACGTACTTGCGTTGGCACTGACGGATAAAAAAGTGAGCGGGCAGGTTGGTTTAGGGGAAGATAGTCCAGCCTTTTTGAGTGCGATTGGATCTGGTCTGATATTTGCGGAGGATGGGAGAAAGCTTTCTAAGAAGCTGAAGAATTATCCGGAGCCGGAACCAACGATAGAAAAATATGGGGCTGATGTGCTGAGATTGTATCTGTTGAGCAGTGCCAGTCTGGGGGAACCTTATCGATTCGCCGAGAAAGATTTAAGGCGAGTGCAAAGCAATACATATATGACGCTCTGGAATGTGTATAGCTTTTTTGTGCGGTATGCCAATACGCATAATTGGCAACCGAGCACGAAGGCTGGCGTATCAGCTAATGTTTTAGATGTCTGGATAACAACTCGGCTGAAGGAATTTAAAAGTGAAGTGATTGAGGCTACGGAGAAGTATCAGGTGGATAAGGCGGCGCGGAAGTTCATCCCATTCATTGATGACTTAAGTAATTGGTATGTACGCCGGTCACGGAATAGATTCCAAAGGCCGATTGATGCCAAGGAGAGAGATGAAACATTTGGGACTTTGTATGCAGTATTAGTTGAGGTAACCAAGATAATGGCACCTTATATGCCCTTTGTGTCAGAAGCGATGTATCGGAATTTAGTTAAGGCCGGTGAATCGGTTCATCTGGAAAAAATCGAGACGATTGGGGAACTGGGTGAGGCAGAGCAAAAAATACTGCTAGAAATGGCCAAGGCGCGGGAGGCGGTGGCTGTAGGCTTGGCTTTGCGAGCGAAGAAGGGGATTAAGGTACGACAACCTCTGCGCGCGTTGTTAGTGAAGGGGGAAGAAATGAAGGCTGATCTTCAAATAATGGTGTGTGATGAAATAAATGTTAAGGAAGTAAGGTTTGTTAAGGAGTTTGTTGATCATGAAGCATATGTTAAATCTGAGGAAGGTGGTGGCGTAGAAGCTATGCTGGATACGGAGATTACAGAAGATCTGAAATCGGAAGGCTTGGCTCGGGAAGTAGTCAGGCATGGTCAGGTGCTACGACGGGAGGCGGCTTATGCTTTGGATGATCGAATTGAGCTGATTTATGTGACTGATGATCGTGAACTGGACAAAGTGCTAGAAGATAATAGTGCCTATATTTTAGAAGCCTTACAGGCAGAAGAAGTAATACGAGAAAAAGCAGAAGCTGATGCAGGAAAAGATATTGAGATAAACGGGAAAAAGTTGTATTTGGGTGTGAGAAAATGATCAATAGATAAGTCACCATCCGTAAATAACTTAACCATTTCTCGCCCACTATGCGCCAATCTACGACTTTTCTTCAATCACGAACCACTCACCGTAGCTTGGCTACGGCTCCTGGTTCGCTCAATTGGAAAAGCCGTATCTCGACGCATATTGAACGAGATCTGGCCAAGTTATTTTTGGATGGCGCCTTAGTAAATAAAAACTCTACCCAGTCAAGGTAGAGTTTTTATGTTTGTCTTTACTTTGCTAACCGTGGGTCAAGATGGGAGGAATTTAGATTAGGTATTTCTTGATAGAGATAGCTAATCCAAGCGAACCCATAACGATTGAGGCAACACTGGTTGCACCGGCGCCGGTGGCAGCTGTCACCGGAACTGGGATGGGTGAAGTGGGTTGGGTCGTAGTTACTGCTTTGACACCACCTGGTATAGACACGATAGTGGTGTCTGTGTCGGTGTCGGAGAGACCCTTGTTTTCACTACGGGCTTTAACGGAATTGACTAGAGATTTGCCGTCTGAGGCATCTTTATCAACTTTAACTTCGACAAAGAAGGTTAATGTTTCGCCGCCACTGATAGCGATATCAGACCAGGTAATTGTGCGGCCTTCGATGAATCCGCCGCTAGATACTCGAGTGATAGCGACTAAACTAGGAATGGTATCGGTTACTACTAGATCATCAACAGTTCCTTCCCCATCATTTTTGACAGTGATTTCGTAGGTTAGGACATGGCCGGGACGAGTGATAGCGCGATGATCCGTTTTAGTCACTGTTAAGCTAGCTGCCTTATCGTTATCGTCTTCTGGTTCAGGGGAAGGACTAGGACTGGGTGATGGAGATGGCGAGGGACTGGGTGATGGTGAAGGACTGGGACTTGGACTAGGACTGGGTGATGGAGATGGACTTGGAGACGGAGATGGTGAAGGACTGGGACTTGGACTAGGACTGGGTGATGGAGATGGACTTGGTGATGGAGATGGTGAAGGACTTGGACTTGGAGACGGAGATGGTGAAGGACTTGGACTGGGTGATGGAGATGGCGAGGGACTTGGACTGGGTGATGGAGATGGACTAGGACTGGGTGATGGAGATGGGCTTGGAGACGGAGATGGTGAAGGACTTGGACTGGGTGATGGAGATGGGCAAGGGGAGGGGCTGGGTGAGGGAGAAGGTGTTGGAGAGTCACAGTAACATGCAGCGTCCGTGCTTTTTGGATTTATAAACGCTGATGCAGTTCCTGCTATCGCTACGATCAAAGTTATCGCAAGGAGGCGATTGATCCATTTGATTTTGTTTTGATTATCGCCGGTCATATATTTGGGGTAAATAATAAAAACTAATTAATATTGATGGGAATTAGCGAAACATGTGATTGTCTTCTAATTACTGCCTTTTGTCAATAGAAGAGACAGGATCTGGGAATATCCAAATTTAGTTTTTGTGAGCAGTTTAAAGAGGTTAGTTTTTTAATAGTGGCAGGTATCAGATAGCTAGTTAATATCAATGAGGGAGTGGTAAATGATGGCGAATTGATCGGGCATACCTTAAGAAACCGCGATATAATAAGAAGATGATCAAAAGAGAGAAAATTGAAGGGCTGGTGTTGTCTCGAAGAAATATTGGTGAAGCAGATCGGATATTAACGTTATTTACGGCTAACCGAGGACTGATAACAGTTATGGCTAAGGGGGTCAGAGTCGTCCCATCGAGGAGAGGGAGTCACGTTGAACCTTTTACAGAAATATTAACTATCGTGAATGGCACTAATGGCAGGTATTGGTTAACGGCTGCAGAAACTAAGGAGTATTTTCAGGAATTGCATCAGGACCAAAATGGATTAATGAGGGCACACTTTTTAGCTAGGGCCGTAACCGGACTATTCCATCAGGAAGAACCCCAGCCGCAGATTTATGAGGCGGTCAGGGATAGTTGGAAGATTTGGCCTAGTTGTAAGGACGGGCAAGGATCGATGTTGGAGATATCGTTATATCTGATGATTCTGAAAGCGGCTGGCTATCAACCCCAGCTGAAAAGTTGTCGGGTGTGTGGTCTACGAGTTGGAGAAACGATAGTGCTAGATGAAAATTTAGGTGGCTGGGCTTGTATCTCTTGTCGTTCGTCTTTGGCAGAGGCGATAGATTCAATCACGATGGATGGTTTAAGGGTTATTAAATATTTGGCAGAAAAGCCAAATTTGGCTCTGCGGCTGTCGATAGATATCGGATTAGGTCAGCAATTGGAAGAAGCAATGCGAAAGTATGTCAGCGGGGTAGTGGATGCACAATGGCGCGGTGCGCTGGTTAAAGATTTACGGTAGACTGCTAATTATGGAAGAGAGAGCAAATAAGAATGGGGAGAATAAGAAAGAAAAGAATAGAGCGGATAATGGTATGCCCAATGGAGAAGAAGGCGGTATCCAGATGACGCAGCGAGGTTTATATGTGCGGGATGAACCAGTGGAGTTAAAAGCGAGACAGCAAGAGTTACATCGACTAGGCATTACCCGTCATCCGCGCGGCGATTTAGAGCAAACTGGCGATACGTTGGCTTCGACACGATATAAAAATTTAGTACTACAAAGAGCGAAACAATGGGGGAAGGTAATCCGTTTCAGTGGATCGTTATTGTTGGTGATTTTTCTGGTTGTTTGGGCTATAGTGGCACTATTATGGTACCGCTCCCGGGTAACTGTGACGGAAGAGCAGGTTAATGTGAGAATCGAGGCACCGCAAGAATTTACGGCTGGTGAAGAGATTATTTATAAGATTATCTATCAAAACGATAGCCGGGTAGATTGGCAGAACGTGGAGTTAGTCGTGACACCGCCGCGGGGATTTATTTACCGAGGAAGTAATCAAGCGGTGGAAGTATCAGGAAAAAATGTGGTGTGGCGGCAGGGAGATTTGGTTAGCGGTCAGACAGGGGAATTACATGTCAGAGGCCAGTTAATTGGAGAGCAGAATGAAACAGCCACAGTTAAGACAGATATTATTGTCACGCCGATTAATTTTCCCAGCGGACGATTTGTGAAATCTGCGGCTACGGCGACGATAATTACTGCTTTGCCCTTGGAAGTAGCGTTGGATATACCAAAAGATGCAGCGACTGGTGAGCGAGTTAGAGCTAGTATGCATGTGAGGAATTTGAGTAAAAATGTGTTGGGAGATATCTATTTAAAATTAAAACTTGCGGAGAATGTTGAATTGGATCCAGAGGACGTTGATTTTACCGCGGGTTATTTTGCGGTTCCGGGAGAGTGGCGGATTACAACACTTAATCCTCTAGAAAGCCGAGAGTTTGATTTTGTTTTTTATGTGACGGGACAGCCGGGGGAGACAAAGGTAGTTGACGTAGAGGCTGGGATTAGGCAAAACGGGGATGAGTTTACGCAAAGGAAGCTGACGCATGTAGTGACGGTGTCTGCCAGTGAAGTATTGGTGGAACAGAGATATAATGGTAAAGATGGCCCAATCGTCATTACCGCGGGGCAAACGATAGACGGCGAGGTTAAATATAGTAACGTGGGTACGGTTGGCTTAAAGGGTGTAATTGTTAAAGTGCGTTTTGAGGGAATTGCTTTTGATCCATCATCGCTAAGGTTGACTGGAGGAGCCTATAGCTCAACTGATCAGACAATTACCTGGTCAGCAGCTACGGTACCGGAATTAGCGGTATTACAACCTAATCAAGAGGGAATCATAAAATATAGTTTTACAGTTTTACCAACACCGCGATATCTAGCAACTGGGATCGGAGTAAAAAATAATGTAATTGTCAGTGTAGCGACGGTTGATAGTCCTGATATCCCAACTCCAGTGGGTGGAGAAAAGAAAGTGGTGTCGAGTCGGTCGGTCTTATCGTTGCGGACAGATTTAAGTTTAGGAGTCGACGCATTCTATGATGATGGCAGGTTGGGTATTAAAAGCGCCGGACCGACGCCGCCCCAGGTCGGACAAACCACGACTTATACAGTGCGATTCCGAGTGGGCAGCAGTTTGAACGACGTGTCGGATATGAGGCTGGTGGCAGTTTTACCTGATGGTGTCAGTTATACTGGGGAATCTTTTAAGACGAGTGGCGAGATGACTTTCAGTGATAGGACAGGTGAGCTGATGTGGTCATTGCCTTTAGTTGAAGGAGGGGTAGGTCGGACAAAACCACCGCAGGAATTACATATTCAGGTGTCAGTGACGCCTGGCGAAGACTTGCGGGGGGCAGTAATTGCTTTCCTTAACCGTGTGACATTGGACGCCACTGACCAGTTTGTCGATGAGAGTATAACGGAGACGACGAAAGATTTTCCGACCACAGAAACAGCGGTGGTAGGCAGGGGAACGGTTGAATAAGAGTGATGGGTTTCGATTATGAGGTTAAGGGATTTGGTAGATGCTAGGAATCGCCAGAATTGATTTTAGGCTATTGATAGAAATGTTATGGACAGACCAATTTTCGCACAGTTGTTTTCTAAGCCTGGTCAGGGGGCTGGGAACAATGAGGAGAAACGCCGAAGACTGGAAAGAGCGGCGGATAGAGCCGGGCAAGGGGGACTTGGGAATAAACTGGGCCTATTTAAGACGGATGAATGGAGTGTGGAGAGGCAGCACAGACAACAGTCGGTAAGGGACAAATATTTTAAAGACAAGCAAAGAATGCATGTGCAGGAGCGGCGGGCAGAGGAACAGCTTAAAAGGCAGACAGAATCAAGAAAGCGAGAAATTGAAAATTATTATAGAGTTGGCGAGTTGGGGCAGACGGATCCGCGATTAGAGACCGCGAAACAAAAAGCAAAACGTAAATATGGTCGCTACGAACAAAAAGAACAGAGGCGACATCATCGACAATGGCTGCAATCATTTAGAAAAATGAGAAGACAGCGAGACAAGGGTTATCGCCAGATTACGAAAAGCATGAAGAAAGAGCACCGGCGCAGTCGTGGTTTGCCCGATGAACTACAGGCGCCATGGAAGATATAATGAGGAGACAAAATTAATTCGGTGAGGATGATAAAAGGTGAAATAGTAAATAGGTCTGGACAGGGGCGTGCTGTAGACTTACTGTACGAGGGTTAACCGACAAATATTTTAAGCAATTGAGATGGAAAAGATTATTAATTTAGCGAAAAATCGAGGGTTTATATTTCCTGATTCGGAAATCTACGGTGGCTGGGCAAACTCATGGGACTTTGGGCCGTTAGGAGTGGAGCTAAAAAACAATATAAAACAAGCTTGGTGGAAGAGATTCGTGCAGGGGCGGCTAGATATGGTTGGTTTGGAAACAGCGATAATTATGAATCCAAAGGTATGGGAAGCCAGTGGGCACGTGGATGAATTTACTGATCCGTTAGTGGAGTGTAAGAAGTGTCATCGCCGGTCGCGGGCGGATGAATTGGAGAAGGGTAACATGTGTCCGGACTGCGGTGAAAAGGACAGCTTGACTGTGCCGGCCAATTTTAATCTTTTATTTAAAACATTTGTTGGGCCAAAAGAGAATGATGCGGCTGTCGCCTACTTGCGGCCGGAAACTGCGCAGGGAATGTTTGTGGATTGGCCAGCGGTATTAGCATCGACGCGAAAACGGTTGCCGTTTGGTATCGCACAAATTGGTAAAGCGTTTCGCAATGAAATTACGCCTGGTAATTATGTGTTTCGGACGCGTGAATTTGAACAGATGGAGATTGAATATTTTATTGAACCGACCAACTGGGAAACAGAATTCGATAAATGGTTGAATGAGATGCGAAATTGGTTAACGTATTGCGGGATTGATAGCAAGCTAGTTCATGAAGTGGAAGTGGCGGAGGAGGACAGGGCTTTTTATTCCAAGCGGACAGTGGATATTGAGCTGGATTGGCCGTTTGGCCAGAAGGAGTTGTATGGTTTGGCTTATCGAGGCGATTGGGATTTGAGTATGCATGCGAAGCAGTCAGGTCGGGAAATGAATTATGCTGATACAAAAACTGGGCAAAAATTTATTCCGCACGTGATTGAGCCGACCTTTGGGGTAGAACGGACGGTATTGGCCATGCTGTTATCGGCTTACCGGGAGGAAGACGTGAGAGGTGAGAAGAGAGTGGTTTTAGGATTGCCGGCTTGGGCGGCACCCTATCAAGTGGCAGTTTTGCCACTATCCAGCAAACCAGAATTGATAGAAAAGTCACGTCGGTTAGCAGAAAGCCTGACGCAGAATAACCATTGCGATTTTGATACCACGCAGTCAATTGGCAAGCGTTACCGCAGACAAGATGAAATTGGAACTCCGTTTTGTGTAACGGTGGACTTTGACTCATTGGAGGATCATGCGGTAACTATTAGAGACCGCGATACGATGCAGCAGGAAAGAGTGGTGATGACAAGAGTAGAGGGTGTTTTGCGTGAGAGACTAAAGAACAAGGGCGGATTGAAATAACGCTAGGATTTATAATTTACCGATTAATTTTTCATTTGTGATATGTCCTCATTTGTGGTGAAGGAAAAAGAATTACAGGAGGGATTAAAAGTCGTGCTGATACCGCGGCAAGAAGTGTTAACAGCGACGCTGTTGGTGCTAATTGGGGCAGGATCGCGTTATGAAACAGATAGACAGGCCGGTTTGTCTCATTTCCTGGAGCACATGTTTTTTAAAGGGACAAAAAATCGTCCGACAACGAAGGAAATTGCCGAGGCAATTGATAACATCGGCGGGGAATTTAATGCCTTCACGGGTGAAGAATATACGGGCTTTTATGTTAAAGTGGCAGCCTCGCAATTATTGACGGGCATGGATGTGGTGGCTGACATTTTATTGAATCCATTATTCCCGGCAGAAGAGATTGAGCGAGAAAGAGGAGTAATTATTGAAGAGATAAGGATGTACACTGATGCACCGATGCATCATATTAGTCATTTGTGGCAGCAGGTGTTATTTGGCCGGCATCCATTAGGCCGAAGAATTGATGGATCGATTGAGACGGTATCAAAATTTAAGCGCAATGATTTTATTAAATACACAAAACAACATTACCATACGAGGAATGCTGTGGTGGCAGTGGCTGGTAATTATGATGAAGCAAAAGTAGTTGGGTTATTACAGGGTATGTTTGCTAAGCTGCCCGGCGGGAAGGAAACTGTGCCAAGACGAGCACCAGGAGTTTTACCGCAACATAAATTCATTAAAGAAGTACGGGATAATATTGACCAAACTCATATGATTGTTGGCGTGCCGGGAGTACGGCTGGATGATGACAGGAGATTCGCGGCTAATCTGTTGGCTATAATTTTAGGCGGCGGGATGAGCAGTCGCTTATTCATATCGATACGAGAAAGACATGGGCTAGCGTACGCTGTGCATACGGGGGTGCAGGCGTATGTCGATGCAGGTGGGTTTGCTACCCAACTGGGTGTAAGAAGTGAAAAATCTGACCAGGCACTAATATTGGTTTTTGAGGAGTATGATCGCGTAATGAATGAGGCGGTACTGGAAAGTGAACTTAAAAAGGCGAAAGAGATGATTAAAGGACGCTTGTTATTGGACCTAGAGGAGACTAATGCGTTAGCGCAGTTTGCCGGGGTGCAGGCATTGCTGCAAAAGAAAATTGAAACACCGGAGCAACTAATGAAAAATTATAATACAGTAAGTGCGGAGGAGATAAAGAAGCTGGCACAGGAGTTGTTAGTGCCTAGTAAGCGAGCGGTGGCTGTGCTTGGTCCAAACAAGTCTATCGAACGAGTGCAAAAAGTGTGGCACTAGCTAACCAATCAGCCATTAACGAAGGACAATGTCGCGTCAAGTAAAGAGAGTAGGGTATAATAAAACTATGAGATTAAGTGCGATAAAAAAAATTGATATTACCTCCAGCACTATATTTAGAGTGTTGTTGATACTGTTAGGTTTCTGGTTCATCTATCGAATATTTGACATTGTTATTATGTTGTTTGCGGCTTTTATTGTTGCCTCGTTGGTGGAACCGATTGCTCGATATCTAGACCGATGGAAAATACCGCGAGCGTTATCGGTCATCGTCTTTTATGTGCTGGTTTTGTTGATTTTGGCAGGATTAATCACATTGATTGTTGAGCCAGTGGTCATCCAATCGCGTCAATTAGCGACAGTGGTACCGAGCGTCATTAACAGCCTAAATGAATTAACTCCCTTGATACCAAGGATTGAACATGCGGCATTGATTGATTCCATTCAGTCTGGACTACTTAATTTTGGGGATAATATTGCTAATCTCAGTTGGAATGTCTTTACTGGGACCAGGTCAGTGATTGCTGGTTTTGTTAGTTTCCTGTTTGTGTTTGTGATAGCCTTGTATCTGGTGGTAGAACGGGATGCTCTGAAAAAAATGGCGAAATTGTTGACCCCAACTGAGCACTATTCGTATGTGGCGCGCATGATAGAGCGAGCGCAGAAAAGCGTGGGGCGGTGGGTAGTGGGGCAGATTGTGTTAGGCTTGATGGTTGGATTATTAGTGGGTGTTAGTATGTGGCTGATTGGTGTGCCATATGCGTTATTGCTGGGAATTTTAGCTGGTGTGCTGGAGATTGTGCCTGCCATTGGTCCATTGATTGCGGCAACACCAGGCGTGCTAGTCGCTTTAACTCAAGGTTGGGCGATGGGTTTAACCGCATTTGTCGTATATGTCATTATTGGGCAAGTAGAAAGTCATGTCTTAATACCTAATGTGATGCGCCGGGCGGTTGGTTTGCCTCCCCTGGTGACAATTATTGCCGTAATCATCGGGGCGAGACTATTGGGTGTATTAGGTATAATTCTGGCGGTACCAGCAGCGACAATTATTGCGATTTTTTTGTCTGATATTGCCCGAGCAGATGGTGCGGAAGAGTTGAGTGGATAAAGAGGCAGAGCAATTTTAGCTGTTTCGGGGGAAAGGATTAACGCGTTTTAGATAATATTGGTGATTACGATAGAAATCAGAATGATTTGGGAGACAAGACCTAGGGGTATATTGGTTGTTTCCCACTGAATTTTGTCATGGAAGTGAAAAAGAGGGTAAATGTAGCGCCACCAGCCTTTAGTAGGTTTGCCGGTAAACGACCAGAAACTTTGCAGGATGTCTGGTATATTACCACCAAGGATGGCAGACAGAACGGGGAGAGTGAAGAATTGGTCACCGAGCAGGATAAAAGAGGCTAACAGACCGAGAGTGATATCTAAGCCAATCAGAAAGAAGGGGAAACGGTTATGCTGCGGCGGATAAATATTCCAATGCAATAAGCCGTCTAGGACAAGATGAAACAAAAAGGCCAGGAGAAAGATCAACCAGGGATTTTGAGGTAATAGACCGAAGGGAAGACTGATAATTGTATGGGCAAGTGAAAGCATAATAAATACTTAGCTATAAACAGAGTAATAATTTGATGGTTGAAATGACCATATATGATTTTAACAGGACTTTATAATTTTTGTATAGTAATGTCTGATGGTGAAAATACCTATGTTTGATTCTCATGCACATGTAGCGTCTGGGCAGTTTGATCTGGACCGGCCAGCTGTTATAGAACGGGCGCGGGTAGCTGGTGTGGATGGTTGGTTAGAAGTGGCGAGTACTGCAGCTGGGAGTCGACGAGCAGTGGAGTTAGCAGAGCAGTTGGAAGGAACATTAGCTACGGTGGGGGTGCATCCGGAAGAGATTAATGCGATGCAAGAGGAGGATTGGCAGTTATTAGACGAATTAGCGGGGAGTGAAAAAGTAGTGGCTATTGGCGAGGTTGGTTTAGATTTTCATCGCGAGGGAACTTATGAGAAACAAATCGAGTACGTGAAGAAATTTGTTGATTTAGCGATTAAACATAACAAGCCTATCATCTGGCACATCAGGAGCAGCCAGCAGCTAGATGCTAACGAATTATTACTTGATTACTTGCGGCATTGCCCATTGCCTGGCCGCCTGCGCGGAATTGCGCATACTTTCAGCGGGACGGTAGAGCAAGCGCAACGATACGTGGAGTTGGGGATGTATCTTGGTATATCGGGTGTGGTGACTTTTAAGAACGCGGGAGTTTTATTGGATGTAGTAAAAGCAATTGACTTAGAGTATTTATTAATTGAGACGGATAGCCCTTACTTAGCGCCTGATCCGTATCGAGGACAGCGGAATGAGCCAGCGTATGTGAGGTTTGTTGCGCAAAAGGTTGCACAGCTAAAAGAAGTAACTATTAAAGAAGTGGAAAAAGTCACATACTGCAATTGGCAAAAATTGATAGTTAGTCAAAAGGTTTAATTGGGTGAACTTTTGAGAAGATGGGTTTTCAGATGAGATAAATCTGCTAAGGGTAGGCTGTGTTTAAGTCAGTAGCCGAAGAATTTGGGGTATAGTATAGTAGAGGAATGAAGCGAACAAGATTAGAACGCAAGGAAGGCAATGAATTGCGGACGACATGGTTAAGACAGGATGGACAAAAAACAATGCGTCCCTTGGCAGCCAGGAGCCGACCGAATGATTGGGACGGTTTTATTGGACATAACCATATAATTGGTCAGGGAACTGGTTTGCGACAAGCAATTATACAAGGGACAGCAGGATCATTGATACTATGGGGTCCTCCCGGTATTGGTAAAACTACTTTGGCGTATATTATCGCAAAGTATATGCAAGCTAAGGTGGAACGGATAAGTGCGGTGGCGGCGGGGGTTAAAGACTTGCGAGCGGTGATTGATCGGGCTAGCCAGTGGCAAAAGATTGGGCAGCGGACAGTTTTGTTGGTGGATGAAATACATCGTTTTAATAAAGCACAGCAAGATGTTTTATTGCCATATGTGGAAGAAGGCTTGCTCACGCTAATTGGCGCAACGACAGAAAATCCCTACTTTGAAGTCATCGCTGCTTTGGTGTCGCGAGCGGAAGTGGTGCGGTTAGAGCGATTAACAGATGAAGATATTGGTCAAGTGATTGATCGGGTAATGAAAGGGGAAAAAGGTGCTAGGAAAATGAGAATTAGCACTAAAGCTAAACAGGCGCTGGTGATGATGGCTGGGGGAGACGCGAGGCGGGCACTGAATATTCTTGAACGTGCGGTGCTCAGTGGACGAGGGGCGTCCATTAGCCAAAAGGATATTGAGTCAGCCGCTCAACAGTCGGTAGTGCAATATGATAAGGCTGGTGAGACACACTACGATACAATATCCGCTTTCATAAAGAGCATGCGCGGATCAGATGTAGACGCAGTTTTATTTTATTTATTTCGCATGATTATGGCGGGAGAAGATCCGAAATTTATTATGAGGCGCATGTTTATTTTTGCCTCGGAGGACATTGGCAATGCTGATCCGCATGCATTAATGGTAGTGGCTAGTGCGGCGCAGGCACTGCAGTGGGTGGGTTTACCGGAGGCCGAATATTCGTTAGCGCATGCAGCTTGTTATTTAGCAGCAGCACCGAAAAGCAATAAAGTTAAAATTGCCATAGAAAGGGTTAAAGAAGACGTGATGCGTTATGGCAACGCAACACCGCCCGGACATATCACTAACGCGCCTGTGGAGGGAATGAAGCAGCATGGCAAAGGTGTTGGTTATTTATATCCACATGATTGGTCGGAGGGATTAGTGAAGCAGCAGTATCGGCCTGACATGATACAAGGACACGTGTATTATGAGCCAGGAACAAATGGATTTGAGAAAGAAGTGAAGAGGAGAGTGGAGAAGGCGAGGGGGATAATTTTTGGCTAAACATGCCAAAACACAAATTACAAAACACAAATAAAGCACAGTACATAAAATACAAACAAAACAACGAATGACCAAATCCTAAATCCTAAAAGAGTGAAGTGTTAAGAAATCCAAATGTCAAAATCCAAATGTCAATTCAATGGCAAATGTCAAATTTTTACAATTTACAATTTTTCCCTAAGGGATCCTTTCGGGACAACTTTCAAATAAATATCAATGCTTCAATTTTCAAACAGCGAAATATGAAATCCTAAATCCTAAACTGGAGAAATCCGAAACAAATAGAATTGTTAAAAAATCCAAATGCCAAAATCCAAATGCCAATTCAATGACAAATGTCAAAATTATAAATAAATCCTAAAACCTTAAATCCTAAACAAATCAGAATAACGAAAAACTAAAAACGAAGAACGTAAAACAACAATGCAAAATTGAAAACCCCCTGCTACGTTCTAAGGAAACCGGGAGGTTTGTTTTAGCATTTATTATATAATAGGGTTAACTAAGCTTTTTATTTTATGATTGACAGAAGAGGTTATTGGTGCTAGGATATTTTGTTCAGTTAGCTCGGTTTGTACGTTTTAGTTAAATCCTCATTAACGAGGAAACCCTTGATCCTTGGGTTTAGGGATGAGTTTTTGGGTGAAACAAGCCTAAAGGAGAGTGTGATGTCTGCTGTATGTAAATTAGTTCTCGACTGCACCAAACCGTTTGATCCCGTTTCTTTTATGGGCAAAGGTTGGAAGGAATTGGAGAGAGACGAGCGCGCGTATGCCATGACCCAGGTCGACTTCTCCAAGTGTCAGTTCCTGACCTGTCTTAAAGAAGGAGAGGATTACTTCGCAGGAGAAGAGAAGCTGCGCCGGCTCAAGGATGATTATCCCCAACTCATCCGCCACGGCGGTAACCAGTTTCTAGCCTTGTGGGAGGACTATAAACAGAACGGCGACAACAGCGTGTTGGAGCATTTACGTCTGACCCAAGGTATTACCTATGTGGACTTCCCCGGCCTGATTCTGCAGAGCCCGTTCGGCGGTCGGGATGTGTTGTGTTTGTACTGGGATGGCGATCACTGGCATTGGGATTACTACTGGCTTGGTAGCGGGTGGGATGGCCGGGGTCGGTCGTCTGTTTCTTCCGCAAGTTAGTCTTTGGTACTGGATCCTTAAGCTCTGTCCCTGGGAAATTTTGTTCTTCGTCCTTCGATAAACTCAGGATAAACCCTTCGAGTTCGCTCAGCTCTTCGACTCGGCTCAGAGTTTCGCTGCGGCTCAGCCCTTCGCAATGCGTTGGGCTTTTTTCTTTTATGATCTTTGATTATCTCAAATAACATGTTTTAAGAGACGCAAGAAATTACTTCAGTAAGGGGTTTTGTGGGTTATTATGGCTTTAGTATATAGTGGAGTGGTAGTTATTATGTGATATATGAATGAATACGATAGCCAGAGTGTTGAAGCTAAATGGCAAAAACGGTGGGAAGAGGAGAGGTTATTTGCGCCACGGGAGGAAACAACGGGGCGGAAGATGTATGTGTTGGACATGTTTCCATATCCGTCGGGGGATGGATTGCACGTCGGGCACGTGAAGATTTATACGGCAGCTGATGTCGTATCGAGATATTTGCGTATGAAAGGCATGAATGTTCTGCATCCGACAGGCTGGGACGCATTTGGGTTACCGACAGAAAACACAGCCATAAAAAAGAAAGTTCATCCGGCTGATTTAACCAAACAAAATATTGAGCGGTTTAAAAAGCAGATGCAAGCGGTGGGTTACTCATATGACTGGGATCGTGAGATCAATACTTCGGATCCTGATTACTATCGTTGGACGCAATGGATTTTCATCAAATTGTTCAATATGGGTTTGGCTTACGAGGCGACTATACCGATAAACTGGTGCCCGAGCTGCAAAACAGGACTGGCTAATGAAGAGGTGGAGGATGGTAATTGTGAGCGATGCGGGACAGTGGTAGTAAAGAAACCGATCAGACAGTGGATGTTGAAAATTACAAAATATGCCGATCGTTTATTACAGGGTCTGGATGGATTGGATTGGCCGAAGGCTGTGCCGGAGATGCAACGGAATTGGATTGGGCGGAGCGAGGGAGCAGAAGTTGATTTTAAAGTTGAAGGCACCAGAGAAGCGATCAAAGTGTTTACGACGCGCCTGGATACTATTTATGGCACAACTTATTTGGTTTTAGCGCCAGAGCATGAATTAGTACTGAAGCTAGTGAATGGTCAAATGGACGGGGTGGTATTGGGTAACAAAGATGAGGTACAAGCTTATGTAATGCAGGTTAAAGATAGAAGCGATCGAGACAGGGTGGCAGATAGCGAGATAAAGTCGGGGGTGGAAATGAAAGGTTTGATGGTAAGTAATCCAGTTAATCGCCAGCTCATACCAGTGTGGGTCGCTGATTATGTGTTGGGTAGTTATGGGACGGGAGCGGTAATGGCGGTGCCAGCGCATGACGAACGGGACTTTATGTTTGCGAAACAGCATCAGTTGCCGATATTACAGGTAATACAACCTAAAATCGCCAAGGGTAATGCCCAACTGCCTTATACTGGTGAAGGAGTGTTG
Source organism: Candidatus Andersenbacteria bacterium RIFCSPHIGHO2_02_FULL_46_16 (assembly GCA_001817065.1). Taxonomy (GTDB): domain Bacteria; phylum Patescibacteriota; class Andersenbacteria; order UBA10190; family UBA10190; genus UBA10190. Next base: position 37,610 of record MHHQ01000015.1, read on the forward strand.
ATAAACGCGGACGAACAGAGCGGGTTGAAAAGCGAGGTGGCGAGAGAAACACTCGTAAAAGTACTGCAACTGAAGGGTGAGGGGAGGAAGAAGGTTAATTATTTCCTCCGTGATTGGGTTTTTTCTCGTCAGAGATATTGGGGAGAACCAATTCCCATTATTCATTGTGAAGAATGCGGAGCGGTGCCGGTACCGGAGGAAGATTTACCAGTGAGGCTGCCAGATATCAAAGAGTATGAACCGACGGGAACAGGAGAGTCTCCTTTGGCTTCCGCGGCAGATTGGATTGAAGTTAAATGTCCAAATTGCCCGCGCATAGGTAAAAGAGAAACAAATACTATGCCCCAATGGGCGGGATCTAGCTGGTATTGGTTGCGGTACTTGGACCCAACGAATCGAGAAGAGTTAGCTAGTCGGGAGATTATGGACAAATGGTTGCCGGTTGACTTGTATGTGGGGGGTGCAGAGCATGCGGTTTTGCATTTGTTGTATGCTCGTTTTTGGAATATGGCTTTGTTTGATCAGGGGGTCGTGGCGCACGAGGAGCCGTTCACCCGTTTTCGAGCCGTCGGTTTATTACTAGGTGAAGATGGACAGAAGATGAGCAAGTCGCGGGGGAATGTTATCAATCCTGATACTGTGATTAGCCGGGTGGGGGCGGATGCGCTGCGAGTTTATGTCATGTTTATGGGTCCGTTTAGCAACGCTATGCCATGGAGCGAAACAAGTTTAATTGGAGTAAGCCGGTTTTTGCGGCGTGTGTGGAAAAGAGTTGGTTCATTGATTGATAAATTGTCAGAACAGGATTCCGCTGACATGAGTTATGTGTTGCACGACACGATAAAGCGGGTATCAGAAGGCATTGAGCAGTTTAAATTTAATACTGCGGTGGCGGCATTAATGGAGATGTTGAATAAACTTGAGGAGGGAGAAGGGGTATCGCGCAGTACGCTTGAAGCTTTTGTTTTGATGTTAGCGCCACTGGCACCGCATATGGCGGAGGAGCTTTGGGAGCAGCTGGGACATCCCGAGTCTTTAATATATCGCGCTTGGCCAAAGTTGAATCAAAGTATTCTGGCAGCAGCGGTTAAGCGTATAGCAGTGCAAGTGAATGGCAAAGTGAGAGGGGAGATTGATATGGTGCCAGGGATGGCGCAAAGCAAAGCAGAAGAGTTGGCCCGGTTGGAGAAAAACGTCGCCAAATATTTAGGGGCCAGCATCGTGAAGAAGGTTGTTTATGTGGAAGGGCGCATGTTGAATTTTGTAGTCGAAAATGGAGAAAATCCGAAAGACGAAACTAAAGAAGTCCCTGCCTACCGGCAGGCAGGCGAAACAAATCCGAAATCTGAAATTTCTAAATTCTGATACCGACTGTAGGCGAGGCTTACAGCAGCGAGGTTCGCTGGAGCGTGTGAACGTCAGAAAATACTTTGGTGGAATGAAAGAGGGGGATGAATGGGGTACACTGGTAATATGTCCGTGCACAAGGCCAGGATGAAAATAAAATACGATCCCCCGACCAGATACGTCCGGTCGTCATTGCACTGGGGTACTATTTGTGTTTTGCTTGGTCTATTAGTAGCGGGGGGAATTAGGTATTTAACAACCAGCCAACGGGCCGGGGCTTTAGATTTTACGACGCATTTATTAAGCGGCGATACTTCGGCAGTTGGTGTTTTGAGCGTCGAAGCGACAGATATTGATGACGATGGGGATATTGATGCTATCACTTGCGGCAAAGATGGTTTGAAAGTATACAAGCAATTGACGGGCGTGACGTTCGAGGCGAAGCTGATTGACGACAAAGCTTGTGAACGGGTTATTGTGGCCGATTTAGACAAAGATGGAGCCAGTGATTTATTGCTCACTATGTGGGGCAGACAACCGAGCGTGCGATGGTACCGCAACACGGGTAATGTGGAGTTTTCGGGAACTAATATCGGGACGGGGTCTGACGGCAAGGCGGCAGTGGGAGATGTGGACGGGGATGGAGCGCTGGACGTGGTAACGGCCACAACGCAGGGATCGCTTGTTGTGCTGGAGCGATGGATGAATAATGGCAGTGGGAGCTTCACGTCAACCCAACTATCGGCGGATAGTGGAATACAAGCTATAGCTATTGGTGATGTGGATGGTAATGGTTTTCGGGATGTTGTGACGAGTGGATCACAAGGGTTACAACGATGGCATACGTCGGATGGACTTGCTTTTTCCAGGATAGATTTGGATGACTCCCATACCGGACAAAGACATTTAGCGATTGGGGATATTAATAATGATAACAAGACAGACATAGTCGCTGCGGAGCCGGGAGGTAATCAGGTAATTTACTATCGCAATATAGATAAGTGGGCGTTTCAGCGGATAGACATCGGTTCGGATATCGATGCCACAACAGTACAAATTGTTGATTTAGACGAGGATGGTGATATGGATGTCCTGGCGGCGGCGCAGGATAATAATCTGATTGCCTGGTTTGATAATGACGGTAGTGATTCATTTACTAAACGGACATTAGCAGAGGGGCTACAAAGTATTTTTGGCGTCAAGGCGGTTGATGTTGATAATGACAATGATTTTGATGTGATTGGCGGTAATCACATGCGCGGGACGGTGTATTGGTTTGAAAGGGTAGCAGCCAAACCGGTGGCTACCGAACCGGGCAGCATTACGCAAAGCACGGACGGAAAAGGAATAATCACTTTTACTACAACAGTTTCTGACGGAGACTATGATGCGACGCGTATTAGGGTGCAATACTCGCTGGACGGCGTAAACTGGTATAAACCTTGGTTAACATCAGCTAGTCCGTCAGCTGGGGCAGTGAATTTAAAGAACAGCCATGGTTATCAAGTGGGTACGACCAATGCGATTGATACAAACGGCAATAGTGAAGTCACGGTGACGATGAAATGGGATACTAAGTCGGCAGAAAATACCGGCGGACCGGTGACCGGTGAACAAGAATCAGTGCGTCTTAGAATTATCCCGCGTGATGCGGTGGGCAATGGGGAAACGGTGGATAGTGATGTCTTTGAAATAGATAACCGGGGACCACTGACAACGGGAATGACAGTGAAGCAGCTGGCAAGCGATTTGGCAGATTTGGAATGGGGGAAGATAACTGATAATAGTGGAGCCGAATTCCAAATTTATTATGGAAGTGATGCGGCGAAAGTATTATCTAAAGATTCGGAGGTATGGGATGGCAGTGATGATACGGCTCTAAGTGAGATGAGTGCTACTGGCACAACTATTACCGACTTAGCTGCTGACACGCTTTATACTTTTAAGCTGGTGCTGAAAGATGCGTTTGGGAATGAGGCAAGCTTATCAAGTGTGACGGGTCGAACAACGAAGGATGGAACAAGTTTAGTCGTTACTCCCGGAGTTTCACCAAACACAACACCAGCAGCGACAGTTTCCGCAGAACCGTTACCAGAGACTACGATCTTACCTAGCACGGAACCGACTTTAATGCCAACGGCTACTTTGACAGCTTCTCCGGTGGTGACAATCAGGCCGACAGTATCACTGACACCAGAGATAGAAGAAACGAACTTACCGCCCCAGGCTGACGCAGGTGATGATTTAGTAGTAAATAATGGGGAATTAGTGATATTGGATGGTACGGCGTCTAGGGATCCGGAAGGGGCATCATTGATTTATAACTGGCGCCAAGTGGTGGGTAAGCCAGTTAGTTTATCGTCGAGCAATACTGCGACGCCTTCTTTTACGGCAAAACATGATGATGATTCGTACGTGTTTGCGTTGACAGTAAGAGATTTGGGCGGGAGGGTGGCGACAGACTCAGTTACTATTGTTACGAGACTACCATTAGTGCAAACAATCAAAAAACAAAATGTTGAACCAACTCAAACAACTAATAATATTCCCTTTATAGTAAGTGGGTTATTAGCGCCGGCTAATTATTTACTATTGTTTCTTGCCTTCTGTGTCACTGGAGTTGCTATTCAGGGCAGAATTCCCCACGTGCTGAAATTTAATATTAAGCAATTGATAAGAAGAAAAACAGTACAGAAGACGATGAGCGAAATGCATGTCTTACGCGTCCTGGATTCCCAGAATGGTCGTCGGTTAGCCAATGTGAAACTGCAAGTGAAGGGTATGGACGACAAGGTTTGGGGTAAGGCAGAAACGACGGAAAATGGCGAGGCGGCGTTACAATTGCCCGTTGGTCGGTATAGGGTGGAATTGCGAGGCGGTGCTTATTCATTTGCACAAGCTGGTTTGCAAATACCAGTGCAATCAGGGGAGGTTGTTTATACTGGAGGTAGTTTGCAAGTGAATCGACAAGATGAACCTATGACAATACTAGTACCACTAAAACGAGTGGTCGATGAAGTATTGTCATGGCGTATGAAACTATTAAAAAGTTGGCAATTCATTCAGCGACGAAGCCATTTTTTGGCATGGCCTGTTTATATTGGTGGAGCAGGCTTGAATACAACATTGCTGTTATGGGTAGCGCAGCTGCAGTTTTTGATAATTGAGGTGATTTACATAGCACTCGTGTTTATCAAGGTGTGGATAGAGATGAGACAGACGCCATCGTATGGGGTTGTCCGTGATGCGATATCACGTGTACCGCTTGATTTAGCAGTAGTGCGTCTTTATGAAGAAAAGACAGGTAAACTTGTACTGACTAGAGCAACTAATGGGCAAGGCAAGTTTTTTGCTTTGCCTCCATCGGGAACATACACAGTGACGGTGACAAAGCCTGGGTATGCTACTTTTACTAGACATGATGTGATGGTAAATCGTGAGCAAAGCGGAGCATTACAGATCCAGACTGATCTAATGCCGGTGGTACCTATAGCTAGACCTTTCATGGCAGCAGCATGAGAATCGAAAATCCGAAATCTACCTGAATGGATGTCTTCGGGAGAAACTAAAGAAATCCCTACCTACGGCAGGCAGGCCCAACAAATAAGAAGTCTATAAATCCAAATGTCCCTCCTTCGCATAAAGTTTTGGGTGACAAGTCGGAAGCGTAGGCAAAACACAAAACTATAAAACTTTATCCCAAAGGAACCCCCTAGGGGCAAACTATGGAAGTCACATTATGAAATGCCACAAATATAGTGACGGGCCCTGTCGGCGCTGCCCCCCCACCCGACGGCTTCGGCCTGCCAGGCGGGCAGCCTGCAGGCGCTCGGTGGGGGTCCCCCGCGCCGCCACCCGTTTATTTAAGAGTGGCATTTCATAATGTGACATCTATATAACAAATCGGTAACAAACTTTATAAACACTGGAATTATAATAATCAGCAGTTGCTTTATGGGGCAAAGATGTTTAAAAAGGTAATAACTAGTATTAATTACAAATATTTATGAAAGCAGTTGTATTGGTGGCGGGGAAGGGGACGAGAATGGCTAAATATTATGAGGGGCCTAAACATTTGTTGCCGGTGGCGGGCAAGACGGTAATCGAACACGCTTTAGATAACTTACCGGCAGAGATTGATGGGTTGGTGATGGTGGTAGGTGGCCCTCATGAGAATAAAATAAGGGATTTCTTTTCAGCGGGAGAGTATCAAGGGAGGCCAATCGAGTTTGTGGTACAGAAGGATCAGTTGGGTTTAGCGCATGCGTTTAAGTGCGCCGCACATCTCGTGGAAGGTCGCTGGCTTGGCATGGTGGGTGATGATATTTTTGGTCCCAAAGGGATGCAAGGACTGGTTGATAATGACTTGGCCGTATTGGCCTCGCGGGTGGACCATCCGGAAAATTTTGGTGTTTTAGTAGGAGACGAGGAGGGGTTTTTGGTCAGGTCCTTGGAGAAACCTAAGGAATTCATCTCCGACTTAGTATGGAATGGCGCGATGGTAATGGATCAATCTTTTTTTGAGATGGATATTGCGCCCTCCGCACGGGGAGAATATGAAACGCCGGATGTGTGGATGGAGTTGATAAAACGGGGAAGGAAAATAAAGATTGTCGAAGCAGATTTCTGGCTGCCGATTAACGACAAAGATCAGTTGGAAGAAGCGGAGAAAATAATAGAAGAAATCCGAAAGCTGAATAGAAATAAATCCTAAATACTTTGATTAAATGACCAATGTCCAATGACCAATGTCCAATCAAATCCTAAATCCCAATGTCCAAAAACGCGTAAATTAATAGCACAAATTTCAAAGTCCAAACAAAACATAATGCTACAAACTCTACAAACCATAATAAATCGGTAACAAACCATAACACGCGGGAATCAAGGATGAAGAATAATGAATCAAGGAAGTGAAAAACGTAAAGCAAAAAGTGTAAAGCAACAGTGCAAAGTTTAAAAATAGCGACGATACTGGTTTTCAGTAATAAGTTAATTTGTGAATTGAGCATAGTTTTTTCTTTCTGTCTTGGGTGGTACTACACTGCGATAAAATAATAATTGTCTTTGATGCTGATCGGTTGGGCATGGTTTTGGCGCATAATTAACAGGTAGTTGGCCTATATCAGCCATTTATAAAAAGAGGGTTTCCAAAATATAGACCTATTTAAGTCTCAATTTTAAGTCATGCAACAAAGAAAAACTTGACATTATTGAGGTATTAAGGTAAGGTAATAGTTCTTGTTATTTGACAAACGAATGGTGTTGTTGGCCATAGGGAAAAGGGAGGTCTATATGCTGAAAGTGTTTTTAAGGTTTCGCGGGATTTCGGATGATGTCAAAACGATATTTGATAAGGAGGCACCCTTTAAGAAGATTATTGCAGAAATGCAAGGGATCAGCATGCCAACTATCACTTCTTCTGTTCGTATGGCTACTAAGGGTAACTGCTCACTGGTCGAGGAGGACTATTGGCTAAGATAAGACGTTATAATTTTTCACTTTTAAGAAAACCTTCTTTTTCTGGCTCTAAATATGGCTTAACCTAGTAATCCACCCTTAACCGGTGAGCAGTTACTACTAAGGAATGCTCTGAAAATATCCAGAGACTTGTAGCAGCGGAGGGTGAAGCTAAAGATGTTGAAATTGAAATTGATGATGTATCAATGAATCTTTATGGAGACAGCGATTTTTCCTTTGAAGTCGTTGGTGATGGGATCTGGTTGACAATTGGGGGTGGTCTTAAGCTATTCTTTCAAGGTAAAAGTGCGGGTTATTTTACGGAGGCAATGACTGGAATCCTAGGAACCTTGAGTCGACTAAATCATGTCATTAGCGATTTCCCTTTTAATCCTAAGGAAGATGATTAGCCAGACGATGATAACGATGATGACCCGTTGTGAAAGCATTATGGCCATTCAGTTTAGACTGAGTGGCTTTTTATTTATTTAATACGAGATTTACAGACGGAGCGGTAGACCCTCCTTCGTCTGTCAAATGGGCGGACTTCGGAAGGGTGGAAGGTACTCAATTCTCGTTGGTATATTTTGTTAAGTAATACTGACAGGTCAACCTCTGCCTACGGAATGATAGACAAGGCCTTTGGCGGACATGTCGGATGGACTAAATAGATTGCGGCCATCGATTATGATTGGGTTCTTGAGGAGTTTGGATACTTTGTCCCAATTGGGTTCTTTAAATTCATCCCAATCGGTGAGAATCACCAGGGCGTCGGCATTCTTGAGCGGCTCATACATGTTTTTGCAGTAAGTTAGTTTGTTACCCAATTCGATTTTAGCAGTTGCGGTAGCTTCCGGGTCATATGCATGGACAGTGGCACCATCAGCGTGCAGATGTTCGATAATTGGTACGGACGGAGCATTGCGCATGTCGTCAGTGTTGGGTTTAAAGGCAAGTCCCCAGACAGCGATTTTTTTACCTTTAATAACCCAGAGAGCTTGTTCTACTTTGAGCAGGAATGATTCACGTGCTTGTTGGTTGATCTTCTCCACTTCTTCTAATAGACCAAACTTATAACCTAGCTCCTCCGCGATGGTTATAAAGGCCGAGACGTCTTTGGGGAAGCAAGAGCCGCCATAGCCGATGCCGGCGTTTAAAAAGTGGGTATTAATACGCGAGTCCATGCCCATACCCTGGGCGACGCGGTCAATATTGGCGCCAGAGAGTTCACAAATTTTCGCTAAGGCGTTGGCAAAGGAGATTTTTAAGGCCAGGAATGAGTTACTGGCATGTTTAATAAGTTCAGCACTCTTAACGTCTGTGACGACGAAGGGGGCATCGATAGGGGCATAAATTTCCCGCATGATTTTTTCGGCGCGCTGGTTAGATACACCAACGACAATTCGGTCAGGTTCCAGAAAATCTTTAATGGCCGATCCTTCTCGTAGAAATTCCGGGTTGCTGACAATGTCAAAGTCAATTTTAGCGCCTTTGTTATGGAGGCCACGTTTAGTATATTGCGTAATGGTTTGGGCAACCCTTTCTCCGGTCTGCACTGGGACGGTACTCTTATCTACGACAACTTTATAGCTGGTGGCGACTTCGGCAATCTCGCGGGCGGCCGCGGCGACGTACGACAGGTCAGCTTTGCCAGTCGGCAGCGGTGGGGTGTTAACGGCAATAAAAATAACATCAGAATCATTGACAGCATCTTTTAGACTGCTAGTGAAAGATAAGCGTTTAGCTTTGACGTTTTTAGCGACTAATTTGTCCAAGCCGGGCTCATAGATTGGCATGACACCCTTTTTCAACTTAGCGATTTTTTCTTTGTTGTTGTCGACGAGAATTACTTGATGACCAATTTCAGCTAAGGCGGTACCGGAGACCAGACCAACATAGCCTGCGCCGATAAATGCTAGCTGATGTTTTTTAAATTTAGTTTTGGGCATAGGATGCTTAAAATTGATAAAATCTTGATGGAAGGTGCTAGATAAGGTCGGATTAGCCTAGTGCTAAACGACCAATAAGGGGCTTAAAATGTAAGGAAGCGCAATATAGAGAACTATGGAAGTCACATTATGAAATGCCACAAATATAGTGACGGGCCCTGTCGGCGCTGCACCCCCACCCGACGGCTTCGGCCTGCCAGGCGGGCAGCCTGCAGGCGCTCGGTGGGGGTCCCCCGCGCCGCCACCCGTTTATTTAAGAGTGGCATTTCATAATGTGACATCTATAGGTCTTCTGACATGCGTCAAAGTTAGCAGAAGAAGGGGGAGGGGGCAAGAGGAAGGGGAATGAATCAGAATGACCAATGATCAATGACCAATGCCCAATCAATGACAATGGTTAAAATTTTCAATTTCCAATTTTCAAATAAGTATCAAGGTATCAATTCTCAAACAGTGAGGAAAGAGGGTTAGTAATATAAGGTTATCAGGAATGTTTGGTTCGATGAGCCTGAATAACATAGGAGCGGAGGGCGCCTGATGTTATACTGCACATGATGGGGTTGCGATATCTATTTGCGCTAAAGCCCAAGAAGGAACTGGTCGAACTATATTGGTTCTCTTTATTGTATTCCTTTGCGGCTTCGCTGATTCTAATTTTTGAACCAGTATTTTTCTACGTAGAAAATTTTTCTCTTGCCTGGATAGCTAGTTATTATGCGGCGCATTACATTTTATACCTGATTTTGTTGCCCTGGGGTGCGACTTTAACCGGTCGTTTTGGTCTAGAAAGGTCTCTGGCGATATCGATGCCCCTGTTCGTGGTTTATTTTTTAACTTTGGCTGCGATACCAACCTTACCCGGGCTTTTTTATGTCTCTTGGATACTGTTAGCGCTATTTAAAACTTTTTATTGGCCGGCTTACCATGCAGAAATAAGCAAGTTTGGCGACAAGGGTAATTTGGGGACGGAAATATCTTGGCTGATGGCCATTAATAGCGGAATTGGTGTGCTAGGTCCTTTGATCGGCGGGCTGGTGGTGACGATGTTTGGTTTTCCGGTTTTATTTGTTATTGCAGCAGGCCTAGCCTTGTTTGCGGGATTTCCGCTGCTAAAGACTAAGGAACGATTTAATCCAGTAACACTTAAGTACAATAAACCGTGGCAAATCTTGAACCAGGATGGCCAGCGGATGGTACGATGGGGCATGGCGGGATGGGGAGCGGATTTAGTTTATTTAGTTTTTTGGCCAATCATGATGTTTACGGTTTTGGGTACGGCCGGGACGCTCGGTTTGATCTCATCCATCAATGCGATGATCATGACCGGGCTTGGTTTTTTTGTAGGTGAAGCGAGCGATCGGATGTCGAGGCGGAAAATTTTGCGTTTCCATTTGCCCTTCATGGCTATCGGTTATCTGCTGGGTCCTTTAGCGGGCGGGGCATTGCGGGTGTTTCTAACGGATACTTTGATGAAAGCATCGTATGTCGGGGTGCAACTACCGATGTGGCACAGGCTGTATCGGCGGGCAAGGCGGGTTGATCCACTGTTATACGCCACGGTACTGGAGATGCTGATTTGTATCTACAAGATACTGATTGCGTTAACATTGGTGGCTGTGTTCTCAATGACAACGCCGACCATTGGTCTTGGCGTTACGTTTATTATTGCCGCGGTGATGAGTCTTTTCTTCGTGTTTATATAAAGAGGCTTAAGTAAAACGGGTTTAAGTGAAGAGGCAAAAAATAAGGAATATTTTAGCAGGTCGCTAAAAGATTGGAAATTATTATTAGTGGAATGGAAGCAATAAAAAAGCAGCTTCGTCCGTGATGACCTGGTGCTGCTGGACCAGTGGTTGACTATTTCGTTTGCTGGCGGGCGAGATATTCCAGGCCTTTGCCGACGTCCGTGTTGATGGGGACGCCTTTGGCACAGAGGGGGCACGTTGCTTCATCCCACGCGTCGAGCTTGACGTTAACCAGAGCGAACAGTTCTTGTGGGTCAGCTACGTCGGCCGGGGTAACACTGCCGCGGTTGCAGAGGACACCGAGGCCGACGACCTTCCCGCCAAGTTGGCGAGTTACATTAATTACCTTCTTAGCGGAGCCGCCGGTGGTGAGAACGTCCTCAACGACTAAGACGTTTTTACCCACACAGTCCTTATCATAGCCCCGACGAATAACAAAGTTACCTGATGTTACCAGGAGTTCCTCACCGGGTTGGATGATAAACTTCATTGGAAAGAGTCTGGCAACGTAGTTAATGGATACCTCACAAGGTTCTTCCCCGTCACACTTGAAGATGGATCGTTCATCCTTTTGGGCATAGATGCCTAGTATCTCGCGGCCGGTTAATGCCGACAAATGATGGGCCGTCCATTGTGAGAGCATGATTCCGCCAAGGGCTGGGGCGACGACCACATCGATTGGATATTGGGCGAAGTGTTCGGCGATAGCCTGGCACAAAGCTGATGTCTCTTTCCCGTGCGGATAAACGGCATCCTTGTTGACGTAGGCGGTGCCGTGTTTACCGGATGTATACACGATGTGGCTGTTGGTGATGACGGCGCCAACTTTCTCCAGGATTTCTAGGACTTTTTGCTCGGTCATGGGTTCACCTCATTTCGATAGGGATTGGTTAATCTGATCACGGAGTTTGAACGTGGCGCTGCGAGCTGCTTCGGCAAAGTTTGCGTCGTTAGAAGCGAAAATAATATCGCGCGCAGAGTTGACGATAATACCGGCGCCGCGGCTGTCCTTACCTGCTGTCACTGATTTCTTGACGTCGGCACCTTGTTTTCCTATGCCTGGTAAGAGAATTGGCATTGTATCACCGACGAGCATGCGAACTTCGCGAAGTTCATTGGGATAGGTTGCGCCGACGACTAAACCGCAGTTTAGGTGGCTATTCCAATGCTGGGATACCCGATGAGCGACGTATTTGTAGAATGGCATGTAATTGCCAGGGACAACATCGCCGCAGACGTCTAGGTCTTGAAACTCACCGGCGCCCGGGTTGGATGTGCGGCAGAGCACAAAGATGCCTTTATCCGCTAGGGCCAGAAAAGGTTGCAGCGACTCAGCACCGAGATACGGGTGAACGGTGATAGCGTCCGCGTTCATAGAACGAAAAGCCGCATCTATGTAACCCAGATTCGAGTTGCCTATGTCACCGCGCTTGGCATCATAAATCACCGGGACATTGGGTGCCATGTCGTGAATAAGGGCGATCGTGCGTTGCAGGGCATTGATGCCATTTACTCCATGAGGTTCGTAAAATGCGGCATTAGGTTTGTAGGCGCAGACAAGATCTCCTGTTGCCTCAACAATCGCCCTATTAAAGGCAAGAATTGTGTTTAAAACGTCAATAGGGCCTTCAGGGCTAAATCTTATACGACTGGACTCGGGGATCTTGTCTAGTTGGCTATCGAGGCCAACGCATACGAAGTTGTTACGAGCCCACTGAGCCTCCAACAGTTCCCGAAAGTTGCGATGGTTCGTTGCCACGGTTACATCTCCTATAATAGTGTTCAGTTGACGAGGTACAAAGTGAGCCAAGCACACGCCGGACTCTACTCGAGGCATATTATATGAATATAAGAAAAGCGCAAGATTGGTAGACTTGGTGTAGCGGGCTTACTCGATCAATTAAAAAAACGGCTGGTGGGTTGATTCGCTGGTGACGAATTCCAAGAGCCGCTAAGGGGTAGCCGAGGTTTGGATACAATTAGACCAGGTCTATGCTGCTGCTGTAGGAGAAGCAGTGAAGAGATAGTTGTGTTCTCCGGTCCCGCCATCCTCCCTGTAGACTTCGATCGGTTTCCCGATAACTGATGCCAGCTGGTAAAACCGTAATTCATCGAGTGGGAGCATGCCGAGCATATCATAGGTGTCGATGTGTTCAGGCAATTCCACTTGGACAGTCTTGTATCGATTCTTGTTTAATCCAAACCATCGCAAGTTGAAAGGGAACTGACGCTTGACTAGTGCTGGTTGGGGATTGAACACTGGCCTTAAGTTTTGAGGCTGTATACCGATGAGAGGTAAAAGTCGCACTAATGGTATCCACCAGCAGAGACTGTGGATAGAGACCGATCGCCATTCAATAAAGTTAAATGGCCTGGCTGAAAAGCTGATCGACGGGGCCTTGGCAAAAGCATCCTTTATCTCTTGATCGGTAATACTTTCGGGACTGGGATGTTTTTGTGTCACTGGGTTTATCCTTTCAAAGAACGGGTTGAAGATTATCTAGGCGCCGTGCCTAGATTCAAGACAGGGATAGCATGGGTGTACTAAAATGTCCAGCGCCTGAAGCTGGCTTAAAAGGCTAATTCTAACACCAGGTGCTAGGATTGTTTGTTTTCCATTCTGGATTTTATTTTTTTGTATAGAAGCTTGGTGTCAAAAAAAATATTTTTAACACCCCAAGGTGATAATTCGCAAAGTGAGCAGTTTAGTTGGGGGAGGTCAATGTTATCTTTAAAAGACAGGCTTACGTATGATTTATCTGCTACTAATATCTTCCAGTGAAAACTGATGTTAGTAATATCCTCATAGGGCACCTTAATAAAACCTTCTTCGTTTATATTTAATATTTGTTCTTGGTCTGGACTGCTACCGGTGAGATTTTGCATGGCTTTGCTTAATTCAATATCATCAAGAATTGGCGTGAACAGCTGCCGGTAATATTTATTGCCTCCTTTGGTAATGGTTTTTGTTGACCAGGCAATGCGTGTTTCATATAAGGATTTGTCATCAGCAGCAACTTCATGCTTGGTGATTAAAACCGAGGCAGGCAATAGAATTAATAGCCGAACTTTTTGTGCTTTTGATGTACCACAATTAATTTGCCTAAGTTCGTTTAATTTGATCGTTATTGTTGGCATTTGATGATAGTATACACGATTTTCGGTAAGTCCCATGCCAAAATGAAGTTCTGAAGGGAGATTTGCATATTAACTCAGTGTCCGCTTGTCGGACTGGCGAGCTAATCCAATGTGCCCGGGTGGGAGTCGCCATGAACCACTTAGGGTTCTGGGTAAATAACCCGTAATTAATTGTGCCGCGGGAGAGACTCGAACTCTCATGGGATTACTCCCACAGGTTTTTGAGACCTGAGCGTCTACCATTCCGCCACCGCGGCTAAATCAGCTACTATAATGATGTGAAAGGGTCATGGCTGGCTGATGAATAGAGTACATGTTTTTGCTGGCTAATTCCAGCTAGGTTAAGCGTAAACCTGGTAAGATGTGCAGTGGGGGCATATTGGAGATATTATTATTGGTGTAGATGTGAGTAAATTGTGAGTAAGTAAGTTGTGCTTAATGACTGGATATGTCTACACTTAGGGTATATTAAGTGTGGAATTTTTAAAATTTATAGTGTCCTTCTAATTTTAAGGGGCGGTAAATAAAGTCATATGAGTGAAGTATTGGCGGTGACTAATCAAAAAGGAGGAGTAGGCAAAACAACCACCAGTATAAATTTGGGCAGTTATTTAGCGGCAGCGGGCGCCAAGGTGGCGATTATTGATTTGGATCCACAAGCGAATGCTACGTCCGGTTTGGGCGTGAAAGTGGGGGAGGATACGCCGACTTTATATGAAGTGCTGACTGGACAGGTAAGTGCCACAAAAGCTCTGCAAGCAACTGGTCATGATAATTTGAATATAATACCATCTAGCACCAATTTAGCTGGAGCGGCGATAGAACTGATGGATAGGCCTTATCGGGAATATCGTTTACGACGAGAGATTAAAGCGCTGAAAGATTATTATGATTTTATTATTATTGATTGTCCGCCGAGTTTGGGATTGCTGACAATCAATGGTCTGGTAGCGGCTGACCGCTTATTAATACCAGTGCAATGTGAATTTTATGCCGTGGAAGGTCTGGGTCAGTTATTGGAGACGGTGGAATTGGTACGGGCTCATTTAAATCCGAGATTGCAGGTGCTGGGTGCGCTCCTAACTATGTATGACAAGCGAACGGCCATGGCACGAAAAATTGTCCGACAGGTACGGCAGACATTTCCTGGTCATGTTTTTGAAAGTGTCATACCGAGAAATACCGAGTTAGCGGAGGCGCCCAGTAAAGGCCGCTCTATTTTGGGTTATGCGAAGTATTCGCGAGGGGCTAAGGCTTATGAATTTTTATCCGCTGAACTAATTAATCTATACAAATAATGAAAAATGTATTTAGAGGAGGGTTAAGATCGTTAATACCTAACCGTAATGTCCAAGACGCTGATGATGTATTGGATGAGTTAGAAGATGACGAACTGGATCAGGAAGAGGAAACGGAAGAAATAAAGCCCGGACGTAAATTACCTATTGCGTTGGAAGAAGAGGAGGAAGAACCCGGTGGGGAAGTAAAGGGAGCAGAGGTAGAGGACATGATAGAAGAAGAGGAGGAAGAGGTATGGAAAGCGCCGGTGGCACCAAAAGTGACACCTCTACAGATTGATTTTGATGATGATGAGGGTCCTGATTTGAAATTGCAGCAAGCGAAGAAGCAAAAACCAAAAGAATCAGTAAAGGCGAGACTAAATGACCTGGAGGTAAAAATTGAGGAAAGACCAAGGCAGAAAAAATTAGTAGTGGCAGACAGTGAAAGCATCCCAGAACAGGCTGTGGTTAACGAGGGAACGGTTCAGCCCAAAGAAATTAAACCGGTTCGGGTAGCCGCGGGAAAACCCGCTAGCGGCAACATTTGGGATAAACACGAAGGGGATGTGCAGCATGTAAAGGTTGATGATATAGGCATTAACCCGAATCAACCGCGGCGCAGATTTGATAAGGTAGACATGGAAGAATTAAAGAGTTCAATCGCTCAGCATGGCATTCTGCAGCCATTGGTGGTGCGACGAACGGATGATGGATTTGAGTTAGTGGCCGGTGAACGGAGACTGCGAGCAGCTAAAGATTTGGGTTGGGAAAAAGTGCCATGTGTGATCAGGAAGGATGTTACATCAGGTGCCTCGCGTCTCGAGCTCGCGTTAATTGAGAATATTCAGCGGGAGGATTTGAATCCGGTAGAAGAAGCGTTGGCTTATAAACAGCTCAATGAGGAATATGGCATGACCCATGAGGAAATTGGCGAGAGGGTGGGACGAAGCCGGGTGGGGATCACTAATATTATCCGAGTACTGCAATTGCCGGAAGAAATACAGCGTGGCTTGATAGATAATAAGATCTCGCCGGGACATGCTAAAGCGATCTTGATGATTCCGGATGAGGAGAAGCAATTACGATTCTATCGGCACTTAGTGGAAGAAGGATTGACGGTTAGAAAGGCCGAAACGCGCGCGCGCCGTATTCAGCGCACAATGCGGCTGGATGATCCGATGCGGCGAAAGCGAAAAGGCAGGACAGCGTTTGAGATGAAATATAGCGGCGTCCTCGAAGATCGATACGGATTTGATGCGAAGGTGAGGTTCGATGAACACAAAAATCGTTATGAGGTAGTGTTCCGATGTTTCAACAAAGAGGAAATTGACCAGCTGTTAGGTCGTTTAACGGGGACAGAATCACTGCCAGAGGAAAGCCAGGACAGGGACGTGATTGACGCGGATGAAGACTAGCGATATAAATACTCAAATCCTAAATTCTTAAATCCGAAACAAATTTGAATATTTAAAACTGAAAACGTCCTGCTACGCTAATGCTTTATTTTTTGGATGAAGCCTCGGACGAAAGGTCTGAAGGAAAAGTAAGGCGTAAAATCAAAATGTCAAAGGCCAAATGTCTATTCAAATCCAAATGTCAAAGAAGGCAAGAATAAAAGCTTAGTGTCCAAACCACAAAATCCCAATACCAAAAAAATCCCCTATATGCGATATAGGGGTGGGGTGAAAGGATGTGATCCAATGATCGTCATTTCGGTTCCACAAGGTCTTGTTCGATGATTATAGCGTACATGCCGCTCCTCATTGATATGTGCCTCCCGTTTGTGAGCCAGAGCTCGATTCCTGTATCGATCATCCATTTGTACTTCGTGACTTCATACACACGCTCGAACCCCGCACCGATAAGTGTCACTGTTGTAGGTTGCATCGTTTAACCTCCAGTCCAAGACTTGCTTACGAAAAGGGCAGTCATTGCCATAACAATATTGCCTTTCTAGGCAAGGCTCTGAACTGGAAGAAGAATGAACAGCTCCGGTGACTTCACTCAATGTGCAAGTCGTTCGTTAGTATACGGATAAATACTACTTTGTCAATCTAGGCGATTAAACAGGTGTTATTTTTAGTCAGGAGCTGGGGCGGTGTGGCCGCATTCTTTGTTGGAGCAGCGGACAGTGTTCTTGGCAGCAAATACTAATAAACTTTGACAGTCTGGACACTTGTCACCAGTAGGTTTGCTCCAGTAGGCGTTCTCGCATTTGGGATATTGATTGCAAGCGTAGAAAACTCGGCCGCGTTTAGACTTTTTCTCGACGATATCGCCTTCATTACATTTAGGACATTTTACACCGACGGTCTTTTCAATTTTCTTAATATATTTACAGTCGGGATAACCAGAACAACCCATGAATGGTCCGAACCGGCCGCGTTTAAGCGCTAATGGTTTACCACAGTCAGGACATTTTTCTTTGGCAGCTAGGTCCTCCAGCTCTTTATCCGGTCCGATATTCTCGGTGAACTTGCAATCGGGGTAATTGCTGCACGCTTTGAACTTACCGAAGCGACCAAGCTTGATGACGAGTTCGTTTTCGCATTTAGGACATTTCTCGCCGGTTTTTTCTTGAGTGAGTTCGTCTTTATTGAGTTCTTTTTGTTTCTGTTTGATAGTCTTATGAAATGGCCCATAAAATTCTTTGATAATCGGCTGCCACTTCTTTTTACCGGAGGCAATTTGATCCAGGTCGGCTTCAACGAGAGCAGTAAATTCAGTATCAACAATGTTGGGGAAATGATCTTTGAGTAAGTTGGTGACCAGGATACCTATTTCCGTCGGTTCTAATCTTTTGGCGTCATTCTTTTGGACGTATTCTCTTTTTTGGACAGTATCGATCGTGGGAGCGTAGGTACTTGGGCGGCCAATACCAAAATGTTCTAAAGCTTTGACCAATGTAGCTTCAGAATAACGGGCTGGCGGCTCTGTAAAGTGTTGTTCTGGCGCAAGCTTGATAAAATCCAATGGATCGTTAGCAGCGAGCTCGGGCAATAGTGCCTCTTTGAAATAAGCTTTGTCCTGAGAATAAACGCGGGTATAGCCGGGGAAGGCGATAGTGGTGCCGATGGCTTTGAATTGAAATGATTTTTTAGCGGTGGGGGTCGATGGTGTTGCGTCGATGAGGGCGGTGACCATTTTTAGCTTGGCATCGGCCATTTGACTGGCAACCATTCTTTCCCAGATTAACCGATAAAGTTTTAACTGGTCGGGAGACAGATGCGCAGTGATTTGCTCTGGCAGGCGGGATGGTTTAGTTGGGCGGATAGCTTCATGGGCTTCCTGGGCACCCTTCGATTTATTTTTGAACTTACGAGGCTCAGACAGAGCAAAGTCAGGACCAAAATTCTTCGTAATTACATCATAGGCCTGTCTGGTAGCCTCATCAGCTAAGCTAACAGAGTCTGTACGCATATAGGTAATTAAACCAACGGGTCCTTTGGATCCCAGATCGATTCCTTCATATAACTGCTGCGCTAACATCATGGTTTTTTTACTGGAAAAACCTAGTTTACTAAAAGCGGCTTGCTGCAAAGTACTGGTAGTAAATGGTGGTGGCGCAGAGCGTTTTTTATCGGTGGTGGATACTTGATTAATGGTATAGGCGGCTGAATCAAGAGCCTTTAAGATAGCATCGATTTCCGCTTTGGATTTAAGATCTTTTTTGGCTACTTTTTGACCATTGTTTATAAATATTTCAGCTGTGAATGGAGAGTCATCCTTTGATAAGTGGGCAGTCAATGACCAGTATTCTTCTGGTTTAAACGCCTTAATTTCGTCTTCACGCTCGACGATCAATCGGACAGCGACGGATTGGACTCGTCCGGCGGAAAGGCCACGGCGAATTTTCTTCCATAACAAGGGAGATAGTTCATAACCGACTAGGCGATCGAGGATACGGCGGGCTTGCTGCGCATCAACTAAATGCTGATCGATGGAGCGTGGACTGATTATGGCTTTTTGAATAGCAGATTTAGTGATTTCATCAAAGGTGATGCGTTGGCAGGTAGCCGGATCGGCACCAAGAATATTGGCCAAATGCCAGGCGATAGCTTCTCCCTCACGATCTTCGTCAGTGGCGAAGTAAATCTCTTCAGCGTGTTTCGCGGCTTTTTTTAACGCGGTGACATTTTTCTCGGCTTTAACCGGGATAACATAGTCGGGTTTAAAATTATGTTTGGTATCAACGCCAAGCTTGCTCTTAGGCAAGTCGCGGATATGACCATAACTGCTGGTGACGTGATAGTCTGACCCAAGATATTTTTGAATGGTTTTAGCTTTGGCTGGCGACTCGACAATGACTAATTTCATAAATTAAAAAGATAATATAAAATAGAAGGGATCTGGTGAAGTGAAATAAAAAATATCAATATTTGAATAGTATAGCGTATTGATATATGGAAACAGTAGGGAGTGTCAAACAGTAAAATACAAAACGTAAAACGAAACGCGGAAAATAACGATGAAAAATTAATAGCTTACGGCCGGTAAATTGATAAAATTTAAAAGTAAAATATTCTTGCACGAAAACACGTAAAGCGTATATACATAAATGGTTCTTTTGGCATGTGTTGTTGACGTTGTCTTTGGTTGACGTGAGAGATAATGCATGCATTTGAGCAGGACGGATGAACTGTTGCTTTTGTGGCTTAAAGAGATCTGCCCTGCTTTTTTTATTGGTAAATGGCAGACACGAAGAAAGGCGAACAAAATTTAGCCTTTTCTTGTATATCTCATACCACCGAGGTGCTCGATGACATCGAGCAATTCTAGTTCGGTTAAGGTGACGGAAAGAATGGGTGAGGGCAGGCTAGTGATAGACACTAACTGATCCACGTGAAGAGGGGTAGAGGACATTGCACCTAAGACAATTTTTTGCAGGTCGGTGAGAACGGCAGTGTTGTGGTTTGAAGCTGTGACGATAGGATCAATATTAAGCAATGCAAAAGCATCTTCTGGGGTGAGCAAAGGAGTGGCGCCTTGTTGAATAAGTTGGTTCGTGCCGGCCGATAATGTGTCAGTGATCGCGCCCGGAACGGCTGCTACGTCTCGGCCATACTCCAGAGCGAGACGCGCGGTGATAAGCGAGCCTGAGCGAGCAGCCGCTTGAACGACTAGTGTCGCCATAGTCAAGCCGGCAATGATGCGGTTGCGAGCGGGGAAATGAAACTGCAACGGGGCAGTGCCGTTCGGGTATTCCGAGATAATGACACCGCCATCCTTAATAATAGCGTTGGCTAATTTGATATGAAGCCTGGGGTATATAGAAGCATCGTCAAGGCCGGAGCCTAGCACCGCGATAGTGGGAGTGTGATAAGACAGGCACAAGTTATGGGCAATAGAGTCAACACCATAGGCTAATCCAGAGACAAGAGGAACGCCGTTTTTAACTAAGGGAGTAAGCAGACGATCGATAGCTTGTTTGCCGTAGGCAGATGATTTTCGGCTGCCGACTACGGCCAACAAAGGAGAGAAGTTGAGCAGGTTTGCGTTGCCGCTAACGTATAGCGGATCGGGCGGATCGAAAATTTCTTTAAGAAGAGCAGGGTAGAGGGGATCGTTCAGCGCAATGGCGATAATAGTAGACACAATTATATTTTATGTCCGGGAACAACTGGGCGCAAAATTTTATACGATCAGATTATGCATGGAGAAATCATCGCGAAAATAGCAAGCCTACTCCATCTTACTAGTTACAGCGAAATTTCTTGCTTCAACTAGATGATTCCCCGCGGTCTTGCCGCGTGGAGGTTCATGTACCCCCGAGAATATTTAACATGATGATAATTTCTTGCAGGGTGTGAGGGGTGATGGCGGCGGTAGTTAGAACCAGCTGATTGTTATTAATCGACCAGTCTTCCGGCAAGCGAGCAGCCAGACTGTCGTTGAGCGGAAGGTGGTGAAAAGATAAAACAATCCGGTAGAAGGGCGGCTGGTGCGAGGGGGTTATCGAACGAGTGTCAATCAATAGAACCTGATGAAGAGCGGCTAAATGTTGGATTTGCAGCAAGTAATAAAGATTAGTTAGGGGGACAGGAGGAGGGCCGAATTGGTTGGTAATTTCGGCTATGGTGGCTGACAGGATATCTAAGGTACGTGAGCGAGAGAGTTTTTGGTAGTAGCTGGTGCGTTGAGATAATTCTGGCAGGTAAGAGGTGGGGATGTGAGCGGAGATGGGCAGATTAATATTAATGTCATGCCGCATGGCCGGACTGCCGGTGGTTTGGTCAATGGCGTCATGCACCATATCCAAATACAGTTGGACGCCAACAGCGTTGACTGAGCCAGACTGCTGCTCACCAAGCAAATTACCTGCTCCTCTGATTTCCAGATCGCGTCGGGCTAAAGACCAACCGGATCCCAAGCGAGAGGCTTCGGTTAAAGCGGTTAGGCGCTGGCGTTGGATGGAGGTAAGTTCAGTTTGATTGTAGAGAAATAGAGCATAGCCTTGCTGCTTCCGGCGACCAATGCGGCCGCGGAGCTGATACAAATCAGATAGACCAAAGTGAGTGGCGTGCGTAACGATAATAGTATTGGCGCACGGCAAGTCCAGTCCGTTGGCGATGATAGTAGAGCTAATAAGAATGTCGATTTGCCGGTGATCAAACTGCTGCATGGTTGAAGCGATTTGTTGACTGGACATTTGGCCATGCAGCAGAGCGAGACGAGCGGTGGGTGAGCTGCTGGCAATACGGTGGGCAAGAGCGGAGAGCTGGCGAATTTTGGGGGCAATAACATAAATCTGTCCGTGGCGTTTAAGTTCACGATCAAGAGCTTGCTTGATGATAATATCACTATCTCGTCCCACCCAAGTGAAAATACTTTTGCGGCCAGGGGGAGCGGTGTTTATGACAGACAGTTGTTTAAGATGAGATAAAGCCATGGAAAGAGTGCGGGGAATCGGAGTGGCGGTGAGGGAAAGAATGTCGAGACGTGAGCGAAGTTTTTTAAAATGTTCCTTGTGGGCAACGCCAAAGCGTTGTTCTTCATCGATGACAACCAGTCCCAGATTGTGCCAGAGGGTACTTTTAGACAGGAGAGCGTGAGTGCCAATAACGATGCTGACTTGCCCCGTCGCGATTTTCTCTCTGACGGCTTGGCGGTCGGCAGCGGTGGAGAAACGCGAAAGAGTTGCTAGTTGTTTAGTTAAATGAGGCAGGCGGCTGGCAAATAAATCATAATGTTGCTGGACGAGGATTGTGGTCGGAGCCAGAATGGCAACTTGCTGTTTATTGTTCATGGTATGGCAGGCAGCTCGAATGGCTAGTTCGGTTTTACCAAAACCGACATCGCCGATCACTAAGCGGTCCATGGGCGTTGCTTGAGTCAAGTCGTGGCGGATATCCTGCCAGGCTGATGCCTGGTCTGGTGTCAGTTCGTAAGGGAATGATTTGTTTAGCCAGTCATCTAGGGATGGGTCGAGATGGTAATAAGGCCGAGTAGTCTGCTGGCGCAGAGCTTCGTTTTTTAGCAGTTCACGAGCGAAAGCGGCGGCATCGCGCTGGGCGTGACGGCGGCTTTTTTGCCAAAGTTGACTGCCCAAGCGATGGATAATGGGCGTGGTATTGCCCAGATAAGGAGAGACTTTATAAGCATACTCGACTGGAACCGAGAGTGTATCACCCGCTGCGTAACGCAGAATCAGGTAATCCTTAGTGTAATTATTGATAGTGCGTTGTTTCATGCCCTCAAAGATTCCGATGCCGTGGTCGCTGTGAACGGCTGGTTTATTTTCTTGTAATTGAGTGAGCAATGCGAGACCGTTGGCATGGGAAATGGGACGTGGCTGATTAGTGTTCGGCGGTTTGAGGGCAAGGGGTATGGTGATAGCAGGGAAGGGGATGGTGGGATGCAGAGCGTCATAGACGATGTTGCTTGAACCAAATAGTTGAACAAATGAGGGACGGATGATGGTGTAAGAACCAATTATTTTGTCCAAGCCGGTCGATGGCAAGTGAAACGATACAGGAGGGATGATTAATTTATCAAGGGTTTGCCGGCGGAAATCGGAATCGTACTCAATCTTTTCTAGGTTGGGGCCATAAAGAGTGACCGTGTAGTGTCCTTGATGCAGGGGGTGTTTGATGACCAACTGTTCACCACGGATAAGGAATGTGCCTGGTTCGATTGAAGTGCGGTGACGACGGTAACCGAGAGTTGTTAAATCTTTTATTAGCACGGCGAGGGAGACTCTGACATTACGGTGCCAGACCAGTTGGCTGGCGTGGTATTCGTCTGGATGGGGAAGTGAAATGTTAATTAAAGAAAGAGGAACAACAAAGTTGTGATTCGGGGCACTGCTCAGCAGGTGGTGAACACCTATGCTTAAGGCGGAACAGATGTCGCCAGTAATCTCTTGTTCAGTTAATGCACCGGAAAGAAAATGCCAATCCTCATTGACATTAAGCAGGCGCCGTAAGTGGTTGAGATAAGCAGTAAATACTTGGGCATGGTGCATTGATTGATCAATCACGACTATTTTATAAGGAGCAGGAAAAGTGGCTAAGAAAAGAGGCAAATTTTCTGAGGAAAGGCTGAGAAGAATATCTTGAGGGTGTGCCTTGGCCAGGTGGTCAACTTGGTGATTAAAACTACTAAGCTGATGCTGCAGCTTTTGCATATCTAACAGAGGATTGTCAGGCACCATATTCATTGACGTTAGTGTAGGATAAGTGTAGATTAGTTTGTTATTCTATGGTATTTGAAAAAGAACTCAATAGTCTGGGATTAAAAGAAAAAGAAGCAGCGGTTTATTTGACGTGTTTGCAACTGGGTCCGGCGCCGGTTCAGGCGATTGCTAGGAAAGCTCGTGTGGTTAGAGCGACGACGTATGTAGTGTTAGAGTCCTTGCAAAAGGCTGGATTGGTGACCCATTATAAGGATGGCAAAAAAACTTTATATTCAGCGGAAGCTCCGCGGCAATTAATGCGATTATTAGAAAAGGAGAGGGAGGTTATTGATGAGAAGCAGCACGATTTAGAACTTATTTTGCCGGAATTGCAGATATTGATGAAGGCGGCGGGAGGCCGGCCATCGGTTAGGTATTTTAGTGGTATTAATGGGTTGAGAGCTATCCGTCAAGAGATGGTTATGTATAGTAGATCAGGTGATGTGTGGTACAACTATACACCCACTGACCATTTAGAGGCGGTTTTTGGCAAAGGGGGAGAGCTTACTTATACAGATCAACGGGTGGCTAAGGGTATTCACGCAAAAACACTATTTTCGACAAAATCTGAAACTTTGAAGAAAGAATTGTTAGCAATGAAGGATAAATATGTGGAGAGGCGTTATTTGCCGCCTGGACTGTATAAGAGCGCAAGCGGTATGACAGTATATAGAGATCGTGTGGCGATTGGTGTATTTATTGGTAAAATTGGCGGGGTAGTAATAGAAAGCCAAGTGATAGCGGACACTATGCGCAGTCTGTTTGATATGGCTTGGAAAAGTGCAGAAAAGATTGACAAAGAGTAAATTGATGTTAAGTTTGAGGCATAGAAGTAAGGTGCTTCTATTCACATGACAATGGCGTGTGATTTGTTCTTAAGGAAGGATTCACAGGAGGAGGACAATGAGATGGTCCACTAACTCACTCCACTGTGGTCCTCGGCGAATTTGAGAACAGGAGGTTACTGTGTCCCCAAATGGAATTGGATGGTGGGAAGGGGCTTTCTGTTTGCCGCTTGGGTTCTGGACTGGAATTATTAGTTTTTGTCTTTCAGCTAACTTACTTCCAGAACCCAAAGCGGCTTTTTATATTGCCAATTTGCCTACATTTGGTAAACTATTTGTTGGTTGTTCTTATTTGTATTCGCCGAGGTATCACCTCGACTGGGTTCGCTGAGAAGTTCTTTTGTGCTTACAAAACCATCTGGTTAAAAAAGCATTTAAAAGGACACTATTAGCGAACCCTTTTTTCTTGGTGTTAGATGATTTTTCATAATGATTAAAACAAGAGAGAGCAGTAGCTACCGCAGCGGTATTACAAAATAGCAAGCTAGAAGTTTTTAAAATTCTGCACCGTAATTTATTGGTTCAGTTGATCTTGGTCTAATTTTTTATGAGCTCTTCTATTGACTTGAAACAGTATTTTGTTATGATTTTATGTTCATTGAAATTAATAGTTTTTGTCCTGATAATCCCGCTTGGCGTAGTAACGCTTCAGAACAACCCCTCCTATAGTTCTGGGCGTTGCTCGTCAGTGGGATTGTCCGGATAAACAATAAGTAAATACTAGTGTCGCAAAGAAGCGGCAGGCTCTATGATAAGTGTATGAAGATACTTTTTGGATTAGGTAATATTGGGAAAGAGTTTAAAGGGACTAGACATAATTTGGGTGAAGCGATGTTGCGGGCATGGGAGGAACAGGCGACAACGGATGGGTTAGATGGGGTGAGGCTGATACATCCATTAGGACTGATGAATAATTCCGGAGATGATCTGGTAAGGGAAGTGGGGCGGCCACTATCTGAGGTGGATGATTTAGTATTGATTCATGATGACATGGAGTTACCGTTAGGCGAGTGTAAGACAACTGTCGGCGGAAGTGCTAAAGGTCATAATGGTGTTAGGTCTGTACTTCAAGCATTGGGAGACAGAGAGATCACTCGTTTGCGCTTAGGTATTGGGCGTCCAACTTCTGGAATGACGGCAAGAGATTTTGTGTTAGCGCGATTTCGCCCAGAAGAAAAAGCCTTGTTGGGAGTTATGAGCGAGCGGGCAATATTACTGATCGACCAATTCTTATTCGGCGTCGAGACCAAGAACAATTAATAAGTTTGCTGCCGTGGATTTTTCTGAGTCTGGCAGGGGGCTGCTTGTCTTAGCATTGATGATAGCTGCGACTTTGGCCGCTGCGTCGGATTGGTCTGGTGAGGTATAGTAAACAATGGTTTGTGGAGCTGTTTTGATGGCGGCATTTCCGATAGCGGTGACTTGGTAATCCTCGGCGGTGAGTTTGTCGCTGGTTCGTTTAGCTAAACCGGTAATAGTTGTGCCGTTGCGTACCTCAATAGTGGGCAAGGAGATGGATGTGACGACGGGTGATGGAGTGGGGGAGGCACTAGGGCTAGGACTGGGAGAATGGCTTGGTGAAACAACGGGAGGGATGGACTCTTTAATGGGTTCCGCTGTTTGATCTAGGATACTCGAGGCTATGGCTTGCAGTTCAGAATAATCGCCAGTGCGAGTGCGAAGAATTGAGGCTGGTACGCCGCCGAGTATTTCTGTTCCGCCAACCAGTATCCCTTTGGTGCCAGAGGTTAAAACAACCGAGTGGACTTGGGAGGGTTCGACGGCGCGGACTATTTCATAGAGACGCTTCATTTCCCAAAGCTGCATGTCGGTTCTGATATTATCGGAAACAGAATTAAGGATGGCGTTGAGTTTAGTAAAATCAAGGGCTGTCTGGACCGAAAAGACTTTGTCGCGAGCGGCGAGCAGAACTTGTTGCTGTCTGGCGGCGCGTTTGAAGTCCCCACCTTCGGGACCTTCAATGTAGCGGGCTCGAACATAAGCCAGAGCACGCTCGCCGTTCATTTTTTCCGTACCAGCCGGAAAAGATATTTTATGCCAATAATCAAAGAATGAATTATCGATGGTGATATTGATGCCCCCAATAGCATCAACAATGCTTTTAAAAGCAGTAAAGTCGACGCGGGCATAATAGTGAATAGGCTGGCCGGTAATGTTTTCCACTAATTTACTTAAAAGGATGGGACCATCGTCGACCTTTTGTGATTCGCCATAGGCGTGAACGGCGTTGATCTTACTGTAAAAATCGCGTCCCGGTACTTGGACATAAAGATCGCGGGGGATGGACATCAAAGAAGCGCGGTTAGTATACGGGTCCAGGCTGGCTATCATAATGGTGTCAGCTAATGCTTCTCCTTTATGCCCGTCACCGCCGACAGCAATTAACATGATATTGATTCGTCCTTCACTCTCACCCTCTAGCATGGAGCCTTGTTTAAGCAATAAGTCTTTTAACTGTCCGAGGATTGATCGGTCGGTCACGGTTATTTTATCCCCGGCGGCAATGATCTTATAACCAAAAATACCGACGCCGATGATAATCAATATCGTAATTAGGATAGCTGATCGCTTGAACCAAGAGTGTTTTTTGGGGCTGCGTCGGACGTGGTTTTGTCGACGGTCAGAGTGGATGGTGGACGTATTCTGGTGGGCCAGGTTGGTATGTCTAGTTATGTTAGATGGATGGGTTGGTGGTAAGCTAGGCTGGTCAAGTCCATAGCGGCGTTTAATGACCCCAAAGGCTCGTTTGTGCGGATTAGGTGACGGTTGTCTAATCATGTGAATAAAGTTGAAGCGTGGGGTTCTTTTACGAATTATATCTGCAGCTATGCTAGGCCAAAGAGAAGGATTGAGCAAGGTTAGTAAATTATGCATTCACATTACCATTTTTAGGGTGCCGAAGTATACATGAGGCAGCGGATGAGATATAATAAATATTTATAGGTGGTTAATGTACATTTTTTTTGTAATAATATAGCGACAGACAGGGCTAAGAATAATTTGAGCAAGATAAATGACGCAGGAAGTAGCAGACAATTCAACTAATAGCGGCGAGAAACCACAGATATTACGTGCAGTTGGTCGCTTCTTTTGGGAATTGATAAAGGTGTTTTTACTGGCGATGGTGATCATTGTGCCCATCAGGTATTTTTTAGTGCAACCATTTTTTGTGCGTGGGGCAAGTATGGAGCCCAATTTTTACGATGGTGAATATTTGGTAGTAGATGAATTGTCTTACTTTTTACGTGATGCGCAGCGAGGTGAAGTGATTGTATTTCGATTTCCGCAAAACCGATCACAGTTTTTTATAAAAAGAATTATTGGTTTACCTGGTGAGTCGGTAAGAATCAATAATGGACAGGTAGAAATAATCAATGATGATTTTCCGGCGGGCGTGGTCTTGGATGAGGCGCAGTACCTTCCAGGAGATATGAGGACGGGAGGACAAATCGTGGTGGAGCTTGGGGAAAAAGAATATTTTGTGCTTGGTGACAATCGGCCGGCTAGTTCTGACTCTAGGTCATGGGGTATTCTAGGGGAAGATGAAATTGTTGGTCGGGCATGGCTGCGTGCTTTTCCGATAGATAGGTTAGGGGTGATTAATTTTAACAGGCCGGGTTTTGTTTCGTTGTAGTAGGTAAACTTGACAAGAGTCGAAGTAGAGTTTAATTTTATGAGCACTAACTTTTATGGCTGAAAAAACGAAAAAGAAGCAAGCACCGAAAGCGGTCGAGGCAAATAAAGTCGAGCAGATGCTACCGATTCAAGCGCCGCGTGGCATGCAGGATATTTTACCGGCTGAACAGAAGTATTGGGAATATGTGGTGGAGGCGGCTAAATTAGTGGCGCGCGGATGGGATTTTCAACGTTTGGACACGCCAATTATGGAGGAAACGAGGTTGTTCACAAGAGCGGTGGGAGAAGAAACCGATTTAGTGGACAAGGAGTTGTTTGAAGTAAAATCGCGCGGTAAGGGAACACAATATAGTTTACGGCCAGAGGGGACAGCATCGGTTGTCCGGGCATATATTGAGCGTGGGATGAGGAGCTGGCCTAAGCCAGTGAAGATTTTTTATATTGGTCCGTTTTTCCGCTATGATCGACCGCAAAAAGGAAGGTGGCGCCAGCATCATCAATTTGGTTTGGAGATTTTTGGAGTTAACTCACCGATCAGCGAAGTTGAATTAATGTATATTGAGCATACTTTTCTGCAGCAACTAGGGCTAGAGGAGTACGTTTTTCATGTGAATAGCCTGGGTGAAGTGAATGACCGAAAAGTGTACCTGAAATTGCTTAAAGAACATTTTCGACGAAACCGATCAAAATTATGTCAAAACTGTAAACAACGGTTGAATACAAATCCGCTGCGGATACTTGATTGCAAGGAAGAAAAATGTCAGCAGCTGGCCCATACAGCACCCAATATTATTGATCACTTATCCGAAGAAGCCAGGACGCATTTTAACGCAGTGACTCATTTACTGGATGGACTAGAGATGCCTTATGAAGTGACACCCTCTTTAGTGCGAGGTTTAGACTATTATTCACACACAGTTTGGGAGATAGTTCCGAAGAAAACGATTAATGAGGCAGGCGAGGAAGGGCAACAGAGTAGCTTGGGCGGAGGTGGCAGATATGACGGATTAGTTAAGCAGCTCGGAGGCAAACGAGTATCAGCGGTTGGGGCAGCGCATGGTATAGAACGAATCATCGATCAAATAAAGGCGGAGAATATTGAGCTAACATTAACAGATGGACCACAGGTCTTTATTGCCCAGTTGAGTGAATCCGCTAAATTGACTGCATTGAAGGTGATGCGCGGATTACAGGAAGCGCAAATCAGGTTTGCTGAAAGCATTGACCGTGATGGCATGCAGCCGCAACTAAAGTTAGCTGATCGCTTACATGTGCAATGGGTAGTGGTGGTTGGGCAGAAAGAAGTCTTGGATCATACAGTGATCCTGCGCAATTTGGATAGCGGAATGCAAGAGGTGGTAGCGCAGAAAGATTTGGTGAGTGAGCTCAAACGACGATTAAATATTATTGATTGAGGCTAAAACCGGTGGTTACTCATTAGTCCGCAGGGATGGAGAATAATCGAGCGACTTTATAAGTGAATAGTACTGGGATGGAGTGATAGCTCGCGTGGGGTGGAGTCTATGCGGCACATAAAGATAGTGCAGATTCAACTGTAAACTGTGGTTTACAATAAGGTTTTGTTTTAATCGCAAACTGAATTTATACTATTAGCATGAAGCAAGAAAATGCGAGGGCGAGTGATGGGCAGAAAGAAGATTGTATTTTTTGCACGATTGCTAATGGCAGCACTGATGCCGAAGTAGTTTACGAAACAGACGAGACGATATTTTTCCATGATATCTCACCGAAGGCTTCAGTGCATGTGGTAGGTATTACGAAAATGCATGTAAGGTCATTGACTGAGGCAGTGGAGCAGAATATAGAACTGGCGGCACAATTGCTGAAGGATATTACAGTGGTAGCGGACAAACTTGGTTTGACGGAAGGCGGCTATCGAGTGGTGACAAATGTCGGCAGTAATGCTGGGCAGGAAGTGCAGCATTTGCACTGGCACATTCTGGGGGGAGAGCGGTTGGGGCCACTGCGGTGTGTAATATAATAGATATAAGATGATAAATTATTTTAAGAAATTAATTGGATTAATTGTTGGGTGGGGGGTTTTATATCCCCTGACGGCATATATGCAAGCACCGTTTGTTGTTTGTACTGGGAGTCCTAGTGATGCGGGAGGGTCTTGTAAGCTGATTGATTTATTGGCGGTACCGGTGAGAATTTTTAATTTTTTGTTATCGGGAGCGGCTTTGGTTCTGCTGGCGATGATAATATGGGCTGGTGTGAGAATGTCTATGTATTGGTTTAATGAGCAGCCTGAACAGGAATTAACAGCAGCTAAAATGACTTTAACGCGAGGGATAGTTGGTTTTGCGATAGTGGCGATGGCTATACTGATAATAAACATCTTGGCGGTGACAATATTAGGTTTGAACAGCGGAGCGGGGATTAGGGGGTTATTGTTTAACCTAATTTACTTTTAATAGATAAGAAGTAATTTTGGCTGTATCCCCGGACATGAATTTATCCCACTGCGCCCCGCCAACGGTGGGGCTACCCTCCTTCGCGCACAGAGCTTCGGATGGGCGCAGCGTGGGATTATCCCCTACTACCCCCCCGCCGCAGGCGGGGGAGGCTCCATAGATGTTTTTAATGTTGAAAAGTGGGTTGACAGTGATGGCCGGTGATGGCAAGCTAAAAATGAAGTTTAATTCTTTTTTATTTGGTGGGAGGTGTAAATTAGCTTCGGTGATTGCCGAGGTACAACAATATGGTAGAGGTAAAAAAACGTGATAATGAAAGCACGGATGGTTTGTTACGTCGTTTTAGTCGAAAGGTGCAACATAGCGGTGTCTTGTTGCAAGCGCGTAAGATCAGGTTTCATATACGAAAAAAAGGACGGCGCAAGATGCGTGAGGATGCTATTCGTCGGGCAGGTCTAAAAGTGGAACGTGATCGATTGATAAAATTGGGAGAAATTGACGAGTTTGCTTATCCGCAGCAAAAGAAGCGATATCCGCGACGTTAAAAATTGCAGAGGAATATTTTTGGCTGTTGAAGTCGATAGGAAATGATGTATTGCATGAATTAGGTAAGGTTAGGGCAGCAGAAATGTAAAGAGGTAGGGAAACGATTAACTTTAAAATGTTGATCGTTTTTTTACGGAAATAGTATGGAGGCATTGCAATGTCTATGCTTGGTGGCTGAACTTGGCTACGGTGAGGAGGTGGCAGGAACGACTTACTTACTTACGCCGCATTGCGAATTGGTGTAGCGATATAGTATAATTGTTGGTATGAATTACGTGGTAAGTGCAGGTAAAAAAGGTTTGTTATGACCGCGCAAGTAATACCTCCGCCCAATCTACCTTTGTCATCAAGCGGTGATAGCAAACCAAGCGGTGGAAGGGGTTTTGAACAGGGTAAGATGGGACCTAAACCAGTAGCTCGATTAACTGGTGCACCAAACGTTTTGCCAGGTTCGCAAAGAACCAGCAGTATCTCACCGATAGCCTTGCAGCCTAAATTAACACCAGAGCGTGCTGTTCCGAATGCTTCGCCAGGAGGAGGGATTGATGCCCCAGATCCATTTATGGCTAGTGGCGCAGCGAAGCAAAAAGGAGTAAACAAGCCATTGGTAGATAGCGGGCAACAAGGCATGTCGGCCGCGGTGAGTATAAATGGACCTGGTGGACAAGTTTGGCAAGGCGGCAGTTCGGAGATACCGGGAAAGTTTAATGCAGCACCACCTAGTATTGAAGACGCAAAACCAATCGCACCAGCTGCCTTTAGAGAACCGGAAATGCCCAGAAAAGGACGTAGAAGAATTGCACTAATAATAGGTGTGGTAGTAATAGTCGTTTTATTGGCAGCAATTGGTTATGTAGGGGTACGATTTTTTATGGCTAATCTTGGTGCACCGGAGGATGGTGCGGGAGAGTTAAGTACGCCGGAGCCGACGACAGCTGTAGTAGAGAATAATTCAGGTGTAACTGGCGGTGAAGGAGACCTGTTGTTGCCGGCTGTTCCATCCATTGAATCAACGATTTTACCTTCCCCGACCGCTGCCAATGTTGAGGTCGGGGGGGTAGGTGCGGAAGTTTTAGACGTAGATCAGGATGGATTAACGGCGGTTGAAGAAAAGTTTTATGGTACTGATCCAAATAAAATAGACACGGACGATGATGGTTTTAATGATGGTGAAGAGATTAGGTCCGGGTATGATCCTTTGGGGCCGGGAAAACTAGATTCAGATAGTGATGGATTTGCTGATCCGGAAGAGCGGGAGTTTGGCAGCGATCCGTTTAATCCGGATACCGATGGTGATGGCTACAGTGACGGTGATGAGATACAGAATGGTTATAATCCGCTGATACCTTCACCGGGCGATAAGTTATAATTGAGAAGGTCAGTAGACTTGAGGCGATGTGTTGCGAATGCTTCGGATAAAATAATTAAAATCGTGTTGCTAGGGATTATTTTGACAATATAGGTGTTACATCATGAAAAGTCACCAGACAAGAAACGGGTCCAGCCTTCGCTATGGCTTCGGCTGGCAGGCCTGTCGGCGCTGCTCCCCCCACCCGACGGCATCGCCCTTCGACAAGCTCAGGGCTGCTGGCGCTCGGTGGGGGACCCCCGCGCCGCCACCCGCTTATTCTGCAGTGACATTTCATGATGTGATGTCTATATAATCAACGTTATATTTATGCCGGTTATTATTGCGAGTGATAATTTTTTATTGAGACAGAGCGAAGCAGACAGATTGTGGCAAGAGGTGGTGAGGCTGTGTCAGTGTCCTGATGATTTAGTGACTATAAAGAGCGTGGAAGAGGAGGAAATGGTTCGTTTGAATAAGCAGTATCGTCAGAAGGATAAGCCAACAAATGTTCTTACTTTTTCTTATGGAGAAGGAGAGCATGATGTGGCGATCTGTTTGGCAGTAGCGCGAAGGGAAGCCATTGAAAGAAAAATTGGTATAAAAGAGTATGCAATCATTTTGGTTACCCACGCATTCTTGCATGCGGCTGGCTTGGACCATGAGGCTTCGGTGACGGAGGCGCAGACTATGATGGAGTTGGAAGAGAAGATAATTCAAGCACAGGGTTTGTTGTCGGATCATCGGTAAGTCGGTGGTTGGATAAAAAGTTTAAAATAATATGATTGAAGGGCTGACTTTGTGCTACTCTGTCATATATGGATAATCAAGAAAATGACATGAATGATTTTCCGGCGGGTTACCATAAAAGTAATTCTTTGGGCGAAGCGGGTCGGCATGCATGGAGTGGAGTTTGGGTCGCCTTTACTACGGAGAGAAACTTGCGGATACAGGTGATCGTCTATGTGGTGGTTTTAATTGTTGCTATTTTGGTGCAGTTGTCTTTTTTGGAAATGGCCATGATCATATTAGCGGCCACAGTTGTTATGGCGCTAGAGATGGTTAATACAGCCGTAGAGCATTTTGCTGATGTAGTTGAGCCTCGGTATAGTAAGGTAGTGGGAAAGATAAAAGACTTTACAGCTGGTGCAGTACTATTAACCAGTGTTGCGGCTGTAGTGGTTGGTCTGCTGCTGATTGTCCCGCCTATAGTGTTACGTTTGGTAAGTTGAATGGTTGGGGTGAAATAACACTGTTGATTGATTGGCATGTACTGAATAAGAAATTGCATATTTGGTTTTATTGGAGCAGGAGGCAGAAGAGAAGGCTTAGGGCTAGCTGTTTCGATGTAGCCTTTGGTGATAATATAGGATAAAACGATTTAACTAGTTAATGAATTGATGAGATGGCTCAAGCGGCACATATAACTGGGATTGATCTGGGGTCGTCAGTGGTCCGAGTGGTAGTAGCACAAGTGGCGAGCGGCAGTGATGTCCCGATTATTCTTGGTGTG
The DNA here is from genome assembly GCA_001817065.1 of Candidatus Andersenbacteria bacterium RIFCSPHIGHO2_02_FULL_46_16. Taxonomy (GTDB): domain Bacteria; phylum Patescibacteriota; class Andersenbacteria; order UBA10190; family UBA10190; genus UBA10190. The sequence continues at coordinate 71,550 of MHHQ01000015.1, forward strand.
GGTAAAGTAGAGATGGATGGGATGCAAAAAGGGGTGGTCAGCGACGTAGATGATGCGGTCAAAAGTGTTAGTGCTGCGCTGGACATGGCTGAAAGGGTGGCAGGGGTCCCAATTGATCGGGCTTATGTGAGTATTAACGGATCGCATATATCATCACAAAATTCACGGGGAGTCATTGCTGTTAGCCGAGCGGATGGGGAGATTACAGAGGAAGATGTGGACCGGGTGATTAATGCTGCGCAGGCAGTTTCGCTGCCAAGCAATCGGGAGATATTACATGTGTTACCGCAAAATTTTGTAGTGGACGGGCACGAGCATATTAAAGATCCGGTGGGGATGACGGGAGTTCGGCTGGAAGTGGAAACACATATGGTGGATGGCTCGACTCCGTTTATTAAGAACATAACCAAAGTCATTAACCAATCGGGGGTGCATATTGAAGACTTTGTGTTTTCACCGCTGGCAGCTGCTACAGCAGTGCTTGATAAGAAACAAAAGGAATTAGGGGTTGTGCTGGTTGATTTGGGCGCGGGAACCAGCAGTCTGATAGTTTACGAGGAGAATATGTTGCTCGATACTGCCGTTTTGCCGCTTGGTTCAGCGCACGTAACCAATGATATTGCGATTGGACTTCGAACTTCTATCGAAGTGGCTGAGCAAATTAAAAAACAGTACGGGACGGCTTTGGCTGAAACAGTGAAAAAATCTGAGTCTATTATGATTGATTCAGAGAGTGAACAAGATTCGGTCTCTCGTAAGGAAGTAGCGGATATTATTAGTGCACGCTTAGATGAAATTTATTCATTTGTTGATAAGGAGCTGAAAAGTATTGGCCGCTCGGGGCTGTTACCGGCTGGGGTCATCTTTACTGGAGGAGGAGCGAGTTTACCGGGAGTTATTGAGTTGGCCAAAAACAAATTACGGTTACCAGCAAAAGTGGGTACGATTAAACCATTGGAGGGTCTTAGCGAGCAGGCCGGCGATCCAGCTTATGCGGTAGTAGTGGGATTAATCTTATGGGCCATGGAGCAAGAAAAATCAACCAACCGGCGAAGGTCGCGGTTACACGTGCCGGATATAAAAGTGACTGTTAGCCGGGTACGCAGTTGGTTTAAATCTTTCATGCCGTAGTGTAGATTGAAGGTAAAAAATAATCATTTTAGTTTAGTGTACACAATATGTGTGCATATTGTTTATTGACATAGTTTAATGATGCTTTATTCTGTTGTTGATGAGCACCATTTCAGTATTAGTGAAAAAAGTTGTCGAGGGACGATTGTTTTATGCGCGGAAAAATAATAGTGAGACAAGTTTAACGAAGAAAAGTATTGACCAAAATAGATCGTAAGCTACATGCCATTAAAAAAACCCACAATAGAAAATGTCGCCAATATTAAGGTAGTTGGTGTCGGCGGATCGGGAAATGCTGCCTTGAACCGCATGATGGAGGCTAAGATTAAGGGGGTTGAGTTTGTGGCGGTGAATACGGATGCACAAGCGTTACATTATTCAGGAGCGCCGACTAAGTTGCATATTGGACAGAACTTAACACGCGGTTTAGGGGCGGGGATGGATCCGTCGGTTGGTCAGCAGGCAGCGGAAGAGAGCCGCGAAGAGATACATGAAGTGTTGAAGGGTTCAGATATGGTGTTCGTAACTTGTGGTTTTGGCGGAGGCACTGGTTCTGGGGCAGGACCACTGATCAGCGAGATTGCTAAGGAGACCGGCGCGCTGACAGTGGCGGTAGTAACAAAGCCGTTTTCTTTTGAAGGGCAGCAGCGGATGACATTAGCGGAGGAGGCAATTGCTGAATTAAATGATCGGGTTGATGCTTCAGTGATTATTCCGAATGACCGCCTGCTACAAATTATAGATAAGAAGACTAGCTTACTAGACGCGTTTAAAGTAGTAGACGATGTGTTGCGTCAGGGCGTACAGGGTATTTCTGACTTAATAACCCAGCACGGAATGGTTAACGTCGATTTTGCGGATATTAGAGCCATAGTGCAAGATGCTGGATCAGCGTTGATGGGTATTGGTCGAGCCACAGGAGAGAACCGAGCGGTGGAAGCAGCCCGGGCTTCAATTGCCAGCCCGATGATGGATGTGACGATAGATGGCGCGCGCGGGATAGTGTTTAATATTACAGCTGGTAATGACCTGCGAATGTTTGAAGTGGAAGAAGCAGCGCGTGTGATCACAGAGAATGCTGATCCGAACGCGAAGGTAATATTTGGAGCGGTGATAGATCCTGAACAAGTTGAAGAAGGGGAAATTAAAATTACTGTAGTGGCAACTGGTTTCGAGAAGCCTGAGCTGATCCGTCAGCAGCGAGAAAGATACAGTGGATCCGTGCAGTTTTCACCGCCGGCAGGGATGGGGCAGGTTAGATCGACCGCACCGATGAGTCGCCCAATGGAGCCACTGCCACCAGCATCGACGGAAGCTCATACTATTATGTATCCCTCCCGCGTAGCGGAACAGATGCCAACAGATAACCGAGTAGAAGAAGAGGATTTGGATGTACCGACTTTTATTCGCCGGAAAATGCGCGAGCAGAAGGAGTCGAGGAGCCGCGGGGAAGAGCCACAGGTTTGAAACTGGCTGGATAATTGGTGACCATATATATATGAAATAACCTCGCAATTGGCGGGGTTATTTCATAATTGAGGGGGAGCAAGGAGGATTTTAAAATCAAGATATTACATGAGGTGCAGGAGGGTAGGTTTGTGCTATGTAGGGTGGATTATTTATGCTAGGTAGGTGCGCAGCATTTTATTGCTTATATTCATTGCTTGGGTTTCTGGTATAGTCGCTGGTGTGGCAGGATGGGTGGGGTGGTGGTTGCTCGGGGTGGTGGTTGTCGCGGTTATACTAACTATTAAGAATAAGCAGGGATGGGCCTTAGTGACTGCTTTAACGGCATTGCTTGCTCTGGGGTGGGGGTACGGCTGGTTGGCTGGTCATCAAGTAGTTAGCAGCTGTGAAGGGGTGGAGGGTAAAGTCGTGGAAGTAGTGAGCCGACCGGAATATCTTGAGAAGCAGCTCCGTTTCGTTGTAAGAGTTGGTGATTGCCAAATATTAGTATCAAGCTCACCTTGGTTAACAATCAGTCAGAAGGATCAAGTAGTTATTAGTAATGGTCGAATACAATCATTGGAGGAGGTTGAAGATTTTTCGATAGGTTATGCTGAGTATTTAAGACGACGGGGCATTGGAGCCACATGGTTTTTTCCGGACGTGGAAATAGTTAGGGTGAACAGTTTAGGGGGTTGGTCGCAAGCGACCGAGACACAATTATTGTCCAACGCGCTGCGCCGTCGTATACAAACGTTATTTGTTGAACCGGATGCTAGTTTGGTGCTGGGTATGTTACTGGCGCAAAAAGGCACGATACCAAAAGAAATAACACAGCAATTTCAAGCTACTAGTGTGAGCCATATACTAGCCATATCCGGCATGAATGTGTCGATTATTGCTGGAATTATATATTTTATTTTATCGTGGCTACCAATGCGAAAATCGTGGCAGACCGGCCTAATGCTGTTGGTGCTTTGGCTGTATATTGTTTTTATTGGAGCACCGGTCTCGGTGGTGCGAGCCGGATCTTTTATTACGGTAGTGGTGGTATTGTTGCGATTAAGTAAATTGGTTAGTTTGCCTACAGCGTTGGTAACGACAGTGGTCGTGTATGCGACGGTTGATCCGTTGGTTATGTTGGATGTGGGCTGGCAGTTGTCGGTGAGTGCAGTAATAGGCATATTTTTTATATTGTTCGTAACAAAACAAACCCAGCCGCGACTCAATAAGGGCGGGATTGGCATATGGTTCTATAATGGGATGATTGTTTCCTTGGGAGCGTCTTTAACCACCTGGCCGTTGATAATGTATCACTTTGGCAATGTATCTTTAGTGAGTTTGCTCGCGAACATGTTGGTGGTACCGGTCGTGCCGATTATTTTAGTTTTAGCACCAGCCAGTATAGCTTTATCTTGGCTTTGGATGGGTGGAGGATTGATATTGAGTTGGGTGACACACTGGTCCATCAATTGGTTGCTTGGAGTAACGGCGGTATTGTCACAGTGGCCGGGAATGTATTGGCAGGACATGACTATACCAGTTTGGCTGGTGTGGGTATATATTGTGGGACTGATAGGTCTAGTGCACTTAGTGCTATGGTGGCAGAAAAGATCATGGTGGGAAGTGTGGGGGTAGAAGGAAGGCAGGATATAAACGGCATTAATTTATCTTTGTTGGGAAAACAGGTGAAGACTCAAGTTAAACAATCATTACGATATCGTAATGATTAAAATATGAATATATTGGATATCTTCGATGCTCTCTTTGTATCGTACACTTGATTAAGCACTATGAAGCTTTCTTTGGTTAGTTTAGCTATTATTACTTTTCTGACGTGGGCGCTACTTATTAAAACAGCGGAACGAAAAGTAGTTTTTTTGGACGTGGGGCAAGGGGATGCAACGTTGTTGCAGGATGGAAATTACCAGATACTGGTGGATGGTGGGCCCGGGATGAAAGTGCTGGAAGAATTGGGTGAACAGATGGACTGGACTGATAAGCGGGTGGAAATATTGGTTTTGACTCATCCTCAAGAAGACCACATGGAAGGGCTTTTGCATGTACTGGACAGATATGAGGTAGGGCTGGTCTTAATACCAAGGGTGGCAACGGATACGCTGCTGCAGAAAGAGTGGCTGAAAAGAATTCAAGAGAAGGGAATTGACTGGCGATTTGCCTGGGCAGGGCAACAAATTACGGCTGGTGCCATAAAGGTGCAGATACTGGCACCGTTTGAAGATGGCGCGATGGTTAGGAATGTTAATGAAGCGTCGGTTATTGCACGGGTGGTTTATGGAAATAATAATAATGGAAAGGAGGAACTGTCTTTTCTGTTGACAGGAGATGCAGAGAAAAAGGGGGAGAACGTGTTAATTGCCCGGACTGATCCATCTTTGCTGAATATTGATGTACTGAAAGCAGGACATCACGGCAGCAAGACTTCTACGACACCGGCGATGATTAGTGCGACGACGCCACAGGCAGTGGTTGTTTCGGTGGGAGCGGATAATAAGTACGGACATCCGGCACAGGAGGTGTTGGATAGATTAAGTAAGATACCGGTCTGGAGGACAGATGAGGACGGGGCGGTGGAATTTTTTCTGGCTCAGGGGAAATGGTGGGTGAGAGAGGGCGAATAAAAAATCCAATTGTCAAAATCCAAATTACAAGTCAATGACCAAACTCCAATGACCAATGACCAATCAAATCCCAAACCCCAATAACCAAAGTGAGAAAATCTGGAATTCTCCCGCCTCGGGCGGGACCCCGCCTGATGGCGGTGGTAAACCCTTAAATCCTAAACAAGACGAAATCCGGAACTCAATAAATCCGAAACAGCGACCAGGTTCAAACGAGGATAAATAAAAAAAGAGCGAGACAAGTTGCGGAAAGTCCTAAGACACCAGAAGACACGTCTCGCTCAAAACGTGTGCACATGCTCAAACGTCACTGGGACATTCTTCTGTACGCACACCTAAAGGAACTATTTGTTTGTAAAGGAAAAGAGGAGTTTTTGCAATAAAAAAGCCCTGAACTGGAGTTTAAGAAAAACACAGTTCAGGGCGTAAGCGAGACAAGTGCACCCACGTCTTACAGACAAATGTCTATACGTCTCGCTTAAAAGTGTGCAGTCACACCAGCGTCATAAAGACACATCGAGGAACGCACACCAAAAGAACAAAGTCTTTTATGAATAGTCGGATCTTGGCAAGAAAAAATTCCCTTATGTCCACCCCGGGGGTGGACAGGGGGGATGGTAAGAAAAAACCCTGAACTGGAGTTTAAGAAAAACACAGTTCAGGGCGGGAGCAAGACACGTCTCAATAAGTCTAAGAGACAATCTCGCACACATCTCGCTCAAAGGTGTGCACGTACTTCTACGTCACTGGGACACATCTGGGTACGCACACCTAAATGAACTATATGGTTATAAGTTAATTTCAACTTAACTGCAAGCAGAAAAGATAAGATAATTTGGGGTTGGTGATTGACAGGTAACGTCATTTCTGGTAATCAATGATAGCTGCTGTGAGACGATTTGTTTCACTTATGGCAGTGCAGGTTCTTTACAATTGAGGCAGTGTTTGTGAGTTTTCCTGTAGTGTCTTTTTAGACGAAAGGGGTCTGTGATGACGCGCTATATTGGTATCCGACATCGGCGGAAGCGGACGAAAGAAGGGGAGGCCAGACCGACAACGGTGGCGATTGCGGAAGGCGGCCAGATGGTGACCTTTGACTTGGAATCTGATACGGCTGAACTGGACTTCCTGATGCGCCGTTTTCCTATTGCCTGGCGAAAGGTGAGGGATGACGAAGAGATTATGTATTTCACCGAGGAGTCGACGGAAGGTGTGCGAGTCCGCCATTGCAAGTTTCGCAAGGCGAAGGAGGACGAGAGTGTGATGTCTCTTCATTCTTCCCATGTGCTGCAAATTCCGGATCCCAAGTCGGGAAAAGCAGTGACGATTGTCACTCAAATACCGGTAGCCTATGAAGGTTTGCAAAGCGGCGATATGGTTGGTATGGTGCTGGGCGGATCTGGTGACAGATATGCGTCGGCGCTATCTCGACGCGGTGAAGAGATTGGGGCGGAGGTGTATCGTTTGCCACCTTTTTCACTGGCCGATAAACGTGGTGATGCCACCAAGGATGATGATCATTTGCTTATAGCTAGTTTACTGCAGCGGGAGCGATCGTTGTTTTACCTGGTGCGCCGACGGGATCGAGATATGATTCGAACTAAAGAAGCGCTAAGTTTACGGATGAGCGCGATGAAATCCAGAATCGCTTGCGGGCAACGGCTTGAGCAACGGATGGTAGGTAAGATCTTTCTGAATGAGGAAGGATATTTTCCGGAAGGAGTGATTGAGGATTTGGCGGCAGCGGAACTGGCTAACGATGCTATTTATGGAGGTAATGTCGCGGAAGAGCGTCGTTATGAAAGGGAGCTGGGAAAGTTGGTCAAGAAAATGGCTCTGTGGGATCTGTTGTTTGCCGATATCGTCGGTTTCGGTCCCAGATTAACAGCCGGACTGATTGTTCCCATCAGTGACATTAGACGGTTCTGGGTTGATCCGGCGCAGATGGAAGAGATGTACCAGCGAAGTCGTATCCTTGAACAGGAGGGCGATTTTACTGAGGACAGACAGCAGGTGGCGGACCAAATCAAGGAAGGGATGGGTCGTTGTGAAGTGTTGGGACTGGTGGCTCGTTGGCAAGACGCTAACGGCAAGAGCAAACAAGCGTGGCTCTTGAAAAAAGCCAGTTTGTGTCATCGGGAGCGCGGTCGTCTTTTGTCCAAAGGTCAAGCCAAATTGCGCAAGTTCTGCGGCGTCCACGTCAACAGTTTCGACAAACATGGTCAGGCGTTACCGCGTAACTTGCAGTTTCCGCGTCGTCGAGTGGGCGAGGTTTTTAATTCTTCCGGGATGGCTAGGCAGACATTATGGCTGCTTGGTGATCAGTTCAATCGGCATCCTGAAAGCGATTGGGGGCTAAGGTTGCTTCAGATCAAGGAGAAGATGCGCGAGAAGCATCCGGAGGTCGTTGAAGAGGAAGCGACCGAAGAGGTTAACGGTGTGAAGAAAAAGGTGATGAAGCAACGCTTCACAGCTGGCCATATTCAAAAAATGTCCCTATGGCGTGCACGCAGCAAATTCGTGGATCATTTGTTTATGGAGTGGACGAGAATTGAGGAGGAAGAGGAACGACAACGTCGTGCTGAAGTAGAAGGTATAAACACGGCGGAGGTGTGAGGTTGATAACTAGTAGCTAGTAAGCAGTACCTTGATGGACTTGAGAGGCGAGGCGTCATGTGACTTGTCTTATGACGTTAAATCTGATGCCTTGCTCTTGCCTTGAATCGTGCGATTCTCATGTTTGGGGTTACCCAAAATAGAGTTTTGTACCGGTTCAAGGCTTTTTTTCAAGCGTAGAGTGTAAAGCGCAGAGAGCAGAACACATAATAAAAATCAAAAATTAGGGTGAATATCTGTGGAGTTACCCTTGCCCGTAATTGCGTTTTGTACTATAAACATTAGTTCTTTTGGTGTGCGATCATGAGACTGTCTTAATGACGTAAGGGAGGTTGCACACATTTGAGCGAGACGTTGCAGTAGGTGTCTAAACGACGTGTATCAGAATGTTTTGCTCTAGCCCTGAATCATCTTTATTTTGGTTCAGGGCTTTTTTAGCTTGACTCTGCAGGGTTGAAAAATGAGGTGGCTTGGTTTGATTGGTATACGAGGTATAGTTGACTGTCAGTGACGAGGGCCGACGAGGACGCCAACATGTTTTTCCAAGGTTTGAATTCTAGCTTCGTGGTCTGGGAGTTGTTGATCTTTAATGAGAGAGATTTCGTCATGGTTGGCGCCGGCCACATCCTGGTGAATGTTTTCGGCCAAGGCTTTGAACTCATGAATAATTTCTTCCTTCATGGTGTCAATCTTAGCTTCAATTTCAGTGAATCTTCCGTCAATTTCAGTGAATCTTCCGTCAATTTCAGTGAATCTTTCATCCATTTTAGTGAACCTTTCATTAACCTCGGTAAATCCTTTTTGCGTGGCGGCAGCGAGTTCGTCTACGGCCAGGCGGATATCCTTTTTTGTGGCTGGCTCGGTCGAATGGTGTTGTTTTGATCGGGGCATGTGATTAGTGTGCCAGTTACAGCAATTGTAGGCAATGTTTTAAAGTGTTTTAAAGTGATATTTAATAGATTACAATAATAGTTGAAATGTTTAAGAATTTAAGGTACTGATTACTCATTAATATTTTAACAACAAAAGTGATGATTGAAAGAACATTGGCGATTATAAAGCCTGACGGGATACAAAGGGGATTGGTTGGCGAGATTGTTGGGCGGTTTGAGAAGGCAGGTCTTAAGATTGTGGGGATGAAATTGGTTTGGCCAGACAAGAAGCTGGTGGGCGAGCACTATGCAGATGATGAAGATTATTTAACTGGGGTAGGGGAGAAGGCGTTGGTGAATGCCAAGGAAAAAGGGGTTGAGATGAAAGAGACGGCGTTAGAAATCGGCCAACGGGTGCGGGAAAGCAATATCAGGTATATATCGACTGGTCCGGTGTTGGCATTTGTCTTGGAAGGAAATACGGCGGTGCAGTCCGTGCGGAATATGATTGGCGGGACTAATCCGTTAACGGCTGATATCGGCACAATTAGGGGGGATTTAACGATCGATGATTTTATGCAGTCGGATGCGGAGAGTCGTTCGGTGCGGAATCTGATGCATGCATCAGGGGATGTTGATGAGGCAAATAGGGAGATTCCATTATGGTTTGAGAAAAGTGAACTGTTTGAATATCAGACAGTGATGGATAAGGTGTTGCATGATCCGAGCTGGGGAGCATAAACAGAAATTTTGAATTTTTAAATATCAATTTTCAGAGAAAAACTAATAAGACAATTTTCAAACACAGATGTAAATTACGAAAAGGGCAAAACGCAAAGCGTCAAGCAACAACTTAAAGTGTAAAACACTGGCGAATTGTGATGCTATGTTTTTTTAGACATATTGCGAAATGATTTATTTAGGGCTCTAGGGGCATTATATACTGTCCCCAGAGGGTGTTTTGAGACTTTCGCAACAAGTCTATTGACTACGTAATTCTGGTTTGGTAACGTGAAAACGATTAGTTCGTTGGAAGAGCAGTATGGTGGGCAGGTCAGGCACTGATGTAAGTGTAGCTCGTAGCTATCATGTGCCTGGCCTGTTTTTTTGTCTATAATACAAACATGATTTTTAATGGGCGCGAGAGGGATGTGCCATGGACGGTATACGGGTTAGTGTTTTCGCTGGGAGTGCTTATTTTATTAAGATTGAATTATTTATTCCCTCGTTTTTCTGATGGCAGTATTTATTTGTACTTGTCGTATCTAGTCGGTGATGGCTTAGTCCCCTATCGGGATTTTTTTTATTCCTCACCGCCATTAATTCCCTATTTGTTTAGCTGGTACGGCAAGCTTTTCGGTTTTAGTTGGCAGGCGTTTGGATATATCCCTTTGGGGTTGTCATTAATTGATGCAGTGATTATTTATTGGCTGGTTTTAAAGAATGGTTCACGTTTAGGGGCTTTATCGGGGGCGGTATTGTATAGTTTGTCATTTGCTAATCTGGCGACATCAGATTTTACTTCTGACGTGCATGTGGTATTGACGTTAGTTTTGCTAGGGGCTGTGGCGAGTCAAAAGAGATGGCCGATAATTAGCGGTGTGTTTTTTGGTCTGGCAGTTTTAACAAAGCTATACGCGGTAGTGGTGTTAGTGGGTTGGGTGGCAGGTTTGGTTTGGGATAAGAAGTGGCGAGAAATGATCAAGTTTGTGATAAGCAGTTTGTTAGTAATTGGGGTTGTCGCAGGTGTGTTGTGGTGGTGGGTGGGCAATGTTTTTTACGAACAAGTGATATTAAGTCATGCAGGGAAGGTGGAGGGACTGGCGCGGAAAGAAATAATATTGTTCTTTATCCGACATGATTGGGCGCTTATACTGGCACCGCTGGGGTGGCTGCTCGTGAGGAGAAAGATGCCGGCTTGGATATTATTGCCGGTAGTAGCCTTGGTGGGGTGGACAGCACTGTGGTCGGATTTTTATTATTTGTATTTGAAGGTATTGGTCGCGTGGCTGGCGCTGTGGTGGGGTTGGGTTATTGCACAGTTAGATGAAAAGGTGCAGAGGCGTGAATTCACTTATGTTGTTATTGTAGGATTACTGATAATCTCTGGCTTAACGATTAGTAGATATATAGATGAACAAGCGGAGGCGGCAGTAATTCAGCCGTTAGACGAGGTGGTTGAATATGTGCAATCACATACAGTGGAGGGAGAAGCAATCTATGGTTCTTTTGAAGTGACGCCGTTGGTAGCGCTGGGGGCGGGACGGCCGATCTGGCACAACGTGGTGGATACTAATATAAAGTTTTTTCAGACCGGCTGGTTTGATATGGAAAAAAGGGAGAGCGGGATTAAACAGGATAAAGTAAGAATAATTATAACAAAAGTATTGTTGGTGAAAGGGGGACGAATGGCGACGGGGCCAGAGGAGTTATTGCCGCGTAAGTTCTTTAATGAGAATTGTCGGTTGGGAAAGAGTTGGCCGGTAGAAAAAGACTATACGCATAATGCAGTGGCGGTGTGGTTGTGTGATTATAATGACCAATGACCAATTCCCAATGACCAATCAATACCCAAATCCTAATGACGAAAACAATTGAAGGACTAAGTTAGTTGTTTATGAAAGGGACAAAGGCAAAGCCGGGATATTCTTTCTGACGATAATCTTGGTCGCTTAATTTATCTATTACAAAGATGCTGTGGTTTTGGGGTGTAATTAATCGTCCATTGTTGGCTAGTTGATCCAGCCAAGCTTGAGGTATTTTGAGTACTTGGGCGGCGGAAATAATCCTGGCAAAGGGAGCTTTCTCTGGTAATCCGGTTTGGGCGTTTTTGGCATGTACTTCAACGGTTCCCTCCTTGATAAAATTGTAGCGGGAAAGATTTTGGAGACATTGGTCAGCTAACTTTTTAATTCGTTCTAGAGCTATGACATGGCCAGCAGGCCCGACAACGTGAGCTAATAAAGCAGTTTGCCAGCCGGAACCGGAACCAATATCCAGGATTTTCTGATCTGCTCGGGGTTGCAGCAATTCCAGTATAAAGGCAACGGTATAGGGTTGTGAGATAGTCTGTCCGTAGCCGATGGGCAAAGGATAGTTGGCATAGGCTTGATTACGAAGAGAGTCAAGCACGAAATCAGCGCGATCGATAGCCCGGAAAGCAGCAATGAGCGCGGGAGTTTTAAGTACCCCGCCGTCGATTAATTGATCAACCATTTGTTGATTGGTCATATCGTGGTGTGGAAATAACTGCGCTCATCAAAGTAGCCGCTGGTCGGGACAAGGCAACGTTTAGAGATTAATGCGGGACGGAACGTAGGTTTATCGACGAGAGTATTGGCGCGAGCATTAATAATTAGGCGAGGGTGGGAGGGTGATTTAACCCAGCGGGGGATTAAGCCCCAGCGCATCAAGCGAAGACGATTTTCTCCATCGTTAGTAATAACTGGCATGAGTTGGCTGGGAGTAATGTTGTATCGGTTAGAGAGTGGAATGTGATACTTGGCCGGAATGTTAAACCGGTCGTATAGGCAATCAGTATCGAATAAGCAATAGCGGCCACACATATAATTAATCCTAACTAATAAATATCCCCGTACAAGGTTTAAAAAATGGCGAGGGCAATAAGTTAATGATGGAATTTAAATGACCAATGTCCAAATCCTAATGTCAAAAGTGCGACAACGATTTACGCTTGCGAGGAATTCATGAATGACATATAAACAGGTAGTTCTTTAGGTGTGCGATTTTCACGTTGTCTTTGTGAGGTCAGGAGAAATGCATACCTTGGAGCGGGACGAGGAGGGTGATGTCTATCTGACGTGACTAACTTTGTCCCGCTTTTTTTATTTTCCCATGTCCACACCAGGTGTGGACAGAAGGGGGTTTCTTGAGACTAACACGCCAGGTGTGTCGGGAGGTTGGTCCTGTTGAAAAGTGTGATTGTTTGCATATTGTTTATTAGTACATAATAAGAACATGTTAACGTATCCTGTTTGTGGTGTGGTCTACGCGGGCTGGCCGGGTGGAGTAGGCTTGGCGCGCAGAGGTGGCAGCAATGTGGGCAGTAATAGTTGGCCGAGTCCGGCAGAGGAGGAGCTGACCGATACGTTATCTTTTGATGAATGGCTGGAGGTAGACCAGGCGGCGCATGTCATGGCCAAGGTGCCGAGTGATGATTTAAAGCAAGACGGAATCTTGCGTGGCGATGTAGTGATTGTCGACCAAGGGAAGAGGCCAAGCCTGGGAGATGTGGTAGTGGCGCAGTCAGTGAATGGTTTGTTAGTGAGAAATTGGGCGCAGTTTTTGCCACGGGAAGGGGCAAGGGTGATTGGCGTGGTGACAGCGGTGATTAGGAAATATTAAAAACGAAAAACGCAAAACGAAAAGTGTCAAATAAAACAATTTAAGATGTAAAACAATGACTAAGCAAGAACGAGTGTTATTTTGAGCTTTGGGTTGTTGTTTTGCGTTTTTAGTTTTAATTTTTTAGTTGAATTCAAACCCCCTTTGTGACGTACATTAGTAATTCATGGCCTAGGGCGATTGCGCATGTTGATGGCGATGCCTTTTTTGCATCAGTTGAGCAGGCGGTTAAGCCATACTTGAAAGGCCGGCCAGTGGTGACAGGCAAAGAGCGCAATATCGTGGCGGCAGCAAGTTATGAAGCAAGAGCATTTGGAGTGAAGAGGGGAGTGGCGCTATGGGAGGCCAAGAAAATGTGTCCCGGTTTAGTAGTGTTACCGACGGATTATGAGACGGTCAGCATTTTTTCCCAGCGGATGTATGAAATTATGCGCCGTTATAGCCCAGTGGTGGAAGAATATAGTGTAGACGAAGCTTTTGTAGATTTGACTGGAGTACGCCGGGTACATCGAATGAAATATGAAGCGATAGTCAGGCAAATACAGCAGGAGATTCACCGGGAGCTGAATATAACAGTGTCGGTCGGATTAAGCGTTTCCAAGGTGCTGGCTAAAATTGCGTCAAAGTGGCAGAAGCCGGCTGGCTTTACCCGGATTTCTATGTATGAGAGGGAGGACAGATTGCGTGATTATCCTTTAGACAATATATGGAATATCGGACCAAATACTGCTGGGTTGCTGCAAGGGCATGGCATAAGAACGGCGCTGGCTTTTGCTAACCAGCCGAGGGGGTTAGTGGAAGATATTTTAACTAAGCCGGGAGTAGAGGTGTGGCAAGAGCTGAATGGCGAATCAGTTTGGCCAGTGGAAACTGGGTTGAAGCAAAAGGTAAAGTCGATCAGCAAGACAAAAACTTTTACCCCGCCGTCTGGCGATAAGGAGTACGTATATGCGCAGTTAATTAAGAATATGGAAAATGCCTGCATTAAAGCGAGGCGGTATAAAAGAGCGCCAAAAACGGTGGCGGTTTTTTTGAAGGAACAAAATTATCGGTCGCTCGGAATGGAAACTAAGTTGGCGCGACCAACAGCTTGGCCGGTGGAATTAATGGAAGTGATAAGGAAGATGTTTGATCAGCTGTATGTGCCTGGCCAGCAGTATCGAGCGACGGGATGTATCTTTGGAGAATTAAATTCTAGCGAGACGGTGCAAATGAGTTTGTTTGAAAGACGGGGAAATGTAGAAAAAATGCGGCGTTTGTATATGGCAGTTGATGAGTTGAAGGAGAAGTATGGCAAGCATGCGGTGCACCAATGTGTCAGTTTGCCGGCGCAATCTGTGCAGCACTTAACCTCACGGGGAGATATGCCAAGTAGAAAATTAAAACTGATTACAGGAGAGACGAGCAGAAGGCGGCTGCCGTTGCCCATGTTAGAATAGATTGATAGATGAAAATTTTAAGGGAGACAAAACCAAGTCGTCCTTTTTTATATCTTACCCGCTTTAATTTGTTGCCGAATGTCGGCTATATAGCTATTAAAGAGATGCAGGTTATGGAAGGTTAAGAGTTTTAAGCCGGTGATCTCTTGCGCCTTGATTAAATGCGCGATGTAACTGCGTTTATAACCTTGGCAAACAAAGCATTGGCACTTAGGATCTAATGGTTTTTGGTCGTTCATGAAGATGGCATTTTTTAGATTAAGTTTTCCCTGGCTGGTAAACGCTGTACCGTGGCGGGCGTAGTGAGTGGGGACGATGCAATCGAAGGTATCAATGCCGGCTTTGATGATGGTTGGAATATCTTCGAGGTGGCCGATGCCGAGCAGGTGGCGTGGCTTATCCGGCGGCAGTTCTTGAAGAACTGTTTGAATAATCTCTGGCATGATAGTTTTGTCGTCACCATATTCTCCGCCAATACCAAAGCCATCGAAAGGAAGAGAGCCAATGAATTGAGCGGATTCCTTACGTAAATCAGTAAACTTGCCACCCTGGACTATGCCAAAGAGTGCTTGGTTAGATGTTTTGGCTGACAAGCATTGCTTAGCCCAATTGTGGGTACGTTCCAGCGATACTTTGGTGTATTCCTTATTGGCTACCGGGGAGGTTGCTTCGTCAAAAGTATAGATGATGTCAGCGCCGAGCTTTTGTTGGATGGCGATAGATTCCGGGGGGCCGATGAACAGCTTTTGACCATCAACAGGAGAACGAAAGGTGACGCCCTCATTAGTTATGGTTATATTTTTAGGCTGCTGGCCGATGGTGACAGATTCATCAATTTTTTGTTTGAGGACTTTACCCACGCCGTGGTCCTGGCCAAAACCGAGACTGAATACTTGGAAACCACCTGAGTCGGTCATTAGGGGATGACGCCAGTTCATGAACTCGTGCAAACCGCCGGCTTGATCGACGAGCTCTTCGCCGGGCTTTAAATGTAAATGAAAAGTGTTAGCAATTAATATTTGGCAGTCTGCCTCTTCGGCTTCTTGACTGGTGAGTGTCTTAATCACTGCTTGGGTAGCAACGGGAACGAGGGTGGGAGTGGTTATCTCACCGTGTGGCGTTTTTAACTTACCTAGACGTGCGGAACTGACCGAGGATTGGTATGTGATATTGAATTCAATCATGGCGCTGGTGTGGTCTTTATAAAAAAAGGTTTGCTGTAGATGTATCACAGAGTGTAATAAAGAAAAAGGCTGGGTACACATATTACGATATTATGTAATATCGTAATGTTTTGTCGGCGATTGATGGAAAGCGGGAGCGGATGATTATTGGGCGCAGAAAAGTTCATTGGACTGTACTGCTTTATGGCGAGATGGTTTGTTCGTATTCCGGGAAATACTTATTGATCAGAGAGAGGTTAAACTCAGGCAAAATGGATTTTTTAGTTCGTGCTCAAGCAGAAAGATAAATGATTTGGTTATAAGGGCTTGTGGTGTGATTTTTCCGACGGTTAATTGTTCCCAATACTCTTGGTCTAAGGTGACGGTGTGAGAGGTGGTGTCTGGGTCGGTGCCAAGGGTGACTTGGAATTGCCAACTGTTATTAATTTTAGTCAGTTCTTCGATGCGTATTTGCTCTATATAGCAGGTTGATTAAGTGGTATTTAAGCGGTACAAGTATATCACAGCTGTCCTTTATAATAGGCAGCGTAAGCGGGGTGTAGTATAGAGGTAGTACGTACCCATGGGGTGGGTATAGCCCGGGTTCGATTCCCGGCACCCCGACCAATTCAGACATTCTTTTGTTGAGGTCTGTTTTTGTTTCTTAAAAAGGATTTGAAAATTGTTTTGCTTTGATGTTTGGCTTAATGCCAAACGGCGGAAACGCTTCACTTCGGCTCGGGCGTGGCGGAATTCCTTCCCCCCAACCCCTTTCTTTTCGCCCGCCTGAATGCCTGCCCGCCAAAGTTTTAACGGCGGCGGGGACGGCCAGAATTTTTTGCGAGCGGACGGCGGGACCGAATAAAGAAAAGAAAGAATAGTCGCCTTTGCCCCACCCTTCCCGTGCGCGGGCAACAAAGTGGAACTCCCTTTAAGTTTGCCAAACGCGGATAAATAAGTTACCATAAAATGGCTAACAAGTATGATGTATCATTTATTTTATACCTTTTAATGGTATATGGTAAACGAATCAATGTCAAACAACAAAATAAGCTCAAATTTCAAAAAGCTGCGGGCACAAAAGGGCTACTCTCTTGAAAAGGTAGCCCGTCTTGCTGATTTATCTTTGAATACGGTGGTTCGCCTTGAATCAGGCATAAATAAGAATCCGACCATTGAAACACTGACAAGAATTGCTCGTGCACTTGAGGTAAGCGTTGACGATTTACTCAAATAAAAATATGAACAATAACGGCTTACATCGCAAAAAGGATTCGGCGAGGATTGTGTGGGATTCAAAGCCCCGGCGCGCGCCCAATCCTAAAGACATTGAATTTCAGACCGCCGAGGTGGTGATTCCGAACCTCGAAACCGCCGGGCAGTTACCGATGTCTTTTCGGGATAAACTTTTGGGCGAGGAGGAACTGGACAAGCAGAAAATGAACCGCCTCATCTGGGGCGACAATCTACTGGCGATGCAGGCGCTTTTGAATCAGGGCTACGAAGGCAAAATAAATCTTATTTACATTGACCCGCCGTTTGATTCCAAGGCGGACTATTCGCATAAAATAAAACTGGGCGAAACCGAATTTACCAAAGAGCCAAGCGTGATTGAGCGGCTCGCGTACAAAGACACTTGGGCCGGCGGCACAGACAGCTATTTGGATATGCTCTATCCGCGCTTGCAACTGATGAAGCGTCTCTTGTCAGACAGCGGATCGATATATGTACATATTGGTGGTCACGTTAATGCTTACGTTAGATTATTATTAGACGAAGTATTTGGCACAGACAACTTGATTAACGAGATCACATGGTTTTATAAGAATAAACTACAATCAAAACTATCCCAATTTTTTCCGAAAGATACCGAAAGTGTGTTCGTTTTTGCAAAAAAATACGGCAATCATCAATTCCACCATCAATATATTAAATTAGACGAGCCACGCAAACAAAATAAGATAAAATGGGATCCTGTCCATAAGAAGACTGTTACCGTAAAAGACGAGGCGGGCAATGTGGTTTATTATCAGTCTGATCAAAAATTGATTGGCCAAATGTGGGAAATACCACGCGTCAATTCGATGGCAAAAGAAGACACGGGATATGACACACAAAAACCACATGAGCTCCTGGAAAGAATAATTAAAGCTGGCTCCTCTGAAGGAGATTTAGTGGCGGATTTCTTTTGTGGATCCGGTACCACACTTGCCCTTGCTGAAAAACTCAATCGGCGGTGGATCGGGTGCGAGCTTGGCAAAGTCGGCATACAAGTTGCGCGGGCGCGGCTGGTGGAGCAAAAGTCAAAGCCGTTCTTAGTTGAAAATATCGGCAACTATCAGCGCGAAATGATTTATCTTGGAGGCGCGCGGATTTACGAGATGCAGAAAATCATTTTGAAACTTTACGGTGCGGAGCCAATGGCGAACCGCAAGGATTTGGGCGTAAGAAAAACGGAGGATGGAATGCTGGAGTTGGTATATTGCGGCTATCCGGACAGGGCCGTTGCGGCGCACAAGGTTGAGGACTTGGCGACGGAAGCGCAAACGCTTGACGGCGCGGGCTACAAGCGGCTGGTGATTTTGGCGTGGGATTACGAATACAATTATGACGAGCTTTTGCAGACCCGCCTTCGCCCAGGCTACGGCGGGCGAGCGCGTAAGTCATCAGACATCAAAACAGAAATTATAAGCCGCCAGATTCCGCTGGACATTTACGAATATCTGAAACAAGCGAAATCCGAAGAAGATATAGAGCGGCTTTCGGACAAGGTAAAGTTTTTGGAAAAGCCGTATTTGAAATTGCAAAAGCCGGAAGTAAAAGGAAGCTCGGTTACCATTGGCATTGAAAAATATGTGCTCTACGATTTCCCGCTTGGAAGCGGTAAGAAAGCGGATGAAGACCGCGAGGCATTATTGCACCTCGTCAAAGACAATTTCGCCATATTGATTGACTACTGGGCAGTAGATTGGGATTACGACGGGCTGACATTCAAAAGCCAGTGGCAGGATTTGCGCGGCTTGGGCCGCAAGACAAAAGTGGTAACGACCAAGAAAGAACACGCCTATGAAAAATCGGGCAAACATACGATTGCCGTGCGCGTGGTGGACATTTTCGGTAACGACGCCACGGCAACAATGGAAGTAAAATTATAAAAATTAACTTTGATTTTATGACTGACGAAATTACAACAAAAATAGCATTATTCAAAGGGAAGGAAATCAGAAAAACACTCCGAAATGGGGAATGGTGGTTTGTTATTGTTGATGTGGTTGCAGCGCTTACAGAGTCCGCTAATCCGGCCCAATATCTAAAGAATATTCGTAATCGCGATATAGAGTTTGATTCTCTGTTCAACCCTGTGGATAAAGGGGGGGTTCAAATTGACCCCCCCCTTGCCCTGCCATTTTCCACAGCCGGCGGGACACAAAACCTGCTTTGCTGGAATACAGAGGGAATATTTCGCCTGATTCAATCAATCCCTTCTTCTAAAGCCGAGCCATTCAAACGCTGGCTGGCGAAAGTTGGTTATGAGCGAGTACAAGAGATAGAAAATCCGGAACTGGCGACAAAACGGACTCGAATGCTTTACAAACTTAAAGGCCGTTCTGATGATTGGATTGAAAAACGAATGCGCAGCATTGCCATCCACGAGGAATTAACAGATGAATGGAAAAACCGCGGAGCCAAAGATAATAACGACTATGCCATTCTGACGGCTGAAATTTCCAAGGCAACTTTTGGTGTTACGCCTAGCGAGTACAAAAAGCTAAAAGGGCTGGTGCGGGAAAACTTGCGAGACCATATGGATGACTTTGAACTTATCTTCAATATGCTCGGCGAGCGTGCAACCACCGAGATTCACCGCACCGAGAACACAAAAGGCGTTCCGAAATTGAAAGCGGACGCTAAAGCCGGTGGTGATATCGCGGGTGGAGCAAGACGTCAGCTTGAAAAACGGCTCGGCAAAAGTATTGTGTCCGGAAAAAATTATCTGAAGAAACCGGAGGACAAAAAGCTTTTGAATAAATAATATGGCAAAGAAAGTCAAAAACAATCTACTCAACGAACTGCCGCTTGCCGCCGCGCTTGAGGATGAAGTAAAGGCGTGGGCGGATCAGGGCTGGCAAGGAGTAACGCAGACGACCTACGAACTTCTGGCGTATTGGTTTAATCGCGGTGAAGAAACAGATGAGAAATTTCACGAGTGCCAGCGACGCTCGGTGGAAACAATTATTTATTGCCACGAAGTTTTGGGGATTGAAACATTGAAGCAGGCATTTGAAAAATTCGCGCCGGAGGCGCTTGCCGCAAGCGCCGCGCTAACGGACGAAGTACAAAATTTGCCGTTTGCCAAATACTGCCTCAAAATGGCAACCGGCACCGGCAAAACATGGGTACTTGCCGCGCTTTTGGTCTGGCAGTATTTTAACGCCTTAAACGGCGAACGGCCGGGCAAATACTCCACGCATTTTTTGCTTGTCGCGTCCGGACACGAGGTATTGAACCGATTGCTGGATATGTTTTTGGGAAAGCACGACCCCAAAACCGGCAATCGCGACAAATCCAAATCTGATTTTGAGCGGCCGCTTTTTATGCCAGAAGGCGAGCGCTGGCGCAATCGCTTCCATTTGCAAGTCTTGGAGCCAGCGGACATTCGGCCAAATCTTACGCCCCCGGACGAGCCGTTCGTATATATCACCAATTGGCAACAGTTCCGGTTGAACGAATCAAGCAACTTGTGGGACCAACTGACAGGTGCCGATGTGGAGGAACAGCCGCGTGGCGAAATTATTGCCGACTTTCTTTCCGAATATCCGGATTTGATCATTTTCAACGACGAGGCGCACCATGTACACGGCGCCAAAACCGCCAAAGGCGAAGAATTGGTCTGGCGAAAATTCTTGACTACTCTGTATAACCGAATGGTGGAAAAGCGCGGCGGGGAGAAAGGCGTATTTTTACAAATTGATTTTTCCGCCACGCCATTCTACGGAAGCGCGGAGAAAAAAGAGTATTTTCCGCATATTGTCTATGATTTTGATTTAGTGGAAGCGATGCGGGCGATGCTCGTGAAGCAGATATTTTTGGAAGAACGGCAAGGAATGATGGGTGAGAAAATGGATGACCTTGATGTGCGCGCCGAACGAGCCGAAGCCGACGAGGAACATCGAAGAGGGCAAGTTATTGGCGTTTCCGTAAGCCAAAAACTGCTTTTGGACATCGGCAGAAAAAAGATGGAACAGATAGCCGTGGAATTTCGTGAAAAGGGACTGGATAAAAAGCCGGTGCTTTTTGTGCTTGCGGAAAACACCGAAGTGGCGGATTTAGTTGCCGAGCATGTGGCGAATTTGACCGATGAACGGGGCAGAAATTATCGCAATCAGATTC